>NZ_JBEXJI010000009.1:0-250740 GCF_040609015.1 Nocardia sp. NPDC004860 | reverse complement strand
GGCCCCACCCCCCCCACCCGCCCTGGGGCCCCCCCCGGCGGGGGCGCCACCCAGCCCTCCCCCCCCCCCCCTCTACCCCACGCGGGCCGCGCGCCCCCCCCCCCCCGCCCCGAGCTCTCGAGTGATCATGGGCTTGACCCTCACACCGTGTGAGGTCCTAAACCTGGAGGGGTCATGTTCAGTATCGGAGACTTCGCCAGGTTCGGATCGGTGTCGGTGCGAATGCTGCGCCACTACGACGAAATCGGACTGCTGCCGCCGTCCGAGGTGGATCCGTGCAGCGGCTATCGGTTCTATTCGGCCGAACAGCTCGCACGGCTCAACCGGATCGTCGCGTTGAAGGAACTCGGCTTCACCCTGAATCAGGTGGCCGAGCTCCTCGACGGGCAGCTGTCCGCGGAGCGGTTGCACGGCATGCTGCAACTGCGTCGCGCGCAGCTGGCCAATCAGGTGGCCGCGGACACCGCACGGCTCGCGAGCGTCGAGGCGAGGCTCCTGCGCATCCAGAAGGAGGGCGTCATGCCCGAGCAGGAAATCATCGTGAAACCGCTGTCCGCCACGCTCGTCGCCGAAATGAGCGAGGTCGCGGCCGAATCCGGGGAGGCCGCGGTCGGGCCCATCATCGAGCGGATCTACGCCCGGCTCGGGAAACTGATCCCGGAGGCCGGGCTCACCATCACCGGCGCGCCCGTCGTGTATTACGAAGAGCTCGAAGAAGGTTTGCGCGTGCACGTCGCGCATCAGGTCGCGGGGACCGCCGCGCCGGGCAGCAGCCTCGACCTGCACCTGCTGCCGGAGATTCCGCAGGCCGCGACCCTGGTGCATCGCGGGAAGCTGGCCGAACTGTGCGTGTCCTTCGAGGCCATGGGGCGCTGGGCCGACGAGAACCGTTACGCCCCCAATGCTCCCATCCGCGAGGTCTACCTCAATGCGCCCGAGGACCCGACCTCGGACGGGTGGGTCGTAGAACTGCAAATGCCGGTCGCCCCTGCCGTGTGAACGCCTCGGGCCCGACCCGGCATCCGGTGTCCTCTCGACTACGCGCTGCCCCAGGACTGCAGCAGTAGGTGATGTTCGACATGATCGAGGTCACCACATCGGCGAAATTCAAAGCCGCGGAACCCAGATCGACGCTGCCGCCACCATCGATATTTCCCGTCACGTTCCTCCAGAGTTGCTGATCATTTGCCCAACCCGCGGTATGGGGCGTTCGACCCGGGCGTGAACATCGCAACCGGACCCGGATCCGTGGGGGCACGGGCCGGTGTCGGCACTCGAAAATGGCTGGCACTGGCCGGTAGTGGCAGCGAGCGGAACTCGCACTCCCCGAAAAACACTGCGGCGCACAGCTGTTGCTGTGCGCCGCAGGGAAAGCCGGTGGCTAGTCCGGTCCGTTGCCCTGGCCCGCGGACGGCGGCGGGATCCGCACCACGCGGTCGTCGTACTGGTTGGGATTGCCGTCGGGTTTGTTCACGGTGCCGACCCAGATATTGCCGTCGCCGCCCAGCGTCGCACCGTCGAGGCGGCCGTACTTGTCCTGGGCCAGCAGCGAAGGCGCCGCGGTGACGGCGTGGGTGTTCTTGTCGGCCGTGGCGAGAGCCAGGGCCCGCTGGTTGGTCAGCGAGATCGCGACCCCGTCCGAGGCGGCGGCACAGCCCGCTACGCCGGGGTGATCGGGCCAGGTCCAAGCCTTCACCGCGACACCGTCGGGGCCGACCCGCTGCAGTCGATCCTCGGTAGCGGTGCGGTCGGTGATCCAGATGGAATCCTTGCCGTCCGAGCACACCCCGCCCGCCACGCCGATACCGGTCACCACCACATCGGCGGAGGCGCCGGGCGCGGGGGAGTTGATGCTGAGCAGCTTGCCTGCCATCGAGTTGGTGTCGGCCGCCAGCGACGGGTTGCCGGCGTCACCGGTGAGCACCAGCATGCGGTTCTGCGCGGCGAAATCGATGGACCCGCGATTGCCGTTGACCCCCTTCGGGATTCCGGTCAGGATCGGCTTGGGCGCGCCACCGTCGGTGGAGATGCGCACCACCCGGTTGTCGCCCCCGGTGGTCACGTACGCGTAGATCAGCCCGTCCTCGGTGAAGGTGGGCGACAGCGCCAGGCCGGTGAGACCCCCGTCGCCGGCCGGATCCACATCCAGCCGGGCGACCTCGATGGGCGCGGGCGGCTCGCCCTCGTCGGTGGCGACCACCTTCAGGATGCGCCCCGTGGTGCGTTCGGCCACCAGCGCGCTCCCGCCGTCCGGCAGCGCGACCAGGCCGGCGGTGGTGTCCAGGCACGAGACCACCACTGCCAGATCGGGATCCACGCACGGCAGATCGGGGCGTTTGGCATTGGTCGGCGGCACCTTCGGCGTGGTGGTGCTGGGCTCGGCGTCCTGCCAGGTCGGCTCCGTGGTGAACGGGCTCGAGGCACGATCATCGAAGCGGGCGCAGCCGGACAGCAGCACGGCGCCGAGCGTCACGCCCAGCACAACTCTCCGCGCACCCACCCCGGCACGGCCTGCGGCAACCAAACTCATGGTTGAGACGTTACGGAAAACCTGCCGTCCACGCTCGGACGGGGTGTCCCTTCCTTCGCCGTGGCGCGAATCGGACGGTGGACACGCCCGTGTTCTGCTGTGTGCCGAGCGGTTCTGGCTAATAGTGTGGCCCGCGTGACAGACAAGCCGAACGAGCCGTCCGCCGTGGCGGGCGACCTGCCGCCCGCTGCTCCGCGACCGGCCGGTGAACCGGTCCGGAGCCCCTTCGATTCGCCGACCGAACAGTTCGCCACCCCGTCCGGCGTCCAAACCACCGAGAAGCTACCCCGCACCGACGAGGAACTGGGTCTCGACCCCGAGGTCCCGCTCTACAACCAGGTCAAGAGCGCCATCCCCGGTGCGGCCGACGGCACCATCACCGAGCCGTCCCCGACCTACTCCTTCGCCAGCATCCCGCCGGCACCGCCCAGCCCCGCCGACAGCAACGGCCGGGTCCGCCGCCGCGACGACCGCCGCGGCACGCTGGACCTCGGACTGCTGTTGCTGCGCTTGGTCATCGGCGGCACCTTCATCTACCACGGCCTGCAGAAGGCCGCGGGCTGGTTCCACGGCCCCGGCTACGACGGCATCAGAACCGCCATGGAGAACGGCGGCTGGAAGCATGTGGACCTCGCCGCCCCCCTCCTCATCGCCGGCGAACTCGGCGGCGGCATCATGGTCGCCCTCGGCGTGGCGACCCCCCTGGCCGCCGGCGCCCTGCTCGCCATCATCCTCGACGCCTGGATGTGGAAGCAGTCCATGGTCCCCGGCTTCCAATACTCCGCCAAGGGCAACTCGGTAGAACTCGAATCCATCCTGATAGCCCTCGCCGCCATCCTCATCCTCACCGGCCCCGGCCGCCTCTCCCTCGACCGCAACCGAGGCTGGGCCACCAGACCCCTCTGGGGCTCCCTAGCCGCCATCGCCGCCGCCCTGGCCGCCGCCATCCTCGCCTACACCTACCTCCACGGCGGCAACCCCCTATCCGGCATCACCTTCAACTAACCCCCGACACCCCGAACCGCCAAGCGGCCGTACCGATCCCAACAGATCGATACGGCCGCTTCGTCGTACGGTCCATGTGAGAACCCTCGAACGGTGTGCCCCCGCAGGAACTCCTCGTGTACAGCATGAGACGTGGTAAATCCTGTGCGCTTCACCAGCGTGGGCGAGACCCTGCATCCTCCGGCTGCGCGGGAGGCTCCGCGAGACGTTCAGGTGTGATCTGAAAGATCCCGCGAGCCCCTTCGAGGGTGTGGGCTTGCCCCACAAATCTCCTACCCGGGGGGTGTGGGACTGGCGCCCGCAAGTCCTTCCACGGGATATGGAGCTGGCGCCCGGCCAGTCTTCCCAGGGGTGTGGGGGCTTGCCCCCACAAATTCTTCTCCGAGGGTGCGGGGGCTTGCCCCCGCAATCCTCTCCCGGGGGTGTGGGGGGCTTGCCCCCCACCACCTTTCACCACTGACGCGTGGTCCAGGATTCCCATTCCTGGAAGGTCTCCTGGTGGAGCTGGAGGACCCGGCCGGACTTCATGTCGATCTCCTGGTGCAGCATCGCCCGGTGCTGGTTGATGCGCATCTGCTCGTCCGGCGTCGCCATGAACTCGGCGTGGTCGAGTTCCCGCACCTCGGCGGCCAGCTCCTCGGCCTCGGCGAGCAATGCCTTCGCCTCGGCATTGCGGGCGTCCGACCGCTGGAGCATGGCCGTGTACTCGGCAAGCATGGAGTCGGCCTTGCCGATGTATTCGATTGTCATTCCCTTGCTTTCTTGATTACGGCACGCGCCGGACGGCACCCTTGTCGGCGGAGGTGGCGAGCGCGGCGTAGGCACGCAGCGCGGTCGTCACCGGGCGCTCGCGGTTCACGGGCAGCCACGGCCGTTCGGACGCTTCCATTTTCACGCGGCGCTCCGCGAGAACGTCTTCGGGGACCAGCAATTCGAGCGCGCGGGTGTGCACGTCGATGCGGATGCGGTCGCCGTTCTCGATGAGGCCGATGGACCCGCCGCTGGCCGCCTCCGGGGAGATGTGGCCGATGGACAGGCCCGAGGTGCCGCCGGAGAAGCGGCCGTCGGTGATGAGCGCGCAGACCTTGCCCAGGCCGACGCCCTTCAGGAACGAGGTGGGGTGCAGCATCTCCTGCATGCCCGGGCCGCCGGAGGGACCCTCGTAGCGGACCACGACCACGTCGCCGGGCTTGATCTCCTTGCCCAGGATCTTCGAGACCGCCTCCTCCTGGGATTCGACCACCACTGCCGGGCCCTCGAAGGTGAACAGGTCCTCGTCGATACCGGCGGTCTTCAGGATCGCGCCGTCCGGGGCGATATTGCCGCGCAGCACGCACAGCCCGCCCTCGACGGTGTAGGCGTGCGCCTTGTCACGGATGCAGCCGCCCTCGGCGTCGGTGTCGAGCGAGGACCAGCGGTTCTCGGTGGAGAACGGCACGGTGGTGCGCACCCCGCCGGGCGCGGCGTGGAACAGCTCGACGGCTTCGTCGGAAGCCTTGCCGGAGCGGATATCCCAGGTGTCGAGCCACTCGTCGAAGGACGCGGTGTGCACCGTGGTCACGTCGGTCTCGAGCAGGCCGGCGCGGCGCAGCTCGCCCAGGATGGCCGGGATGCCACCGGCGCGGTGCACGTCCTCCATGTGGTAGTCGGAGTTCGGCGACACCTTGGACAGACAGGGCACGCGCCGCGAGATCTCGTCGATGGTCTGCAGATCGAACTCGATCTCACCCTCCTGCGCGGCGGCGAGGGTGTGCAGCACGGTGTTGGTGGAACCGCCCATGGCCACATCGAGCGCCATGGCATTGCGGAAGGCCTTGGCATTGGCCACGTTCCGCGGCAGTACCGAGGCGTCGTCGTCGCGGTACCAGCGGGTGGCGATATCGACGATGACGCGGCCGGCCTTCTCGAACAGCGCCCGGCGCGCGGCGTGGGTGGCCAGCGTGGAGCCGTTGCCCGGCAGCGCCAGGCCCAGCGCCTCGGTGAGGCAGTTCATGGAGTTGGCAGTGAACATGCCCGAGCAGGAGCCGCAGGTCGGGCAGGCGGAGCGCTCGACCTCGGTGAGCCCGTCCTCGGTGACGTTCGGCGAGGCGCTGGCGGAGATGGCGGTGATCAGGTCGGTCGGGGCCTGGGCCACGCCGCCGACGACCACGGCCTTACCGGCCTCCATCGGACCGCCGGAGACGAACACGGCCGGGATGTTGAGCCGCATGGCGGCGTTCAGCATGCCGGGGGTGATCTTGTCGCAGTTGGAGATACACACGAGCGCGTCCGCGGTGTGCGCGTTGGCCATGTATTCCACGGAGTCCGCGATGATCTCGCGCGAGGGCAGCGAGTACAGCATGCCGCCGTGACCCATGGCGATGCCGTCGTCCACGGCAATGGTGTGGAATTCGCGCGGCACGCCGCCGGCCGCCCGGACCGCCTCGGCCACGATCTCGCCGACGTCCTTCAGGTGCACGTGGCCGGGGACGAACTGGGTGTAGGAGTTCGCGATGGCGACGATCGGCTTCCCGAAGTCGGAGTCGGTGAGACCGGTCGCGCGCCAGAGGGCGCGTGCGCCCGCGGCATTACGGCCGGCGGTGGTGATGCGTGAGCGAAGCGGTGGCATTGGTCAGGTCCTCGGGTCGTGTCGCAGTGGGCTGTTGAGCGACTGTCCAGAAATACGTCTCGCGACGTTCTCCGGCGGGCCTCAACGTTACTCCCGCGCCATGACCTCGATCACCGCCGGTAAGAACTCCGCACCCCCGAAACGCTTACGACTTGCCGGAATCGGCCTCGCGCTCGGTGGATTCGGCCGTCGGCTCGGTGGTTTCGGCCGCGTGCTCCGTGGTTTCGGACACAGCGTCGGCGGATTCGGACACCGCCTCGGTGGTTTCGGCCGCAGTGTCGCCGGCTTCGTCCTCATCCTCCTCGGGCTCCACGAACGGATCCGGGATGCGCCCACCCGAGGCATCGACGAGATCCGCGAGCCGGTTGTATCCCACCGCGGGCAGCGTCACATCGGAGTCGTCGGCCAGATGCAGCTGCAGGTACCCCCGCTTGGGGATACGCAGCCCGCGCACGTCGGCCCAGTCGATGTGCCGCCCGCCGAACAGGGTGCGCGTGTCGACGCCATTGTCCGAGACGGTTGTCCGGGTCCGCTCGATCCACACCACCACGGCGGCCGGGATGGCGAACAGGATCCACAGCACCTGCGGCCACCCGAAGAACGCGAACGCCACGCAGAACAGCAGGATGAACACGCCGAGGTGAGCGAGCCGGGGGATACGGATCACGCGACCCGCGTCGGATTCGGACTCGGGCGTGTGGGACGATCGAGCAGGTGGCACGGACTGATGCTGTGAGGACACACCCCCATCCTTGCATCACGGTGAACGGACCCGATCAACCGCACTGTCTCACATAATGAGACCCAATAGGTCAGCTGTTTGACTGGACGACCCACGCGCGCATACCGTCGAGCGCGTGAATCGAACCGAGTTGCTCGTAATCGGCCGGCGCGTCCAGCGCTGAGCCGACGACTGTAGGTCATTTACGTCAGCTCGCAGCTGCGACGCGCCACCCTCGAACAGCCACTGGCTGTCGGGGGCTTTTTTGTGTTCAGGCAAGTCCATGGACTGGAACGACAAGCAGTTAGGAACCAAGACGGTGAGCGCACCTACCGCCCGGCCCGGGCCCTCGGCCCGCAGGCCCGCGCCTTCGGCCACTCAGCCGACCTCCTCGGCTGGCCGAGAGTCAGCTTCTGCTCCGGCCTCGAACCGCCGCCAGGTCCCGCCCGAGCGGGTCACCGGCGCGCAGTCGGTCGTCCGTTCCCTCGAGGAGCTCGGCGTCGACACGGTATTCGGCATTCCGGGCGGTGCGATTCTTCCCGTCTACGACCCGCTGTTCGATTCCACCAAGGTCCGCCACGTGCTGGTCCGCCACGAGCAGGGCGCGGGTCACGCCGCGACCGGCTACGCACAGGCGACCGGCAAGGTGGGTGTGTGCATGGCCACGTCCGGTCCGGGCGCGACCAACCTGGTCACCCCGATCGCGGACGCGCAGATGGACTCGGTGCCGCTGGTGGCCATCACCGGTCAGGTCGGCCGTTCGTTGATCGGCACCGACGCCTTCCAGGAAGCCGACATCTCCGGCATCACCATGGCGTGCACCAAGCACAACTTCCTGGTCACCGACCCGATCGACATCCCGCGGATGATCGCCGAGGCGTTCCACCTGGCCTCCACCGGCCGCCCGGGCGCGGTGCTGGTCGACATCCCGAAGGATGTGCTGCAGGCGCAGACCACCTTCTCCTGGCCGCCGGAGATGAAGCTGCCCGGCTACCGTCCGGTCACCAAGCCGCACGGCAAGCAGGTGCGCGAGGCCGCCCGGATGATCATGGACGCCAAGGCCCCGGTGCTGTACGTCGGCGGCGGTGTGATCAAGGCCGACGCCAACGAGGAACTGCTGGAACTGGCCGAGCTGACCGGCATTCCGGTGGTCACCACCCTGATGGCGCGCGGCGCGTTCCCCGACACCCACACCCTGAACATGGGCATGCCGGGTATGCACGGCACCGTGGGAGCCGTTGCGGCACTGCAGCGTTCGGACCTGCTGATCACCCTGGGCGCGCGTTTCGACGACCGCGTCACCGGCCAGCTGGACTCGTTCGCGCCGAACGCCAAGGTGATTCACGCCGACATCGACCCGGCCGAGATCGGCAAGAACCGCCACGCGGACGTGCCGATCGTGGGCGACTGCCGCGAGGTCATCGCCGAGCTGATCGAGACCCTCAAGGCCGATCCGGCCGCCGCGGGCAAGGCTCCGCTGCTGGATCTGACCGAGTGGTGGCACTACCTGAGCGGTGTCCGCGACAGCTACCCGCTGGGCTGGAAGACCCCGTCCGACGGTTCGCTGTCGCCGGAGTTCGTCATCGAGAAGCTGGGCCAGATGGCCGGTCCCGACGCCATCTACTGTGCCGGCGTCGGCCAGCACCAGATGTGGGCAGCGCAGTTCATCAAGTACGAGAAGCCGCGCACCTGGCTGAACTCCGGTGGTCTGGGCACCATGGGTTACGCCGTGCCGGCCGCCATGGGCGCCAAGATGGGCATGCCGGACCGCGAGGTCTGGGCCATCGACGGTGACGGCTGCTTCCAGATGACCAATCAGGAGCTGGCCACCTGTGCCGTCGAGGGCGTGCCGATCAAGGTCGCGCTGATCAACAACGGCAACCTGGGCATGGTCCGGCAGTGGCAGACCCTGTTCTACGAGCAGCGCTACTCCAACACCGACCTGGGCACCCACACCCTGCGCATCCCCGACTTCGTGAAGCTGGCGGAGGCGCTGGGCTGCCACGGCATTCGCGTGGAGAAGGAAGAGGACGTGGAGGCCGCGATCCGCGAGGCGCAGTCGATCAACGACCGGCCCGTGGTGATCGACTTCATCGTCGGCAAGGACGCACAGGTGTGGCCGATGGTCGCCGCCGGCACCTCCAACGACGAGATCATGGCCGCGCGCGGCATCCGCCCGCTGTTCGATGACGACGAGTCGGCGTCCGAGCCCGCCGTGATCCACGAGGCGATGTCACACGAGAAGGCTTCGCTGGCCGCCCACGAGCGTGCCTCCCAGAAGGGGACCGAGGAATGACGACCACCCACACCCTGTCCGTGCTGGTGGAGGACAAGCCGGGCGTGCTGGCCCGCGTGGCCAGTCTGTTCTCCCGGCGTGGCTTCAATATCCAGTCGCTCGCGGTGGGCGGCACCGAGATCCCGGAGATCTCGCGCATGACCATCGTCGTCACGGTGGAGGATCTGCCGCTGGAGCAGGTCACCAAGCAGTTGAACAAGCTGGTCAACGTCATCAAGATCGTCGAGCAGGACACGGACAGCTCCGTGGCCCGCGAACTGATCCTGGTGAAGGTGCGCGCCGACGCCAGTGTGCGCACCCAGGTGATCGAGGCCGTGAACCTGTTCCGCGCGAAGGTGATCGACGTGTCGCCCGACGCGCTGACCATCGAGGCCACCGGCACCCGCTCCAAGCTCGACGCGCTGCTGCGCATGATGGAGCCCTACGGGATCCGTGAGATCGTGCAGTCCGGAGTCGTCGCGGTGGGTCGTGGACCCAAGTCGATCACCGCGACTCGCTAGTAACCGGCCGCCGCGGCGGCCATCCGCCCGCCATCCCGGCATGCTTTCGGCCGGGATCCACCACGCTTAATCACAGAATCCAAGAAGGAGCACCCAAAGTGGCAGTCGAGATGTTCTACGACGACGATGCCGATCTGTCGATCATCCAGGGCAAGAAGGTCGCGGTCATCGGCTACGGCAGCCAGGGCCACGCCCACTCGCTGAGCCTGCGCGACTCCGGCGTCGACGTGCGCATCGGCCTCAAGGAGGGCTCGAAGTCCCGTGCCAAGGCCGAAGAGGCCGGCCTGACCGTCGGCACCCCGGCCGAGGTCGCCGAGTGGGCCGACGTGATCATGGTCCTCGCGCCCGACACCGCGCAGGCCTCGATCTTCACCAACGACATCGAGCCGCACCTGAAGGACGGCGACGCGCTGTTCTTCGGCCACGGCCTCAACATCCACTTCGGTCTGATCAAGGCTCCGGCCAATGTCACCGTCGGCATGGTCGCCCCGAAGGGCCCGGGCCACCTGGTGCGTCGTCAGTTCGTCGACGGCAAGGGCGTTCCGGCCCTGATCGCCATCGACCAGGACCCGACCGGCACCGGCCAGGCGCTGGCGCTGTCCTACGCCAAGGGCATCGGCGGCACCCGCGCCGGCGTCATCAAGACCACCTTCAAGGAAGAGACCGAGACCGACCTCTTCGGTGAGCAGGCTGTGCTCTGCGGTGGCACCGAGGAACTGGTCAAGACCGGTTTCGAGGTCATGGTCGAGGCCGGCTACGCGCCGGAGATGGCCTACTTCGAGGTCCTGCACGAGCTCAAGCTGATCGTCGACCTGATGTACGAGGGCGGCATCGCCCGCATGAACTACTCGGTCTCCGACACCGCCGAGTTCGGTGGCTACCTGTCGGGCCCGCGCGTCATCGACGCCGGCACCAAGGAGCGCATGAAGGCGATCCTGACCGACATCCAGGACGGCACCTTCGTCAAGCGCCTGGTCGCCAACGTCGAGGGTGGCAACAAGGAGCTCGAGGCCCTGCGCAAGGCCAACGCCGAGCACCCCATCGAGGTCACCGGCGCCAAGCTCCGCGGCCTGATGAGCTGGGTCGACCGCCCGATCACCGAAACCGCCTAAGGGTTTCGCGACTGCGACCCGCCGGACCCAGTGCCCGGCGGGTCGTTTCATGTCACCAGGTCGTTGGCATACTGCGGACTACGATATCGATGTCCTCGATATTCATTGGCTTGATCTGAGAGGTGCCGGTGACCGTATCGCCCGCAGATGAGAGCCGCTATCTGACGGCCGAGGAGTTTCTCGCCGCCGAACCGGATGCGTTCGGCGAAACCGCCGGTGATATCGAGATCGTGGACGGTCGACTGGTCAGACTGATGTCCCAGAGCGGCGCACACAGCCGAGTGGTGCGTCGACTGGCATCTTTGATCGAAGCCGCGCGCCACCCGTCAGGACCGTGCCTCGTGGTGGACTCCGATGTCGCGGTTCGACTTCCGGACTCCGAAGATCAGCGTGCCGACCGTCGGCTGAATGTCCGATACCCCGGCATCATGGTTCGTGACTGCGAGCCATACGACGTCAACACCGTGCGAGACCACATTCAGCTCGTGATCGAGGTGGCCTCGAAGGAAACCGTCGATACGGATATCGGTATCAAACGGGTCCTCTACGCACGCGCGAGAATTCCCGTCTATCTCATCGTGCATTTCGACAAGAGCTGGGAGATCATCGACCGCATCGAGGAATACCGTCTGGACTGGTCGGGTCTGAGGTACGAACCGCATCACGTCCACCGAACCGGCTTGGTTCTCGATTCCCCGGTCACACTTGCGGTCACGTTCGAGAGCCTGCAAGCGCCGTGACGGCCTGAGGGTTCCGGGATTTCAGCCGCGAAGGCCCGCCAGGTTTTCTCCTGGCAGGCCTTCGCTGTTCACGCGTGAGGGGATCGCGCGAGGTGTGGTCGTGTCTCGGGTTTACCAGCTGCCGAAGCTGTCCGGCAGCGCGTTGCGCCACCAGCCGTTGCCGCGGTTGGGCCACCAGCCCGGGTTGCAGTCGTCGCGGTCGTGGTTCCAGTCGTCGCGGTCGTGGCGGTGGCGCCAATCGTCGCGATCCCACCAGCCGTCCTGGTGGTGCGGCCACGCCACATCGCTGGGCGCGTTGTCCAGCGGAACGTCCGCGGAGGCCGGAATGGTCACTGCCGCAAGGGGAACCAGGGCGATCGCACCGGCGACAGCCACACGGGCTGTGATCCGGCGTAGAGATGTCGACTTCATGGTCAGCAACTGTGCCCGACTTGTGTCCTTTTGTGAATCCGAATCCCTGTGAATTCAGGGCCGAATGGTCCTCATGTATGACAGGGGACCCTGAGCGACCCTGAAACCCATTGCACAGCAATGGCCCCGCAGGAATTCTCCCGCAGGGCCGTTCGCAATTGCGACTCGATTCGACACTGTGGGTGTCGAACCGAGTGTCGCAGACTCAGTAGTGCGTGCCGCCGTCGATCCGGATCTCGGTGCCGGTGATGAACGCACCATCATCCGACGCCAGCATGGCGACCACGCCCGCCACGGTATCCGGCGACGCGAAGCCCTGCCCGATTCCCGGCGCGAGCTTCATGAACAGGCTCAGATCGGCATCCGCCGGCAGCCCCGGGCCACGCCCGGAGGTCATGTCACTCGAAATCGACCCCGGCGCAACGGCAACCACGCGCAGACCCTGCTTGGAGTACTCCGCGGCGAGCGCGTGCGTCATGGACATGATGCCGCCCTTGGACGCGGCATACGCGGACATGTACGGGTGCGCGAAGAACGCGGACGTCGACGTGAAGTTGACGATCACGCCCTTGTCCGAGGCGAGCAGCTGCGGCAGCGCCTCCCGAATCATCAGGAACGTACCGGTCAGGTTGATGGCAATGATCTTGTTGAAATCAGCCAGCGGCATCTCGTGCGTATGCGCCGACCGCAGAATGCCCGCCGCATTGATCAGCGCATCGATCCCACCCAGCGCCTCGACCGCAGCAGCAACACCGGCCTTCACCGACTCCTCGTCAGCGATGTCCAGCACCAGCGTGGTGAGCCGATCCCCATTCCCGTTCTCCGCCGCCTGCTTGGCAGTCTCCGCCAGCCCGGCCTCGTTCACGTCCGCCCCGACAACCTGCCCACCCTCGGCCAGGATCCGATGCACGGTAGCCCGCCCAATCCCCGACCCCGCCCCGGTGATCACTACACGACGGCCGTCAAAACGCTCCATTGCGGTTCTCCTTACGTAGGTTCTCAGCCTCTCCTGTCACGCTACGCCTACATGGCACGTCATGTCATCGTGGCATCCCGTCAACTAGGATTGTCCCAACGAGCCCGCCACAGGAGGTGAAAAATGTCCGCCCAACCCCGCCCCACCCTCGCCGAACGCCGCAAACAAGAAACCCGCATGGACATAGCCCGAACCGCAGCCCGGTTGTTCGCGGAACACGGCACCTCCGAGGTCACGGCAGACCAAATAGCCGCCGAATCCGGCGTAGCCCTCCGCACCTTCTACCGGTACTCGCGCACGAAGGAAGAAGCAGTCGAGCCCATGCTCGCGGCGGGAGCCCAACGCTGGTTGGAGATCGTCGCCTCCGGCCCGCGGCGGCTGCCCACTTTGCCGGAGCTCGAGGCAGCAGCCCGATCCTCCCTCACGTTCGAGGGCGCCCCCGAAGACCTCGAAATCACGCGCGGACTAATCCACGCGATGGACGACGACCCAGCCCTCCGCACCGTCTGGCACCGCATCAACCTCGAAGCCGAGCGCGAATTACTCCGTGTGCTGGCCGATCTGGCAGGCACCGACGCAGATCCCCTGCGCCTCCGCCTTCTCGCCGCAGCCGCCGCCGGTGCAATCCGAATCGCGGTCGAGCAGTGGGCATCCGACAACGGACCGACGAGCGGCGACGGATCCCCGGCAGACCTCGCCGTCCGTGCACTCCACGCACTCGCCGTTGGAATCGGTCACTGAATCGGTCACTCTCGGCTTGTTCGTAACGCTCCCGGGCTCGACTCGAATTTCTGGCTAGAGTTCTCGTCGGCGTTCTCGAGCAGGGGTGATCATGGCGGAAGAGTGGAAGTTCGATGTCCCCACGACAGGGACGAAACACCTTCCACCGGACCCCCGCTACATGGAGGCTCTCACCAGCCAGGGTTATGGATTCGAGGCTGCCGTAGCCGATTTGGTCGACAACTCGATCGATGCCGGAGCCGGTGATGTTGTCATCCACTTCCTGCGCGACGGCGATCGCTTGACCAGTCTGTTGCTCATCGACAACGGCAGCGGGATGACCGAGGACGAGCTCGATGTCGCGATGACGGTCGGCGGTCGGCGAAACTATCGCCAGGGTGCGCTCGGCATGTTCGGGACCGGTCTGAAGTCGGCCTCGCTCAGTCACGCTGCCGCGGTGACGGTGGTCAGCCGCACCAAGACGAGCCGTCCGGCCGGTCGACGGTGGGTGATGGAGCATGCGAAGGACGGCTTTCAATGCGACATCGTGGAACCCGGGTACGCCCAATCCCTCATCGACCGCTATTCCGGCGGTCAGCCGATCGACTGGAATGGCACGGTAGTTCGCTGGGACGGGGTCAAGGATTTCCCACGCAACGGTGGACCTGAACAGACCGAGCGTTATCTGGCTCGTACCGTCAGCAAGCTGGGTATGCATCTGGGTTTGCAGCTGCACCGGTTTCTGGCTCGGGGTGACTTCAACATCACCATCGCCGTCGAGGACATCGCCACCGGCATGGTGGTGATGAATTATGGTGTGCTGCCGGTAGATCCGTTCGGCTACCCGGTGACGGGCAACCCCGAATACCCGCGCACCTTCAAGGTCGAGGTGCCGTCGGTCGGCGTCGTGCCGCTCCATTCTCATATCTGGCCACCCAAATCGACCGTGGCCCAATTCCGCGGAATCGGATCATTGCTGGATACCCAGGGCTTCTATCTGTACCGCAACGACCGTCTTGTGCAGGCGGGTGGCTGGAACAATTTCCGTCAGCCCGAACAACATCTGGCACTGGCGCGTGTGGCGGTGGAACTGCCGCCGGTGTCCGGCGATATCTTCCGACTCACGGTCAAGAAGGACGGCGTCGAAATCTCGCCGGAGTTCATTGCGGCACTGGAGAATGCGGCCGACGACAGTGGTCGGACCTTCGGCGGCTACCTGACTGCCGCAGACAGCACTTATAGGGAGGCGCGGCGCCGCACCGGCGTGGAGCGCAGGCCGGTGATTCCGGCGGGACGGGGGATGGATCCCACTGTGCGGGAGGCACTTTCGGAAGAACTTCCGACGTTGCCGGGGGAGGACCCCATCTCCATCCGCTGGGAAGCGATCGAGGGTGAGGCCTTCTTCGAACTGGATCGCGAAGGTCACCGAATCCTGTTGAACCAGCGCTATCGCCCGGCTGTTCTGGGCGGGCGCCGCGGCGGGATGAACGACGCCCCGATGATCAAATCGATGCTCTACCTGATGGTGAACGAGGTGTTCCAACGGGAACGAATCGGCCCTCGGGACAAGGACAATCTGCAGCTGTGGCAGACGGTGCTGGTGGCCGCGGCGCGGGCGGAAATGGATCGCTTGAGCGATCGGGATGGGGAATGACCGTGCATACACCGGATGCCGCGCCGCGTATCGCCCTGCACCATGCAGTGCTGGCCGACCTTTCGGGCAGTAAGCCGAAGCGGCTGGTGCGTGCGATGGAGTATCAAGCTGAGGACCTACCGGGCACCGCACAGTATGCTTTCGAGACGGACTTCCAGCAGGCGTTGCGTGCCGCGGAGGCCGGTGATCAGCTGGTCGAAATGTGGCGAAAGCAGTTGGTGCAGTGGGATTTCACCGAGAATCCACTGTGGTCGGCTGCTTCCCCGCGTACAGAAGAACGACGCGCTGACATCTATCGTGAGCTCGCCGTCGAGGAAGAGACGGCAAAGCTGCTGGACACCGTCTGCCCGGTGCCGCTGGCGTCCGGGCCGGTTGTGATCAGCAAGGACTTCAAGGCTTGGCGCACAGTCGAGTCCAAGCATGGGCGGGAATGGTATTGGCCGCGGTACAGCGCATTGTTGTCGGAGAAGGGTTGGTCCGACGAAGCGGTCGCCGGCGTCGACCTCGCCGCAGACAGTGTGGTCGAGCGCCTTGCCGATCCCACCCGCCCGGACGCCTATCAGTCGAAGGGGCTGGTTGTCGGCTACGTCCAATCCGGGAAGACCGCCAATTTCACCGGTGTTATCGCAAAAGCGATGGATGCTGGTTACCGCCTGATCATCGTGCTCGGCGGAACGCTGAACCTGTTGCGTGACCAGACCCAACGCCGCCTCGACAAAGAGTTGGTGGGGCGCGAGAACATCATGGGCGGCGGCAGCGAATATGACTCCGACTACTACGACGACCAGGAGTGGCTGCAACGCAAGTTCGTCGAATTCGGCGACCACCCATCGGCTCTGGGCGGCTTCGACATCGTGCGCCTGACCACCCGTCACGACGACTACAAAGCGCTGTTGAGGGGCATCACTGCGCTGGAGTTCGAGAAGCAGGAACCGGCGGTCCCGCTCTACGATGCCCGCAACCTGCATCGGTCCGCCGCACGGTTGATGGTGGTGAAGAAGAACAAGTCGGTGCTCGGCAAACTGGTCAAGGATCTCAAGAAGATTCGTACGCCGTTGTCGGAGATCCCTGTACTCATCATCGATGACGAATCCGACGAAGCCTCGGTCAACACCTCCCGCCCCAAGCCCGACGCCGACCGCACTGCGATCAACCAGAAGATCTCCGAACTTCTCACCCTGCTCCCGCGGGCCCAGTACGTCGGCTACACGGCCACCCCGTACGCCAACGTCTTCATCGATCCCAGCGACACTGCCGACATCTTCCCCAAGGACTTCATCATCTCCCTACCCCGGCCCGAGGGGTACATGGGCGCCAGCGACTTCCACGACTTCGACTCCGACGACCCGGATGAACAGCGCACCTATGCGACCTCTAACGAGATGGCCCATGTCCGAGACGTCGTGGTATCTGATGAGGACGACACCGAACCACTCGAGCGCGCAATCGACATGTACGTTCTGACCGCGGCGATGAAGTTATTTCGCCGGGACCGAGATGCATTGGGCGAAGACTACTTCCGCCACCACACCATGCTCATCCACGAATCCAACTGGGTCGAGTCCCATCGTGAACTTCTCAGTCGTATCACCAAATTGTGGTGGCAGGCAGGCTATTCCAGCTCTCATGGCCACACCCGCCTTCGCGCCCTCTTCGAGTCGGACATCACTCCGGTCTCCGCGGGCCGCGCCGCCGGCTATGCAGTACCCGCCACCTATGACGACTTGATGCCCTATGTAGGCCCCGCCGTCATGAACATCAGCGCAGATCAGAAGCCCATCATCGTGGTGAACGGCGACAAGGACATCGAAACCGGCGAAGCCGATTTCGACCGTCGCCCAATCTGGAAGATCCTCATTGGTGGTCAGAAACTCTCCCGTGGCTTCACCGTCGAGGGCTTGACGGTCTCCTACTTCCGCCGCCGCTCGACCAATGCCTCGGCACTGATGCAGATGGGCCGCTGGTTCGGTTTCCGCGAGGGGTATCGAGATCTGGTGCGGCTGTATATCGGCCGTGAAGAGGAGCACGGGAAGCAGGACATCGACCTGTACAAAGCCTTCGAGGCGGTATGCATGGACGAGGAATCGTTCCGGCGCGAGCTCGAGCAGTACGCGATCATGGTCGACGGCGTGCCACAGGTGACGCCGGCCGAGATACCGCCGTTGGTGTCCCAACATCTGCCGCTGCTGAAACCGACCAGCGCCAACAAGATGTACAATGCCCGACTCGTCGAGATCCGTTCCCCCGGACTTTGGCGTGAGCCGTTTGGCTACCCGAGCCGCTCCGTGGATCTCCGACACAACACCAACCTCTGGAGTCCCGTCTTCGACAGACTATCCACTGCCACAACCGATTACGCATACCACTTTCCGGAGAAGGGCATCGCCCACCGAGTCACCGCCCTCACCGGGCGCCTGGCCCCCGACGAGTTTCTCGATATCGTCCGAGAAATGCGCTGGCTCACCCCGGGGCAATTCGACCCCCACATCGAATACCTCACCGCAATCACCCGCGGTCCTGCAGCCGCCGTCGACGAGTGGATCGTCCTGGCCCCCCAAACAATGCGCGGCGCAATCAAAGAGGTTGCCCTCGGCGCCACCGGCCGCAGCTTCACCCGATGGGAACGAGTACGCCGCCGTGACCCTCTCTTCGGCGCCATCAGCACCAGCCGCCACCGCAGCATCGCCATCCGCATCGCCGGCGGCCTTCCGGACTCCGCCGACCCCAACACCGAATCTCTGGTAGCCGACCGCCGCGGTGCCCTCATGCTCTACCCGGTAGTCGAACCCCGCCACAGCGCAGACATTTCCCCCGACGGCCACATCGACCGGGGCAAGCTGGTCATGGGCTTCGGCTTCGTCGCGCCCGCGTCGGCCCGAGGCTACGACGATCGCATAATTCGGTTCAGGACCATCGACTCCACGGACGCCGTCATTGTCGATGTTCCCCACGGGGAGGAGTGATTAACGCGGGTTTGTAGCTCCGGCGGAGGTCCAGTGCTCAGCCTCTGGTCAATACGGGTGTGCAGAGTGGAGATCCCTTCTGGCCATGCCCGTCGAACAGCCTGGGCATCGGACCCATGGATCGAATTGTGTTGTGCCGCTTGCTAACTAATTGATCCGAAGCTAGGTTTGTTCACATGGTTCGGAGTCCCGCGTGGACGCGGGACGAGCTCGTCCTGGCGTGCGATCTGGTCATGCAAAACGGCTGGCGTGAACTGCGCGCCAATGACGCCGCGGTAGTTGAACTCTCGCGCCTACTACGGTCTCTGCCGATACATCCTGATGATGCTCGGGCCGAGGAGAGGTTTCGAAATCCGAACAGTGTCGGGCGGAAAACGACCGACATTGCGACACGGCATCCCTCATACACTGGCAAGCCCACGCGGGGTGGGAAGCTCGACATCGAGGTAATGCAAGAGTTTCTTGCTGATCCTGGCGAGATGCATGCGCGTGCCGAAGCGCTCAGGACCGCCGCCATGGAAGGCAACTTCGGGATCTTCAGCCGTGGCGACGGCACGATGATCGAGGAAGACGAAGAGGAGTCATCATCAGCCGGCGAATTGGGCGCGGCATCGGGGTCGCCCTCCCTGCTGATTCCCGCGATAGCCGGAGATGATACGAGCGGTCCGGACCTTTTGGGTGTCGAAGGCCCCGCGCGAGGGATTGCGGCTGTACTCGCGCAGAAGCAACTGCAACCGCCACTGGCTGTAGCAATCTACGGTGAGTGGGGGAGTGGCAAGACGTTCTTCATGCAGAAGATCCGGGAAAACATTGATAGCGTCGCTGTCGAGCATCCTGACGCGTTCGAAGATCTTGTCAGACACATACACTTTGGTGCCTGGCATTACTCCAGAGGGAATCTCTGGGCAAGCTTGATGGAGCGAATCTTCAATAGATTGAACCTCTCCGAAGGGGTTCTGGAGAAGGTGCTGAAAGACGCCAAGGATAAAATTGATGCAATTGAGGAAAGGTTTTCTTCGGCGCAACGCGAAGTAGATCTTGTTCAGAGTCGGTCAGAGCGGATCCTAGTCGAGATCAACAAGGTTGAGAGTCGGTACAAGCGTGAACTCGAATATCTCAGGGACGTCCGGGTCGAGGACATCTGGCGAGAAGTAGCCGATGACGAAGAATTCTCCGGTCGGGTCGCTGAAGCGCGCCGCGAATTGCAGTCAGCCCGTGAAGAATTAGGTCTTCCTGACGCGCCCATCGGCATCCGAGAACTATGGGATTGGAGTCGCGAGGCTATTGGCCTTGCATCTCGGGCGAGGATGCTCGCTACGTCTGGCAGTTCGTGGTACAAGTCCCCGCTGGGTGCGTCAGCGATCGCGGGTGCTATTTCGATAATTCTGGCGGGCGCCCTGGCTTTCGTCGCACCGGAATCACTTCACGTGATTATGGCTTCCACAACGCCTTTCGTGGGGCTGGGTTCGAGCGCCGCACTCTGGATCAGGCAGCAGTCCAAGATGGCGCGGAAGCTTCTTGAACCAGCCGAGAGGCTGCAGTGTCTGATCGACGATCGGTTGGAGAAGGCACGTGCTGATCACCGTGCTGAGATCGAGAAACTGGAAGCAGGGGCTTCCGTCACCCAGAAAGAACTTGAGGCAGTTCGTGAACGCCGGCTTACGGTACAGGAGGAGCTTGCGGCCGCAGAGCGGGAGCGAGATGAATTGACGCCGGCTCGGGTTCTCAGGGACTTCCTTGCCGAGCGGGCGGCAAGCGACGAATACAGAAAACACCTCGGTGTGATGGGTGCCGTACATCGTGATCTCGTCACCCTGAACGAGATACTCGACGCTGCAGCGAATGATTCGGAGGTTTCGGTCAAGCGGATTGTGCTCTATATCGACGACTTGGACCGGTGCACACCGTCGACAGTCATCGATGTCCTCGAGGCAGTGCACTTGCTGTTGGCGCTTCCGCTTTTCATCGTCGTAGTCGGTATCGACCGACGAGTACTTGATCGAGCGTTAAAAGATCGCAATAGGGCTGCGGCAGTGGATGGTGAAACCGCGCCATCGAGTGCAGACTACCTCGAGAAGATATTCCAGTTGACTTACACGCTGCCACAGATGAGCCCAGCCGGTTCTCAGGCAGTTCTACGTGCTGCAGTAAGTGGGAACGTGGGGCGTGGACCGGTCGGCACTTCGGATGATCCCGCACATGCGGTGCCTGGATCAGCGGTGAGCGGTGAGAGTGCCTCTGGCAAAGGTGAAGACGCCATGGTGGTGGAGTCGCTGCCATCTGCGCAACAGTTGGCGGAAGCGCTCGTACTTTCCGACGAGGAACTCGCAACCCTTGATCAGGTTGCGCCGTTGGTGGGCGCAACGCCGCGTCGCGCTAAGAGATTCGGAAACATCTACTCCGCGGTGCGCGCGCGCTTTGCGGGTGGCGAGCACGATCTAGATGCGCTTGCGGCGGTAATCGCAACGCTTGTCGGCGCTCCGAACTCGTTGGGAGCGGCGCTGCAACAGCGAAAGATCGATGGCAGTGCTGACATCGCATACGGCGACTGGATACACACGGTACCGCTGGAGTCATTCAGATCGGCAGACCAGGCTGAACTCGACCGTGTGTCAGCGTTCACGGAAGCGGAGAACCCTCTGTTCGAGTTGTCCATGGACACGATTGGTACTGCCCTTCAGTTCGTAGCCGCGTACTCTCAACGCTAGTGAACGGCGGCTAGTGTTCCGCGCCTGAAATTCGTTGCAGATATCGTGCGAGGGAGTCGAGGATCTCCTCGGCTGTCTTGCGCCAGACGAATGGGCGAGGGTTGGTGTTCCACTGGTCGACCCAGTTGCGGACGTCTTTCTCCAGTGCCGCAACGCTTTTGTGGACGCCGCGACGCAGGAGTTGCTGAGTGAGGAAGGCGAACCAGCGTTCGACCTGGTTGAGCCACGACGATCCGGTCGGGGTGAAGTGCACGTGGAACCGTGGGTGCGCGGCGAGCCATTGCTGGACCTGCGGGGTCTTGTGGGTGGCGTAGTTGTCGCACACCACGTGCACGTCCAGTTCGGCGGGCACGGCCTTGTCGATGCTGGTCAGGAATTTCTTGAACTCGGTTGCTCGGTGGCGGCGGTGCAGTTCGCCGATCACGGTGCCGTCGGCGATGTTGAACGCGGCGAACAGGCTGGTGGTGCCGTGGCGGGCGTAGTCGTGGGTGCGGCGCTCGGGCATGCCCGGCATCATCGGCAGGACCGGCTGCGACCGGTCCAGAGCTTGGATCTGGGACTTCTCGTCCACACACAGTACGACCGCTCGTTCTGGCGGATTGTGGTACAGGCCAACAACATCCACGACCTTCTCGATGAACAACGGGTCGGTGGAGATCTTGAACCCGTCACTGAGATGTGGCTTCAGCTCGAACCGCCGCCAGATCCGCCCCACCGTCGATTTCGACAGCCCGGTCCGCTCGGCCATCGACGACCGCGACCAGTGCGTGGCATCGGAGGGGACCTGTTCCAGGGTCATCTCCACCACGTGCTGCACCTGATCCAGCAGGATCGACGGCGGCCGGCCCGGTCTCGGTTCATCGGCCAGGCCTGCCAACCCGTACTCGATGAAACGGCTCCGCCACTTACGCACCGTCATCGCCGACACGCCCACCTCGGCCGCCACGTGGGTGTTGAACGCACCCGGCTCGGCGCAGGCCAGCACGATCCGGCACCGCAACGCATACGCCTGCGTCGACGTCGCCGCCCGCGCGCCCCGCACCAACTCCCGACGCTGAGCCTCGGTCACCACCAAATCCGGACCCGACCTCGGCCTACCAGTCCTCACCACCGCCGAATCCTACAATTAGCCAACGAATTTCAGGCGCGGAACACTAGCTGGCTGCCTCAAATTCGGCGAACCGGACGGCCAGGCGGTCGGAACTGGGTTTGTCTCTGTTTCTTGCCGGTGTGAACAGTTGTCGGCCGTTCATTTCTTGTAGACCATGACGGAGCATCGGACCGTCGATCTCATTCATGAGAGATTGGTTGATGCGGATCTGGTAGCCGGGTGTAATCCCGAGGAAGTTCTCGTCGTAGGCCGCGTGGTGGATCTTGCACAGACTCAATCCGTTGTCGACGGTAGGGGTTCCGTTCGGCTTCCCGTCGGCGATGATGTGGGCGGCATCGAGGAGCTTGGCGTGCTTGAGATGGCAGACGGCGCAGCGGCATTCGTAGGCGCGGAGGACTCGGCCTCGGAACTCGGGTTGGTGTAGTCGCTGTTTGGTCACTCGTTCGACGTATTCGCGTTCCAGGGGCTGGAGTGCGAGCGGGTTGTCGACCAGGCGGAGGCTGTCGTCTAGCGCGATCAGAAACTGTCGGTTCTCTTGGTCGTCGGCGACGACGTATACCCGCGGCACCGGAACGAAGACGCCGTCGGCGATCTTCCGGAGTAGTAGGAGCGGTAGGTCGAGGTCCAGAGCAGCCCGGAGCTTCTTGTTGTCGCCGTTCACGCTGCCTTCGCGGTACGCGTAGGCGAAGAGGGAGTCCTGTAGTTCTTCATCCGCATACTTGCCCTTGGGATCAGACAGGATCGACAGGGTGGCCAGCATGTCCTTTGGGTTGCGAATGCCGCGGTTGCGGTCGATGAGGCGGTGAGTCGCACCGTTCAGAGTGAAGTCCCACAGTTGTTCGCGGGTAACGACTCCGGTGTCTCCGACCAATTCCTCCAGGTGTCGGAAGATCTCCTCGCGGAGGATGGCCTCGGCATCCCTGTCCATGGAGGAAGTCTGGCATGGACCGCAGTCGAAAAGTTGATCTTCAATGGATACGTTTCAGTGCGCTGTGTCTGCTGAGCTTGCTGAGATGCTGGCCAGGGCCTTCGGGCCGTGGTGGAGGATCGCCGCGAGAGTGGTTGCGTCCAGGCAGATCTCGAACTCTCGGTGGGTGTCGCCGAGGACGAGGGTGACGCGGTGGTCTTGGGGGTTGGGGACGAAACGGACTGGGCAGTCGGCAGTGGTGATTACCCAGGCTCCGATGGTGAGTTGGTCGAACATGGTGGGCTCCTCGGTGTTGGGGTGGGTTATGTAGAAAGTGCATCACTCGAGTGGGTGGGTGGTTACCCTGAACTGGGTAAACCAGTGGCTTCTCGTCGAAAGCCCTGGACCGCTGGCAGTTTGGGCGTCCGCGTCACCCGGTACGGGTGCATGTTGATGAGGAAGCGCGTCATGTCGGAGACTGGCTCGACCTTGCCGAGGCGGCAGCTTGGGCGGTATTTGCGGGAGGCGCGGAGCGCGCTGGGGATGGCACAGGATCGGGTGGCGAAGGCTGCGGATGTCAGTACGTCGGTATTGCAGCGGTTGGAGAGCGGGATACCCACGCGGCTGAAAGTTCGAGATCTGCAGGCGATTTGCGATGTTCTGGAGCTGTCCGGCGATACCGCGGAGGCCATGGTTGGGCTGCTTCGTCAGGCGGCGGAGACCAGCTGGTGGCATGAGTACGGAAGCGTGATACCGGCGAACTTCGATGTATATGTCGGGCTCGAGACCGCGGCTCGGAAGTTGACGACCTACCAGCCGGCCCTCGTTCCTGGGCTGCTGCAGATCCCCGAGTACGCTCGCGCGCTCATTCGAGCTGTGAAACCTGAAGAGACGGCCGCGGACCATGAGCGTCGAGTCGAGTTGCGGACGCGGCGGCAGGCAACGGTATCTCGGAGGTATCAGCCTCTGTCGCTGGACGTTGTCCTCCACGAGGCGGCGCTGCGGTGCAATGTGGGCGGTCCAATGGTGATGGCCGCTCAGCTGAGGCATCTCGCGGAGATCGGCAAATTGCCGAACGTCTCGGTTCGAGTGCTGTCGTTCAAGGCAGGAGCCCCGGTCGGTGATCCCGTGGGGCAGTTCGCGATTCTCGAGTTCGACGAAGATACCGGGGGCGAACGCGTCTGGCCTCCCGTGGTGTATCTGGAGACCTTCATCGGGTGTATGTACCTGGAGAAGGACGCCGACGTGCGGCGGTACTATCGGGTTCTCGATAGCCTTCAGCGGGCAGCGCTGGACGAGGCGGTCAGTCGTAACCTGCTGCGGCAGGTGGCAAAGGAGTTTTCAGCGTGACTGACCTATCCGCAGCCGAATGGTTCAAGAGCAGCTACAGCGGCGACAAGGCTGACTGTGTCGAGACAGCACATCTGCGAGACGGTTCGGTGGGGGTTCGCGATTCGAAGAACGCCAGCGGTCCCGCGCTGATCTTCACGCCGGAGCAGTGGGACGCGTTTGTTGCAGGTGTCGTGCGCGGAAAGCTGACTTCGAAACAGGCTTAGGTCGACTTCCAGGATTTGGCGCGCCGGGCGCGTTAGCGTGGGCTATGGCTGCTGATCAGGATCCGCCCGTTGTCCCTGGTGTTCGTCGGAGCTTTGTCGAGGCTCGGGGTGTTCGATTCCATGTGACGGAGGCGGGGGAGGGGGTGCCTGTGCTGGCGTTGCATGGGTGGCCGCAGCATCACTACACGTATCGGGATCTGTTGGCGGATCCGCCGGCGGGGATGCGGATCATTGCGCCGGATCTGCCGGGGTATGGGTGGTCGGGGGCGGCGCCGCATCGGTGGGCGAAGGACGACGTGGCCAGTGATCTGCTGGCGTTGATGGATGCGTTGGGGTTGGACGAGAAGGTCTTGTTGGTGGGGCATGACTGGGGTGGGTGGGTTGGGTTTCGGATGATTCTCAGGGAGCCCGAGCGGTTTCGGGGGTATCTGGTGTGCAATATGGCGCATCCTTGGTCGCCGCCGGGTGTGGTGGCTCGGCAGGCTTGGCGGATGTTGGCGTATCAGCCGCTGATGGCGAGTGTGGGGGTGCCGCTGCAGCAGCGGACACGGTTCCTGGAGTGGCTGATCGGGGCGGCCGCCAAGGGGGAGAACCGGTTTGATCGGGAGACAATCGAGATTTTTGCGGAGCGGTTCCGGGATCCGGTGGTGGCGCGGTCCGCGCGGGATACGTATCGGACGTTTCTGTTGAAGGAGGTGCCGGCGGCGGTTCGGAATCCGGAGCACAGGCGGGCTACCGTGCCGGTGCGGGCGTTGTTCGGGAAAGACGATGCGGCGGTGCACTATTCGCTGGCTGCGGCGGAGACGGCGCGGGCGGATGACTACACGCTCGAAATGGCGGAGGGGTGCGGGCATTTCATCGTCGATGAGCGGCCCGAGCTGGTGCGGGCGCGGCTGATCGAGTTGGCGGGTGAGACCGCGTAGGTGATGTGGCCGGTGCGGGCTCGCACAAGTGGGTGATTTCCGGTCGGAATGGTGGTGGGTGATGGGGAAAGTGCGGGATCTGACCGGATTACCGTCTG
Organism: Nocardia sp. NPDC004860; assembly: GCF_040609015.1. Taxonomy (NCBI): domain Bacteria; kingdom Bacillati; phylum Actinomycetota; class Actinomycetes; order Mycobacteriales; family Nocardiaceae; genus Nocardia; species Nocardia sp. NPDC004860. The sequence continues at coordinate 225,201 of NZ_JBEXJI010000009.1, read as the reverse complement.
CGGCGTCTGATGGCTGCCGTGGCCTCGTCGACGCATCTTTCTACCGATTGATACACATCGGCTGCGGCGTACCTCAGCACGAGCCACCCATCGAGCATGAGCTCGTTCTGTCGACGCCTGTCGTGACGGAAGACCCTCGACTCGCTGTGGAACTCGCGACCGTCGATCTCTATGACGGTGCGCGATCGTTCGTCGACGAAGTCGCAGCGGTACGGGCCGATCGGGTGATTGCAGAGCAGGCGCATGCCTCGGCGGTTCAGGGCTCGCGCGAACAGGCGTTCCGGCTCTGACGCCGCGTGGATCGCGGCCTCGCGGAGTTGCCTACGGACAGTGGAAGACCCATGCAGGTGGGATTCGCACAATTCGAGCAAGGCCGGCCCTGACACACGCCGGCCGACGTTCAGATCGATCAGCGCATCGGCTTCACGCTCGGGAAGGACCGAGGCGCAGTCGAACATGGTCAACGCCGCTGTCGTGACTGGCAGGTCGTAGCACTCATCGATCCATTCGGCGCGGAGGCGGCGGCGGTAGAGCCGCAGCCAGTCCGGGGTGCAGCGGTCGGAAGCCTTGGGGATGGTCGCCTCCACGCGGGTCGGCTCATCAGGAAGGAGGCCGTGCAACCAGGCGGCGGTGCGATGGCTGAGGATCGCGCGCGGCTGCCAGGCGATGACCGCATGACATCTATCGAGAGTGGTTGGCGCGCCGACGCAATACGTACGAGGGAGCAGTCGTCTGTAAACGCCGCGCCGGCAGCGGTCGTTGATCGTGCCGACCGGGATGCCCTCCGCGAGGAGTTCGCTGCGTGTACGAATCATCGGGCAAGCGTGACACTGCGCCCGGACAGAACCGTGACGGCGAGCTGCGATTATGTCGGGTCTGTGGATGGTGGTGCGGCTGTGGAAATCAGTTGGTTCGAGTGCCGACATTTCACTTGCGGATGAACCGGCCGGCGGTTGCTCGGGAGTCGTCGACGAGTCAGGCCGGCGCGGTGCTGGTGAGGTTTCGCCTGTGCAAACTCTTTCGGGGTCGGAAGCAGGTGCTGTTGGTTGCTGGAGTCGAGGAAGCGTGGGTTGACCTGGCGGAATCGGCGTGTGCGGCGGCCGTGAAGCGGAGGCCGGCGATAGGGTGGCGGGCGCGGTTCGGCGCGGATGGCTAGAAATTGGTCAAGTGACCGACTAGTCTGCGGGAAACCTGAAATGAAACAGGTTCACTCTTTGGCGGGTGCGGGCTGGTTCGCATTGTCGCGGGTGTGGAAGTGAGGATGCGATGACTCTGTCCCGGCGGGCTGTGCTGGTGGGGGCTGCGGTGGGCGGCGTGGGGGCCGGTGCGGCGGCGTTCGGTGCGAATATGGTTGGGGCGCAACCCATCAGGCATCGGGACGCGGGGCAGGATTACCTGGTCGGGGTGGGGATCGCGGATATCACCGGGGCCCCTGCGGGGCAGGGGATGATGGGGTACTCCGAGGCCGATCAGGTCACTACGGGGCTGTTGACGCGGTGTTATGCGCGGGCCTACGTCGTGGTGGATCAGGCTACGGGGGATCGGGTTGCGTTCGTGAACACCGACAATGCCTGCCTGTTCCAGTCGGTGCATCTGGTGGTGATGCAGCAACTTCAGCAGCGGTTCGGGGATCTGTATACCGAGCGGAACGTCAATCTCAATGCGACGCACAACCACAACTCGTGTGGTGGCACCGCGCGGGAGTATGCGTATTCGCTTGCGGCCATGGGGTTTCAGCAGAACTCGCATGATGCCGAGGTGAACGGGATCGTCAAGGCGATCGTTGCGGCGCACGAGAATCTCGGGCCGGGGTCGATCACGCTCGGGCGGGGGGAGTTGCACGATGCCAGCGTGAACCGGTCGCGCGTGGCGTTCGAGGCCAATCCGGAGGGGGACAAGGCGGCGTTTCCGGATGCCATCGATCCGCAGGTCACCGTGCTGCGATTCCGGCAGGGCGGCAAGGATATCGGGGCGATCACGTGGTTCGCGACGCACGGTACCTCGCTGACCGATCGCAACACCCTCATCTCGGCGGACAACAAGGGATACGCCAGTTATCGCTGGGAGCACGACGAGATGGGTGTGCGGCATCTGGACGGTGCGCCATCGTTCGTGGCAGCCTTCCCGCAGACCAATGCCGGCGATATGACGCCCAATCTGTGGATCCGGCCGATGCATCCGTCGGGACCCACCGAGGACAATCGCACCAACTGCGCCATTATCGGTGAGCGCCAATATCAGGCGGGCCGAAAGGCTTTCGATGCCGCGACGCCGATGGGTAGTGCCGGCGTGGATTCGGTGTTGCACTATGTGAACCTCGCGGACACCGCCATCGACGGCGACTACACCCCGGATGGCAAGTCGGCCCGCACCTCGCCCGCCATGATGGGCGCGGCGGCCATGGCGACCAGCACCGAGGACAATTGGAACTCGCAGCTGTCGTTCCTGCAGGAGGGCGACGCCAATCCGATGGTGGCCGCGCTCGGCGGACTCAACTCGCCGATCGAAGACTGGATGCGAGATGTGCAGGCGCCCAAGCTGATTCTGGCCCCCCTCGGAGTGCTGCCGCCGCGACCGTGGGTGCCGCAGATCGTGCCGCTGCAGCTGATGCGCATCGGCGATCTCGTGCTGGCCTCGGGGCCGTCGGAGTACACGGTCGTGTCGGGGCTGCGAATCCGGCGACTGGTGGCGCGGGCATTGAACGTGCCGCTGGAGAACGTGCTGCTGCAGGGCTACGCCAATGGCTACTGCGGATACGTCACCACCCCGGAGGAATACGCCTCCCAGCAGTACGAGGGTGGCGAAACCCTGTACGGACGTTGGACACTCTCGGCACACATGCAGGAATTCGACCGGCTGGCAAAGGCTTTGGCGGCGCGCATCGACCTCGGCCGTGGCCCGGCCCCGCTCGACTGGGCCTTCGGATTGCAGCCGAACCTGCTGCCGCCGGTCCCGGCCGACGCCCCGCACGCCGGACGCGCGTACGGTGACGTCCTCACCCAGCCGAACGCGAACTATGCGGCAGGACAGACGGTTTCGGTGGAGTTCGTCGGCGCTCACCCCAATAACAACTTCCACCTGGACGGCACCTACTTCGAGGTCCAGCAGGGCTCCGGCGATGACTGGCGGCGCGTCTACGACGACAACGACTGGTGCACCGAACTGCACTGGTCCCGCCCGGACGGCCAGCCCGCCGCCTCCACCATCACTATCCAGTGGACGGTGCCGGACAGTGCCCCCTCGGGCCGCTACCGTATCCAGTACACCGGCGACAGCCGCGACGCCGGCGGAGCAGTCAACGAATTCACTGGAACATCGGCGGAATTCGTGATCGGCTGATCCCATGGTGTTTGTCCGGCCCGCCGACGTGGCGGACGAGAAGTTCCTGTGGGCCATGCTCTTCGAGGCGTCGTACGCCCGCGATCGCGGCATGGTCTCGCCGGACGAGCTGATGGATCAGCCGAAGCTCGCGAAGTATGTCCAGAACTGGGGTGCCGCAGGCGATCTCGGTGTGGTCGGCGGGTCCGACGGCGTACTGCTCGGTGCCGCATGGCTGCGCCGGTTCACCGCCGAGGACGCGGCCCTGGGGTACATCGACAGCGACACTCCGGAACTGGCAATCGGTGTCGCGGTCGTCAGCCGCGGTACTGGACTGGGGACTGCGTTGATGACGGCACTCCTCGACACCGCCCGCGAACAGTACGACGCCGTGAGTCTGAGTGTCCGCCTGGAGAATCCGGCCCGGCGGCTCTACGAACGCCTCGGCTTCGTCGACGTCCCGGGATCAGAGCAGATCAATCCGGCCGGAACCACCAGCATCACAATGCTTCTCCGCTTCCGCTGACCGAGTATTCGGGCCCTCTCCGATCGGCACAACGCGCCCGGACAGGCAGCTGCGACAGGCCCGTCCGCCGAGGACTATTGAGCGTTGGTGCCGCCGGTCCTCATCAACGGCAGGCCGACCGGCTCCAGCAGATCAGCCCTGCGGTGTGAGGTCGAATACCAGCCGCCCTGGCGCAAGATAGTCGTCGCGGTCCAGCAGCATTCGCACCTCCGGCCGCTCACCCTCCGGAATCCGGGCCACTTCCTCGTGCAGCGGCGTCCGGAACGCCTCACCCCGGGCGGTGATCAGCGGCAGCCAGTTGTCGTGATGGTTGGGCACGAACACCTTCGGCCGCAGCGCCTCGATATAGCTGCGCGGGTCACGCAGCCCGTTGGCGAACTGGTTGTACCCCTGCACCGCGCCGATGTGCACGTCCGACGCCGGCAGCGCGCGCAGCACATCCAGGACGTGCGGAGCCTTGTCCAGCAGCGGGCCGGAAGAATCGTGCCAGGTCAGCACGAAATCACCGAGCCGGAACTGGTACAGCAGAACTCCGCCCTCCGGCGCGAGTAGATTGCGCGCCAGGTGTCCGGCGTCGGCCAGCCCCGGGGGATAGGCGCGGATATCGCACAGGCAGGGCTTGGGTCGCACGGGTGCGGAGGCATCCGCCCCCTCGCGCCGGGGTGTCCGCGCCGAGTGCAAGTGGCGCACCGCGGTCACCGAAAGCCCCGGCGCGAGCTCGAAGTCGTAGCGGTCGCCCGACGCGGACTTGCTGGAACCCAGTTCCTGACAAGCCAATTCGGCCCCGCCCACCTGCTTGCGAGCCGTCGCGCAGTGCTCGGCTGTCCCGTGCACCACGGCACCGCTCGCCCGCGCGATCGCCCCCGCATCGGCCGCATGATCGAAATGGCCGTGCCCGATGAAGATCGCCGCCGGATCCAGCGCCGCGACCTCCTCCGGCCCGGTCGGCACATACCCGGAGGTCGCCCCGCGCGGCACCCACGCGTCCAGCAGAAACACCACGCCACCCATGGCCACCGCGAAACTGGCACACCCGAACCAGGAAACCAGCACCTGATCCTCCCGCACCGCCCCGCTCACCGGGTCCACCGCCTCCGCACCGAAAAAGCGCTGACGTGCGGCAATGGTCTGACTACTGGCCACCCGGTACCCCTTTGTCTCGCATCACAGCGGACACCGCCCGCCGCCGCCCCGCATTCTGCCTCCCTCCGACCGACCTGTCACCCAACCACCCTCATCCCAGATCCCCGCACAACACTCGGCCCGTCGGGTACCGCGATGGCGTCCGGAGTGGTGGATTGGGTTGTGCTGCCGCCCGGGCGTCGCGGTGCGCTTGGCCCGCAGTGGGGCAGTCGGAGCACGTCGCATATGCACCCAAGTCCTACCCGCACTGCGGTCGACCGCATCTCTTGGCCCGATGGCGCGAGCACGGTCGCAACACCACCGGCAACGATGCCGCCGGCCGCACGGCGACCACGCGATGGTCCTCGACACGTCTGGCTCGAGTCTCGCCGAGATGTTGTGCGGTGGGACGACAGCGGGCGCCGCTGTCGTCGTCAATCGCCGGTCCGTCACCGTCAGGGGCAGCACCAGATACACGTGCGCTGCTGAGCGCGTGGCCATACCCGAGTGCGGACGCCGCCCATCAGACCTTCGATCGTCCGAACTTGCTGAGGCTGAAGCCGAGATGGTGTCGCCACCCGGTTCTGGAGATTGGCGCAATCGCATCTGTTCGATGGTCGACACCCCGATTCCGGCGGTAAACCACTGCCTCACCGATCGGCTCGCTCGTCGGCCGGGGACGGGCCGGCGGGCGGCGTCGACGAAAGCAAGGAGCGGGTTGTCAAGGGTCGCTCGCGCACTCGTGGAGGTAACCGAGACCTTGCCGTTGCCGTGGGCTATCGGTTGGTGAATCCTGGAATCACACCGTGACTAAGCGGTCGGTAAATGTTCAGCCTGCTGTTAATCAATCAGCGTTGCATCGTATTCAGAGGTAGCTGAACGACGGCTGCTCCGAGGGCAATTGGGGGCTCATCATGTACAACGACGTGCATGCGGCCGCGCGGGAACGCGATGACCACAAGTACACGATGCGCATCAGCCGGCTGGCAATCGACAAACTCGGCATTCGGCTCTACGACAGGGTCTCGGCGGTCCTGGCCGAACTCATCGCCAATTCCTACGATGCCGACGCCACCGAGGTAGAGGTCGTGCTGCCGTGGGGTGCGATGCTGGCCGGAACCGTCAGGGCCGCAGACGAACCGGCATACGAGATCGTCGTCTCCGACAACGGGCACGGGATGACCGCGGAGGAGATCAACGAGCACTATCTGATGGTCGGGTCCGACCGGCGCGTGCGCACCGGGTCCGATCTGTCCCGGGAACGGCGACGGCCGGTGATGGGGCGCAAGGGAATCGGGAAGCTCGCCGCTTTCGGCATCTGCCGCACCATCGAGGTGATCACGGCGGGCAGCCGGGACGACGACCGAACCCCCCTGGGCTGGACCGTCTCCCACATCGTGATGGACCTCGACGACATGCTCTCCGACACCGAGAGCGACTACTTCCCCCGCCCCGGCCGGCTGGACGGCACGTTCGCCTCCCAACGGGGCACCACCGTCATTCTGCGGAATTTCTTTCGCAAGCGGGTGAATACGGGAACCGAACTGAACCGGCAGCTGGCGGCCCGTTTCGGCATCGAGCGTGCGGATTGGCGGGTCGAGGTGCGCAATGCCATCGGCCCGGAGAGCTTCATTCTCAGCCAGCTGCCGATCGACGTCATGGAGGAGACCCGGATCGACGCCGGCCGGGTGCCGGTGCGATTCGGGCGGCAATTCCTGCCGGTGACGGGCTGGATCGCCTATTCGAAGCAGCCCTACCGGGACGAGGCGATGGCCGGGGTCCGCATTTACGCGCGCGGCAAGATCGTCGCGCAGACAAGGGATTTCGGCATCTCCGCCGGATTCACCGGCGAATTCAAACTGCGCTCCTATCTGGTCGGCGCCATCCACGTCGACTGGCTCGACGATGACGACGATCTCGTCCGCTCCGACCGCCAGGACATCATGTGGAGCTCCCCGCGCGGTGAGGCGCTCGCGCAGTGGGGCCGGGCGCTGATCAAGGAGATCGGCAGGCTCGGCGAGAAATCCATCCGCCGCCGGGTCTGGGAGGAGTTCGTCGAGCGCTCGCGCATTCACGAGACCCTCGACGCCATCGCGCCCGGCGACCGCGTGTTCCGCGACTCCGTCCTGGACGCGGCGCGAATCCTGGTGGCGCACAAGGATCGTGCCTCGATGGACGATCCCGCGCACATCGAGAACATGCTGCGGCTGGCGTTGTCGCTGGGCCCGCAGCGCAGCCTGCTCGACACCCTCAAGGAGATCGCCGAGGACGCCGACCCCGCACTGGACGTGGTGGTCGCGCTGTTCGAGCGGGCCCGGGTGGCCGAGATCTACTCGCTGGGCCAGATCGCCAGTGAGCGTGTCGCCGTGGTGAACCGGCTGCGCTCGCTCATCGACGACCGCCGCTCCCTGGAACGACCCTTCCAGGAGCTCATCGAATCCGCCCCCTGGCTGCTCGCCCCCGAGTGGACCCCGCTGGGCATGAACGAATCCCTCAAACGCGTGCGCGCCAGCTTCGAACGCTGGTACGCACAGAAATTCGGCACGCCGCTGGTGACCACGTCCATCGGCAGCGAGAAGCGCGAACCCGACTTCGTCCTGCTGCACGACTCCGGCGAACTGTGGATCGTCGAGATCAAGCGCATGGATTACCACCTCACCGACGAGGAGTACAACCGCGCCGTCAACTACCTCTACGAGCTCGACCACTTCCTCGACGAGAACCCTCGCATCGGCGCCCAATTCCCGCGCCGCCGCCTCACTTTCATCGTCGACCATATCGACAAGCTCGGCCCCGCGTCCCTCTCCTCCCTGGTCAGCGACCACCGAGTGGACCGCCGCACCTGGCGCGAACTCCTCGACGCCACCCTCCGAGCCCACCGCGACTTCCTCGAACGCGTCTACGCCATGCGCGATCCCGAAGCCGACGAGAACACCCCGCCCCGAAACATGCGCGCCGGCTGAGGAAACCAAGGTCAGGGAGCCCTCACCGGGGAGATCCCCGAATCGCCACCACCAGCGCTCCCTGACCGCCAGCGACCCCGGGGTGGGGTCGCCCGCGCCGCATTGTCAGCGCCGGGCCGGAGGGGCACGGCCCGCGTGACGCGGCAATGCGCGATGCGGGGCGCGGTGCCCGGGCCGAAGAAGGGCCGGCCCGGGCACCTGCGGCGGACAGCGCCGCGAAAGATGAGGCACCTGGCCGTGACTCGCGGTGACCTCGTCCCGCGGACGCGAATATACAAATGCGATGCGGCGGTCGTGCTGGGGTGACACTCGCACGACCACCCTGGGCGAACCAGGATCAGGCAGCTCTCGGTGCGGAGACTTCTCCGTATCGCCTCCATCACAGCTCTCTGATCCTGGTCGGGAAGTTGGTGGGACATGCGTCTGTGGGGACGGTTGTGGTGGTGCGGATTCGAGGCGAAACGGGATGTGCGGGAAGGGCGTTGGCCAGGAGATTCGGCGCAGTGAAAGTCGGCGGGTGAGTGATGCGTGGGGGCAGGGAAATTCGATAGGGAGGTAGGGCCGTGTGAGTTGTCTTGGCCGTGGGAGCGGCTGGGCGGGCGTGGCGGCCGACCGTGTGGGCCGGGGGCGTGACACCATGGACCGCGGCACGCGCGGGGGCGTGGGAGTCCGGTCGGATCGAGAAGGTTTGGTAATGGTGCACGGCACGGTGAAGTGGTTCGACAGCGAAAAGGGGTTCGGGTTCCTGAGCCCGGACAGTGGCGGGCCGGACGTGTTCGTGGAGTACACCGCGGTGGAGGGCGAGGGCTTCCGGTCGCTCGTGGAGGGGCAGCGGGTCGAGTTCGAGGTGCGGCGCACCAAGCCGGGGCCCGAGGCGCTGATCGTGCGGGTCATTGCGGGAGCCGACTACTGAGTCGCGGCGTCCGGCCGGACACGCAGCGCGGCGGCCGTCCCGAGATGATCGGGGCGGCCGCCGCTGCGTGATGCTCGGGGGATTCTGTCAGCCGTGCAGCCGGCGCCGGAAGAACTCCGCGCATAGAGCCTGTGCATGTTGCCGGTGGGCCGCGTTGTCCCCGGCGAATTCCGCGGCGGCTCGCTCGAATTCGCTGGAGATGAACGTCGCGATCGGTTCGGGCACGCTGCCGGCGCCCATTTCCCGCGTGCGGGATTTCAACTCGGTCAGTTCTTTCACCGCGGTAGTGAAATCGTCGGGAAGGCCGCATTCGTCGAGCAGGGTCGACAAATGCATCGGCGCCACCGCTTTATCCGGGTATTCGTGTAGCCAGCGCAATGCCATGGCCGGCCGCAGCGAATAGAAAACCTTTTTCAGCGAACGATTGGTGTCGAAGAGACGCCACTGCCGGCGTCCCAGATGCAGGTAGTGCCGGGCCACCCGGTTGCGGTCGGCGACGTCGTCGGCCAGTGCGCGCAATTCGTCCCGGAATTGCGTGTCACCGCGGTAGACGATCGGAGACATCAGCCATTCGATGAGGACCGCGTTCCCGTTCACCAGCAGGCGCAGCGCCTTCACGAGGTCCCAGCCATTGACATCGAGTAAGCCAACCAAAGGGGTCTCGATGACGTCGCGACCGGGCCAGGGGGTGAGGTAGTCGTCCAGCGGCCGGAGGAAGACGAAGCGGCAGTCGTAGTCCGAGTCGGGGGAGGGGAAGCCCCAGGCGCGGCTGCCGCTCTCGATGGCGAGCAGCACGTCGACGCGGTGTTCGCGCACGATCCGGTCCAGTTCGCCGTCGATCGTGGCGACCACCGCCGGGTCCATGGAAGCAGGGATCGAGCGCAGGGTCATGGCGGTCGACGTTAGCGCCCCGGGATCCCGCTGGTCCACGCGTTTTCCGTGCGCCCAAGCCCTCAGAAATAGGGGCGTGATAGCCGCGTTATATGGCGGGAATTCGACACTCATATGAATGGTGCCACAGAATCCTGATGGCGTGACGCCGGTCACATAACGTAAATCCCTCGTAACAGGCCGTGAAACCGGCTCGATAGGCTTCACGTCAGAAAGTTCGTACGGAATTCAGAAGAGGTATTTTCATGATCCCCGTTATCATCGACACCGGTTCCGCTGCCCTCAACGGCCTGCTCGACACCGGTTCGGCCGCGCTGCACGGCATCCTGTCCACCCTGTGGACCGGCTCCTTCGGCCGCTAGGAACTGCTGACGTCGATTACTCGACTTTCGAAAGCCCGGCCCCGGACTCCGTAGCTCCGATGCCGGGCTTTCGGCTATCCGTGAAGGGTGTCTCAACGCCCTGAATTGCGCCTCCAGAGCATGCAAGTCCGTCGAAGTCAGCCGAAAGTCGAGGCCATACTTTCGCTGAGACACCTTCCGGCAATGCCCTATTTCTGGCTGCGCCGTGGCCGACATCATGATCGCCGCTGCGGACCGGGCCGCCGACACACCGGCCCGGTGGGATGCCGACCTGCCGGCCGCCGGCATGGAACCCGCAGGTGAGAACCGATGCACCGGAAAGATCCACGCGAGAACGGGTATCGGGGCTGTCATTGTGAATATCGAAGCGCTGCATCCACTGGCGCAGATCTGGATCGACGGCGCGGTGGCAGATCCGATGCTGACGGCCGAAGTTGCCGCCTGAGCCGTGCTCCCGGAGCCGCTTCCGGATCTCCGACACACGCTCCGGGTAAACCCGCAGTTCACGGGTTTGATGGCAGTTGCCTACCAGGCGGTAAAACACCCCGGATCCCAGCGCACTAAGCTATCGCCCGTAAATCCCGGAACCCTTCCTCAGGAGTACCCCACCGTGAGCCAAGCAGGCCGTCCTGTTGTTCTGATCGCCGACAAGCTCGCCCAGTCGACCGTCGACGCGCTCGGCGACGGTGTCGAGGTGCGCTGGGTCGATGGCCCCAACCGCCCCGAGCTGCTCGCGGCCGTGCCGGAAGCCGATGCGCTGCTGGTTCGTTCGGCCACCACCGTCGATGCCGAGGTGCTCGAGGCCGGCAAGAACCTCAAGATCGTCGCCCGGGCCGGCGTCGGCCTCGACAATGTCGACGTGCCCGCGGCCACCGAGCGCGGCGTCATGGTCGTCAACGCGCCGACCTCCAACATCCACACCGCCGCCGAGCACGCCGTCACCCTGCTGCTCTCGGCCGCCCGCCAGATCCCGGCCGCCGACGCCACCCTGCGCGAGCACACCTGGCAGCGCAGCAAGTTCAACGGTGTCGAGATCTTCGGCAAGACCGTCGGCGTCATCGGCCTGGGCCGCATCGGCCAGCTGTTCGCGCAGCGCCTCGCCGCCTTCGAGACCAAGGTCATCGCGTACGACCCCTACACCTCGCCGGCCCGTGCCGCCCAGCTGGGCATCGAGCTGCTGACCCTGGACGAGGTGCTCGAGCGCGCCGACTTCATCTCCATTCACCTGCCCAAGACTCCTGAGACCAAGGGCATGCTGAACAAGGAGACGCTCGCCAAGACCAAGAAGGGCGTCATCATCGTCAACGCCGCCCGCGGCGGTCTGATCGACGAGCAGGCCCTGGCCGACGCCATCACCTCCGGCCACGTGCGCGCCGCCGGTATCGACGTCTTCGAGACCGAGCCGTCCACCGACAGCCCGCTGTTCAACCTGCCGCAGGTCGTGGTGACCCCGCACCTGGGCGCCTCCACCGCCGAGGCCCAGGACCGCGCCGGCACCGATGTCGCCAAGTCCGTGCAGCTCGCCCTCGCCGGCGAATTCGTGCCCGGCGCGGTGAACGTCACCGGTGGCGCGGTCAACGAGATCGTCGCCCCGTGGCTGGACATCGTCCGCAAGCAGGGCGCGCTGCTGGGCGCCCTCGCCGACGAGCTGCCGGTCTCCATCGAGGTCCAGGTCCGCGGCGAGCTGTCCTCGGAAGACGTTGCGGTGTTCGAGCTCTCGGCGCTGCGCGGCGTGTTCTCGGCCCTCATCGAGGACCCGGTGACCTTCGTCAACGCCCCGTCGCTGGCCAAGGACCGCGGCCTCGAGGCCTCCGTCACCACCCACAGCGAGAGCCCGACCCACCGCAGCCTGGTCGACCTGCGCGCCGTGTTCGGCGACGGCCGCACCCTGAACGTGGCCGGCACCCTGACCGAGCCCGCCCAGGTCGAGAAGATCGTCAACATCAACGGCCGCAACTACGACATGCGCGCCGAGGGCCTGAACCTGGCCGTCCTCGCCTACGAGGACAAGCCCGGCCAGCTCGGCCGCCTGGCCACCAAGCTCGGCGACGCGGGCATCGACATCCTCGCCGCCCAGCTCACCCAGGACCTCGACCAGGAAGGCGCCACCGTCGTCCTGCGCGTCAACAAGGAGGTCCCGGCCGAGGTCCAGACCTCCATCGCCGAGGCCGTCGGCGCGGCCAAGGTCGCCCTCGTCAGCCTGGACTGAGGCAGACCTCGCGCAATGCGATGAGGGCCCCTTCCACGGACAGTGGAAGGGGCCCGATGCGTTCGAGGGGAAGTATCAGCGACCCGGTCGGTGATCCCGGGCTTCGATCGCGTCGCGCGCCTCGGCCAGACCGGCCGTCGGGTCCTGATCCCGGTACAGCTTGATGGCCTGGATCTTCTTGCCGCGCTGCAGGAGATCGTCGATCGCGCCGTAGTCGATGACGCCGCTCGGATCGGCGATACCCAGATGCTCGATGATGAGATCGATCTTGCGTTCCAGGCGATGAAGTTTGCGCTCGAGTCGGAGATTGTCGAACATCCACCGAACACTACCGACGCCGCCATGATTGATGAATGCGAGGAAAGACGCCGCCGACCGAGCCGCTGTCCGCGCGGGAGCGGCGCAATCTGCTGATCGGGAGCACTGTCGTCGTCGCGTTGATCGTGGCGGGGGTGGTGGCGTGGGCGGTGCTCGATCATCGGCCGGATTACTCGCGCTCCGAGAATGGTTGTGTCGCAGTGCTTTCCGCTGGGACGATGGGTGGTCAGCAGCAGCGGGCGTGTGGCAGGCAGGCGCAGGAATGGTGCCGGACGGTGGCGGGGCAGCAGGACGCTCTCGCCCTGCGCGTGCAACAGGAGTGCCGCCGCGCGGGAATTCTGCCCTAGCCCGCGTGCCGTCGCAGCGCCGCCACGAACCGGTGCGAGCGGCCGGTGATCCCACTGGTTGGGAGCGATTCGCCCTGGTGAAAGGGGTTACGGGCGTACCCGCTATGGTGGCCGGTGACTCTCCTGCCAGCGCGGAGAGGATCACCCGCGCGTCTTATCGAACGGAGCATGGATTTCATGAAACTGGCTGTCATTCCGGGCGACGGTATCGGTCCCGAGGTCATCGCCGAGGCCCTCAAGGTGCTCGACGTGGTGGTGCCCGGTGTCGAGAAGACCGAATACGACCTGGGGGCCAAGCGGTTCCATGCCACCGGCGAGATCCTCCCGGACAATGTCATCCCGGAGCTCAAGCAGCACGACGCCATCCTGCTGGGCGCCATCGGCGACCCGTCGGTGCAGAGCGGCCTGCTCGAGCGCGGCCTGCTGCTGCGCACCCGCTTCGAGCTGGACCACCACGTGAACCTGCGCCCGTCCAAGCTGTACCCGGGCGTCACCAGCCCGCTCGCGGCCAACCCGGACATCGACTTCGTGGTCGTGCGCGAGGGCACCGAGGGCCCCTACACCGGCACCGGCGGCGCGATCCGCGTCAACACCCCGCACGAGGTGGCCACCGAGGTCTCCACCAACACCCGCTTCGGCGTCGAGCGTGTGGTCCGCTACGCCTTCGAGACCGCGCGCAAGCGCCGCAAGCACCTGACCCTGGTGCACAAGAACAATGTGCTGGCCTTCGCCGGTTCGCTGTGGTCGCGCACGGTCGCCGAGGTCGGCGCGGAGTACCCGGACATCGAAACCGCCTACCAGCACATCGATGCCGCCACCATCCACATGGTCACCGACCCGGGCCGCTTCGACGTGATCGTGACCGACAACCTGTTCGGCGACATCATCACCGACCTGGCCGCCGCCGTCTCCGGTGGCATCGGCCTGGCCGCCTCCGGCAATATCGACGCCTCGGGCACCAACCCGTCCATGTTCGAGCCGGTGCACGGTTCGGCCCCGGACATCGCGGGCCAGTCCAAGGCCGACCCGACCGCCGCGATCCTCTCGGTGTCCCTGCTGCTGAACCACCTCGGCAAGGCCGAGGAGGCCGCCCGCATCGAGGCCGCCGTCGCCAAGGACCTGACGTCGCGCTCGGGCGCCGCCTCGACCGTCGAGGTCGGCGACCGGATCGCCGCCTCGCTCTAGCGTTCCACGGTCAAGCCCCCGTTCCCGCGACCGCGGGAACGGGGGCTTTTCCTTGTTCACGGCCGGATATCGAGCCCGACAAGGTGATTCGCCGGTCCGTACCACCCGGCGAATCGTCGAAACCCGACTACTTCACACGCTTCGTCCGTTCCCTCCTCGTCGCCGAAATGCAATCCTGGGAGGGGTTTCGTTGAAACCTCCTGGGCCAGTGAGGCATATCGCAGATTTTTATTCGTATGCGAAAACGTAACGGGCACAGCTCTTCCGGATTTGCCGGCGATCCGCCGGTCACCGGGAACCCGTGGGCACCAACGGGACTGCCGCCAGCGCCACCACCGCCGCCAGCAGGTAGGTGATCGGAAAACCGGCCGCGGTGATCAATGCGCCGAAGGCCGGGGCGATCACGGCCGCCGCCAGGTTCTGGCCCGTGTTCTGGACACCCAGCCCGCGACCCGACCAAAAGGGACCGGCGATCTCGGCCACCGCCGTGAAGGCCAGGCCGTTGTCGGCCACCGTGATGACCGAGGCCGCGACCAGAATCGGGACGGCCGCCCACCACTGGTGTGTCCAGGCCGCTACGGCCAAGGCGGACATGGAGATTACGGCCGCGATCGCCACCGTGCGCAGCGGCCGCAACCGGCTGCCCACCCGATCCGACCAGATCCCCGCGCCGATTCGCCCTCCCGCGCCCAGGATTTGGGTGGCCGTGACCAGCGCCCCCGCCGCCGGCAGCGACATGCCGACATCCCGATGCAGCCACAGCAGGCCGAAGGTCCAGATGGTGGCCTGCGGGATCACCAGCAGAATCGACACCCCGTGAATGCGCCACAGCGTGGAGTCGCCGCGGTACGGGTTGGCGGGACGCCCTGCGCCCCCGGCGGATTCGGGGCGCGGCGGATCCACAATCCCGAACAGGCAGCCGATCGCGGCCGCGCCCGCCATGGCCGCGGGGACCAGGACGGCCATCGAGAACCCGTGTGCCGCAGCGACGGCCGGAATGGTCATGGCGCCGACGGCCACGCCCAGCGGCTGGGCGGCCTGCCGGATGCCCATGGCCATCCCGCGCTGATCCGGCGGGAACCAGCCCACGATGACCCGCCCGCTGGCGGCATTGGTGCTGCCCGCTCCGGCCCCGGCCAGGAACAGCAATACGCCCAGCGCAACATAGTTCGAGACCGTCGCCGCCGCCGCGCCCGCCGCGAACATCAGCGCGGGACCGGCCACCAGGGCCTTGTGCTCGCCCACATGATCGACGATCCAGCCCCACGCGATCAACGTGCAGACCAGGCCGACGGTGGGCATGGCGACCAGCAGACCGGCGGTGGCCAGCGGCATTCCGCGCTGGGTCAGTGCGGGCAGCAGGAAGGCGGTGCCGTGCACCAGCGCGGCGCTGGAGCTCTGGGCGAAGACACCGAGCGCCAGCATGGTCCACCGTCGTGTCGTCCCGATTTGTGTCACGGTGGCCATGGCCCTCACCTCAGTCTCACTATATGGAATCAACGTCCTACTGTGTGAACATCGGATCTCACCGTACACGTGATGCGCAAGACGATTTCTGGGACGAGCTGTCAGTTTGCTCACACTCGCCCACTGATCTTGTGAGTCCACTCGCGAGACCCGAGTTCGCTTGCGTATAAGGGCTTTCCACATTCGGATCGGGGCGATGCGGGCCGGAATGCCACCCCTCCCGGCGGGCCCAGCCGCTGCCCGGCCCGCCCTGGTCCCCAGTTCCGGTCCCGCCCCGCGGTTGGGCGCGTTCGGGCAGGTCGAGGCCGGTCGATAGGATGCCAACCATGCGCCTAGGTCGAGTTGCCAGCCCAGATGGAGTCGCTTTCGTCAGCATCGAAGGGGACGGTTCCGACGCCGTCGTCCGGGAGATTGCCGAACACCCGTTCGGCACCCCGACCTTCACCGGTCGCAGCTGGCCGCTGGCCGACGTGCGGCTGCTGGCCCCGATCCTCGCCAGCAAGGTGATCTGCATCGGCAAGAACTACGCCGCGCACGCCGAGGAGATGGGCGGCCCGGCCCCGGCCGACCCGGTCATCTTCATGAAGCCGAGCACCTCGATCCAGAGCCCCAACGCTCCGATCATCCTGCCGCCCAGCTCTTCTCAGGTCGACTACGAGGGCGAACTGGCGATCGTCATCGGCCGCCCCTGCAAGGACGTGCCCGCCGCCCGCGCCAACGAGGTGATCCTGGGCTATACCGTCGCCAATGACGTCACCGCCCGCGACCAGCAGCGCCACGACGGCCAGTGGACCCGCGCCAAGGGCTACGACACCTTCTGCCCGCTGGGCCCGTGGATCGAGACCGCGCTGGACCCTTCGGATCTGGAGATCGTCACCGAGGTCGACGGCCAGGTCAAGCAGCGCAGCCGCACTTCACTTCTGCTGCACGATATTCCGAAGCTGATCGAGTGGGTCACCGCCGTAATGACCTTGCTCCCGGGCGATGTCATCCTCACCGGCACCCCGGAGGGCGTCGGCCCGCTGCAGGCCGGCCAGACCGTATCGGTGACCGTCTCCGGCATCGGCACCCTGTCCAATCCCGTTGCCGCCAAACGCTGAACGAAAGAGAGCCATGACTGACGTCCGGGTTCGTTTCTGCCCGTCACCCACCGGCACACCGCATGTGGGTCTGGTCCGTACCGCCCTGTTCAACTGGGCCTACGCGCGCCACCACGGCGGCACCTTCGTCTTCCGCATCGAAGACACCGACGCCGCACGCGATTCCGAGGAGTCCTACAACGCCATCCTCGACGCCCTGCGCTGGCTCGGCCTCACCTGGGACGAGGGCCCCGAGGTCGGCGGCTCCTACGGCCCGTACCGGCAGTCGCAGCGGCGTGACATTCATCTCGATGTGGTGCAGCGGCTGCTGGCGGCGGGGGAGGCCTACGAATCCTTCTCCACGCCTGACGAAGTCGAGGACCGGCACAAGGCCGCCGGCCGCGATCCCAAGCTCGGCTACGACAACTTCGACCGCGACCTGACCGCCGAGCAGATCGCCGCCTACAAGGCCGAGGGCCGCCCGGCGGTGGTCCGGCTGCGCATGCCCGACCGGGACCTCACCTGGAACGACCTGGTGCGCGGCGAGACCACGTTCCGCGCGGGCGTGGTCCCCGACTTCGCGCTCACCCGCGGTAATGGCGATCCGCTCTATACGCTGGTCAACCCGGTCGACGACGCCATGATGAAGATCACCCACGTTTTGCGCGGCGAGGATCTGCTGTCCTCCACTCCGCGGCAGCTCGCGCTCTACGAGTCGCTGAAACGAATCGGCGTCGCGGAGTTCACCCCGGAGTTCGGTCACCTGCCCTTCGTGATGGGCCAGGGCAACAAGAAGTTGTCCAAGCGTGATCCGGAGTCGAATCTCTTCCATCACCGCGACCGCGGGTTCATTCCCGAGGGTTTGCTGAATTATCTGGCACTGCTCGGCTGGAGCATCGCCGATGATCATGACCTGTTCTCGATGGCAGAGATGGTGGAAGCCTTCGATATCTCGAAGGTGAATTCGAATCCGGCTCGATTCGACCAGAAGAAGGCCGATGCGCTGAACGCCGAACATATTCGGCGGCTGACCCCCGGTGATTTTGCTCACCGGCTGCGCGAGTTCCTTACCGGACACGGCCATATCGGCGCCGAGATCGACGAGAAGCTGTTCGAAACGGCGGCCGATCTGGTGCAGACCCGGATCAAGGTGCTCGGCGAAGCCTGGGATCTGCTGAAGTTCCTCTTCATCAAGCCCGAAGAGTTCGCGATCGACCCCGCCGCGGAGAAAAAGAATCTGGGCCCCGATGCCGCTCCGGTGCTGCAGGCGGCGGTGAAAGCCCTCGAAGGCGTTTCGGAATGGACCGTCACGCCCCTGGAAGAGGCGCTCAAAGCCGCGCTCATCGACGAACTGGGCCTCAAGCCGAACAAGGCCTTCGCGCCCGTGCGCGTGGCGGTGACCGGATCCCACATCAGCCCGCCGCTGTTCGAGTCGCTGGAACTGCTGGGCCGCGAGCTCACCATGGACCGCATGCGGTCCGCGCTCGCCGGGATCGCCTGAGATCGCTGCCGCGACGGCCCGCGGGAAATCCGAAATGATGCACAAACCGGCCTCTGACCAGCCGGTTTGTGTATCTGCCGGGGGATGCTGCTAATCTTCTTCTCGGCCGGAAAGCGGTCGGGAGCTTCCCCCGGGAGGAACCCGAAAGCCCAGGTCAATGGGGTATGGTGTAATTGGCAACACAGCTGATTCTGGTTCAGCCATTCTAGGTTCGAGTCCTGGTACCCCAGCTGCGAGAGCTCCGGCTCTCGAATTCGAGAAGCTTCGGCGGACCACAAAGTCTGCCGAAATCTCATCCTGGTCCCGTCGTCTAGCGGCCTAGGACGCCGCCCTCTCAAGGCGGTAGCGCGGGTTCAAATCCCGTCGGGACTACAAAGCGAAGGCCCCCAGCCGAACGGCTGGGGGCCTTCACTTTTCTGTATGACCATGGTTGCCGACCAGCGGCCACCATGGTTGCCGGCCAGCCGTGCCTATGGTTGCTGACCAGCGGTGCTGCCGCCCAGCGGCATGGCGGGCAGGCCGAGTTTGCGGTGATCCCAGCTGCGGACGCGCTCGGGCACCACGCGCACGGCCACCCGCTTGTTCAGCATGGCCTCCACGAACGGCTTGGCCTCGTCGCTGTACGGCCCGGTGTAGCGCTCCCAGACGCTGATTCCCACCTTGAACAGCGCCTCGGGGTCGTCGACGACCTCTGCGCGGCCCTCGATGGAGATACCGCGCAGCTGGTCGTAGGTGTCGCCGGCCTCGAGCATCACGGTGATGCGCGGATCGCGGCGCAGGTTCACCGTCTTCTGGGCCTTGGCCTTGGTCTCGAACCAGATCTCGCCGTCGATCACCGCGTACCACATGGCGACCAGATGCGGTGCGCCCGTGGCGCCCAGCGTGGCCATGGTGGCGATGCGGCTGCGCTCGATGAATTCGGTGATCTCCTGGTCGGACATCACGATCTGCGCGCGTTGATTAACTCCCATGGGCCGACTGTAATTTACGGCGTATGAGCGCGGTCACAGTGGCCATTTCCTGCCACCTGGCTCACAGCCGGAGCGGCCGATCCGACCCTGGAGACGGCACCTCCGGGCCCGGAAACCAGCGCAGCCCCCGCCGGAATCCGGCGGGGGCTGCGGTCGGGAAGTCGAGCAACTGCGGGCGGGTGGCTGAGCGACCCGTGGGGCTGTCGTGACGGCAGTGGCCACCTCCAGGGTTGCCCCGGGCCCGCAAAGTCCGTCAGAGGCGCTTGTGGAGGGCGTCGGCGGCGGCCACCAGATCGGCGGCCCAGCGCGCGCCCGGGCGGCGGCCCATGCGGTCGATGGGTCCGGATACCGAGACGGCCGCGACCACGCCGCCCGCGGCGTCGCGCACGGGCGCGGACACGCTGGCCACGCCGGCCGCGCGCTCGGCCGCGCTCTGCGCCCAGCCGCGGCGGCGCACCTCGGCCAGGGCCCGCTCGCCGAAGACGGCCTCGGGCAGGACCGTGCGCTGCATCTCGGGATCGGCCCAGGCCAGTAGCACCTTGGCGGCCGAGCCCGCGGTGAGCGGTAGGCGCGCCCCGATCGGCACGGTGTCGCGCAGGCCCGCGGCGGGTTCCATGGCGGCCACGCAGACGCGGGCATTGCCGTCGCGCCGATAGAGCTGCACGCTCTCGCCGGTGATCTCGCGCAGGCGCGGCAGGATGGTGGCGGCGGCGTCGAGGAGCGGGTCGCTGGCGGTTGTCGCCAGCTCCGACAGGGCCGGGCCGGGCCGCCACAGACCCTGGCTGTCACGGGCCAGCATGCGGTGGGTTTCCAGGCCCACGGCCAGGCGGTGCGCGGTGGCGCGGGGCAGTCCGGTGCGGGTGCAGAGCTCGTTGAGGCCGCAGGGTTGCTCGGCTACGGCGTGCAGGACGGCCATCGCTTTGTCCAGAACCCCGATACCGCTATGCTGTCTCATAGAACGATATTAGCGTCTCGCATGTTGGGAAATGCAAACCAGCCGCTCCCAGCTCGGACGTCAGTCACCGCGCACACCAACCGGGCGTGGATATGTCAATCGAGAGGTGAGCAGTTATGGCCGACCGGCCACGCACTCTGGCGGAGAAGGTCTGGGACCAGCACGTCGTCGTCCGCGGCGCGGGCGAGGGCGCGAATCGCGAACCCGACCTCATCTACATCGACCTGCACCTGGTGCACGAGGTCACCAGCCCGCAGGCGTTCGACGGACTGCGCGCCGCGGGTCGCCCGGTGCGCCGCCCGGATCTCACCATCGCCACCGAGGACCACAACGTCCCGACCATCGACATCGACAAGCCGATCGCGGATCCGGTGTCGCGCCTGCAGGTCGAGACGCTGCGCAAGAACTGCGAGGAATTCGGTGTGCGCCTGCACCCGATGGGCGATCTCGATCAGGGCATCGTCCACGTGGTGGGCCCGCAGCTGGGCCTGACCCAGCCGGGAACCACGGTGGTGTGCGGTGATTCGCACACCTCCACCCACGGTGCGTTCGGCGCGCTGGCGATGGGCATCGGCACCTCGGAAGTGGAACACGTGCTGGCGACGCAGACTTTGTCGCTGCGCCCGTTCAAGACCATGGCCATCAATATCGATGGGCGGCTGCCCGCGGGCGTCACCTCCAAGGACGTGATCCTGGCGGTCATCGCGCAGATCGGCACCGGCGGCGGCCAGGGCTACGTGCTGGAGTACCGCGGCGAGGCGGTGCGCGGCATGTCCATGGAGGCCCGGATGACCATGTGCAACATGTCGATCGAGGCCGGCGCCCGCGCGGGCATGGTCGCGCCCGACGAGGTCACCTACGAGTTCCTGAAGGGCCGCCCGCACGCGCCCGAGGGCGCGGACTGGGAGGCCGCCGTGGCCGCCTGGGACGCCCTGAAGACCGATGAGGGCGCGGTTTTCGACGCGGAGGTCCACATCGACGCCTCCGCGCTGACCCCCTTCGTCACCTGGGGCACCAACCCGGGACAGGGTGCGCCGCTGGGCGACTCGGTGCCGGATCCGGAGCAGATTGTCGACGAGAACGAGCGCGCGGCCGCCGAGAAGGCGCTGCAGTACATGGACCTGCGGCCGGGCACTCCGCTGCGGGATGTCACCGTGGACACGGTTTTCGTGGGTTCGTGCACCAATGGCCGGATCGAGGATTTGCGCGCGGTCGCAGACATTCTGACGGGCCGAAAGGTCGCGGACGGTGTACGCATGCTGATCGTGCCGGGCTCGATGCGGGTGCGGCTGCAGGCGGAAAAAGAGGGTCTGGGCGAGATTTTCACCGCCGCGGGCGCGGAATGGCGCCAGCCGGGATGCTCGATGTGCCTGGGCATGAACCCGGATCAGCTTTCCCCCGGTCAGCGCTGCGCCGCCACCTCGAACCGGAACTTCGAAGGGCGACAGGGCAAGGGCGGTCGCACGCACCTGGTCTCGCCGCTGGTCGCCGCGGCCACCGCGGTGCGCGGAACCCTGTCCTCACCTGCGGATCTGAACTGATCACATTCCGGTAGCGGCCCAGATGCCGCTGCCCCCACAGACTCAGGAGAATCACCGATGGAAGCCTTCAAGGTCCACAAGGGGATCGGCGTTCCGTTGCGCCGATCCAATGTCGACACCGACCAGATCATCCCGGCGGTGTATCTGAAGCGCGTTACCCGAACGGGTTTCGAGGACGGCCTGTTCGCGGCGTGGCGGACGGATCCGAACTTCATTCTGAACACCGAGCCCTTCAACCGGGGTAGTGTGCTGGTCGCTGGTCCGGATTTTGGTACCGGATCCTCACGTGAGCACGCTGTTTGGGCCTTGAAGGACTACGGGTTCCGGGTGGTGATCTCGTCTCGCTTCGCCGACATCTTCCGCGGGAACGCGGGCAAGGACGGGCTTCTGACGGCCCGGATGGCGCAGAGCGATGTGGAATTGCTCTGGAAGTTGCTCGAGGAACAGCCGGGTTTGGAATTGGCGGTGGACCTCGAGGCGCGAACCGTCTCGGCTGGAACGGTCGTGTTGCCGTTCGATATTGACGACTACACCCGGTGGCGCCTGCTGGAAGGGCTGGACGACATCGGGCTCACTCTGCGGCACAGTGATGAGATCGACCGGTTCGAAAACGCAAGGCCGACTTGGAAACCCGCCACCATTCCGGCCCGTATTTCGCAGACGTAATCATTGATGGGCGTTAGCTGAACCCCCTCAAACCAGGTAGCTGAGCGTGTGCCATGCGTCATGTATTTCCGCGTGGCACATAGACTCTTGCCCGGAAAGGGTTTACCGTGGTACCTAGTCGGTCCGACGACGGGCCATTAGTCTGCGGAGGATTCAATGAACAAGGCGGAACTGATCGATGTTCTGACCGAGAAGTTGGGTACTGACAGGCGCACCGCTACTGCTGCAGTTGAGCAGATGGTCGACACGATCGTGCGTGCTGTGAACAAAGGTCAGAGCGTCACCATCACCGGATTCGGTGTCTTCGAACAGCGTAAGCGGGCCGCCCGGGTCGCTCGTAACCCGCGCACCGGCGAAACCGTCAAGGTGAAGCCGACTTCGGTGCCGGCGTTCCGTCCCGGCGCTCAGTTCAAGGCGATCATTGCCGGCAAGCAGAAGATCGCTTCGAGCGGCCCGGCCGTGAAGCGCGGTGTGGCCGCCCCGGTTTCGGGTAAGACCACCGCCAAGAAGACCACCGCCAAGAAGGCGGCCAAGAAGGCCGCCACCAAGGCACCGGCCAAGACCACGGCCAAGAAGGCCGCCTCGAAGGCGCCCGCCAAGAAGGCCACGGCCAAGAAGACGGCGGCGAAGAAGACGGTCGCGAAGAAGACCCCGGCCAAGGCCACTGCTGCCAAGAAGACCACGGTCGCCAAGAAGGCCACCAAGGCCACCGCTGCGAAGGTCACGGCCAAGAAGACGGCCAAGAAGGCTCCCGCCAAGAAGACCGCGGCCAAGCGCACCGCTCGCCGGTAGCGAGGCCACAACCCGTCGCTGACGGGGGTTTTCGAGCAGGACAACACGCGAGACGGCCCGGCATCGCCGGGCCGTCTCGCATGTGTGTGGGGGTGGGTTTGGGGGTTCGATGGGGGCTGGAATCGGCAGTGTGCCAGGCGGAAATCGGCAGTACGCACGGCGGAAATCGGCAGGGCGGCGGATGGATTCGGCCGGACAGGGGCCGGTACGGTGGCGTTCCAAGGGTTCTCGCCGGGGCCGGGCTGTCGGCACGGCGGGGAAAAAACGCCCGCCGACGGGCCGGAAAGCCGTCAGCCCCGGGGGAGATCGGCCGGGGTGAGAGCGCGGTCGAGATGGTCGGCCGCGATCAGACGGCCGTCGTGGAAGGACAGCACCCAGACGCTGCCCTTGCGATTGCGGGCCGGTGGCAGGCTGATGCCGTCGGCGGCGGCCCACCACTCCAGCAGATCCGGAATCACCTTGCCCTGACTGGAGATCACCCGCACGGTATCGGCGGAGACCAGGTCGCGGGCGCGTTTGCGGGCGGCATCGGGTGCTGCCGCATAACCGGATTCGGAGAACAGCGGTTCGAGTTCCACGTCCACGCCCAGCTTTTCCGCCAGCGGGGTCACAGTTTGGACACAGCGGTCCGGTGGGGCGGAGAGGATTTCGGCCGCGCCGAAGGCGAGCAGGTTCGGCACCAGGGCGCGAGCCTGTGCGCGACCGGCCTTTTCGAGCGGGCGCAGGTCGTCGTCACCGGCGAAACGGTCGCTGCGACCGGCCTTGGCGTGCCGCACCAGCAGCAGGGTGGCGGTTTCGGCGGGATGGCGCAGGAAGTTCCGGACGATGCTGCGGTCCATGGGATAGGACAGGGCGTCCATCACGGTGTCGAGACGGCGCCAGTCCAGGACGTCGACCTCCAGATTGGACTCGAACGCCCCGTCCAGGACCCGGGCGGCCCAGTAGTCCACTCGCTTGAGCTTGCGGTGCCCGGTCACCGGATACGTCACGTGGCCCAGATAGCGGCCCAGGCGCGAATTCAGGCCCGTTTCCTCGGCTACCTCGCGCACGGCCGTGACCACCGGCGTCTCACCGGGATCCAATTTCCCCTTGGGCAGCGACCAGTCGTCGTATTTGGGCCGGTG
The DNA here is from genome assembly GCF_040609015.1 of Nocardia sp. NPDC004860. Taxonomy (NCBI): domain Bacteria; kingdom Bacillati; phylum Actinomycetota; class Actinomycetes; order Mycobacteriales; family Nocardiaceae; genus Nocardia; species Nocardia sp. NPDC004860. The sequence goes on along the minus strand of NZ_JBEXJI010000009.1, from coordinate 200,951 downwards.
CACCAGGGCGATCTCGAGCGCGCCATCTGCCGCCGGACGCCACAGCACCGCGCCCGCCGCCAGAATATTGGCGGCGACGCGGGGATCGGCGAAATCGGCGGCAGGGTCGGAGTGGGCCGGGCTCACTGGTGCTGCACCGGACGTCGCAGCCGCATCAGGTGCTCCTGGTGATCGCGGATCTGATCGCCGGGGACGTCGGGTCCGGGCTGGGCGGTCCAGCTGCCGTCGGCCTGCAGCACCCAGCAGCGGGTGGCCGGGTGCAGCGCGGAGTCGAACACCTGGCCCAGCTGCTCGGTCAGCTTCGGATCCTTCACCTGCGCCAGCACTTCCACGCGCCGGTCCAGGTTGCGGTGCATCATGTCGGCGCTGCCGATCCAGTACTCGTTCTGCGCCTGGAAGTGCAGAACACGCGAATGTTCCAGGAAGCGGCCGAGAATCGAGCGCACCCGGATGTTCTCGCTCATACCCGCGACCCCGGGCCGCAGCCCGCAGATGCCGCGCACCACGATGTCGACCGGCACCCCGGACTGGGAGGCGCGGTAGAGGGCGTCGATGATCTGCTCGTCGACGATGGCGTTGGCCTTCAGCCGGATTCGCGCCGGTTCGCCCTGCGAGGCCAGCTCGACCTCACGCTCGATGCGTTCGATGATGCCCGCGCGCACGCCGGTCGGGGCGACCAGCAGGTTGCGGTAGTTGGCCTTTCGCGAGTACCCGGTCAGCGAGTTGAACAGGTCGGTGAGGTCCGCGCCGATCTCCGGTGCGGCCGTGAGCAATCCGACGTCCTCGTACAGGCGTGCGGTCTTGGGATTGTAATTACCGGTGCCGATGTGGCAGTAGCGACGGATGGTGGCACCCTCGCGCCGCACCACCAGGCAGGTCTTGCAGTGGGTCTTGAGCCCGACCAGGCCGTAGACCACGTGCACGCCGGCCTGCTCCAGCGCCCGCGCCCATTTGATATTGGCCTGCTCGTCGAAGCGGGCCTTGATCTCGACCAGCGCGACCACCTGCTTGCCCGCCTCGGCGGCGTCGATGAGTGCGTTCACGATGGGGGAGTCACCCGAGGTGCGGTACAGGGTCTGCTTGATGGCAAGCACCTGCGGGTCGGCGGCGGCCTGCTCGATGAAGCGCTGCACGCTGGTGGAGAAGGAGTCGTAGGGGTGGTGCACCAGCACGTCGCTCTCACGCAGGGCGGCGAAAACGTTTCGGGGCGTTTCGCGTTCGCCGAACGCCGGCGGGGTGGCCGGGACGTAGGGGGCGTCCTTGAGGTTGGGGCGGTCCACGCCGTAGACCTGCCACAGGCAGGACAGGTCGAGCAGGCCGGGCACCTGGATGACGTCGGCCGGGTCCACGTCGAGTTCGCGCAGCAGCAGATCGAGCATGTGCTCGGTCATGTCGTCGGAGACTTCCAGGCGCACCGGGGATCCGAAGCGGCGGCGGGCGAGTTCGCGCTCCAGGGCCTGCAGCAGATCCTCGTCGCGATCCTCCTCGACCTCCAGGTCGGCATTGCGGGTGATCCGGAACGAATGCTGTTCCACCACTTCCATTCCCGGGAACAGCTGATCCAGATGCGCGGCGATCAGCTCCTCCATGGGGAGGAAGGCGGCCAGGGACGAGCCTTGTGCCGCAGCGGAATCCCGGCCCGGGGCGGTATTGCCGGCCGCGACCCGGCGGACCCGGACGAAGCGATCCACATTGTCGGGCACCTTGACCCGGGCGAAGTGCTCACCGCCGGTGATCGAATCCTTCACCGTCACGGCGAGATTCAGGCTCAGGCCACTGATGTAGGGGAACGGGTGGGCCGGGTCGACCGCCAGTGGGGTCAGCACCGGGAAGACCTGATCCTGGAAATATCCGGACAGGCGCTGCCGCTCGGTGTCCTCCAGATCGGCCCAGCGGATGATGGCGATGCCCTCGGCGGTCAGCGCGGGCAGCACCTGGTCCAGGAAGACGCGGGCGTGGCGCTCGCCGATCTCCTGGGTGCGGACGGCGATCATCTCGAGCTGCTCGGTGGGGGACAGGCCGTCGGCGGATCGCACCGACAGTCCGGTTTCCGCGCGGCGCTTCAGACCGGCCACCCGGACCATGTAGAACTCGTCCAGATTCGAGGCGAAAATGGCGAGGAATTTGGCGCGCTCGAGCAGCGGCTGGGAATGGTCCTCGGCGAGGGCGAGGACGCGGGCGTTGAAATCGAGCCAGCTGAGTTCCCGATTGACGTAGCGGTCCGCCGGGAGCGGCGCTATGGCGGTGGGCGGTGGGGTTGCCGCGGGCGGCGCCGCCGGTAGTAGCGGCGATTGCTTGACGGTATCCGTATCGCTCACTCTCACGATCATTCCTTATGTCGCGGGTGGGGTGCCGAACTGACACCGTCCATTGCAGCGCAGATCACGCCGCGTCAGCACAGTGAGGACCCGGCTCGGTGCATATCGTCGATTCCTCGACACGCCTGCGACACGCCGATTTCACGCAGCAGCGCGCCGGTGGCCGTTCCGACCCCGAGCGCGGCGGCGCGTTCGAGATCCGCGGCGGTGTCGACGTCCTGCCGCAGCCCGGGCCAGTTGCCCAGCAACTCCACCGCGCCGCCGGCGATGTGACGGCGGGCGGAGTCCGGACCGAAAAGCGGGTTCAGCGCGGCGGATCCGCCGCGCACCAGCAGGGCGACGGTGCCGCTGCCCTCGTGATCGGCGACCACCGAGCGCTGATGCCCGGTGCTCGCCAGCATGTCGCAGAGTTCGGCCGGGCGCAGCGCGGGCAGATCCGCTTGCAGGGCAAGCAGATCGACCGGGCCGTGGGCCTTTCGCACCGCGGCCGCGCCCGCGGCCAGGGCGGCGTTCAGTCCGCTGGTGTGCGGCGGGACCGCGGCGGGTTCGGGATGGACCGTCGCGCCCAGGTCGCGCACCAGATCGGCGACCGCCGGATCCGGGGTCACCACCGTCACCGAGGCCACCCCGCGGGCGGCGGCCGCGGCGGTCACCGTGTCCGACAGCATGGCCAGCACCAGGCGCGGCCGTTGATGCGCGGGCAGCCCATCGGACAACCGACTCTTGGCCAGTCCGAGACTCTTGACCGCGATCACCGCGTGCACGGCTGTGTTCACTGTGCCCTCCGCTCCGCTCCGGCCGCGCGCATGCCCGAATCCTCCCACTCCAAGATGACGGCCGTGTGAGCGGCGTCGAATTCCAGGAGATGCCACAACGGCATGGCTCCGATCACACACGCATATATTGAGCAGATGGCAAGGGCAGCGGTGTTGGGCGCGGGGTCGTGGGGGACCGCGTTCGCGAAGGTGTTGGCGGAGGCGGGAACCGAGACCATCGTGTGGGCTCGACGGCCGGAGGTGGCCAAAGTGCTTGCCACCGAGCATCGCAATCCCTGGTATCTGCCCGATGTGGCGTTGCCGCCCCTGGCCGCGACCGATGATCCCGTGGTCGCGCTGGACGGTGCCGACATCGTGGTGCTGGCGGTGCCCTCACAGTCGCTGCGGACCAATCTCGCGGCCTGGAAGGACCTCATCCCGGCCGATGCCACGCTGCTGAGCCTGGCCAAGGGCATCGAGACCGGGACCCTGCTGCGCATGAGCCAGGTCGTCGCGGAGGTCAGCGGCGCGGATCCGAGCCGGATCGCGGTGCTGTCGGGCCCGAACCTGTCGCACGAGATCGCGGCCGGCCAGCCCGCCGCGACCGTCGTGGCCTGCCCGGACGTGGCGCGGGCCGAGGCGGTCCAGCACGCCTGCGCCACCGGCTATTTCCGGCCGTACACCAATTCCGATGTGATCGGCTGCGAGATCGGCGGCGCCTGCAAGAACGTGATCGCGCTGGCCTGCGGCATCGCCTCGGGGATGGGGTTGGGCGACAACTCGATCGCCACCCTCATCACCCGCGGGCTGGCCGAGATCATCCGGCTCGGGGTGGCCGTGGGCGCGGAGCCGGTCACCTTCGCGGGGCTGGCGGGTGTCGGCGATCTGGTGGCCACCTGCACCTCGCCGTTGTCGCGCAATCGCTCCTTCGGGCACGCGCTGGGTGCGGGCGGCACCATGGAGACCGCGCTGGACGCTACTCATGGCCAGGTCGTGGAGGGTGTGAAGTCCTGCACATCGGTGCGGGCGCTGGCCGCGGCGCACGGGGTGGAAATGCCGCTCACCAATGCGGTGCACCAGGTGTGCCACGAGGGGCTGTCGGCGGCCGAGGCGGTCGGACAGTTGCAGGGGCGCCGCCTGAAATCGGAATGACCTGTCCCTGGTCGGGGCGACCGTGTAACACTGCCGCCATATTCGACCGGGTACGGTTCGGGGCATGACCAACAGGACCAGGGTGGCGGTGGTGTTCGGCGGCCGCAGCAACGAGCACGGGGTGTCGTGTGTCTCGGCACGCACCGTGCTGGCGAGCCTCGATCCCGAACGGTACGAGGCGGTTCCGATCGGCATCACGCGCGACGGCACCTGGGTGCTCGGCGACGCGGATCCGCGGGCGCTGTCCGCGCAGGATCGAGCGCTACCCGCGGTCGACGAACAGGGCACCGCGCTGGCGCTGACCGCCGATCCCTCGCGCGGCGGCGCGCTGGTGCCGCTGGACGGCGCCGACACCGTGCTGGGCGTCGTGGACGTGGTGTTCCCGGTGCTGCACGGCGCCTTCGGTGAGGACGGCACCCTGCAGGGTCTGCTGGAGCTGGCCGAGCTGCCCTATGTGGGTCCGGGCGTGCTGGCCAGCGCGGCCGGGATGGACAAGGAGTTCACCAAGAAACTCCTTGCGGCCGAAGGTCTTCCGATCGGCGTGCAGGTGGTGCTGCGGCCCGGCGTGACGACGGTCGCCGACGCCGACCGGGCTCGCCTGGCGCTGCCGGTCTTCGTGAAGCCCGCCCGCGGCGGGTCGTCCATCGGCATCACCAAGGTGGACAGCTGGGACGAGCTCGACGCCGCCATCGAGACCGCGCGCCGCCACGACCCGAAGGTGATCGTGGAGGCCGGCATCGTCGGCCGCGAAGTCGAGTGCGGCGTACTGGAATTCCCGGACGGCAGGGTGGAAGCCAGTGTGGTGGCAGAGATCCGGATGCCCGAGGACGACGCCGAGGCGCCCGCCTTCTACGATTTCGACACCAAGTACCTCGACGACGTCTGCGAGTTCGACGTCCCCGCCAAGCTGGACGACGATGTGTCCCAGCAGATCCGGGAGCTGGCGGTGCAGGCCTTCCGGGCGCTGGACTGCCAGGGCCTGGCCCGCGTCGACTTCTTCGTGACCGCCGACGGTCCGGTCATCAACGAGATCAACACCATGCCCGGGTTCACCGCCATCTCCATGTACCCGCGCATGTGGGAGGCCACCGGCATCGACAACCGGACGCTGGTGAGCACCCTCATCGAGACGGCTCGCGCGCGCGGCACCGGCCTGCGCTGACCGCATCTCCGGCGGCCCGGTTCATCAATTCGGATGAGGGACCGGGCCGTTCGCATGCGACCTGCGGGCGACGGCAGCCGCCTCGGGCCGGGCGTAGCCTCGATCAGGTGATCGTGGCTCTGACGATTCCCGGCCTGGCCCTGCTGATCATCGCGGTGGCCTTCGCCGATGTGGCCTACCGCAGGGTGACCGGGCGGACCGCGCTGCCGTGGATGCGGGCCGAGGATGGCGACCGCAGCGCGGCGGCCATCGGCCTGGAGCAGTTCGACGCGGCGTTCAACTCGGCCAAGCGGCACGAGATGGAGCAGCGGCAGTCGGTACTGATGCACCGGGAGAACCCGGGTGACGGGGACGAGGGCGTGGAGATCGACCTCACGGCCGGGAAGGCCACGCTCCGCAAGCTCTGACGGATGGAGCGAGCACCGGCAGATATATCCGCCGGACCGGCTGCCGTCAGTTCGGGATCGGGTTCGGGTCGATCGGCTTCTGCGGGATCGTCTGCTGGATGGCCGCCGAAATGTCCTGCAACGGACCGGGTCCGGCATTGTCGGGCATGGTCAGCGCGATATAGATGCCACGGTCCACCGCCCAGTAGGTGCCGGAGGTGACACCGCTGGTCTGGTCACGCACCTCGAACCAGTTGACGCCCGAGTCCCCATTGGCCGCTTTGCTGGTCTGGATCTGGTTCATGCTCGAGGACTTGACGAATTCCAGCGGCCGATCCAGGCCGCAGCGCACCACGATGGCGTCGCCGCCGTCCGGCAGCTGCCAGGCGTGCGTGGCGGGCGGCGCGGGCTGCACCAGCTCGGAGGTGGTGTAGTCGCCGATCTTGTCGGGCAGCGCGGGCATCAGCGCGGTGCACTCCGGGCCGGACGCGGTCGGCGCGGGCACGGCGCCCAGGACCAGCGGGTCGCGGCTGTGGTGCCGATTGGCCAGCACACCCATGACGAGCAGCCCGACGACCAGCGCGACCGGGAGGGCGACGGCGGTGGCGATGAGCGCCGGCGAGCGGCGGACCTCATAGTCCTCGTCCGAGTCCTGGCTCGCGGCAGACTCTTCAACGGCGTCGGAATCCTTCGACTCCGCGACCTCCGAGTCCTCCGACTTCGCGGCGTCTGCGGTCTCCGCCGCCGTGGCGTCGGTGGCCTGCTCCGTGGCGTCGGCGGCCTTCGCCGCGTCGGCGTCGGTCGCGTCGGTGCGCTCCGGCGTGGTGTCCGGTTCGGTGCCGCGGGTGTCGTTGCTCATCCGGTCGTCGGTCCCCGATCGTGGCGTGCCGGGCACGCGTCCCGGCTGCTGGTCGTCGATTGCGGGTTCGAGGGTACCGTCGAGCGATCAGGCGTCCGCATCACACTCGTCCCGAAGGAGACCGCCATCACCGCCAGCAGCAGGCCGCAGTCCGTTCCGGCCGCCCGCACCGTGGGCGAGCTCGGGGAATTCGGCCTCATCGCGCTGGTGAACCAGGGGCGGACGCAGACGCCGGGGGTGCTGCTCGGTCCGGGCGACGACGCGGCGGTGATCGCCGCGCCCGAGGGCCGGTTCGTGGTGACCACCGACATGCTCGTGCAGGACCGGCACTTCCGCACCGACTGGTCGAGCGCGCACGATATCGGCCGCAAGGCCATTGCGCAGAACGCCGCGGACGTGGTCGCCATGGGCGCGGTGCCCAGCGCCTTCGTGGTGGGCCTGGGCTGCCCGTCGGACACCCCGGTCGAATTCGTGCGCGCGCTGGCGGACGGCCTGTGGGCCGAGGCCGGGCGGGCCGGGGCCTCGATCGCGGGGGGCGACATGGTGCGCAGCCCGCTGCTGATCCTTTCGGTGACGGCGTTCGGCGATCCGCGCCGCGCGCCCATCAAGCTGTCGGGGGCGCGGCCGGGCGACGTGGTGGCGGTGGCCGGGCGGCTGGGCTGGTCGGCCGCGGGGCTGGCGGTGCTGACGGCCGGGGCCGACGCCGCCGAGTTCGCGGACGCCGTTGCCGCGCACCGGGTTCCGCGGCCGCCGTACGAGGCAGTGCTGGAGCTGCCGGACACCGCGGAGATCACCGCGCTGACCGACGTGTCGGACGGGCTGCTCGCCGATCTCGGACATATCGCCGAATCCTCCGGTGTGGCCATCGATCTGGCGGCGGCGACACTGGCCGATCCCGGACTGGCGGCGGTGGGGAAGGCGCTGGGCGTCAACCCCCTCGACTGGATTCTGTCGGGCGGCGAAGACCACGCATTCGCAGCGACTTTCGCCGATTCGGGCGATGTGCCGGAGGGCTGGGTGCGCATCGGACAGGTCCGCGCCGGCGCGGGCGTCACCGTCGACGGCACCCTCCGGTCCGGACCGGCCGGTTGGGAATCCTTCGCATAGCCGGGTCCGGTACCGCGATGAAACTCGACACGATAAGTTTTCCCGACATGGGTGCGAAACCACTGTCGGAAGTCATCGATACGGGCTGGGCCGAGGCCCTCGAGCCGGTGACCGACCGCATTGCCGCGATGGGTGAATTCCTGCGAACCGAAAACGCCGAGGGGCGTGGCTATCTCCCGAAGGGGGAGAACGTGCTGCGGGCCTTCCAGCGGCCGTTCGACAAGGTGCGGGTCCTCATCGTCGGCCAGGATCCGTATCCGACGCCGGGGCATCCGGTGGGGCTGAGTTTCTCGGTGGCCCCGGATGTTTCGCCCATTCCGCGCAGCCTGTCGAACATCTACTCGGAGTACTCCAAGGATCTCGGCTTCCCGACGCCGTCCAACGGTGATCTGTCGCCGTGGTGCGATCAGGGGGTGCTGATGCTGAACCGAGTGCTGACCGTGCAGCCGGGCCAGCCGGCCTCGCATCGCGGCAAGGGCTGGGAAGCGGTGACCGAGCAGGCAATTCGCGCGCTGGTGGCCCGGGACCAGCCGCTGGTGGCGATTCTGTGGGGCCGCGACGCCTCGACATTGAAACCCATGCTGGGCAGCACTCCGTACATCGAATCCGCCCATCCCTCACCGCTGTCGGCTTCGCGAGGATTCTTCGGTTCTCGGCCTTTCTCCCGAACCAACGAATTGCTGGGTACCCTAGGGGCCGCGCCGGTGGACTGGCGTCTGCCGTAGCGCGGATCCGTTACCTGATTCAGGAGCATGTGTATGCAGAAGAAGACTGCCCGTGGTGTTTTCGTCGCGCTGGCCGCGGGTGCGGCGCTGGCCGCGGCCCCGGCCGCCGCGAACGCCGAGCCGTTGACGCTGGACCCGTACGTCCCCGACGTGAAGACCACCACGGTCACCCCGGTCGGCAGCCTGCTCGACACCAATAGCGTGAGCGGCCTGTCGTCGAACGTGACCTCGCGCCTGGCGTGCGTGGTGCAGTCGATCAGCCAGCAGGTGGACTGCATCAACGGCGCGGCGTGATCCCGGGCGTCGGGCGCCGGTCCTCGTCGCGCGGCGCCCGGCGCACCATCCGCACCTGCATTGCGGGACTGAAGGCTTCGACTCGGCGTTCCCCGTCGAGTTCGAAGCCGTACTTCTTGTAGAAGGCCTGCGCGCGGGGGTTCTCCTCGAACACCCAGAGTGAGGTGTCGGCGTCGTCCGGCAGCACCGTGCGCATCAGCTCGTCGGCGAGGCCGGTGCCGTAGTAGGCGGCACGCACGTACATGGCATTGAGTTCCCGTGGCGTGGGCGAGTTCTCCTCGGCCGCGGGGCCGGCGGCCGCGAATCCGACGACGGTGTCGTCGACGACGGCGACCCACACGTGCCCCGGATACTTCACCCGGACCCGGTCCCAGGCCGCCGCGCGCTGATCGACATCGAAGGCGTCCAGCACGTGCTGCGGGATCAGGCCCTGATACGCCTCACGCCAGCAGGCGACATGGCAGGCGCCGAGACCGTGGGCGTGCTCGGCCCCGAGCGGGACCACCCGCCATTCGCTCATGCGTCCTCCCACTGCAGACAAAAGCCCCGGATCACCCAATTCTGGGTGCCGGGGCTTTTGTGGAAAAGCTGATTCAGCCGCGAACGACCTTGCCCGCCTTCAGGCAGGAGGTGCAGACGTTCATGCGGCGGGTGTTGCCGGGGGCAACCTGGGCGCGCACGGTCTGGATGTTCGGGTTCCAGCGACGGTTGGTGCGCCGGTGCGAGTGCGAAACCGACTTACCGAAGCCGGGGCCCTTGGCGCAGACGTCACAGACGGCAGCCATAGTCGCGAGCTCCTTCATGTCATAGTGGGACGCGCTGCACGGTGTACAGCGTGTCCGAAAGCCTAATGTCTTGGACGTACCTACCAGCAAATCGCTGGTGAACGCGGGCCGATACCTGAGAGGGCAGGACCGTGCCTGCGTGAGGCAACCGGACAAGAGTAGCCAACCGTGCCCGGGCGTGTCCAATCAGCCCCCGGGCACGGTTCCGTATGCGGCGTACGAATGCCAGGTGGCGGCGTGGTGTCGGTTGCCCCGACTAGGCTGGCTGCCGGGATTCCACGACGCGAGAGGACGGTGACGGTGCCCGGGGTAGCGGACGCGTTCGACGGTCACGAGGGCCTGGATGGAACTGCCCTGCTGAGGTGGGGCCGGCTCGCCCTGAGCGCCCTGGAACGCCACCGGGACGAGATCAACGCCCTCAATGTCTTCCCCGTCGCCGACTCCGACACCGGCACCAATCTGCTCAGCACCATGCGGGCAGCCGTCAGCGGTGCCGAGGCGGCAGCGGGCACGCTGCACCAGTGCATCGGACCGGGCGCGGCCGTCTCGAAGGGCGAGGATGGCGCGCCCGCCCCCGGGGATGCGGCCGCCGCCGCGCATGCGAATCCGGGAAGCGGGCCCCGGGCCCGGGAAGTCGGCGCTGCCATGGCGCGCGCGGCGACCATCGGGGCGCGCGGGAATTCGGGGATCATCCTGTCGCAGGTGCTACGCGGGATCGCGGACGCGGTGACCGATGGGCCGCTGACGGAGCAGGCGCTGCGGGTCGCGTTGCGGCAGGCCGCGCGGCTGGTGCGGGAGGCGCTGAGTTCGCCGGTCGAGGGGACCATGCTCACGGTGCTGGAGCGGGCTGCCGAGCGGGCTGCCGACTGTGCGGAGCGGGATCTGGTCGCGGTGGCGCTGGCGGCGGCCGATGGAGCGGCCAAGGCGTTGGGGGAGACGCCCAGCCAACTGGGGGTGCTGCGCGAGGCCGGGGTGGTGGACGCCGGGGCGCGCGGATTGCTGGTGCTGCTGGACGAATTGGTGGCGGCGGCCGGTGGGAGCGCGCCGGCGCGACCGGCTTACCGGCGCGGCGCACCGGAACAGCACCGGGTGAGCGTCACGGGCGAGCTCGACGCGGACGCTCCGGGCGCGGGGCCGGGAACAGCCGCCGGAGCGGAATTGAATCCGATTGTCGCGGTGGCGAATTCGGCTGCCAGCGGATCGTTCGGCCGGGTGGCGGTGGCCACGCCGCACTACGAGGTCATGTTCCTGGTGCGCGGAACCGACGAGGAGCGGATCGCCGCCCTGCGGGATCGGCTCGGCGCGCTGGGGGATTCGGTGGTCGTCGTGGGTGACGGGTCGCAGACCTGGTCGGCGCACGTGCACTGCGCCGATGCGGGGGCGGCGGTCGAGGCCGGGCTCGAGACGGGGGCGCTGAGCGGGATTCGCATCGAGACGCTGACCGTGTCCACCCATGCCCCCGGCGGGACGGATCGGGCGATTCTGGCGGTGGCGGCCGGAGCGGGCGCGGTGCGGCTGTTCGAGGACGCGGGCGCCGTGGTGCTGGAGGGCGAGGTGACGGCGGACGTGCTCCTCGAAGCGATTCGCGCGGTCCGGCAGCGGGAGGTACTGGTGCTGCCGAACGGGGCGCTGCCCGCGCACGAGCTGGTGGCGGTGAGTGTGGCGGCGCGGGACGGGCAGCGGGAGGTACTGATGCTGCCGTGCGGGTCGATGGTGCAGGGGCTGGCGGCGCTGGCCATGCACGATACGGGGCGGGCCGCGGCGGACGACGCCTTCGCCATGTCGGAGGCGGCGGCCGGGACACGGTGGGGGGCTTTGCGAATGGCGCCGGAGCGGGCGCTGACCATGGTGGGGATGTGCGAGGCGGGGGACGGGCTCGGCCTGGTGGGCCACGATGTGGTGGTGATCGATCCGGATGTGCGGGCGGCGGGGCGCACGCTGCTGGACCGGATGCTCGGGCTGGGAGGGGAATTGGTGACCATGCTCATCGGATGCGATGCGCCGGAATGGCTTTCCGCTGATCTGGCCGGGCACGTGGCCGCGGGTTTCCCGGGTGTGGAAGTGGTGGTGTACCCGGGCGGGCAGGCCGGTGACCTGGTGCAGATCGGGGTGGAATAGATGGCGACACTGGCGGATCGGCTCGACCACGTGCTCGGGGTGAAGGCGGCCGAGGGGCTGCAGGAGCACTTCGACATGCAGACGGTGGAGGACCTGCTGCGGCACTATCCGCTGCGCTACGCCACCCAGGGGCAGCCGCTCACCGAGGAAGCGCCCGAGGAGGGCCAGCACATCACGGTGATGGGCCGGGTCACCAAGACCGAGCTGCGGCCCATGAAGAACCGGCGCGGCAGCCTGCTCAAGGTGAACCTGGACACCGGCGGCGCCCGCCCGGTGGAGATCACCTTCTTCAACGGCGACAAGGTGCGCTATCTGGTGAAAGAGGGTGTGCGGGCGATGATGTCGGGCACCGTGCACTGGTGGCGGCCCGACCGCTGGAACCTCTCGCACCCGGACTATCTGATCCTGCCGGAAAAGGGTGACGGGTCGATCGAGAGCCTCACCACCGTACGCGGCGGCGGCGCGCTGCGCGGCTTGGCACAGAGCGCGAAAGGTGCGGGGGGAGTGGATGTCTCGTTCTTCGAGCGCGAATTCATCCCGGTGTACCCGGCGACCGCCAAGGTGCAGAGCTGGGATCTGCTGCGCTGCATCCGCCAGGTGCTCGACCAGCTCGACCCCATCGACGATCCGCTGCCGGAAGCGCTGCGTACCGAGCACGCGCTGTTGCCGGTCTCCGACGCGCTGCGCCTGATCCACCTACCCGAGCACAAGGCCGATATCGAAGCCGCCCGCGGCCGTTTGCGTTTCGACGAGGCCATGGCCCTGCAGCTGGTGCTGGCCGAGCGCCGCCACCAGGTGGAGGGCCGGGCGGCCAAGTCGTGCCCGCCGCGCACCGACGGCATCGCGGCCGCCTTCGACAAGCGGCTGCCGTTCGAGCTGACCGAGGGGCAGCGCACGGTCATCGACGAGATCTCCGCCGACCTGTCGCGCAGCCATCCCATGCACCGGCTGCTCCAGGGTGAGGTGGGTTCGGGCAAGACCATCGTGGCCCTGCACGCCATGCTGCAGGTGGTGGACAACGGCCAGCAGTGCGCACTGCTCGCACCGACGGAAGTACTTGCGGCGCAGCACTATCGGTCCTTGACGAAGATGCTCGGCGATCTCGGGAACGCGGGGGAGCTGGGCGCGGCCGACCAGGCCACCAAGGTGGTGCTGGTGACCGGCTCCATGTCGGCGGGCCAGAAGAAGGCGGCCCTGCTGGACGCGGTCACCGGTGAGGCGGGCCTGGTGATCGGCACGCACGCCCTGATCCAGGACAATGTGGAGTTCTTCGACCTGGGCATGGTGGTAGTCGACGAGCAGCATCGTTTCGGCGTGGAACAGCGGGATGCCCTGCGCGCCAAGGCCAAGAACGCCGCCAGCCCGCACTTGCTGGTCATGACGGCCACCCCGATTCCGCGCACCATCGCCATGACCACGCTGGGCGATCTGGAAACCTCGGTGCTGACCCAGCTTCCGCGCGGCCGCTCCCCGATCACCTCGAAAGTCGTTCCCGCCAAGGTGAAACCGGCGTGGGTGGATCGGGCGTGGGAGCGCATCGGCGAGGAGGTGGCGCAGGGGCGTCAGGCCTATGTGGTGTGCTCGCGCATCGGCGACGAGGAGGAGAACGGAAAGGGCAAGGGCCGTAGGGCGAAAGCCGAGGAGGATAAGGAGGGGCCCACCACCCACTCGGCGGTCGACATGTACGAGATGCTCGGCTCCGGGGCCTTCAAGGAGCTGCGGGTGGGCCTGCTGCACGGTCGGCTGCCGTCCGATGAGAAGGACCGCGTCATGCGGGCCTTCAATGACGCCGAGATCGATGTGCTGGTGTGCACCACGGTGGTCGAGGTCGGTGTCGACGTCCCGAATGCCACGGTCATGGTGATCGTGGACGCGGATCGTTTCGGCGTGAGCCAGCTGCATCAGCTGCGCGGCCGCGTCGGCCGGGGCAAGCATGCGGGCCTGTGTCTGCTCATCACCGAGACCAATCCGATGGGAACGGCCATGGCCCGGTTGGAGGCGGTCGCGGGCACCACCGACGGCTTCGAACTGGCGGTACTGGATCTGCGGCAGCGCCGCGAGGGCGATGTGCTGGGCTCGGCGCAGTCGGGCACGGCCCGCAGCCTGCGGCTGCTGTCGCTGCTCGACGACCTCGAAGTCATCACGGCCGCACAGCAGCTGGCGCGCGAGATCGTCGAGTCCGATCCGGGCCTGCGGAACCATCCCGGCCTGGCGAGCATGATGCGCGCGGCCGTGGACGGCGAACGCCTGGAGTATCTGGCCAAGTCCTGACGGCTCAGCCGTCCGTGGGCTCCGGGGTCAGCCGCGCCAGTTCGTTCCACCGGGCGAGTTCTTCGTCGTGCGAACCCGTGAGCGTGGCCTCGGTGACATCGACCGCGGCCGCGTCATCGCTGTCGCCGTCGCGGGTGAGCAGCAGCAGCGGCCAGGTGGGCCGGCCGGGTTCGGACCCGTCGAACGGCTGCCAGGTCCAGGGTCCGCCGAAGCGCCACGCGCGCCCGCCGGCGTCGGCGACCTCGTCGCCGATCTCGAGGAAGGCGTATGGGCGGAAGCGTAATTCGACGCGCCGGGGGATGTCGTCGTCGGGGTCGAACGCGGCGCCCTGATCGTCGAGCTCCGGATCGAAGGATTGTCCCGCGCACAGGTAGACGACCTCCCGCCGCGGCCGCGGCAGCCACCCCGTCACGCGCGGCGGATCGAAGTGCCGCACGGCGACGACGTGGACGACGGTCGGCGGAATCCAGATGCGGCAGTCGGCCTCGGCAGCGAGTTCCCCGGCGGCGGGCTGGATCCGGAACACTTCCCGTTCCCATCCGGGCGTGTCCGGCCCGGCCGCCACCGCCACCACACCGTTCCACCGCACTCCGTCGCTCGCCGGATCCACGGCCCACCACGGCCATTCGACGAAGACGTCGTTCGCCGTCACCTCGGTCACCCGCGCCGCGGTGAACGGACAGGACAGCTCGAGGATGTCGCCAACCCGGTATTCGAACGCCACAGCCACCGAACCTAACCCGTTCCCACCCCCGCCGTCGCATTCCGCGGGACCGGCCGGTCTCGGGTACCGATCGTGGACGGGTGGGTGCGGCGCGTCCGGAAAGTCAGCCGGCGGCGGGGAATTCGTCGGCCTTCACGCCCTGGATGAAGGCTTCCCACTCCCGGACCGTGAAGAGCAGCACCGCGCCGTTGCTGCCTTCCTTGCTGTGCGCGACCACGATGCCGCGGCCGGGCCAGTAGCCGACCTGGACGCAGCTGCCATGGGGGCCGCCGGCCGCGCTCGTCCGCAGTTGGAGTTCGGCGGGCAGATCTGCCTGGGTGATCATGGGGGCGGTTCCTTTCGTCCTTTCACGGGTCGGGTCGGACGCGAGGCGAGGAAGAGCAGCCGGGGTCCACGATGCGGGACAGCGCCGTCTGGCATCGGCTGAACGAATGCGAACACGGGGTCCGGAGACGGCCGGATGACCGATTGTTCGACGGGTTCACACTACCGGGTAGCCGCTGGGTGCGCGCCCGATCGATTGCAAATCGGTGACCCGTCATGAGGATTCAAGATCGACGGCTCGCCACGGGTACAGACACGTTCGCCCGTACGGAATTCGGCGATGCCGTCCGTACGGGCCGCTCGGCGCGCTATGCGGGAATCTCAGCGGGGCAGGCGGGGATACGGCAGATCCGAACTGGTGTGCTCGCTGATCGCCAGCGGCCGCCCGATCTGCGGGAAGGCGCGCTGGGCGCAGCCGGGGCGCTCGCACACCTTGCAGCCCGCGCCGATGGGCGCGGCCGCGGCCGGATCGTCCAGCTCCAGGCTGCGCGAATACACCAGCCGGTCGGCGTATTCGATGTCGCAGCCCAGTCCGATGGCGAATTCCTTTCCGGCCGTGCCGAATCCGGTCGGGGTGGGCGCGGTGGTGCGGGCCACCCACAGGTAGCACCGTCCGTCGGGCATGGCGGCGATCTGGGACAGCATGCGGCCGGGATGATTGAACGCCTCGTGCACCACCCACAGCGGGCAGCTGCCACCCACCCGGGAGAAGTGGAAGGCGGTGGCGGACTGGCGTTTCGAGATATTGCCCGCGCGGTCGGTGCGGATCAGGAAGAACGGCACCCCGCGCTGGCCCTGCCGCTGCAGGGTGCTGAGCCGATGGCAGACGGTCTCGAAGCCGACCTCGAAGCGCAGGCTCAGCAGGTCGATGTCGTAGTGCAGCTCCTCGGCCGAGCGCAGGAACTTGCTGTACGGCAGGACGAGCGCGCCGGCGAAGTAGTTGGCCAGCCCGATCCGGGCCAGGGTGCGGGATTCGCCGGTGAGCGCGGGACTTTCGTCGAGAACCTCGTCGAGCAGGCCGCCGTGCAGCAGGAAGGCGAGGGTGGTGGCGATCTGGAAGGCCCGCTGCCCGGGCCGCAGCCGCCGGGCCAGGGTGAGGGTGCGGGTCTCGGGCTCGTAGTGGCGCTTGGGGATGTTCGGATCGGCGCCGTCGCCGCGGACCAGGACGGTGACCCCGGCGCGTTCCTCCGCGACCCGGGCCAGCTGCCGGTCGAGGGAGCCGATGGTGAGTCCGCTCTCCTCGAACAGCCGCTCGGCCGCGAGATCCAGCTGGGCGATGTGATTGTGGTGATCGTAGAAGAAGTCGCGCACGTCCTCGTAGGGCATGGGGACGCCGGGTGCGCCGGTGGGGGTGGCCACCTTGGAGGACAAGAGATCCAACTGGTCGGTCGCGGCACGTAGTCGGCGGTGCATGGCCACAACGATTTTCGCGACCTCGGGCATGCGGGTGGCCAGGTCCTCGACCTCGGCCACCGGCGCGGCATTGCCGCCCGCGGCCTCCACCAGGATCTCGTGCAGGTCCGAGACCAGCCGCGCGTCGGAGTCCGCGGCGAAGAACTGCACATCGAGGTCGAAGGTGGAATTCAGTTTCAGCAGCACGGGAATGGTGAGCGGCCGCTGATCACGTTCGAGCTGGTTGAGGTAGCTGGGGGACAGGTCCAGGGATTTGGCCAAGGCCGCCTGGGTCATCCGCCGTTCCTCGCGCAACCGCCGTAGTCGGGCGCCCGCATACATCTTGCGCACGTGCAGGATGGTACCGATTCGGCTTCGCAAACATCGCAATTTGAGGAGACTCGCCGCAACTTCGCCGACCCTGCGTGGCACTTCGCCATGGCGGACGGCCTGCGTAGCATGCGAATTCGATGCTACGAGCGGTTTTCCGCGCGAGTCCCCATCGTACGACCAACCCGACGCCGCCGAGGGGGAACGAGGTCCGGAATGTATGCCGAAATCCGCGGGTTCACCCCAGAATCAGGTGAACCTGGAGTTCGCCGACCAGGAACCCGAGCACCGCGCCGATGGCCACCAGCTTCCATTCGTCCTGTTTGAACGCCGGGCGCAGCAGGCCCTCGTACTCGTCGTCGGTGAGTTGCTTCGTCTTCTCGATGACAAGGTTGCGCACATCCAGGGCCTCGATGGCGTGCTGATCGAAACCGGAGTGCGCGGCGGCCTTGACGTGATCGAGCACGAAGGTGACCGCATCGCGTTCCAGGGCGGTGTAGCTGTCGCGCGCGACCATCATCATGAGCGGGCGGGCCGGGCCGGTCTGCAGTTCGAGGAACTCGCTGGCGTGCCGGCTCAGGAGAGAGGCCAACCGGTCGGCACGCTCGCCATTGAGGACGGCCTCGAGAATCCGTGCGGGGGTGAGGATCTCGGTGGCGATGAGATCACCGTAGTCGGTGCAGACCTGCTCCCGGCGCTTGTGGAACAGGCCCTGCCACTTGAACGGTCCGATACCGACCGGGCGGATCGGACGGAAGATCATCTGCAACGCCAGCCAGTCGGTGATCAATCCGGTGAAACCACCGAAAGCGGGCATGAGCAGCGGGGAGTGGGTGAGCGCCCAGGTGATCATCTGCACGAAGCCCAGCACCGTGCCGAAGATCAGGCCCGAGCGCACGATGAAGCGCAGCTCGTTGCGGCCCACCCGGCGCACCATCTCCACCAGCAGCGACTTGTCGTCCACCAGCGCGCTGATGGCCATACCGCGCAGATCCATCACCTGGTCGAGATTGGTGCGCAGGTCGTAGACGATGTCCTCGATCAGCTGCGGCAGATCCCGTTGCGCGCGTTCGATGATGGCGCGCTGGGCGGCGTCGGGCATGTTCACCCAGAGCCGGGGCTGATGCTTCATCATCATGGCGCGGACCATGTAATCGACACCGGCGTCGAGGGGTTCGCGCAGCCGCGTGGTCAGCTCGGCGACATCGATGCGGGCGATGACGTCCTGCGGATCGATGAGCTTGCCGAACATGAGATCCACCGCGATGGTCGCCATACGCGGCGCGGAGCGTGGAATGACGCCCTGCCAGCCCAGCCACGGTGGGATGCCCTTGAATTCGAGCGGATACATCAGCATCTGCACGGCGACGATCTTGGTCACCCAGCCGATGAGGGCGGCGACGAGCGGGATGGAGCAGTACAGCAGCCAGTGGTCGGCGAAATCCGCGATCAACCCTTCACCCCGGTGGTTGCCATGCCCTGCTCCTTGGTGCAATTATTCGTATTCAGCCGTGCGGCTATTTGTGCCGCGGCTCAGGCTAGGAGACCTGCGTGCCCACTGGCAAGACCGAGAGCTCACCGCCCACCCAGCGCGTGATCGCCATCGTGGAACTGCTGGCCGCCCAGGACGACTCGCTCACCTCCGCCGAGATCGCCGACAGCCTGGACCTGAACCGCTCCACCACCGGAGCGATCCTGGCCGCGCTCGCCGACGGTGGCTGGGTGCGCCGGCGGCCCGATCTGCGCTATGAACTCGGCGAGCGGCTCGCCGCGGTCGGGGCGCGCGCCGCGCTGGGACAGCGCGATCGCGCCTGGCTGGACCGGGAATTGGCGCGGCTGGCCGATCGCGTCGACTGTGGTGCGGCGCTGACCGCGCTCAGCGGCGGCCACCTGAAGTTCGTCGCCGTCACCCGCGACCGCCTCACCGTGGGAATGGAGTCCGGCGTACGGATTCCGCTGCTCGCTCCGGCCGGAGCCGCGATCATCGCCCACACCGGCGCTGCCCGCCAACGGGATTGGATCGACACACGCGGGGCCGAGCGGCGTGACGAATATCGCGCCGTCCTCGATACCCTGCGCACCGCAGGCTACTGTGCGTGGCGGCTGGAACGCGACAGCCTCCCCGGAGTCCGGGTGCTCTCCGAGGTCGCCGACCACCTCGCCGAACATCCGGGAAACACGGAGCTGCAGGGCAAGGTGCTGGCACAGCTGGCGACCTTCGGCGGCAGCGCCTACGACCAGCAGACGTTCGACAGCGACGCGACACTGCCGCTCAGTTATATGAGTGCCCCGGTTTTCGACAGCGGCGGCCACGCGGTCATGGAATTACAGATCGGCCCCCTGCGCGAGGACGTCACCCGCACCGAACGCCGCCACTACCTCACGGAATTGTCCGCGGCCGCCCGCCGCATCGGCGACGGGCTCGAGCCCGTCAGTCCTCGCCCCACACCACCGCCTGCGCGGCGATGACCGCGGTGCCGTTGAATGTCACCGCCGGTGATCCGTGCAATCGATACCCCTCGTCCAGCAGTGCGCTGATCCGCTCGCAGAAGGTCGCGTCGTCGGGCCCGGTGATCAGTCGATAGCGCAGTCGCGGTTGCTCGGTCATGACGCCAGCCTAGGGACGGCGGATTCCGGAGGGGCGGGCGCTACTGCATCTCGCGGGTGGTCGCGATGAGGAATTGGATGGTGTCCTGCACCTTCTGGTCCGTCATCCGCAGTGGGACCGAGCTCGTCGCGGCGATCTTGTCATCGATCGCCAGCATCCCTTCCCAGGTGCCGACCCGGGTCAGATAGCTGTCGTCCGGGGTGCGCCAGACGTCCTCACCGAAACCGTCCAGTCGCTGGTAGCGGGCGCCGATCGGGTCGGTGTGGTCCGGCTTGCGCATATTGCGGACCGTCAGCCACGCCACGTAGGGGGCGCGGCGCTGCAGGTTCAGGTAGCAGGATCCGGTGGTGTCGATCGAAGCGTCGATCGTGCCCTGGCTGAGTTCGGCCACCTGCACCTCGGGAACGCCGAGCGTGTTGTGGAAGAAGTCGATCATCCG
This sequence comes from Nocardia sp. NPDC004860, assembly GCF_040609015.1. Lineage (NCBI taxonomy): Bacteria > Bacillati > Actinomycetota > Actinomycetes > Mycobacteriales > Nocardiaceae > Nocardia > Nocardia sp. NPDC004860. The sequence goes on along the minus strand of NZ_JBEXJI010000009.1, from coordinate 181,202 downwards.
CGTGCACAGATCTCGGTTCGAATGCGCGGAAGTCGTTGCGCCGGGACTGATTTGGGTTGCCGGGGACGATCCGCATCCCGCCAGCGCCAGCACGGCCACCACCGGCAGGCACCGGACCCCCCACCGCTTTCCGATCACCTCGACCTCCTGTCCGGGCCGCAGCGTAACAGGACCGGCGGGTCCGGCCAACCACGGTGGCGCAACTGCGCCGGGCCGACCATCAAGCGCCACAACAACTCTCGATGCGGAGGACGTCGACCGGGCTCGGTCAGAGGACCTTCACGATCGCGGGCACGACCTTCTGGACCAGGACGTCGGAGGAGCGGTCGGTCCAGGTCTGGAAGGACTGGACGGTGGCGGGATCGTCGACGATCACCAGCCTGGCGTGGGAGAGGCTGGAGGAGAGGAAGCTGCTGGGCAGGCCGCGCAGGCCGCCGTTGCCCGCCTGCCGGTCGGTGCGCACGACGATCACGATGTCGACGTCGGGGACCGAGACGTCGGAGGGGGACAGTGGGCGCGGCGACGCCTCGCCGGGCTGGGCGCGGTAGTCGGTGCTGTAGCGAAAGCCGATGTCCACCAGGAACTTCGCCTGATCGCTGGTGTCCAGGTCGGCGGAGAGGCTGCCGTCGCCGAAGTTGAACGCGGCGACGGTCTTGTTCTGGAAGGTGGGGTGGGCGGAGCGCACCTGATCCAGCGCATCGGTGTGCACGGTGGTGGTCACGGTGGCCGAGCCGCCGGAGTCGTGGTTGGTGACCAGGTAGGCGACGACGCCCGAAACACCGAGCAGCACGATGATCGCCGCGATGACCGGAGCGAGCCACACCCGCCGGTACGGCGCGGGCGGTCGTTGCGGGTCGATCCGCACGGTCGGCGGTTCGTCCTCGAGAACCGGGCGGGCGGCGACCGGTGGCGCGGGGACAATCGGTGCGGCGGAAGGCATCCGGCCCTGCAAGGCCAGCTCCGCGTCGCGGGTGAAGTCGTGGCAGGTGGCGTAGCGGTGGTCCGGATCCTTGGCCAGCACCTTGGCGATGACCGCGTCCAGCGCGGGCGGCAGATCCGGGCGCAGCGGGCTCAGCGCGGGCGGCGGCTCCTGGAGGTGACCCAGGGTGGCCTGGGCCAGGGAGGTCACCGGGAACGGGGTGCGGCCGGTGAGCAGCTTCACGAACGCGCAGCCCAGGCTGTAGATGTCGCCGCGATGGTCGAGCGGCCCGGCGACCAGGCGTTCGGGCGGCGCGTAGGCCAGCGTCGCCATCAGGCTGTCGGTGGCGGTGAGCTCGCGGCCGTCGGTAATCGATTTGGCCACACCGAAATCGGTGAGCAGCACCCGCTCCTCGCCGCCGGGCTCGCCGTCCGGTTCACCCGGCGAGAGCAGGAAGTTCGCGGGCTTCACATCCCGGTGCAGCAGCCCGCGCCGGTGCGCGTGGTCGAGGGCCTTGCCGACCTCGGTGATGATGCGCAGCGCCCGCCGCGACGTCAGGCCGGCGGGGTTCTTCTTCAATTCCACGGCGGCGTCGGTGCCGGGCACGTACTGCATGGCGATCCACAGCCGGCCGTCCTCCTCGCCGCGCGCGTAGACCGTGACGATGTTCGGATGATCCAGTTCCGCCGCGAGATTCGCCTCGCGCTCGAACCGCGCCCGGTAGTGCTCGTCGTGGGACAGATCGGTGCTGAGCACCTTCAGCGCGTCGAGCCGCCGCGGGAACATCGGATCCTGCACCAGATACACGGTGCCCATCCCGCCACTGCCGAGCACTCGGATCACCCGGTGGCCGCCCACGATCGTGCCGGGCCGCAACGGCATGGACATCCTCCCTCAGCACTGCCGGGATCCCGACCCTGTCGAATGTAGCAACGATCGTCACACCCGGCCCGGCATCAGATGTGCCCGTATGCCAGTAGCTCGTACTGTGCCGAAAGTCGTTGGCGCAGATCCTGGGACTGGTCGGCGAACACCTCGGCGACAAAGTGGTCGTAGGGCAGATAGCACAGGAATTTCGCTCCGGCGGCGTTCTTCTCGTCCTTCAGCTGCAGGCACCGGGCGGTCGCCAGGCCGGGCGGCGGGTCGATGGATGTGTACCGGTCGCCCAGCTCGTCCACGAAGGCGCCGGTGAGCCGTTGCGCGCCGGCTGCGTCCCGGGCCCGGTACACGCCGGAGAGCGCGTGCGCCACCAGGTCCACCCCGGCCTCGTCGAAGGCGCGCCGGGTGGCCGCCGGCCGATCGTCGAGGGTCAGGGCGGCGTGCGGACCGTACAGTCCCTCGGTCGCCCAGATCTGGCCCTTGCCCGGCGGCAGGGTGCGGCCGAGTAGATCCTCGGGATCGGCGGCCAGCCCGGCGAGCTGATCGAGCGGGGTGGGCCGGTAGTCCCGCATGGCCTCGATCGTCTTGTCCAGCACCAGTTTCGCCGTGTCCAGCAGAGCCCCCGGACCGTCGGGCACCGTGAGGTCGTCTTCGATGTAGAGCCAGTAGAGGTAGTCGTCCCGCGCGTAGGTGGCCTTCACCCATTCGAGCGACGTCAGCGCCGCCTTGGCGGTGGGGTATCCGGGAATCTGCAGCGGCCCCTTGTCCGGATAATCCGGATTGGCCAGTCCGACAAGAAAATTGCCGGCCGCCGCGGCCTGCTCGGGCTTCGCGAACCGCAGCACCGTGATGTCCACGTTCAGTCCGAGTGTGGTGTCGGACCGATGCCGCCCGCCCGACTCCCAGCCCGAGATCAGGCCCGGCGCTTTGTCATTGAAATTGTCGATGCTGATCGGTGGGTAGTCCGCCGTGATCGCGTGTGCGGCATTGTTGAACACCAGGCGGTTGTCGATATCCAGCGCCAGCGGTACGTGCTCGGCCATCCGGATCGACTCCTGCAGCAGATCGCCCACCGTGATGTCGGGCTTCTGGCTGGTGATCGTGCGCGGTACGACCGGATAGTTGCCCGGATCCAGTTGGGAGGCATCGACGATCGCGGCCTTCGAGGCGGGTGTCGCGGGATCACGATGGTCCGAGCCGCACGACGCCGCGAGGACGGTCGCCAGCGCCAGCAGGACCAGGCGGCCGGGCAGGGTGGCGGCGCGCGCGGTGGTCATGACTGTCCGCTCTTGGCCAGCATCGAATACTGCGCCGACACCCGTTGCGGGAACGAGGCCGGTGCGCCGCCGCTGAACCGCGCCTCCGCCCCGATCACCGCGACATACCGGCCGTACACGACCGCGCAGAGGTAGGTGTACTGGCGAATCGGCTCGGGTTCATCGAGCTGGATGCAGTGCGCGTCGGTGATGCCGGGCGGATTGGGGAATTCGTCGTCGTCGCGGCCCAGGGTGGTCAGCGCGGCCTGTAAACCGAAGGCGGCCGCCAGGTCCCGGGTGCGGTAGACGGTCGCGGCATTGCGGGCGACCAGATCCACACCGGCCGCGGCGAATGCCTTGCGGGCGGCGGCGCCGTCGCGCTCGTAGTGCAGGGCGCCCGCCGGGGTGTAGATACCGCCGTAATTCCATCCGAACTGGTCGGCATCGGAGGTGTCGTACTTGTTCGGCAGCGTCAATCCCAGGATGTTGTCGGGGTTGATCGGCAGATCGGGAAGGTCCTCCAGCGGCGTCGGCGTCAGATCGGCCATCCGGGCAAGCTGGGCCTGCACCATGGCCCGCAGTCGCACCCCCAGCGCGGCCGGATCGGCCCGCGGGATCACGGCGTGGCCGACGATCGCGTACACGCCGTGCACCGCGAAGACCTGGCCCTTGGCATCGGTGATGGACGAGGCCCGCGCGTCGACGCCGTCGATCGGAATCGGGTGCAGCCCAGGGGCGGCCAGCGCATCGGCGAACCCGTCGATCGCGGCCCGGGCGGCCGGCTCGGTCGGAAACCGCATGACCGCCAGCGTGATGTGCTTGCGCGCCCGGACACTGTTGTTGTTGCGCCAGATGTACGCGCCCGCGATCATGCGATTGTGCTGGGCGACCGCCTGCCAGGCCTTGGGGAAGGGGCCGTCGGTGTCGTCGAAGTTCGCGTCGGAGGTGTCCAGCACCCGGGCCCCGCCCAGATACGTGACGTCGGGATCGATTTCGTCCGGGCCGACCAGATAGGTCATCATGCGGCGCGATTCGATCTGGTACGCGTCGGTGGTGACCGAGTACGTCGGGGCGTACTCGATCGGGGCCGAAGGATACGGTCCGACAATGAGTTTCGAGAAGTCGGCCGGTGTCATGCCGGGGATCGGGCGACCCGGAACCGTCGACGACGCCATCGCGATGCCGAACGCCAGGACCGTCGTCACCACCGTCACGACCACCAAAGCCGTTCGTGGCCTGCGGAATTCTCGGATTCGCCTCACGCCGTCACCTGCTCGTCACCAGCACGTACTCGGCCGAGGTCTTCTGATACAGCTCCGGCACGTTCATGGCGCCGACCTGCACGGTGTACCGGTCCACGTGGAAGTTGCACTGGTTGGCGACCACATGTCCGTGGTCCAGCACCGCGAAACAGCCGATGTCGCCGGGGAAACCCGGCGGCGGGGCGATGCTCCGGCGATCGCCGGAGGTGTCCGTGGCCGGATTCCACCGGTCCCACAGCGCCCGGGCCGCCGTCCCGGTCCGGCTGTGGAACACCAGCGCGTCGCCGTAGCCGACCAGGTCGATGTCGCCGACCGTCAGGAAATCGAGGTCGTTGTCGGTCAGGCTCTGCAGCGCGCCGCGGCCCGTGTACACCCCGTCCGGATCCGGCCGCATGGGCTCTTCGGGATTCGTCGGCAGGGTGCGGCCGAGAATGCCGTCCGGATCGAGCGGCAGGTGCTCGAACCGGTCCGCCGGTGTGGGCTGGAACCGGTCCAGCAGCGGTAGCGCCACGTCCAGCATCCGCTCGGTGCGGGCGGTCAGGTCGAGCAGATCCGGTGCCGCGGCCAGCTCGTCGACCACCTTGATGAACACGACGTAGCGATCGTGCACGGTCCAGGAGCCGATCGAGGCCACGTTCGGCCGCCAATGCGCCTTGCTGTCAGGGTATTTCGGGAGGGTGACGGCCCGGTTGTCGACGTTGTAGGTGAAGTCGTCGTGCTCGAGCGCGGGGCCGACGGCCGTGGCGCGCCCGGCGTCCGGCAGCTCCAGCACCGCGATGCTCAGCCTGCGGTGCTTGTCGTCGGAATCGGATCCGGTGCACCAGGTATCGACCCAGCCGCCGCGCAGATCGTGGGCGACCTCGTCGAAGGTGTCGTTGATGAGGATGTCGCCCAAGCCCTTGTGATTGGTGACGATGTGCGGGCGGACGTCGTCGGAGCACTCGTAGGCGTAGTCCCGGTCGGCCTCGAACGGCAGCGCCACGTAGTCCGACAGCCGCTGTGACTCGCGGATGCGGGATTGCTTGTCGGTCTTGGCATTTCCCACCATGCGCGGTGCGATCTGATAGTTGCCGACCTCTAGGCCTCCCGGATCGGTCTGCTGCCGCACCGGTTGACCGGAAACGCTGGTGGTACAGCCGGTCGCGGCGGCGAGCACGACCGCGACACCGCACAGCAGCGGCGCGCGCGACGCGAACGATCTCACCGTCCCCTCCTCGCGCCGGATGTTACCGGCGCGCAAGTCTTCTCGCGCGGCTTTGGCCGCCGGTGGTGTGGTCTCGGACACGATCGCGCGGCGATCCGGGCACCGGGATGTCTCGGCGCGCGCCCGCGCCGCGGCGGGCCTTGGGGGCGCAATCCTTAGCATGACGGCGAATTCCGTGGTCGGAGCATCGCAACCCTCACCGACAGGGATGTATCGCGGTGATTAACACAAATTCGCAACCGAAAGGTCCGTCCTGTGAAGATTGCACCGAACGGGACTTCGATGCCCGATCCGTATCCCCGGGCAGGTACCTTCTACCCATGTTCTCCAAAGTCCTGGTCGCCAACCGCGGCGAGATCGCCATTCGCGCCTTCCGCGCGGCCTACGAACTCGGCATCGGTACCGTCGCGGTTTTTCCGTACGAGGACCGCAACTCCGTGCACCGGCTCAAGGCCGACGAGGCCTACCAGATCGGTGAGCCCGGTCACCCCGTGCGGGCGTACCTGTCGATCGAGGAGATCATCAAGGCCGCCAAGAGCGCCGGTGCGGATGCCATCTACCCGGGCTACGGCTTCCTGTCGGAGAACCCGGACCTGGCCGCCGCCTGCGCCCGCGAGGGCATCACCTTCATCGGCCCGTCCGCGCAGGTCCTCGAACTGACCGGTAACAAGGCGCGCGCCATCGCCGCCGCCAAGGCCGCCGGACTGCCGGTGCTGCGCTCGAGCGAACCGTCCGCCGATGTGGACGCGCTCATGACCGCCGCGGAGTCCATGGAGTTCCCGCTGTTCGTCAAGGCCGTGGCCGGCGGCGGCGGGCGCGGCATGCGGCGGGTCACCGATCCGGCCCAGCTGCGCGAATCCATCGAGGCCGCCGCGCGCGAGGCCGAATCCGCCTTCGGCGACGCGACCGTGTTCCTCGAGCAGGCCGTGGTCAACCCCCGCCACATCGAGGTGCAGATCCTGGCCGACCAGCAGGGCAATGTCATCCACCTCTTCGAGCGCGACTGCTCGCTGCAGCGCCGCCACCAGAAGGTGATCGAGCTCGCCCCCGCCCCGAATCTGGATCCCGAACTCCGCGACCGCATTTGCGCCGACGCGGTGGCCTTCGCCCGCCAGATCGGTTACTCCTGCGCGGGCACCGTGGAATTCCTGCTCGACGAGCGTGGCAATCACGTGTTCATCGAGATGAACCCGCGAATCCAGGTGGAGCACACGGTGACCGAGGAGATCACCGATGTCGACCTGGTGCAGTCGCAGCTGCGGATCGCCGCCGGGGAGACCCTGGCGGATCTGGGCCTGAACCAGGACGGCATCCAGATCCGGGGCGCGGCGCTGCAGTGCCGCATCACCACCGAGGACCCGGCCAACGGCTTCCGGCCCGACACCGGCCGCATCACCGGCTACCGCTCGCCCGGCGGCGCCGGCGTGCGTCTGGACGGCGGCGCGAATGTCGGCGCGGAGGTCGGGGCCTACTTCGACTCCATGCTGGTCAAGCTCACCTGCCGCGGGCGCGATTTCGCCACCGCGGTGGCGCGCGCCCGGCGCGCGGTCGCCGAATTCCGCATCCGCGGCGTGACGACCAACATCCCGTTCCTGCTCGCGGTGCTGGACGATCCGGACTTCCGCGCGGGCCGGGTGACCACCTCGTTCATCGACGAGCGGCCGCAGCTGCTCACCCTCAAGAGCTCGGCCGACCGCGGTACCAAGATCCTGCAGTACCTGGCCGACATCACCGTGAACAAGCCGCACGGCTCGCGGCCGACCAAGGTGTACCCGCACGACAAGCTGCCCGCCCTCGACATGACCGTGCCGCCCCCGCCCGGCTCCCGGCAGCGGCTGCTCGAGCTGGGACCGGAGGGCTTCGCGCAGTGGCTGCGCAACCGCGAGGGGGTGGCCGTCACCGACACCACCTTCCGCGACGCGCACCAGTCGCTGCTGGCCACCCGGGTCCGCACCAACGGCCTGCTCGATGTGGCCGGACACGTCGCGCGCATGACGCCCGAGCTGCTGTCCATCGAATGCTGGGGCGGCGCAACCTACGACGTGGCGCTGCGCTTCCTCTTCGAGGACCCGTGGGAGCGGCTCGCGGCGCTGCGCGAGGCGGTGCCGAACATCAACCTGCAGATGCTGCTGCGCGGCCGCAACACCGTCGGCTACACGCCGTACCCCGAAAAGGTCACGCGCGCTTTCGTTTCCGAGGCCACCGCCACCGGCATCGACATCTTCCGCATCTTCGACGCGCTCAACAATGTCGACCAGATGCGCCCGGCCATCGACGCCGTCCGCGAAACCGGCACCGCCCTGGCCGAAGTCGCGCTCAGCTACACCGGCGACCTGTCGAACCCGAGCGAGGACCTCTACACCCTCGACTACTACCTCAAGCTCGCCGAGCAGATCGTCGAGGCCGGGGCGCACGTCATCGGCATCAAGGACATGGCCGGACTGCTGCGCGCGCCCGCCGCGCACACCCTGGTCACCGCGCTGCGCCGGGAGTTCGACCTGCCCGTGCACGTGCACACCCACGACACCCCGGGCGGCCAGCTGGCCACCTACCTGGCGGCCTGGCAGGCCGGTGCGGACGCCGTCGACGGCGCGTCGGCGCCCATGGCGGGCACCACGTCTCAGCCCGCGCTCTCGGCCATCGTTGCGGCAGCGGCGAATTCGCCCCACGACACCGGGCTGAACCTGCAGAACGTGTGCGACCTGGAGCCGTACTGGGAGGCGCTGCGAAAGGTGTACGCGCCCTTCGAATCCGGGCTGCCAGGGCCGACCGGCCGCGTCTACCACCACGAGATTCCCGGCGGCCAGCTGTCGAACCTGCGCCAGCAGGCCATCGCGCTCGGCCTGGGCGACCAGTTCGAGCAGGTCGAGGCCAAATACGCCGCGGCCGACCGGATGCTGGGCCGGCTGGTCAAGGTCACCCCGTCCTCCAAGGTGGTCGGCGATCTGGCGCTGGCACTGGTCGGCACCGGCGTCGACGTCGAGGACTTCGCCGCCGACCCGGGCCGCTACGACATCCCGGACTCGGTCATCGGGTTCCTGCGCGGCGAGCTCGGCACCCCGGCCGGCGGCTGGCCCGAGCCCTTCCGCAGCCGCGCCCTCGCCGGCCGCGGCCCCGCCAAGCCGGAGACCCAGCTGACCGCGGCCGACGAAGCCGGGCTGAACGGGACCTCGGCCGAGCGCCGGGCCACCCTCAACCGCCTGCTGTTCCCCGGCCCCACCGCCGAATTCGTCGCCCACCGCGAGAAGTTCGGCGACACCACCGGGCTGTCGGCCAACCAGTTCTTCTACGGCCTGCGCCACGACGAAGAACATCACGTCCAGCTCGACAAGGGCGTCACCCTGCTCATCGGCCTGGAGGCCATCTCCGAGCCCGACGAGCGCGGCATGCGCACGGTCATGTGCATCCTCAACGGGCAGCTGCGCCCCATCACGGTGCGCGACCGATCCATCGCCAGCGAGATCCCCGCCGCCGAGAAGGCCGACAAGACCAATGCCGGCCACATCGCGGCGCCCTTCGCCGGCGTGGTGACCCTGGCCGTCGCCGAAGGCGATTCGGTCGCGGCGGGCGACACCATCGGCACCATCGAGGCCATGAAGATGGAGGCCGCCATCACCGCCCCGCGCGCCGGCGTGGTCCGCCGCGTGGCCATCACCAAGGTGCAGCAGGTGGAGGGCGGCGACCTGCTCGTCGACGTGAGCCTCACCGAGGCCGCCGCCGAATGACCCGCATCGTGGCGGGTACCGCCGGGGGCCGCCGCCTGCGCGTCCCCCCGGCGGGCACCCGCCCCACCTCCGACCGGGTGCGCGAGGCCCTGTTCAGCCTTCTGCACGCCCGCATGGATTTCGACGGCCTGCACGTCCTCGACCTCTACGCGGGCTCGGGGGCGCTGGCCCTGGAGGCGCTGTCCCGCGGCGCCTCGCACGCGCTGCTCATCGAAGCGGACCGCAAGGCCGCCGCCATCATTCGCGGCAATATCGGCGACCTCGGACTGCCGGGCGCGGAGCTGCGCCAGAACTCGGTCACCAGCGTCCTGTCCGGTGCGCCGCCGGAACGCTACGACCTGGTCTTCTCCGACCCGCCCTACGACCTCGACGTCGCCGACGTGCAGGCCGACCTCCGCGCGCTCGCCGCCAACGGCTGGCTCCACGACGACGCCCTCATCGTCGTCGAACGCTCCACCCGCTCGCCCGAGGTGTCCTGGCCCGACGGCTACGCACCCCTGAAGTCCCGCACCTACGGCGAAACCCGCATCGACCTCGCCGAATTCGAGGGCTGAGTGGTCATGCCATCCGCGGCAGTACGGCGTCGGCGTCCTGAGTCGCGCCGAAGATGAGTTCGCCCGCGGCTGCCGCAGCGGCGAGCTCCTCGGCAGCCGCGGGTTCGCGGAATTCCTCGCTTTGCGTGCTCATTCTTCGCGACTACGAAGAATGCGGAGCGAGGGCCGACGGATTCTCGGACTGCCACTGGTCTGAATACCGACAGGAACAGACCGGAGTAGGGAGTACGTGATGTCGGATTCGATACGGACCGCCGTGGTCACCGGTGCGAGCCGGGGATTCGGGCGGGCGATCGCCGCCTCACTCGTCGCGTCGGGCGCGCGGGTGATCGGCGTGGCGCGGGACGAGCAGGCACTGCAGGACGTCCGTGTGGAGCTCGGGGAGAGGTTCGTGCCGGTGGCGGCCGACGCTACCGAGGAAGCCGTGGCGCAGAAGGTGATTCGCGTGTACCGGCCGGAATTGCTGGTGCTCAATGCCGGGGCCACTCCACCCCTGGCCCCCGTGCACGAGCAGACCTGGGAGACCTTCAGCCGCAACTGGGAGACCGATACCAAGCAGGCGTTCGTCTGGATCGGGGCCGCCCTGCGGGAGCCGCTGCCCTCGGGGAGCGCGGTGATCGCCATGTCGAGCGGGGCCGCGTTGGCAGGGTCGCCGCTCAGCGGCGGATACGCGGGAGCCAAGTCCACCATCCGGTTCATCCGGGCCTACGCCGCCGAGGAATCGGACCGCGCGGGGCTCGGCATCCGGTTCGTGGCCCTGCTGCCCCGGCTGACACCGGCCACCGGGCTCGGCCAGCAGGCGGTCGCGGGGTATGCCGCCCGGCAGGGCATCGACGTGGAAACCTATCTCGCCGGGATGGCACCGGTGCTCACGCCCGAGCAGGTCGGCAAGGCGGTGGTCGAACTCGCCGATGATGCCGGCAGCGCGGCGGAATACTTGGTGAGCGGCGCCGGGCTGAAGCAGATCGGCTGAGGGGTCGCGACCATGACGACCAGCGCACCTCCGGGAGTAGCGGCCATGCCCTCCGACACCGAACGGCCCGCGGTCACCGCACCGCCCACCGAGCGCGAATTCGCCGCTCTCACACAGCGATTCCGGCCGGAGCTGCTCGCGCACTGCTATCGCATGCTGGGGTCGGTGCACGATGCCGAGGACCTGGTGCAGGAGACCTACCTGCGGGCCTGGCGTGGGTTCGGCGGGTTCGAGGGCCGGTCGTCGCTGCGGCACTGGCTGTACAGGATCGCCACCATGGCCTGCCTGACCGCGCTGGAAGGGCGATCGCGCCGGCCGCTGCCGTCGGGGCTGGGTGCGCCGGAGGACGATCACCGGGTGGCGATCACGGCCCGGGAGCCCGGGGTGGCGTGGTTGCAGCCCGCGCCGGACTCGGTGTTCGGGTTCGACGATCCGGCCGCCATCGTGGCCGGGCGGACAGGTGTGCGGCTGGCCTTCATTGCGGCACTGCAACTTCTGCCCGCCCGGCAGCGCGCGGTGCTGACGCTGCGCGACGTGCTGGCCTTCCGGACCGCGGAGGTCGCCGCCATGCTGGACACCACGCCGACCGCCGTGGACAGTGCGCTGCGGCGGGCGCGGAGCCGATTGGCGCAGGCCGGACCAGTGGAGGCGGACCTGGCCGAGCCGGACGAACTCGCGCAGCGGCGGCTGCTCGACGGCTATGTCGACGCGTTCACCCGCGCCGACCATGCCGCGCTGCTCGAACTCCTGCGTGCCGACGTGGAGATGGAAATGCCGCCCACGCCAACGTGGTTCACCGGACGCGAGGCGGTCCTCGGATTCCTGCGCAGCCGTATCCTGCGGCCGGGCCTGTGGCGTTTCACGCCGACCCGCGCGAATGGCCAGCCCGCCTTCATCGTTCACAAACGCGTCGACGACCACCACTACGAGGCCTACGGGATTCACGTCCTGACGCTGATCGGGGCCAGGATTGGGCGCATCACCGCGTTCAACGACCCGGCCCTGGTCCGCACCTTCGGCTTCGCCGCGACGATTGAACCGGACAAAGACGTCACAGATGGTGAAGACGCTCACTGACCAGCCGAACCCGGGCACTATGGACGAGTACATCTGCCTGCGATGACCGGGAGGGGTTCGTGCGTAGGTCATACAAGTTCCTGCTGCGCCCCACTCCGAAACAGGCCCAGGCGTTGACAGAGATGCTGGCCGATCACTGTTCCCTGTACAACGGTGCGTTGCAGGAACGCCGGGACGCATACCGGCACCAGTCGAAAACGACTGTGCGATACAACGAACAGTCTGGCCAATTGAAGGAGATCCGGGCATTCGATCCGGATCGGCAAGGCCGCTGGTCGTTTTCCTCGCAGCAGGCCACGCTACGCCGCCTCGACAGGGCGATGCAGGGGTTCTTTCTGCGGGTTCAGGCAGGTGAGGCTCCGGGCTATCCGAGGTTCAAGGGAGTCGGGTGTTTCGACACGGTGGAATTTCCCCGGGACGGCGACGGATGCCGGTGGGACTCCACGCCGACCGAACCGGTCACCCGGGTCCGGTTCCAAGGTGTCGGGCATGTCCGCGTCCACCAGCATCGTCCGATATCGGGCCGGGTGAAAACCGTGTCTGTGAAGCGCGAAGGGCGACGTTGGTTCGTCATCGTGTCCTGCGACGATGTGCCTGTCCAGCCATTGCAGGAAACCGGGAGGAGCATCGGTATCGATATGGGAGTTGTCCACTTCCTCACCACGTCCGGCGGTGAGCATGTGGCCAATCCCCGTTACCTGGCGCAATCCGAAAACCGGCTCATCGGCGCACAACGTGAGCTGGCGAAGTTCCCGCGGAGACCGAGGACCAAGCGGAGCCGTAGGCACCGCGCGGCGGTTGCCAAGGTCGCCTCTGTACATCGGAAGATACGACGGCAGCGCCTGGACCACGCCCATAAGACCGCGTTGAACTTGGTGCGACAGTACGACGTGATTGCCTACGAGCGCCTGAATGTTGCAGGCATGACCCGTGCTCCGAAACCTGGACTCGGCAACGAGGGTGAGTTCATGCAGAACGGAGCGCGAGTCAAGGCCGCGTTGAACCGTTCGATTCTCGATACAGGGTGGCGAAGTTTCCTGACGATCTTGGTAGGCAAGGCTGAAAGCGCCGGTCGCCGTACGGTCGAAGTGGATGCTCGCAACACCTCTCGCACGTGCCCAGCTTGCGGGTACGTGTCGGCACACAACCGCATCACGCAAGCGGAATTCATCTGCCTGCGATGCGGATTCACCGGTCATGCCGATCGGGTAGCCGCATGCAATATCGCAGTCAGGGCTGGGCTGGCCCTTCCTGCCGTCGATTAGCGGCGGGGAAAGCCCTGCGGCTTCTGCGGCGGGGCGGAGTCACCATGATGTAGAAGGTGTCGAAAAATCGTAGATGACCTGGCGTAATCCTCGTGGCAGACATCGGGGCGGAGGTCAGGCGTCCGGTGAGGTGCGGTAGCGTTCGGCCATGGCTGGAGCACTGTGCCCCGGGTCGTTCGACCCCGTGACCAATGGACATCTCGACGTGATCGCCCGCGCCGCCGGGCAATTCGACGAGGTCGTCGTGACCGTCGTGGTGAACCCCAACAAACAGGGCATGTTCACCGTCGAGGAGCGGATGGACCTGATCCGCGAGGTCACCGCCCACCTGCCCAATGTGCGGGTGGAATCCTGGCGCGGCCTGCTGGTCGACTTCGCCAAACAGCAGGGCATCACCGCCATCGTCAAGGGCCTGCGCGATGCCACCGACTTCGGCTACGAGCTCCAGATGGCTCAGATGAACCGCAAGCTCACCGGTGTCGACACCTACTTCATCGCCACCAACCCGGCCTACGGCTTCGTCTCCAGCTCCCTGGTCAAGGAGGTCGCCGCCTACGGCGGTGACGTCGCCGACCTGCTCCCGCCGATCGTCCACAAGCGCCTGCTCGCCCGCATCGCCGAACGCCGGGGCTGATCGCCACCGCGGGGGCGCAACCTCTTCCACCCCTGCGGAATCCGGCCCGGTTCGGAGTGCGCGGACGGCGATAATCACAGTGCGCGGACCGTCAGGCCGCGCGGTTCGGGCGCCGGGGCCGGCTCGATCCGGCCGTCCGGGCGGCGTCGGCGGGTGGCCAGGGCGGACCGCAGGTGCCGGGCCGGCCGCCCCCTGACCAGGTCGTCCCAGGTCCAGCGGACCACGTCGAAACCGAGGGCGCGCAGATAGGTTTCACGGGTCCGCTCGCGCTGCACGGCGGCCGCGAGGTCCTGACCCGGCCGCAACAGCCGGCCGTACTCGGTGGGCCCGTCGAATTCGCAGAGGACACCGGCGGATTCGTAGTAGAAGTCGACCCGGCCGACGAACCGGCCGTCCGGAGTCAGCACATTGCCCTGCGATCGGGGCAGCGGTAGCGCGTGCTGCTGGATCATGGTGCGGCTCAGGGACTCGCCGATGCTCCGACTGCGGCCGTCGAGCATCGCGATCACCTGCTTCGCCTGCCCGATCCCGTAGCGGCCCTTGGCCCGGGCGAGCTCCTCACCCAGTTCGGCCGCTCCCAGTCCGAACATGCCGGCCAGCGCGTCGCCCGCCACGACGGCCGCGTCGAACGGCAGGGTCAGGGCCAGATCCACCACCGTCCGCGCCGGGGTGGTGACCAGCAGCCCGTCGAGCTCCGCCGCCGAATCCACCGGCGAACCATGGATTTTCGTGCAGGGCCTGGTCCGGCCGCCACCGCGGCGGTTGCGGGTGACGCACACGCGGTCCAGGGGCGCGCGCCACAGCGTGGTGCCGTAGAGCACGGCCGCCGACTGGTGACTCACCACGGTGCCCGCCGCCATGTCCGGCAGCACGGCCCGGATCAACCGCCGATGCTGTTCCCGCCGGTCCAGAGCCGGCGCGAGCCCGTGCTGCCCACGTCCGCGCTGTTGCCCGAGGCTCCGCTGCTGCCCGTGGCTCCGCTGTGCGCCGCACCCCTCGAGCAGCGCCTGCCGGGATCCGCTTGTCCCGCACCGCCGTCCGCCACTCCCGGCCGTCCCCCTGGCACCGGTGGTGATCGTCTCGGCCGTGGCGCCCATCGCCGCGGCGGCAGCCGTGGTCCGGGCTGTCACTCGCCCTCCCGGCGGGGCGGCTGCGGGCGCCGGTGCCGCACGCACGACCCGCAGACCCGCCCCGTCGGCCGCTGCGGTCGCGGCCCGGCCGTATCCCGCCGTCCCCCAAGGCATCCGCGCCAACGGTCCATGTCGGAACTCCTTTCGTCGTCGATGCTGTCTTGGACGCCGACCGGCCGAAAAGGGTTCCCGCACACGCGGAGAACACCGAGGGGATGAGGCTCAGAACACCCAGAGCCGCAGGGTGAGGAAGCGCATGGTGCCGACCGCGGCGGTGATGCCCAGCACCGCAATGGCTTCGGTGAGGCCGCCGATGCCCGGCTCGGTGACCTCGAGAATGGCCAGCCCACCCGAAGTGATGGCCAGTCCGGCCAGCGCGAGCGCGCCGCCTTCCAATTGCGCTGTGTACCAGCGCACCCGGTCGGCCGCCTGGAAGGTGAGCCGCCGGTGCATCTCGTTGGCCAGCGCGGTGCTCACGATGGAGCCGGCCAGATTGGCCAGCTGCGGGCCGCCGCCGTAGAGCGCGAGGAACAGCAGGATGTAGCCGACATTGCTGAGGCCGCCCACCAGGGCGAAGCGAATCAACTGCGCGAAGACCGCGTCGCCGCGGAGCCATACCCCGAGCCGGCCAAGCCAGCGCGAGCCCGTCGCGTGCAGGGCTTCGGTGCCGTGGGCGAGGGCCTCGGTGCCGTAGGCCAGGGCTTCGGTGCCGTACGTATAGGTGTTCACCAGCCCGGTCACGGGCATCGTCGCCCGTTCCGGAATCTCGTGGACAGCCATCGTCTTCCCCATCCGAACACATCGGTGTCGGCCGGGCGGTCCGGAGTTCTTCCGGGCCAGCCAGTGGCCGACACGTTCTCGCCCTTCCACGGTAACACCAAGTGGAGTGGATTCCTCCACTTGTTTTTGTGGTCTGTGAAACAGGCCATGTTCCGGAAAACCAGCGACACGCCGTGTCGGACCTTGTTGACAGCGCTGAGATTGGCAGACTGGCGGAAGCGGAGAGTCTCGCCGTGAGTCCTGGCAGGAGAGTGGGGTAGCACATGTACCGGGTATTCGAAGCGCTCGACGAACTGGTGGCCATCATCGAAGAGGCCCGTGGCATCCCGCCGACCCGCAACTGCATCGTGCCGCGCGGTGAGGTGCTGGAACTTCTGGATGATGTCCGCGAGGCCCTGCCCGGCGAACTCGACGACGCCCAGGACGTGCTCGATCACCGCGACAAGATCGTCACCGACGCCCGCACCGGCGCCGAGACCACGGTCAAGACCGCCAATGAGCAAGCGCACCACACGGTTACCTCCGCGCGCGACGAGGCCGACCGCATCCTCGCCGACGCCAAGGCGCACGCCGATCGCATGGTCGCCGAGGCCCGCGCCCACGCCGAGCACCTGGTCGGCTCGGCGGAGGAGGAGGCCGAGCGCACCGTCGCCGACGGCCAGAAGGAATACGACACCCTCACCGGCCGGGCCCGCGCCGAGGCCGACCGCCTGGCCGTCGCCGGACAGGCCTCCTACGACCGCTCGGTCGCCGAGGGCAAGGCCGAGCAGGACCGTCTGGTCTCGCAGACCGAGGTGGTCCGCGCCGCCCATGTCGAATCCGCCCGGCTCATCGACACCGCCCAGGCCGACTCGGACCGCCTCCGCCAGGAATGCGACGACTACGTCGACGGCAAGCTCGCCGACTTCGAGGAAACCCTGCACAACACGCTGCGCATCCTCGGCCGCGGCCGCCACCAGGTCCGCCCGGGCGGTTCCGTCCCCGACTACGCCTCCGAGTTCCGCCGCTGAATTTCCGGTTGGATTGCCCGCTTTCGTCCCATTTGGGTCGCAAGCGGGCCCTTCGGTATTGTTGGGTGGTTGCCCATTCCACACCTAGCGTGAGTGAGTTCAGAGATGTCCGCCGATTCCGGTCATGGTTCGCGTCATCGTCACAAGACGACCGACGCGGGCTTCGTGCTGGACGTACGCAGTCTCGGACGCGCCCCCGGTTCCATGCGCGAACTGCAGCGCACCCTGACGACCGCCGAGAAAATCGGCCTCGATCTGATCGGCATCCCGGCCGGTGCGCAGGTCGAGCTGGATCTCACGCTGCAGTCGGTCTCCGAGGGTGTGCTCGTCACCGGCACGGTGTCGGCTCCCATCGAGGGCGAATGCTCGCGCTGCCTCGAATCGTTCACCGACGAGATCGAATTGCAGCTCACCGAGCTGTTCGCCTACCCGGACAGCGCCACCGAGCAGACCACCGAGGAAGACGAGATCCCGCGCCTGGTCGACGATTTCATCGACCTGGAACCGGTGATCATCGACGCCGTCGGCCTGGAGCTGCCGCTGCAGCCGCTGTGCGAGCCGGACTGTGCCGGATTGTGCCCGGAATGCGGCGTCAAGATGGCGATTGCGGGTTCCGGCCACGGTCATGAGATACTTGACCCTCGCTGGGCCGGACTCGCCAAGTTCTCTGCCAAAGAACACAGCAACGCTGAGTCCACCGACGCGGAGACCGTGTCGGACCCATCAACCGATTCCACCCTTGCGGGACACAACGGTGCCGCAAGTAAGAAGACAGAGGAGAGCTAGTCGTGGCCGTTCCGAAGCGCCGGATGTCCCGTGCCAACACCCACGCGCGTCGCAGCCAGTGGAAGGCCGCCGCGCCGACCCTGATCACCTGCCCGAACCGCGCCTGCGGCCAGAAGACCCTGCCGCACATCGCGTGCCCGAGCTGCGGCACCTACAAGGGCCGTCAGGTCACCTCCGCGATCTGATTCGCTTCAGCCGACCGTGACCGCCAGCAAGGATGCGGCGGATATTCCCGCCGTAGGTGATGCAGCCGACCATGCCAGTCTGCTCGAGGCACTCGGCGTGGACGTACAACCGGAGCTTCTGCGCCTAGCGCTGACGCACCGGTCGTACGCCTACGAGAACGGTGGCTTGCCGACCAACGAGCGCCTGGAGTTCCTGGGCGATTCGGTGCTCGGCCTGAGCATTACCGAGCGCCTCTATCTGGAGCACCCGGACAAGTCCGAGGGTGAGCTGGCGAAGCTGCGCGCGAGCGTGGTGAACATGCACGCGCTGGCCGAGGTGGCCCGCTGCCTCGGTGAGGGCGGTCTCGGCCGCCATCTCCTGCTCGGTAAGGGCGAGGAGCTCACCGGTGGCCGCGACAAGCCGAGCATCCTGGCCGACGGCATGGAGTCGCTGCTGGGCGCGGTGCACCTGCAGCACGGCATCGATGTGGCACGCACCGTCGTGTTGCGGCTGTTCGCCGAACTGCTCGAGCGCGGTCCCCGCATGGGGGCCGGGCTCGACTGGAAGACCAGCCTGCAGGAGCTGACCGCCGAGCGCGGTATCGGCGTGCCCAGTTACGAGATCACCTCCACCGGGCCCGACCACGACAAAGAGTTCACCGCCACCGCGGTGATCGGTGGTCAGGGTTATGGCCAGGGGGTGGGCCGCTCCAAGAAGGAAGCGGAACAGAAGGCCGCGGGCGCGGCCTACAAGGCGTTGAACGCCGAGAACGCGCCCGAGGGTTCGGCCGACGGCTCGAAGAGCTAGATGCCCGAACTTCCCGAGGTCGAAGTCGTCCGGCGCGGGCTCACCGAGCATGTGGTGGGCCGCGTCCTGGACCGGGTGACGGTCAAGCATCCGCGTTCGGTGCGCCGGCACGAGCTGGGCGGAGACGATCTTGCCGCCCGACTGACCGGTCTGCGCGTCGAGAACGCGCAGCGGCGGGGCAAATTCCTGTGGCTCACCTTCGATGAGCCGGACACATCTCTGGTCGTGCATCTCGGCATGTCCGGGCAGATGCTGGTGCAGCCCGCGACCGCGCCGCTGGAGAAGCACGCGCACATCATCGCCGCCCTCGACGACGGAAACGAACTGCGGTTCGTGGACCAGCGCACCTTCGGCGGCTGGATGCTCTCTGATCTGGTCGAGGTGGACGGGATCTGGGTGCCGGAGTCCGCCGCGCACATCGCGCGCGACCCGCTGGATCCGCTCTTCGACGCCGATGCCGTGGTGAAGACCCTGCGCGGCAAGCAGTCCGAGATCAAGCGGCTGCTGCTGGATCAGACCGTGGTGTCCGGTGTCGGCAATATCTATGCCGACGAGGCGCTGTGGCGGGCCAAGATCCACGGTGAGCGCTCGGCGGCCAAGCTGACCGGGCCCGCGCTGCACACGCTGCTCGGCGAGACGCGGAACGTCATGGACGCGGCGCTGCGGGCCGGCGGCACCTCCTTCGACGCCCTCTACGTGAACGTCAACGGCCAGTCCGGGTACTTCGAGCGGTCGCTCAATGCCTATGGGCGCGAGGATGAGCCGTGCCGGCGCTGTGGTGCGATCATGCGCCGGGAGAAGTTCATGAACCGTTCGTCTTTCTCATGCCCCCGTTGCCAACCCCGCCCGCGCGGCTGAGACCAGCGGGTATTCTTCGCTTCAAGGTCATTCCAGTGTGGCCGAGCCTCCCTATCCTGTCTGTCGAGGCGCTACCTTTTTCACTAGCGGCATGTGTTGTGCCGGCTGGAGGAAACAATGCGCAAACTGACCTACTACGTCGCGGCCACCATCGACGGATTCATCGCCACCGATGCGGGCTCGGTCGACTTCTTCCCGGTCGGGGGTGACCACGGGCCCGCGATCATCGCGCAGTATCCCGAGACTCTCCCGACCAAGGTTCGTCAGGTGCTGGGCGTCGACAAAACCTGCCAGAACTTCGACACCGTGATCATGGGCCGCAAGACGCACGATTTCGGCGTCCGGACCGGCACTTCCAGCCCGTACGCCCATCTGCGGCAGTTCGTGGTGTCCACCACGCTGCCGGAGAATCCGGCCCCCGATGTGGAGTTGATCGCCGGGAACCCGACCGAGCGGGTGCGCGAGCTCAAGCGCGAGAAGGGGCTCGGCATCTGGCTGTGCGGCGGCGGTGAACTCGCCCAGACCCTGCTGCCCGAGATCGACCAGGTGTTCCTGAAGCTCTACCCGATGGTGCTGGGCCACGGCCGCCCGCTGTTCGGCACGGCCGGTCACCTGCCCGAACCCGCCCGGTTCCGGGTGCTCACCAGCCGCGTCTTCGAGGACGGCGTGGCCTTCATCAAGTACAGCCGGGTGCGCTGACCGCCGCTATGCCAGGTCGTGGTCGAGCGCGTAGATCGCGGCCTGGGTCCGATCCCGGACACCCAGCCGCGTCAGGATGTTCGAGACATGGTTCTTCACCGTGCCCTCGCTGACATACAGGGCGCGAGCGATCTCCCGGTTGGACGCGCCGGTCGCCAGCAGGCGCAGGATCTCCGACTCCCGTTTGGTCAGGTCGGCGGCGGGTTGCGGGCCGGTGCCGCGGCCCGGGTCGCGCAGCATGCCGAGCACGCGGGCGGACACGGTCGCCGAGTACTGATCGATACCGGCGTGCACGAGCCGGACCGCCGCGGCGAGGTCGGCCGCCGGCAGATCCTTGAGCAGGTATCCGCGCGCGCCCGCCCGCAGGGCCCGGATGACGTACTCGTCGTCGTCGAAGGTGGTGAGCATGAGGACCTTCGTGCGATCGCGTAGTGCCGCCGCCGCGGCCAGGCCGTCCAGGACCGGCATCCGGACGTCCATCAGTACCACGTCGGGTTTCCTTTCGAGGGCGAGATCGACTGCGGCCGAACCGTTCTCAGCGGTGCCGACTACTCGCACCCCGGCCTGGAGCGTGAGCAGGGAGGCGATGCCCTCGCGAACCAGGGGTTGATCGTCGGCGATGAGGACGGTGGTCGCGGTGGTCATCGTGCACCCCGGGGGAGTCGCGCTCGCAGCCGGGTGCCGGCCGGCCCGGTGTCCACCCGGAGTTCTCCGCCCAGGAGTGCGAGCCGTTCGCGCATGCCGGTCAGGCCGTGACCCGCCACCGCGCCGGGATCGAAACCCCTTCCACCGTCGGAGATTTCGAGGAGGCTGTGCGCGGTCCGGTGCTCCACGCGAACCGTGGCGGTCGGCGCTCCGGAATGGCGGAACGCGTTGGTGAGACCCTCCTGCGCGGCCAGATACAGGGCGAACGCCGCGGATTCGCCGGGCTCGTCGGCGCCGGCGATGTCTATCCGCACCGGAAATCCACTGCCGTCCAAGCGGTTCGCCAGTGTTGTCAGTGCGGCGGCGAGCGTGAAGCCGCCGGTGTCGGCGCGCAGGGTTCCCACGGCGGTGCGTACCTGATCCAGTGCCGCACGTGCGGAATCGCGCGCGTCGGCGAGGGCCTGATCCGCGGCGGCGGCATCCCGGCTCCGGTACGCGGCCGCTTTTTCCAGCTGGATCGCGACCACCGCCAAATGGTGTCCTGCGGTGTCGTGGATATCGCGCGCCACCCGCGCGCGCTCGGCGGCCGCGGCCAGCGACGCCGCCTGATCGGCGTATTCCCGCAGGCGCGCATGCGATTCCGACAACTCCGCCAGCAACCGTTCGGCCCGCCGCTGGCCGTTCTCGGCCCGCACCGTCAGCGCCCCGAGAGCCACGGCGAACACCACCCCGGTCGAGAACATCACGAACTCGGCCGGCCGCGCGGTGCCGGTGCGGTCGTGTGCGTGCAGCGCGACGGCGGTGGCCACCACGCCGAGGATCGTCGCCGCCACCCCGATCGCGGCCCGGCGGCCCAGCGTCACAAAGGCTTCGAACGGCAACAGCACGAACAAGACCTTGGCATTGCCCGAAACGTCGGCAGCCGCTGCCACCGCGAACAGCACCGCATGCCCGCCGACCGCCGCCACCGCCATGATCCACCCGGCCCGCCACGGCTCCGGCGCTGCGGCCACACCCGGCGCCCCGGAAGCAACCGCCGCGCAGGCTGATTCGGCCGCGGCTCCGTCGTCGCGTCGGTGCGGCTCGTCTGGCGGGCGCGGCGTGCTGCCCGGGTTCGAATCGGGAGGCCATCGGCGGCGGTGCAGCGTGGGCGACTCCGGGTCGTCGGCAGGGTGCCGGGAGGTGGCCGCGATCCGGCCGGCGACCTGGGTGGACCGGCCGGAGCGGAGGTCCAGCGCGGTGAGTGCGAGCAGGGCGAGGGTGAGGGTGGTGAGGCGGAGGGGAGTGGCAGGGATGGTGGCGGAGAGGGCCGCGAACCAGGCGGCGCACAGGACCGAGGCGTAGGTGAAGCACGTTACCCAGGTGAGTGCGCGCGGCCGGGACATGGGATCGAGCGTAGGGACGCGGTGCGGGCGGGGCGAGGGACCGGCGCGGAAATAGGTCGAAGGTCATGCTTTCGTCACCGTCACCGTGCCGCAGGTCATCGGCCGGGCGGCACTTATCGGCCGGGGGTGCCGGTTCGTAGCGTTCGGGAGGTACGACTTCGTCTGCCCCGGAAGGGAATTGCGTAATGAACGGTCGATCGTTGTTCCGGCTCGCCGCCGTCGCCGGTGTGGTGTGCGGTGCGGCCACCGCACTCGCTGGTGTCCTGGAAACCATTGCCGTGCAGAAGTTTCCGGTCACCGAGGTGCTCAATGGCGGGGCGGTGCCGTTCGGGATCGCGTTCGCGGCGGGGCTCTACCTGGCGCAGTACGAGCGGATGGGGCGGTTCGGTGGATGGGCGTTCGCGGTGCACTTCCTGAGCTTCGGATACTTCGCGGGCATCGCGTTCACCATGAACTTCGTCCTGGTGCATCTGGATTCGGCCGTGGTCGGCCACCTGCTCGACGGGCCCGCGCGCTGGGCGTTTCTCGCCACAGCGGCGCTCACCCTGCTCGGGACCTGGCTGTTCTCGGCGGCACTGTGGCGTGCGCGAATGGTCCCGCCCTTCGCCGTCGGGTGCTATGCCGCCGGACTGACGGCGCTGTCGCTGACGTTCCTGCTGCCCGCGCCGATCGTGCGGGTGGGCCATGTGTTCGTGGGCGCCGGCATGATCTGGCTGGCCACGTGGCTGCGTGCGGCGGCCGGGCGCGCCGCGGACCGGCTGCCGCAGTACAGCTGATATGTGGGCCTGTTCTGTCAAGTGGCAGGTGAAAGCGGTCCCGGCAACGTGGGTTGCCGGGACCGCTTTCGTGTGCGGTCGGGCGGGTCTGCCTCGGGTCGTGTCGTGTTGGCGACGGCGTGGTCAGACTGATATGCGCGGGTTGGTTACCGCAGGACGACTGTTCGATGGGGACGGTGCCGCTGGTCTAGAGTCGGGCGTGACAACGCGAAAAACGTTGCTGCCCATAGCTGTCGCGGATCGTCCCGCACGCCGACACGAGTGTTCGCCGCCCGGCCGCGGGTCCCGGGGCCGGTGCTCAGCCGTCGAGGACTGCCAGTGACCAGCACCAGCCGGCGAGTTCGCGGGCGATGGCGACATTGGCGATCACGGGGCGTTTGTGGTGGGCGGTGAACTGTTCCCAGCGGTGGTGGAGCCGGTGGTTGCCAGCGTGCCCGCGAGCGCGGGCAGCGGCAGGGGCCAGCGCCCATCGGGCACTCATGGTGGCGGTGGGATTGCGGTAGGTGCGGCGGTGGTGCCAGGCGGCCTCGACCAACAGTCGGCGGGCGTGACCGTTGCCGGTCTTGGTGATCGAGCCCTGGCTGCGAGTGCTGCCGGAGGAGTATTCGGTGGGCACCAAACCCAGATACGAGCCGATGGACTTGCCGGTGAACAGGTGCCAGTCGCCGATCTCGGCTGCCAGAGCGAACCCGGTCAGGGTCGAGATACCACGCAGACACCCGAGCCGGCGCACGAGCGGGTGTATTCGCTGGTAGCGGCCAGCTCGGCGATGGCGGCATCGAGCCTGTCGCGGCGCGTCTTGGTCAACAGCATCGCTTCGAAGTCGGCGTCGAAGGCCGTCTGCAAGGGCGGCTGGTCGAAGCGCTGGGCCCGCAACCAGACCTCGTGGGCCCCGGTCCACGCCTGTCCGCCCGAATAGACGATCCCTTGCCGCAGAAGAAGTTTCGACAACCGGTGCCGGGACCGCATCAGATCA
The DNA here is from genome assembly GCF_040609015.1 of Nocardia sp. NPDC004860. NCBI lineage: Bacteria > Bacillati > Actinomycetota > Actinomycetes > Mycobacteriales > Nocardiaceae > Nocardia > Nocardia sp. NPDC004860. Next base: position 157,437 of record NZ_JBEXJI010000009.1, on the reverse strand, counting down.
CCGCGGGCGTCCTCGCGGGCACGGACCAGATCCCTCGCCGCTTCCTGAGCAACGGTGGGCACCCTCACCGCCACGATCTCGCCCAGCCGCAGCAGCCGCGCCAGATGAAGCGCGTCACGCGCGTCGGTCTTGACCCGGTCCCCGACCGGGCGTTGCAGTTTCGACGGGGCCACCACCACCGTGTCGATCCCGGCCGCCGTCAACGCCCGATACAACCCGAACCCGGTCGGCCCGGCCTCGTAGGCCACTCTCACCGGTGCCGCCAAACCTGTCAACCAGCCCACGATCTCGACCGGATCCGGGCACAACCGCCGCCTGCTCACCTGCCCGGACTCGTTGTCGATCGCGCACGCCACCACCGACAACGCGTGCACATCCAGCCCGACACTCGTACGCTCGATACTCACCGGGGGCCTCCTGACCTGCAAATGTGGCTCTACCGAAGTGAGTTTCACCCCGGCAACCCACGTCGTTTTGCAGAACCGAGGCCTCCGGCCCCAAACCTCAGCGGGCCCTCATACCGTCTAGCCGGGCCTCAGAGGATCGCGACCGCCACCACCAGGCCGATGGCGATGTGCGCGGCGGACACCACCACGGACTCGCTGTTGAACTCCGGATTCTTCAGCACCGCACCGATATCGATGCCGAGCACGAATTCCAGGCTGCGCATCGCGATCACCTGGGCCACGATGCCGACCAGTCCGTAGATCGTGGTGGCGATCAGGCCCTCGGCGAGCTTGCCCGCCTGCGCGTAGATGGCCAGTACCACGATGAACGCCGTGCTGAGCATGGCCGCGGAGCTGACGATCACGGCGTTCGGCAGCCCGCGCGCCACCATGGCGCGCAGGGGGCCCGGGGTGGTCCAGTCCACGGCCTGGAAGCCGATGAGCAGCAGCACCAGGCCCAGCAGGGCGTAGCACAGGATCGCGCCGACGCCGCGGCCCAGGGAGTGCCAGTACCCGGCTTCGAGTGCGAGAGCGGTGGTCATCGGGATCCTCCGGATCGGGGTGAATCGGGCGGTGGCTACTGCGGTGTGTGCGGCTACTGCGGTATGCGGTGCGGGACGAAGGTGGAGCTGTCGTCGGTGATCAAGCCGACGGTCTCCCGGATACCCAGTCCCGCGGAGGTGTCGCCCACGATCCAAGCACCCAGCACCGGTCGCATGCCGTCGAATTCGGGGAGCGGGTCCAGCATCTGGTAGACGTACCCCTCCGCGCCGTAGACGCCGCCGGTGGCGGTTTCCATGCCCGCCCCGACGATGGTCATGTTCGCGCCCTCGCGGCCCAGCTTCGGCTTGCGGATGTACTCGGTCAGCTCGTGCGGGTCGTCGAGGTAGGCGGGCAGCAGGTTGGGGTGGCCGGGGTACATCTCCCACAGCACCGCCAGGATCGCCTTGTTGGACAGCAGGGACTTCCAGAGCGGTTCGATCCACATGGTTTCCGGCAGGGACTCCACCACGCGGCGGCCGAAATCGTCGTCGAGGGCCCATTCCCACGGGTAGAGCTTGAAGATGGCCTCGATGGGAGCGTCGGCCAGATCCACGAAACGGTGCAGCTCCGTGTCGAATCCGACGTCCTCGATGGGCAGGGCGACGGTGTCGAATCCGGCCTCGGCGGCGGTCTCCTGCATGTAGGCGGTGGTGACATTGTCCTCGCCGGAGGAGTCCGCGCCCGACCAGCTGAAGTGCAGCTGCGAGCCCGGCAGCGTCTCGCGCATCTCACCCCAGCGCTCGACCAGCTTCTCGTGCAGCGAATTCCACTGGTCGTCGTCCGGGTGGGTGTCGGTGAGCCAGTGCCACTGCACGATTGCCGCCTCCAGCAGGGAGGTGGGCGTATCGGCGTTGTACTCCAGCAGTTTCGCCGGGCCGCGGCCGTCGTAGCGCATGTCGAAGCGGCCGTAGATGTGCGGGTCGGAGCGGTGCCAGGACTTGGTGATGGGTTCCCAACTCCACTGCGGCAGACCGAAATCGGCGAATCGCTCGGTCAGCACCACCTGTTCGACGGCGTGCAGGCACATGGAGTGCAGCACCTCGACCTGCGCCTCCATGGCCAGGATCTCGTCCATGTCGAACTCGTAGTGCACCGACTCGTCCCAGTAGGGCCGGGGTTGCCCGTTCGGGTATTGCCCCGGCGAGCCGTAGACCAGACCCTGACTCTCGATGATCCGCTGCCAGCCCGGCCGCGGAGTGCTGCGTACCCGCCGCACTAGGAACCTCCACCGTGGATCTTCGCGCCGAGTCCGCCGCGTTGAATCGTGCTGCCGCTCTTGGTCTTCACCGTCGCACCGCTGGGCGCCGAGGTGCTACCGCCGCTCGGCGCGTGCCCGATGGTGCCGGTGCCGCCGTAGTAGTAGCGATACGAGTGCCCTGCCAGGAGGAAGAAGCCCGGGTGAATCCCGCTGTCCCCGTGGTCCGTCGCATCCGAGCAGTAGTTGTCCGGAACGACGATCTCCTGATTGTCCTGTGTCGCAGTGACACTCTGCCCCTGCCCGGTGGGCACGGTCTCACCCTTGTTGGCCACCACCGTGCAATAGGCGGTCACCTCGGGTCCGTTCCAGGCCGACGCCACCAGGTACCCGCCGCCGACCAGCGCCGCGATCCCCACCACCGCCGCACCGCCGATGAGTAGCCGCTTCTTCTTGCGCTGCTTGGCTTCCGCGGCCTCCGCCTCGGCCCGCTCCTGCTCCTCGGCCCGCTTCCGGGCCTTCTCGCGTGCCCGCGCCTCCGCGACCGTGGGCGGCCGCGGCTGGGTGATCCCCGCCTCCTGCGTGGTGATGGTGCCACGTCGCGGCGGCGCGGCCGGCTCGACCACAGGCGCCGGCAAGGCCGGTTCCGCCGGCTCCAGCACCGGCCCGGGCAGGACGAATCCGGCGTTGCCCAGCAGCGGCCCCGGCGCGGCGGTCGGGCCACCGGCCCCCGGCCGCCCGAAAGCTCCGGGCCCACCATGGAATTCCCCCGCGAGATGATGCGGCCCGTGCTGCTCGCCGCCGTGCTCCGCCCCGAAATCCGCCGGCATCGGCAGCGTCGGCTGGTGTCCCGCCGGGCGATCCGCACCGGGCTCGCCGAAAACGCCTGCGCCGCTCTGAGATTCACCGGATCCGGATTCGTTCGGCAGCGCGAGCGTCGGTTCGTTGCCGCCCCGGCGACCCGGGCCCGGCGGGCCGGATTGTCCGGACTTGCCGCCCGCATCTTCTGCACCGGATTCGGCGGGCAGCGCGAGAGTTGGCTCCTGGCCGCGTGGTTGACCTGATGCGGGTGCTCCGGTCGAATCAGGTGCGGAGCCCGAACCTCGCGCGGTCTCCGGTGTGAATCGGACGGTCGGGTCGGTACGGCCGATCGGCGCGAAGGTCTCGTCGTCCGGATCGCTGGGGAGCGGGTAGTGCTCGTGGCCCGGGTGGGCGGGATCGGCTGGGGCGGTATGGGATTCGGCGGGGTGCGCGGGGTCGGGGGTGGGGCGGTCCGGGTTTTCCGGACTACCGGGACGGTCTGTGGACATTGGTCGACTCCGTGGGCTCGCCGCTCGCTAGCGTTCTTCGAATCCTGTCATGTCGCCCGCGGCGGCATTCCAGTCTTCCACCACCAGGTTTACCCGACCCGGTGTAGTACCGGAACGTAGCAGGTCGAGCAGGGTTTCGCAGCGATCGCGGGGCCCTTCGGCCACGACGTGCACGCGGCCGTCGCTGTGATTGCGGGCATAGCCGGTCAGGCCCAGTTCCAGGGCGCGCGAGCGCGTCCACCAGCGGAAGCCGACTCCCTGGACCAGGCCGTGGACCCAGGCGCTGAGCCGGACCGGTTCACCGCTCATTCGTCGACGCGGAAGGTCAGGTTGACGGTGGTGCCCGCCTTGAGGGTGCGGCCGACCGTGCAGACCTTGTCGACGGCGCGCTGCGCGGCGACCAGCAGGCGGTCGCGGGTTTCGGCGTCGAGTTCGCTGAGGTCGAGCTCGAACTCCTCGTTGAGCTCCGGGTACACCTCGTTCTCGCGGTCGGCGTCGCCGGCGACGTGCACGGTGGCGTCGAACGTGTCGCCCAGCCGGCGCGCGAGGGTGAAGTCGGCGCTCAGGCCGGTGCAGCCCGCCAGCGCGATCTTCAGCAGCTCACCCGGGGTGAACGCGCCCGGCACGCCCGCGGACGCGATGAGCACCTCGCCACCGCGGTTGTTGCGGCCGGTGTAGGCGCGGGTGCCGGTGCGTTCGGCCCACAGCTTGACCGGCTCGGCGGCCGGGTCGGTGGTGGCGGTCTGCGGTGCGGCGGTCTGTTCGGACATAAGGAAGATCCTCCCATTGGGTCACCCGGGGCAACCATCTGGTTGCCGCTCGTTCGGAACGCCGAGGTCGTCAGCCGAATTCCGCCATCAGCTCCGGGGTGATCTCTTTCAAACTGTCGGCGACGTACGCCGCCAGCGCGAGGGCGTCCACGGTGAGCGGGTACTTGGGATGCGGAACGGCGATGACCGTCATACCCGCGGCGTGGGCGGCGCGCAGGCCGTTGCTGGAATCCTCGATGGCCACACACGCGTCGGGGTCGATGCCCAGCCGTGCGGCGGCCTCGAGGTAGCCGTCGGGTGCGGGCTTGCCGCGCGCCACCTCCTCGGTCGACACGGTGGCGGCGAACAGGTCGGTGACGCCCATGCGATCGAGCACCACGTCGATCAGCCGGCGCGGGGACGAGCTGGCCAGCCCGAGGGTGTGGATCCCGGCCAGCCGGCGCACGGTGTCGACCGCGTCCGGCATGAGCGGCAGGTGGTCGCCGTAGCGGGCGGCCATCCGGGTGATGACGTCCTCGGCGACCTCGTCGGGTGTGCGGTGGCCGTCGAGCAGATCCTCGCTCAGGTACCGCGACCATTCGGCCGTGCTCATTCCCATGAGCCGCTCCTGGGTGTCGGGCAGCCAGCGCCCGCGCATCTCCTCGACGTACGCGCGCCGCACCTCCTCCCAGATGGGCTCGGTGTCGATGAGCACGCCGTCCATGTCGAACACGATCGCAACAGGCATGTCCTCCATGGTGGTTCATCACCGTCCGGGTACCCGGCATCGGGGGCGCGTGCGGCGCGTCCACTGAATGGGATCGCGGTGCGGAACCGCGCCGCGCGCTCGCGGGCGGCGTTAGCGTCCGAAGCGAAAGACGCATACCCGCAAGCGAATACCGAGGTGGGCCGTGGGCACGGTCATGGACATCTACGATCCGGAGCTCTATGTGTCCGGGCCATTCCACGAGATCTTCGCCGATCTGCGGCGCACGGACCCGGTGCACTGGCAGGAGATGCCGGGCGAACCCGGCTACTGGGCGATCCTCAAACACGCGGATGTGGCGCACGTGGCCCGCAATCCGGAACTGTTCTCCGCCGAGCGGGAGGGCGTGATCCTGGAGAACCAGCCGCCCGAACGCCTCGAGCAGACCCGCAACATGCTGCTCATGATGGATCCGCCGCGGCACACCGACTACCGCAGGCCGCTGGCCGAGCACTTCAAGGCGCGGGTCATCGGCGAGCTGGAGGATCGGGTCCGGGAGCTGACCCGGAATCTGCTCGAAAGCGTCGACGGCGACGTCGAATTCGTGCACGACGTGGCGGGCGTGCTGCCCAGCCAGGTGGTGGGCGGTCTGTTCGGGATTCCGGTCGCGGACTGGCCGAGCATCCGGCGCTGGGCCGAACAGTCCACCAGCCAGCAGGATCCGGACCTGGTCGGCGATTTCGACGTGACGGCCGAGCTCACCAATATGGCCATCTACGCCATCCAGTTCGCCATGGCGCGGCGGGCCGAGCCGCCGCAGGCGGATCTGACCTCGCTCATCCTGGGCGGGTTCTACGGTGGAAAACCCATGTCGGACCTGGAGTTCGGCAGCTTCTTCACCCAGCTGGTGACCGCGGGCAACGACACCACCAAGACCATGCTGTCCTCGGGTCTGGAACTGCTGCTGCGGCATCCCGAGCAACTCGCGGCACTGCGCGCGGATCCGGCGCTGATTCCCGGTGCGGTAGAGGAGATCCTGCGATACGCCAACCCGCTGCACTACTTCCGGCGCACCGCCACCGCCGACACCGAGATCCGCGGGGTCCCCATCAAGGCCGGGGACAAGGTGGCCATGTGGTACACCTCGGCCAATCGGGACGAGGACGTCTTCGACGATGCCCAGCGCTTCGACATCCGGCGAAATCCCAACCCGCACCTGTCCTTCGGGCTGGCCCAGCACTTCTGCCTGGGCGTGCACCTGGCCCGGCTGGAGGGCCGGGTGTTCTTCGAGGAGCTGCTGACCCGCTTTTCCGCAATAGAGCAGACCGGCGAATCCCGCCGGATCCGTTCGAATCTGAACAACGGCCTCAAGACATTGCCGCTCCGCCTGACGCGGTAAGTTCGCGCGTCCATCACCGCGACGACGCCCGGCCGTTACCCGCACCCGCGACTCTGTCGAGATCTCGGCGCACCCGCCCGGGTGGCCGGAGGTGAGGAGACGGAATTGAGTCAGGCGCGGGGACTGGGCTACCGGCTGGCAGCGGCCGGGGCCTGCGGGATGCTCGGGCTGGCCGCCGGGTGCGGGAGCAGCGGGGATTCTGCGGCGCACGATCAGCATGTGCTGCTGCTGTCGATCGACGGCATGCACCAGTCGGATCTCGCCGGCTATGTGGCGGCGCACCAGGATTCGGCGCTGGCCAAGCTGGTCGCGCGCGGCGCACAGTACACCGGCGCGCAGGTCCTGGCGCCGGCCGACTCCTTCCCGGGCACCATCGCGATGATCACCGGCGGCAGCCCCAGGACCACCGGCGTCTACTACGACGACACCTGGGCCCGGGACCTGCTCCCCGCCGGCACCAAGGACTGCGCCACCGCAAAGAAGGGTGCGCAGGTCCCGCTGACCGAAGAGATCGACAAGAACACCGACGAGCTCGACGGCGGCCAGGGCCTGACCGGTCTGCCGGACGGCATCGCGGCCATGACCGGAGATCCGAGCTCGGTGCTGGATCCGGCCAAGCTGCCGGTGGATCCGGCTACCTGCAAGCCGATTTCGCCGTCGGATTATCTGAAGGTGAACACCGTCTTCTCGGTGGTGCACGACGCCGGGCAGCGCACCGCCTGGTCGGACAAGCACCCGGCGTACCAGATCATGAACGGCAAGGGCGGCCGCTCGATCGACGACCTGTTCACCCCGGAGATCGACAGCAAGTCGCCGAAAGGTGATGCCTGGACCAAGGACCCGGACCAGATCAAGCGTTACGACACCTACAAGGCCGACGCGATCGTCAACGAGATCAACGGCAAGGACCACTCCGGCATCCAGCAGGCCGGCGTGCCCGCGGTGTTCGGCATGAACTTCCAGGCGGTGTCGGTCACCCAGAAGCTGCCCGCGTCCAAGGGCTACTCCGCCGACGGGAAACCCGGTGCGCTGCTGTCGGCTTCGCTGGATTTCGTGGACCAGCAGATCGGCCGTTTCGTCACCGCCCTGGACCGGGCGGGCCTGACCGGCAGCACCACCATCGTGCTGACCGCCAAGCACGGGCAGTCGCCGATCGATCCGAACGCGCTGACCCGGGTCGACGACAAGCCGATCATCGATGCGGTGAACAAGGAGTGGGCGGCCACCCACCCCGAGACGCCGAAGCTGATCGCGCACTCGATCGACGACGCCGCCATCCTGTGGTGGCTGGCCGACCGTTCGCCCGAGGCCACCGCCTTCGCGAAGCGAAAGCTGCTGGAGGCCAGCGGAACCGGCACCGACATCAATGGCAACCCGAAGCCGTTCACCGCGTCGGGCGTGGACACCGGCCAGGTGTACGCGGGCGCGGACGCCGTGAAGTACTTCGGCGCGGACGCTGATGACACCCGCGTGCCCGACCTCTTCGCCGGTACCAACGGCACGGTCTACACCGCCGGCAAGTCCAAGATCGCCGAGCACGGTGGCACCAGCCCCGACGACCGCCACGTCCCACTGGTGGTCGTGGGCTCGGGCATCTCGAAGCACGATGTCCCCGACCAGGTTTCCCTCACCCAGGTCGCTCCGACCATCCTGGCTCGCCTCGGCCTGGACCCCCGCAAACTCGACGCCGTGAAATCCGAACACACGGCGACCCTGCCGAGCTAGGGGGTCCATACCAGATCAGGGAGCTCTCAACGCGGAATTCTGTCCGATACCGCGTGGTGAGGGCTCCCTGATCGCTGTCCGGGGGGGATTCACGACTGGAAGCGGTAGCCCATGCCCGCCTCGGTGAGCAGGTGTTTGGGCTGGGAGGGGTCGTCCTCGAGTTTGCGGCGCAGCTGAGCGAGATAGACACGCAGGTAATGGGTTTCGGTCGCATAGGACGGGCCCCAGACCTCGCGCAGCAGCTCACGGCGGCCGACGAGCTTGCCGCGATTACGGACCAGCATCTCCAGCACGCCCCACTCGGTGGGAGTCAGGTGCACGTCGTGGCCGTGGCGGGTCACCTTCTTGGCCGCGAGATCGACGGTGAAGGAAGCGGTTTCGATGACCGGCTCGGCGGTGTCGGCGGTACTGGCCGAGCGGCGGACGGCGGCTCGCAGCCGGGCCAGCAGTTCGTCCATGCCGAAGGGCTTGGTGACGTAGTCGTCGGCGCCGGCGTCGAGGGCCTCCACCTTGTCGGAGGAGTCGGTGCGGGCGGAGAGCACGATGACCGGGGCGGTGGACCAGCCGCGCAGTCCGGCCAGCACCTCGATGCCGTCCATATCGGGCAGGCCGAGGTCGAGAATTATGACGTCCGGGTGCTTCTCGGCGGCCGCGCGCAGGGCCGCGGCCCCATTGGACGCGGTGGTCACCTCGTAGCCGCGGACCGACAGATTGATGCGCAGGGCGCGCAGGATCTGTGGTTCGTCGTCGACCACGAGCACTTTGATCGGCGCTGCCGCCGCGTTCGTCACCCGACCTCCTCTTCGGTGTTCGCGGGGTCGTCTCCCGCGGGCAGATCGATCACCATGGTCAAACCGCCGCCCGGGGTGGGCTCCGCGTGCACGGTGCCACCCATGGCGTCCACGAAACCGCGCACCACCGACAGGCCCAGGCCCACGCCGGTGGAGGTGTCGCGGTCGCCGAGTCGCTGGAAGGGCTCGAACAGCTGGTCCTCCAGGCCGGTCGGTACGCCCGGACCGGTATCGACCACCGTAACGGCCACCCGCGTCCCGACCTGCTCTGCCGCCACCCGCACCATCGAATCCCTGGGGGAGTAGCGGGCGGCATTGTCGATCAGATTGGCCAGGACCCGTTCCAGCAGACCGGGATCGGCGCGCACCGAGACGGTGTCGACGTCCACCTTCACCCGGTCCATGGTGGTGCGGCGCATGCCGCGGGTCCCCATACCCATGAGCGCGTGATGCACCACCTCGTCGAGGTAGACCTTGCGCACCTGCGGCTTGATCACGCCGACCGCCAGGCGCGAGGAGTCCAGCAGGTTGCCGACCAGCGCGGTCAGCTGATCCACGGATTCCTCGATGGTCTCCAGCAGTTCGGCGGTGTCCTCGGGGGAGAACTCCACATCGTCGCTGCGCAGGCTGGACACCGCCGCCTTGGCCGCGGCCAGCGGGGTGCGCAGATCGTGGCTGACCGCCGAGAGCAGGGCGCGGCGCAGCTTGTCGGCCTCCATGACCGCCTGCGCGGCGCTGGCCTCCTCCTGCAGCTGCTTCTGCTGCACCAGTCCCGCAGCCTGATTCGCGACCGCGCCCAGCACCAGGCGGTCCCCGGAGGTCACGGGACGTCCTCGCAACAGCAGCCAGTGCATGTCATCGCCTGCCTCCAGGGCGGTTTCGGCGTCGCTGACCTTCATCGGCGGGCGCTCGCCCACCGACGCGATGACCTCGTCGTCGGTGACCAGGCTGACGGCGTCCTGGCCGTAGGTCTCGCGGGCGCGTTCGAGCAGATCCGGGAGATCCGCGCCGTGCAGCACCGAGCCCGCGAACAGCGTCAGCAGCTCGGCCTGGCGAGAGGCCTTGCGCGCCTCCAGGGTTCGCTTGGCGGCCACATCCACCAGCGCCGCGACCGCGACCGCCACGAACAGCAGCACCACGATGGTGAGGAAGTTGTCGAGCTGGTCGATGGTGAGGCTGTAGCGGGGTTCGGTGAAGAACCAGTTCAGCAGGACACCCGACAAGAGCGCCGACAGCGCCGCGGGGGCCACACCGCCGAGCAGCGCGACCGCGATGACGCCGATGAAGAACAGGGCGCTCTCACCGCTGAGGTCCAGCAGGCGATCGAGCCAGAAGTAGATGACCGCGCAGATCACCGAGGGCACGATGAACGCGGCCGACCAGGAGCCGACCTTGCGCTCGCGCCGGGTCAGCGAGGACCAGCGGAAGCCGCCCTTGTTGGATTCCTCGTGGGTCACCATGTGTACGTCGATCTTGCCCGACTCCTGCACCACGGTGGCGCCGATACCCTCGTCGAGCATGCGCGCCCAGCGTGAGCGGCGGGAAGTGCCCAGCACCAGCTGGGTCGCATTGACCTGACGCGCGAAATCCAGCAGCGCCGTGGGCACGTCCTCGCCGGTGACGGTGTGCAGGCTGGCGTCGAGGCTGGTGGCCAGGTCGCGCAGGCGGTTCAGCCGTTGCGTCGAGACCCCGGCCAGGCCGTCACCGCGCACGATGTGCACCACGATCAGCTCGGCGCTGGATTTGGCGGCGATGCGACTGGCGCGCCGCACGATGGTCTCCGATTCCGGGCCGCCGGTCACGGCCACCACGACGCGTTCGCGCGCCTCCCAGGTGGTGGTGATCTTGTGGTCGGCACGGTATTTGGCGAGCGCGGCATCGACCTGATCGGCCAGCCACAGCAGCGCCAGCTCGCGCAGCGCGGTCAGATTGCCCGGGCGGAAGTAGTTGCGCAGCGCCGCGTCGACCTTCTCGGCGGCATAGACATTGCCGTGGGACATGCGGCGGCGCAAGGCTTCCGGCGTGATGTCCACCAGCTCCACCTGGTCGGCGGAGCGAACCACCCAGTCCGGCACGGTTTCCCGCTGCACCACGCCCGTGATCTGCTCGACCACGTCGTTGAGGCTCTCCAGATGCTGCACATTCACCGTGGACACCACGTCGATGCCCGCGTTCAGCAGGTCCTGGACGTCCTGCCAGCGCTTCTCGTGCTTGCTGCCCGGCACGTTGGTGTGCGCCAGCTCGTCGACCAGCACCACCGCCGGATGCCGCCGCAGCACGGCGTCCACATCCAGTTCGGGCATGGTGGTGCCCCGGTACTCGATCATCTTCGGCGGGATGCGCTCGATTCCGGCGAGCAACTCGGCGGTCTTGTTGCGGCCGTGGGTCTCGACGACGGCGGCCACCACATCGCGCCCACGCTCGAGCCGCCGATGCGCTTCGGCGAGCATCGAGAAGGTCTTGCCTACGCCGGGGGCCGCGCCGAGGTAGATCCGTAGTTGCCCGCGTTTCACTCGTCCATCATCGCGCGGTGTGCGCGGAAGCCCTGCTGTGCCGTGCGGATGGATTCGCGAGTGCCTTCGGCGGTGGCCAGGACGCGCAATATCAGCGCGCAACCGAGGAACCCGAAGATCACCATCAGGGTGACGGCGATGTGCGGCACGGCTTCTCCTTTACCTATCGGGGGTGTGCGCCCGGGCGCGCGTGCGCCAGTGCGGGTTCCCACTTCATACCTCCGATGCTGGTCAGGTCGCTGATCCTGACGGTTTCTTTACGGTGGTGTCTCGCGTTGTTGACAGGATCCGAGCGGGCTCGGAAAGACCCACCGGTACGAGATCAAGCTGGATGTCGGCATCCGGGAGTCGCTCCGTGAACCACCGCACGGATAGCAACAAAGTGGCAAGCATCGTGCTCACCGATAGCGAGGCTATTCGTGTGATGTGTGAGTCGCTTGTGGCTCGATGCGACTTATGGGCAAATAATGTGGTTTACGCCACACTTTCCTGCATAACACAGTTACTGTGTAGCTATCATTCTTGACGCACGTGTCCGATAACCAGTGGTCAGGGGAGCTGTTCCAAGTCGAATCCAGCGAGAGGGCGGTCGCATGACTCGTCGGTATGGAGAATCCAAGACCAGCGCGTCGCGACGCGCCCTGCTGCCGGTCGTCGGCGCGATACCACTGGCTGTCGCGGTGACCTGCTCCATCGCCGCGGGCGACGCCGCGGCGCAGCCCAGCGTCCCGGCTCCCGCGGCTGTCGAGCAGCTCTGGACGAGCCCGGTACAGCCCGCTGTGTTCGGCATCCCGGTGCCGCAGAGTGTCCCCGACACCGTGCTCGATCAGGCGAAAAACGCTGCAGCAGCTGCCAATGCCGCCGTCGGCGGCGGCCTGCACTCGGTCGACGACAACTTCTCGGACAGGGTCACCAGGCTGAATGTGAATAGCGGCACCGCCGGTCTCATCATCGGCACGGTCGTGGGGGCTGTACCGGGCGCAGTGGTCGGGGCGGTGCCGGGAGCGATTATCGGGGCTGCGTTCGGTGCGATTGCCGGCGCGATCGCGGGCGGCGTCGTCATGGCCGTCCCGACCATGGGAATGGGTGCGCCCTTGGGCGTCGCAGGCGGCGCCCTCGCGGGGGCCGGCGTCGGTGGTGTGGTGGGTGCCGTGGCCGGCGGGTTATTGGGCGGTGTTTCCGCTGGTGTCGTGGGCGCAGCCGTCGGTTACGAGCTCGGCGCAGCCACCGGGCAGGGCAACGGTATGCAGGGCACTTAGCCGGAATTCACCACGCTCGAAAAGACTGAACGGTACGAGATCTCGCGCGGGCAGTGTGGGAACCCTAAGCTGTCGTCCGTGAATTCCGGGCGGGCAATGGTCGACGGGCGTTTCGAGTTGATCGAACCACTCGGCAGTGGCGGCATGGGCACGGTGTGGCGCGCCTACGACATCGCGCTGCACCGTGAGGTGGCGTTGAAAGAGGTGCGGGCCGAAGGCGACGCGGGCTCCGCGGAGGTGCAGCGGGAACGGGTGCTGCGCGAGGCACGCGCGCTGGCGCGGATCACGCACCCGAATGTGGTCGCCATTCATCACATCGTGGACACACCCGCCGAGAAGCATCCGTGGATCGTGATGGAACTGGTCGCGGGCGGCTCGCTCGCGGACCGGCTGGACGAGGGGCCGATGTCGCCGGGGCAGGCCGCCTGGGTCGGTCGCGGCATCCTGGCCGGCCTCCGCGCCGCACACGCGGTGGGCGTCCTGCACCGCGACGTGAAACCCCCGAATGTGTTGCTGCGCACCGACGGTTCGCCCGTCCTCACCGACTTCGGCATCGCCGCGGTGAACGACCTCACCGGTCTCACCTCCACCGGCAGCGTCGTCGGCTCCCTCCCGTACGTCGCCCCCGAACGCCTCCAGGGCCACGAGGGCAACCCCGCCTCCGACCTCTGGTCCCTCGGCCTGGTCCTGTTCGCCGCCGTCGAGGGCTATCAGCCCATGCGCCGCGACACCGATGTGGCCACCCTCGCCGCCGTCCTGATGGGCGCGGTCCCGCCCCCGCGCCAGGCGGGTCAGCTGACCCCGGTCCTGCAGGCCCTGCTGGTCCCCAACCCCGGCCACCGCCCGCCGGCCGACCAGGTCGACCAAATGCTCGCCCAGGTCACCCAGGACTTCACGCCGCCGTCCCAGGGCTTCCAGCCGTCGCCGCGGGACTTCACGCCGCCGCCCCATTTCCAGGGATTCACGACGGCGACCGGACCCCAGGACGCGCCGCCGTCGCAGGGCTTCCCGGTAACGCCCCCGCCCCAAGGGTTTTCGACCGCACCGCAGCAGCAGGGCTTCCCGACCGCGCCACCGACGACGGGATACCCGACAGTCCAGCAGCCCCACGGATTCACCGCATCCCAGCCGTTTCCACCTGGCTCGCCGAACCCTGTCCACCCTGCGCCGCAACGCAATTCGCGCCCCTTGATCCTCGCCGGCGTCGGTGTCGTCCTGGCCGTCGCCGCGGTCGCCGCCATCGCTGTGTGGCCCTCCTCCTCCGGCGGCCAAGGCCAATCGGGTCAGCCGAACATCCCCACGCAACCCACGGGCATCCCCCTGAGCGGCATCATCCCGCCCACCGTCATCGCCCCCACCACCGACGAGGGCGACGCCACCACCGACCTGCTCACTCCCGACGGCATCCGCAAGGCCGTCGCCGCCCTCGAAAAGGTCACGGGCGGCAAGCAATTCACCGAAACCACGATCTACCCGACGTACATCAGCACGGGCGCCCCGGTCCAGGGCCAGTCCAAGCTCTACGACCAGTTCTCCTACCGTAAAGGCACCGCCAAGCGCGACGGCGCCGGCAGTGAGCTGACCGAGCCCACCATCGACCTCGGCTCCATCAACTGGGACCTCCTCCCCACCCTCCTCACCGCCGCCGCCCAGCAACTCAACGTCCCCAAACCCACCAGCCGCTACATCATCGTCAACCCCGCCTGGACCTTCAACGACCACCAGCCCAGCCTGCTCGTCTACCTCTCCGACGACTACGGCAGCGCCTACCTGGCAGCCGGCCTCGACGGCACCATCGTCAGGACCTACCCCCGCAAGTAACCCCGCCGTTCAGGCCACGGTCGAGGGCCCGGCCACCCGGTCCCGTTCCCGATGCGGCTTCTGGCGACAGCCCCGGAGAGCATTGCTCTCCGGGGCTTCTCCGCGTCCGGATTCCGTCGAAATACCAGGTCCTGACGGTTTCTTGATGGATTTGGGCGATATGTCGACGACATCTCTGCGACACGCGGCGTGACCCTGTAAGCGGAGCGTCAATGCGACCCGCTGGGACGCTAAGAAGGCGTAAAGGACCTCCAAGTCGGGCTATCCGGGCGCTTGACTCACTGCGGCGCGTCTCAGGACGTGCCCGAAAGCAGAGAGGTTTCGAGACATGTCTGTCGTGGTGTTCACGGTGCTGACGGTGGCGATCTTCGCACTGTTCGGCTTGATCCAACGCGGGGTGGAACGGCTGTGACGCAGAACATTATCGGTCTGGTCCTGGCCATCGGTATCGCCATCTATCTGGTGGCGGCGCTGCTGTATCCGGAGAGGTTCTGAGTGAGCACGACAACAGCGGGGATCCTGTTCGCGGTATCCCTGATCATCGCGCTGGCCGCGGTGCATGTGCCCCTGGGCGACTACATGTACCGGGTCTACAGCAGCGAGAAGCACTCCAAGGCCGAGAAGGGCATCTATCGACTGATCGGCGTGCAGCCGGGCGTCGAGATGACCTGGGCCGTCTACGCGCGCAGCGTGCTGGCCTTCTCGGCCATCAGCGTGCTGCTCCTGTTCTTCCTGCAGCTGATTCAGGGCAAACTGCCGTTGCACCTGAACGATCCGGGTACCAAGATGACCCCGGATCTGGCGTGGAACACCGCCATCAGCTTCGTCACGAACACGAACTGGCAGAACTATGCCGGTGAATCGACGATGGGTCACGTTGTTCAGGCCGTGGGCCTGAGCGTGCAGAACTTCGTCTCGGCGGCCGTCGGTATGGCCGTGGCGGTCGCGCTGGTGCGCGGTTTCGCCCGGCGTCGCAGCGGCGAACTCGGCAACTTCTGGGTGGATCTGGTGAGGGGAACCACCCGTATTCTGTTGCCGCTGTCGATCGTGTTCGCCATCGTGCTCGTCGCGGGCGGCGCCATCCAGAACCTGCACGTGTACGACCAGATCGCCCAGACGGTGGGCAACACCGGTTCGCAAACCCTGCCGGGCGGACCCGTTGCCAGCCAGGAGGCGATCAAGCTGCTCGGCACCAACGGCGGCGGTTTCTACAACGTGAACTCGGCGCACCCGTTCGAGAACCCGACCGCGTGGACCAACTGGGTCGAGATCTTCATGCTGCTGGTGATCAGCTTCTCGCTGCCGCGGACCTTCGGTCGCATGATCGGCTCCAAGAAGCAGGGCGTGGCCATCGCCGCCGTCATGGCGACCCTGGCCATCCTCAGCGTCACCGTGATGAACCTCTTCCAGCTGCAGCACCACGGCACGGTGCCATCCGCCATCGGCGCGTCCATGGAAGGTGTGGAAACCCGTTTCGGCGTCTCGAATTCGGCGACCTTCGCCACCGCGACCACGCTCACCTCGACCGGCGCGGTGGACTCGGCGCACGACTCGTACACCAGCCTCGGCGGCATGATGACCATGTTCAACATGCAGCTCGGTGAGGTCGCGCCCGGTGGCACCGGTTCGGGCCTGTACGGCATGCTGATCCTCGCGGTCATCACGGTGTTCATCGCCGGTCTGATGGTCGGCCGTACCCCGGAGTACCTGGGCAAGAAGATCACCCCGAAGGAAATCAAGCTCGCCGCTTCGTATTTCCTCGTCACCCCGCTGATCGTGCTGACCGGCACCGCCGTCGCCATGGCCCTGCCGGGTGAGCGCGCGGGCATGGCCAACTCGGGTCCGCACGGGCTCTCGGAGGTGTTGTACGCCTTCACCTCCGCGGCCAACAACAATGGTTCGGCCTTCGCCGGTCTGTCCGGCAATACCGTGTGGTGGAACACCGCACTCGGCCTGGCCATGGTCTTCGGCCGCTTCATTCCCATGATCTTCGTACTGGCACTGGCCGGTTCGCTGGCGGCGCAGGGTCATACCCCCGCCTCCGAGGGCACGCTGCCCACGCATCGGCCGCAGTTCGTCGGCATGGTCGCGGGCGTCACCGTCATCCTGGTCGCGCTCACCTTCCTGCCGATGCTGGCGCTCGGCCCGCTCGCTGAAGGAATCCACTCATGAGCACTCCCACCCTCGATTCCGCGCCGGCGGAACAGGCGCACGGCAAGCCGAAACGCGGTGTCTCGGCGGGGTTGTTCGACCCCAAGATGCTGGTGAAGTCCCTGCCGGACGCGGTCAAGAAGCTGGATCCGCGCATCATGTGGCGCAATCCGGTGATGCTGATCGTCGAGATCGGCGCGGTCTGGTCCACCATTCTCGCGCTGGTGCATCCGACGTTCTTCGCCTGGGCGATCGTCGTATGGCTCTGGCTGACAGTGATTTTCGCCAACCTGGCCGAAGCGGTGGCCGAGGGCCGCGGCAAGGCGCAGGCCGACACCCTGCGAAAGGCCAAGACCGACACCATCGCTCGCCGTCTGGTGAACTGGTCCCCGGGCGCGCGGGTGGTCGAGGAGCAGGTCGCGGCCCCCGACCTGCAGCGCGGCGATTACGTGGTCGTCGAGGCGGGCCAGGTCATTCCGGGTGACGGCGATGTCGTGGAAGGCATTGCCTCCGTGGACGAGTCGGCCATCACCGGTGAGTCCGCGCCGGTCATCCGCGAGTCCGGTGGTGACCGTTCCGCCGTCACCGGCGGCACCACGGTGCTGTCGGACCGGATCGTCGTCGAGATCACCCAGGAGCCGGGCGGCTCGTTCATCGACAAGATGATCGCGCTGGTCGAGGGCGCCTCGCGGCAGAAGACGCCGAACGAGATCGCGCTCAACATCCTGCTGGCCGCGCTGACGATCATCTTCGTGTTCGCGGTCGCGACCCTGCAGCCGCTGGCCATCTTCTCGAAGGTCAACAACCCGGGTGTGGGCGACAACCAGGCGCTCGACATCAACGGTGTCACCGGCATCGTGATGGTCTCCCTGCTGGTGTGTCTGATCCCGACCACCATCGGCGCACTGCTGTCCGCTATCGGCATCGCCGGTATGGACCGTCTGGTGCAGCGCAATGTGCTGGCCATGTCCGGTCGTGCCGTCGAGGCCGCCGGCGACGTCAACACCCTGTTGCTGGACAAGACCGGCACCATCACCCTCGGTAACCGCCAGGCCTCGGACTTCGTGCCGATGCCCGGCATCACCGCCGATGAATTGGCTGATGCCGCACAGCTTTCCAGCCTCGCGGACGAGACCCCCGAGGGCCGCTCCATCGTGGTGTACGCCAAGCAGGCATACAACAAACGCGAGCGCACCCCGGGCGAGCTGGTCGGCGCCAGCTGGGTGGAGTTCACCGCCCAGACCCGTATGTCGGGTGTGGATCTGGCCGATGGGCACCAGTTGCGCAAGGGCGCGGCCAGCGCCGTCACCGAATGGGTGCGCGGCAATGGCGGTGAGGTCCCGAACGAGGTCGGCGTTGCCGTCGACGGCATCTCGGCCTCCGGCGGCACCCCGCTGGTGGTGGCGGAGATCAAGAAGGGCACCGCCACGCTGCTCGGCGTCATTCACCTCAAGGACGTCGTCAAGCAGGGCATGCGGGAGCGCTTCGACGAGATGCGCAAGATGGGCATCCGCACCGTCATGATCACCGGTGACAACCCGTTGACCGCCAAGGCGATTGCCGACGAGGCGGGCGTGGACGACTTCCTCGCGGAGGCGACTCCGGAGGACAAGCTCGCGCTCATCAAGAAGGAACAGGCCGGTGGCCGCATGGTCGCCATGACCGGTGACGGCACCAATGACGCGCCCGCGCTCGCGCAGGCCGACGTGGGTGTCGCCATGAACACCGGAACGTCGGCGGCCAAGGAAGCCGGCAATATGGTCGACCTGGATTCCGACCCGACCAAGCTGATCGAGATCGTGGAGATCGGCAAGCAGTTGCTGATCACCCGTGGTGCGCTCACCACGTTCTCGATCGCCAACGACATCGCCAAGTACTTCGCGATCATTCCCGCGATGTTCGTGGTGCTGTTCCCGGGTCTGGACGTCCTGAACATCATGCGCCTGCACTCGCCGCAGTCGGCGATCCTGTCGGCGGTCATCTTCAACGCGCTCGTCATCGTGGGCCTGATCCCGCTGGCGCTGCGCGGTGTGAACTACCGTCCGTCGAGCGCGTCGAAACTGCTGAGCCGCAACCTGTACATCTACGGCCTCGGCGGCATCATCGCGCCGTTCATCGGGATCAAGCTCATCGACCTCGTCATCCAATTCTTCCCGGGGATGTCCTAATGCGTATGTCAACCTGGATCCGGCAACACATCGCGGCGCTGCGCGCGCTGCTGGTGCTCACGGTGATCACCGGGATCATCTATCCCGCGGTGGTGCTGGGCATCTCGCAGATACCCGGGCTGAAGGACAAGGCGGACGGGTCGCTGATCACCAAGGACGGAAAGCTGGTGGGCTCCAGCCTGATCGGGCAGGCGTTCACCGACGGCAAGGGCAACGCGTTGGTGCAGTACTTCCAGACGCGGCCGTCCAACTCCGCCCCGGCCGACGGCAGCATTCCCGACGGCTACGACCCGACCAACACCGCCTTCGGCAATATGGGCCCGGAGTCGGTGGTCGACAGCCTCGACGCCAGTGACCCGAAGAAGGACAAGCTGAGCCTGCTCAGCACCGTGTGCTCGCGTAGCGCGGCGGTCGGCCGGCTGGAGGGTATGGACGGCAGCCGTCCGTACTGCACCTCCGGTGGCGTCGGCTCGGTGCTGGCGGTCATGGGCGATCGTGACTCGCATGGTCTGGTCACCCACCCGACCCAGGTGATCAGCGTCAACGAGCCCTGCTCCACCGATCCGAAGAACCCGACCACCCCCTTCCAGGAGGCGTACGAGGGTGTGAAGGTGGAATGCGCCAAGCGCGGCGAGGACTACTCGGCCGGTCGGATCGTGCCGATCCGCGGCGACGCCTCCTCCGACACCCCGGTGCCGACCGACGCGGTAACCGCCTCGGGCTCCGGCCTGGATCCGCAGATCTCCCCGGAGTACGCCGCCATCCAGGTGGCGCGGGTTGCCAAGGCGCGCCACGTCTCCGAAGATCAGATCAAGGCCCTCGTGGATGCCCACCGGAGCGGCCGGGCCCTGGGCTTCATGGGTGAGCCCACGGTCAATGTCGTCGAGCTGAACTACGACCTGGACAGCAAGTACCCGTCCAAGGGCTGATCAGCCGACTCGGGGGGTCCGGTCGCTTCGCTCACGAAGGCGACCGGGCCCCTTGGCATGTCACCGTATCGACGCCGGAAGCCCTTGCCGCGTCGGAGTATTCGGTGCGTGCGGATTGGTGGCTGCGATGGTGCAGCAGGCGGTGGCGCCCGGCGCAGGGGCCGGTCGTTGCCGAGCATCTCCAAGGCCCCGAATTCTGGTGTGTGACCGCGTCATCGGTAGCGCGTATGGATTCGGTAAAGAAGGTGGGCCGGGTCGGACTGGGGCCGTCAAGGTCGGGCGACCAGCCCGTCCGCACGGCCTAGCGTCGGTGGCGACAAGGTTCCGTGGTCGAAAGGCGAGGCGTCGGTTCGATGGACAACCCAGCGGATGAGCTGTCCGCACTACGTGAGCTGGTGAATCACCGCGGCGTGGTGGAGTTGCTCGACCTCCTGGCCCGCGAGCCGCACACGGTGCGGCAACTGCACGCCGAACTCGGCCTCCGCAGGCCCGGAGTCTCGCGAGTTCTCCGGCTTCTTGCCGCATACGGCGTCGTCACCGCCGACCACGTCGGCACCTGGGACGACCCCCTCGATTTCGCCGGCCCCGTTCATCTGACCGAAAGCGCCTGGCGCACGATCGAATTGCTGAGCAGCTTCGCGGTCTGGGAAGCGCTCTACCAGCACCCGCATTCGGCCCGCGACCGCTGATCACCAGCCGGGTCCGCGCAGCATCGGGCCCGGAATCGTCGTGTCAGGGGGTGTGTCAGGCCCGTGTCAGGTGTGTGGCAGCGGGGGCGACGACAGTTGCGGACATCGCCCGACGCGGATCAAGGAGAAACCTGTCATGACGAACAACAGCACTTCCCCGGCCACCTCGACCTGGACCGGCATGGTGGCGGTGGAGGACACGGCCCTCGCGGTCAGCGACACCGGCGGTAGCGGCGTTCCGGTCGTCTACCTCAACGGTTCCTATGCCACGCAGAAGAACTGGAAGAAGGTGATCGCCGATCTCGGTCCCGGGTTCCGGCACATTACCTTCGACGAGCGGGCGCGCGGTAAGTCGACGACCTCGGCGGACTACTCGTTCGACGCCTGTGTGCGGGATGTCGATGCCGTGCTCGCGGCGCGGGGTGTGGAGCAGCGGCCGATTCTGGTGGGCTGGTCCTACGGTGCGCTGGTCGCGGTGCACTGGGCCGACCGGAACCCGGACCGCATCGCGGGCGTCGTGTCGGCCGACGGCGCGATGCCCTGGGGTTTCACCGACGAGGAGAACCTGGAGCGGATCCGGGCGATGTTCCGCAAGATGGGGCCGATGATGCCGGTGCTGCGCCCGCTCGGCCTGGCCGCGCGGATGAGCGCTGAGCAGCACGCCGAGGTCAATGTCGAGCTCAACCAGCTCTGCGCCGCCCTCGGCCCGGTCCTGGAACGGCTGCGCTGCCCGGTCCGCTACGTCGTGGCCACCGGCGCCAATCTCGGTGCGGCCGAGGAGGAGATCGAAGCGGTCCGGGCCTCCCTCGAACCGCTGCTGGCGATCAACCCGAACCTGACGGTCAGCGCACGGGTCGCCAGCAATCACTCCAAGATCCTCGCCAAGGATTTCCACGCCGTCGCCGAGGCCGTCCGCGAGACCGCGTCGGCTCTCGACCGGCTCAGCTGAGCCGGTCGATCCATCTGACACTCACCAGGTTTCAGGACACCCGTGCACTTCGGCCACCACCGGTCCGGGATGGAGCTACCACCAGTCCAGGATGGGCTGGAGTTCGCGGGCCAGTTCGGGGGCCATGGACCGCGAATAGCTTGCGGTCAAATGGTGTTCGTCGTGGTAGATGAGGATGTTGCCCTCGGCGACGGGGCAGATGTCGTGCTCGCAGACCGCGTCGTTGGGGTCGATGAGGTGCATGTTCGGGAAGGCGGCGGCGGGGGTGGCGGCCGGGTTCTCCGCATTGAGGGCCTCGGCGCGCGGGATGCCGCAGCTGAGGCGATCGCCGCCGCCGGCCAGGCAGTCGATGGCGCGATAGCGAATGCCGTTGCGGCGCAGCCACGGAGTGTCGCGGATGCCGATGAGCTGGAGGCCGCGGTCGGAGAGCGCGGACCAGACGTCGACGTAGTCCTGCGGGGTCTCGTCGCCGCCATTGTCGCTGGGGCGGGTGGCGGTGGTGAAGACGTAGTCGGGGCGCTCCACGCCGAGCCGGTCGATCACCTCGGACGACCAGTCGCGGCAGTCCGGATTCTGCTGGCCCTTGTACACGGGCTCCTCGGCGACCGTGAGCGGGCAGCCCATCTTCAAGTAGACGACGACCCGGAAACGGTACTGCTCGCCCAGGATCTGCAATGCCGGAATCCAGTGCTCGGCATGCGAATTGCCCACCACCGCGAGGGTACGGTGCGCGTCACGGTCACCGTAGGTGCAGGTGGTGACCGCGCGGGTGTCGAAGTCGGAGATGCAGCCGTCACGCGTGGGGTAGGGGATATCGGCGGGGGCTTCCTCGGTGGTGGGGCGCATCGGGGCGCGCGGCACCAGCGCGTGATCGGTGAGCGCCTCCGCACCCGGATATTTGGCGGGATCCAGCTCGCCGACCGCGTGCGCCTTCGCACCCATGCTCCACTGCCAGGCGAGGGTCGAGCCGACCAGCAGCACCCCGACCGTGGACACCGCCACCCCGGCGAGCACGCGGCCGAGCGCGGGGGTCGCGGCGGGCCGCGAGCGCAGCCGCAGCGGCTCCTCGACCAGATGATGGGTCACGAAGGCCAGCAGCAGCGAGATCAGGATGATGACCAGCCCGCCCAGCCACCCGGCCCGGCGCTGATGCTGTTCACCCAGATAGAAGATGAGCATCGGCCAGTGCCACAGGTACAGCGCGTAGGCGAACCCGCCGAGCTGCACCACCGGTCCGGTGGCCAGCAGGCGATTCACCACCGGCTGATCGGCGGTATCGCGGCCCGCACCCGCGAGAATCAGTGCGGCCGTGGCCAGGACCGGAATCAGGGCGGCCGGACCGGGGAAGACCAGGGAGCCGTTCACCATCCAGCCGCAGCAGGCGATGGCCGCGATTCCGGTCCAGGCGAACACTTCCCGCGTCGGCCTGGGCAGCCGGATCAGCGGCGCGGCCAGGGCGAGCAGACCGCCCACCAGCGGTTCCCAGGCGCGGGCGAAGGTGTCGTAGTAGTTCCAGCCCTGCTGGGTCGAAACGCCTTCACCGGCATGGCGGAACGAGATGAAGGCGGCGGCGGCGAACATTACCGCGAGCGTCAGCCGCAGCATGCCGTCCTGTCCGATGCGGCGCAGCAGCGGGTACTCGGCGGCCAGTTTCCACGCCCCTGCCCGGACCACGCCGCGCAGCACCCAGGCCACGGCGGCGACCGTCAGCAGCACTACGAGATACATCTGGCCCTGGACCGACATCGACCACAGATGCTGCAGCGGGCTCACCGAGGGATCCGCGGCCAGATAGTCCGACCAGGACAGCGCCAGGTACCAGTTCTGGTAGTAGAACAGCGAGGCCAGCGTCTGGCCGGCGATATTCGACCAGCGGGTGTGGGGGAGCAGCACCACCGTGGCGACGACCACCGCCGCCAGCACCACCACCATGGCGGGCAGCAGCCGGCGCAGCGTGCGCCGGATAGTGGTCAGCACCCCCACCGATCCGCTGTCGGCGCGGCGCACCAGCATGCCGGTGAAGAAGAAGCCGGACAGCACCAGGAACACGTCCACACCGCCGGATACGCGTCCGGCCCAGATGTGGAAGGCGACCACCAGCGCGATAGCTACGCCACGCAATCCGTCCAGATCGCGTCGGTAGGCCCCGGGCCGGGTGGGTGCGTCCGGTGCGTCCTGTCGGTCGCTGCCCGGCGCGGTCGGGTGATCGGTGCTGGATATGGACATGGCGGCTGCCATTGTCGGTCAGGGGTCGCGGAAATTACCAATCGCCACACAGAACAGGTCCGTGTTGTGCCGATTGTCGCTGGTCAGGCGAATGCGAAATAGCGCAGCCACAGATATGGCGCGGCCACCGCAATCGTGACCGCGGTCACCGGAATGCCCTTCCGGGTGAATTCCCAGAACGAGATCGGATGGTCCGAGCGCCGTGCAATGCCGAGCATCACCACATTCGCGCTGGCCCCGACTGCTGTGAGATTGCCACCGAAATCCGCGCCCAGTGTCAGCGCCCACCACAGGGCATTCCCCTGGGCCGGGTGATGAACGTGCTCCACCAGCTGGGCCACCAGTGGACTCATGGTCGCCACGTACGGGATGTTGTCGATGACACCCGACAGCACCGCCGAGACCACGAGTATCAGCAGCGTTGCCACGAGCGCGTCACCGCCGGTGAGTTCGGTCGCGGATTTCGCCAGCCGGGCGATCACACCGGTTTTCACCAGCGCCCCGATCATCACGAACAGACCGGCGAAGAACAGCAGCGTTTCCCATTCCACCGCGGACAGGTAATCCCGTTGCGGCAGACCGGAAATCAGCACCAGCGCGCCCGCGCCGAGCAATGCCACCAGCGACGGTTCGAGGTGGAGAACCGGGTGGCCGAAGAATCCCGCGAACACGGCGGCGAGCACAATTCCGCACTTGATCAACAGCTTCGGATCGCGAATCGCCTCGCGCTCGTTCAGCTGCATGATGTCGGCGGCGCGTTCGGGATCGACATCGAAGGAGCCCTGGAACAGGCGCGGCAGCAGCAGGGTGAACACGGCCAGCGTGATCAGCACGATCGGTGTGAGATTCAGGAAGAAGTCGTTGAACGACAGCCCCGCCCGGCTGCCGATGATGATGTTGGGCGGGTCGCCGATGAGGGTCGCCGCGCCGCCGATATTGGAGGCCAGCACCTCGGCGATGAGGAACGGCGCCGGCGGCACCTCGAGGCGCTCGCACACCAGCAGGGTGACCGGGGCGATGAGCAGCACGGTGGTGACATTGTCCAGGAAGCCGGACGCGGTGGCGGTGATGAGCACCAGCAGGATCATCACCCGCAGCGCGGATCCCTTGGCGCGCTTGGCCGCCCAGATCGCGACGTACTCGAAGATGCCGGTCTGCCGCAGTACCCCGACGATGATCATCATGCCGAGCAGCAGGTAGATGACGTTCCAGTCGATGCCGGTCTCGTGCGAGTAGAAGACGTCGTCGGAGTCGAGGATGCCGATGCCGATGACCACGCCCCCACCGACCAGCGCCGCGATGGTCTTGTGCACCCGCTCCGTCGCGATGAGCACATACGCGACGACGAAAACGGCGATGGCGACAGCGGTCACGACTGCCGCCCCGGCGGGCTCAGTTCGCCAGCGCCACCTCGAGCAGCCGCGCGGACGTGATCACGCCGAGCAGCGTCGTCCCGTCCTGCACCGCCACCAGCGGCGACTTGTACTTCGCCATCAGCGCGGCCACCTCGACGATATTGTCGTCGGCCTTCGCCGCCGGAATCTTGGTGAGCCGCTCCGGAATCACATCCCGAACCTTCTTGCCCCGCAACCGCTTCACCACCTGTCCGCACATGGACTCGTTCAGCACCCCCGCCAGCGACGGATCGTCCTGCACGTACTTCGGCACGATGAACAGCACCACCTGCGATGCCGGCAGCACCGAATGCGGCTCCCCCTTGGCATCGGTCACCAGAATCCCGGGTAGTCGATGCTCGGCCAGCAACTTCGCCGCGTCGATCGCGTCGGAGTCCAGATCGATCACGGGATAGTCCTCGGCCATCTGAGCGGCATGCATAACTGCAGGATACGACGAACAGCCGGGCATTCACGGCAGCAGAATACGTCAAGATCGAAAACGGATGCCGCATCGAAACTCCCAGGTAGGACCGTGCGGCCCGAGGTTTCGGACCGGCCGACCAGACTTCCCGGCACACCGTGTGTAGAGATTTCGTCAACGGTACCGCGAACGGGTTTACCTGTCGCCTGGGTGGCTGAGCTCGTACACCCGGCAGGCCGTGCGGATAACCGGATAGGAGACGTTGCGGACCTCCACGCCGCCTGCGGTGCGGCCGAATTCGGTGCCGCCGTGGGCATGGCCGTGGATGGCGAGGGCGGCGCCGGCCGCGTCCACCGCCTCGGCGAGATCGTGACAGCCCAGGCCCGGGTAGATCTTCGGGGCTTCGCCGGCCAGGGTGTCCACGACGGGGGAGAAGTGCATGAGGGCGATGCGGAGACCGGTGTCCAGGGATTCCAGGGCGGCGCGCAGGCGGGTGGCGTCGGCGGGGCCGCGGCGGAAGCGGGCGCGGTGTTCGACACTGCCCTCGGCGGGATTGCCCGGGTGGCCGGGAAATCCTCCGCTGCCGCCCATCACCCCGGCGATGCCCAGGCGAATCCCATTGACGGGCAGGGTGATCGCGGTGCCGTCGAGCATGTGGACGCCGATCCCGCTGAGCCGCACCGAGATCCGGAAGCCGAGCCGGCGGTCATGATCGTGATTGCCCAGGACGGCGACCACCGGGACCGGCAGCTCCTCGATCTCGGCGCACAGCGCGTCGGTGTCGCGCAGGGTGCCGCCATTGGTCAGATCACCGGCCAGCAGCAGCACATCCGCGCGTTCACCCAGCTCCAGCAGGGCGGGCCGGAATCGGCCGCGCATGCTCTCGCGCATGTGCAGATCGCCCACTGCCGCGATCCGGACGCGTCCGGAATCGCTCTCACCACGGCCCATACCGTCAGCCAGCCACAGAACCTTCCTGGCTGTCAACGCTATTCGGGCCGTGGCCGGTGCGGGCCTACTCGCCCAGGGGCTCCAGCCGCAGCGGGACGCCGATCCGGTTCCACAGGTTGATCTGCGCGGTCACCGCGACCAGACCCGCCCGCTGGCCCTCGTCGAAGTGCTTCTCCACGCCCGCCCAGATCTCGTCGCTCACCCCGTGCGGGCCGAGTTGCGTTGCGGCCTCGGCGTATTCCAGCGCGGCCTGCTCGGCCGGGGTGAAGAGCTCGGACTCCCGCCAGGCGTTGAGGTGCCAGAGCCGCCGCTCGGTCTCGCCCTCCTTGCGGGCCTCGGTGGAGTGCATGTCGATGCAGAACAGGCAACCGTTGACCTGCGAGACGCGGATCTTGACCAGTTCCCGCACGGTGGCGTCGAGGGGGCCGCGACGGATCGCGGTCTCGGCGGCGATCCAGGCCTTGTAGACCTCGGGGGCCGCCTGCTGCATGTTCAAACGCGACATGGTGTCGTCCTTTCCTCCGGTTCGTTTCCACACCAAGGACGAGACAGGGCCCGCGGACGTGACGGGTGGGCCGCTGTGGCCTCGATCACACCAGCGTGGCGCTGGTCGTGGCCGCAGTTGCCGATGGGTGTCCGGCCCGCGTCCCAGCTGGACCGGTCGGCTCCTTCGGTCCGGAGGGTGGCGTTTGCCGTAATTGTGCGAAATGCGGCGCGGCGGACAATAATCCGCACGTGGGAACAGTTCTGCTGATCGCGCTGGGTCTGTTGTGCTTCGTCACCGGACCCGCATTGGCGCTGGTTATCGTGCTCGCCGTACGAGGGTCGGCGCGGGGCGCCGCCGCCGCGCCCCGGTCCGGACGCCGTGATGCCGGACGGATACCCGTCGGCGTCCACCAGGGCCATCGCCGATAGCCACGGGATCGCCCGCGCGACGGCCAGGTTCCGATGGATCCCCCAGGCGATCCACCGGAACCCGGCCGGACACCGGATCACCCCTGAACCGATGCGCGGGAACCGCTACGGCCGCGTCAGTGCGGCATAGCGGGCGATGTGCTGGTCGGTGGTGCCGAACTCGTACTGCACGGCGGTCAGGCGCTTGAAGAAGTGGCCGATGGCCAGCTCCTCGGTCATGCCCATGGCGCCGTGCAACTGCACCGACTCCTGGCCGATGCGCCGGGCGGCGCGGCCGATGGTGGCCTTGGCGGCCGAGGCGGCGCGGGCCCGCTCGGGTGCGGGGGCGTCCAGCTTCAGCGTCACCAGATACGTTGCGGCCACGGCCTGTTCGAGCTCCAGCAGCATGTCCACCATCCGGTGCTGCAGCGCCTGGAAGCTGGCGATCGGGACGCCGAACTGCCGGCGCTGCTTGGTGTAGGCGACGGTGTCGGCGACCACCTTGCGCATGGCTCCGACCGCCTCCGCGCACACCGCCGCGATGGCCTCGTCCAGGGTGGCCGCAATGGCCTCGCCCGCGTCCGCGAGCAGCAGGGCGTCGGTGGGCACGCGCAGGGCCTCGAAGGTCAGGTCCGCGGCCTGGCGCTCGTCGATGGTGCGGTACGGGCGCGCGATGAGCCCGGCGGGCGGATGGGCGGCGTCGAAATCGACCACGAACAGCGCGATGCCGCCGTGCAGTCGCGCGGTCACCAGCAGGTGGGTGGCCAGCGGTGCGGCGGTCACCACCGTCTTCTCACCGGTCAGCACCCAGTCGTCACCGTCGCGGACCGCGGTGGTCGCGACAGCGGTGTAGTCGTAGCCGGATTGCGGTTCCAGCGCGGCGAATCCGGTGACCACCTCGCCGGCGGCGATGCCCGTCAGCAGGTCCTCGGCCCGCTTGCCGTCGGCGCGCCGCAGCAGGCCGCCACCCACCACCACGGTGTCCACGTACGGTTCCAGCACCAGTGCCGCGCCCAGCGCCTCGGCGATGATCATGGTCTCGACCGGGCCGCCTCCGATGCCGCCCACCGACTCCGGCAGGCTCGCCCCGAGAATCCCGACCTCCTCGGCCAGCCCGCGCCACACCTCCGGCTGCCGGCCGGCCCCGGTGCGCGCCGCCGCGCGGCTGGGCTCGAGCGGATAGCGCGCCGCGAGGAACTCGGTGACGGTGTCGCGGAGCAGTTCTTGTTCGGCGGTGAAGGAGAAGTCCATGGCTACAGTCCCAGGGTGGCTTTGGCGATGATGTTGCGCTGAATCTCGTTGCTGCCGGCGTAGATCGAGCCGGCACGGTCGTTGAAGTACCGCAGCGGGGCGACCGCCTGCCAATCCGCGCCGGCGACGAAACCGTCTGCGGGCGGGGTGAAATCGGCGATCGGGCCGCCCGGCATGGTGGCGTGCGGCTGATAGGCGCGACCGCGCGGACCGGCGGCCTCCAACGCGAGCTCGGTGAGTGTCTGGCTCAGTTCGGTGCCCAGGATCTTGATGGTGGACGCGGCCGGGCCCGGGTCCTTACCGCTGGAAACCAGTGCGAGGGTGCGGTATTCGAGGATCTCCAGCACGTCCGCGCGCAGGCGGGCATCGGCCAGCTTGGCGGCGAAGGCCGGGTCGTCGATGAGCGCGCCGCCGTTCGGGGCGACCTGCTCCGTGGCCGCCTGGGCGAGCTCCTCGGCCATGACCTGCAGGGCCGGGGCCGCCGCGCCGCCGCCGCGCTCGAAGTTGAGCAGGTACTTGGCGACGGTCCAGCCGTCGTCGATCGCGCCCAGCACATTCGCCTGCGGCACCCGCACCTGGTCGAAGAACACCTGGTTCTGCACCTGCTCGCCGGAGGTCATGACCAGCGGGCGGATCTCGATGCCCGGGGTGCGCATGTCGATGAGCACGAAGGTGATGCCCTGCTGCTTCTTGGCCTGCCGGGAGGTGCGGACCAGGGCGAAGATCCAGTTGGCCTCGGTGGCGTGCGTGGTCCAGATCTTGGAGCCGGTGACGACCAGGTCCTCGCCGTCGGGCACCGCGGCCATGGTCAGCGAGGCCAGGTCCGAGCCCGCCTCGGGCTCCGAATAGCCCTGGCAGAAGAAGACGTCGCCGGTGAGGATGCGGGGCAGGAAGAAGTCCTTCTGCTCCGGGGTGCCGAAGGCCATGATGGCGTGCGCGACCATGCGAATTCCCATGGGGGACAGGTTCGGTGCGCCGGCCAGGGTGCATTCGCGGCCGAAGATGTAGTGCTGGGTCAGGCTCCAGTCGCAGCCGCCGTACCGCACCGGCCATGCCGGGGCGGCCCAGCCGCGTTCGTGCAGGATGGCCTGCCACTGCATGCTGGCCTCGTGGTCCGGGTAGACGCTGGTCGCCAGCCGTCCCGCACGGCGAAGATCGTCGGTTAACTTTTCGTCGAGGAAGCTGCGCACTTCATCACGAAATGCCAGATCGGCAGGCGACCAGTCGAGGT
The DNA here is from genome assembly GCF_040609015.1 of Nocardia sp. NPDC004860. NCBI lineage: Bacteria > Bacillati > Actinomycetota > Actinomycetes > Mycobacteriales > Nocardiaceae > Nocardia > Nocardia sp. NPDC004860. Next base: position 127,723 of record NZ_JBEXJI010000009.1, on the reverse strand, counting down.
CCACGATGACTCCTTGTCCGAGAACTGACACTAACCATCTCACCGCATCACCCCTGCTGGCAAATGTGCTGGCACCCGCCTTCACTTCAATTGCTTGACATTCCATTGTGGAGGTTTATCCTGGATTCATATTCCACTGTGGAACATATGGCAGCGTCCGACCGAGAGGATCGACATGGACATCACCACCGGCACCCGCGCCTCCGACGCCGAGCGCACGCAGATCGCCGACCTCCTCGGCCGCCACCTCTCCGACGGCCGCCTCGACCTGGCCGAATACAACGAGCGCCTCACCCGGGTCTACGCCACCGCCACCCGCGAAGACCTCCAACTGGTCCTCCAGGACCTCCCCAAACTGCCCAGGACCGTTGCACCCCAGTCCATCTCCCGCACCCGCTTCCCCATCTGGCAGCAGATCGAAGGCAGCGCGTGGCTCGGCGTCAGCCTCCTCTGCCTGGTCATCTGGGCCGCAATCTCCCTCGCCACAGGCGAATTCACCTACCCCTGGCCCATCTGGGTCATCGGCCCCTGGGGCGCAGTCCTCGTCTTCCGCGTCGTCATGGGCTGGGAATCCGCCGCCCAGCACCGCCACCGCACCCGCTGACCCCCGACCGTGCCGCACGTCCGATGCGGGAGGTGCGGCACGCTATTCGGCCGTGGACGCCGGCGGTCGTCGCTTCAGCGCTGAATGATCCGGGCGCGGAGGGCTGCGGCGAACCAGTCGAAGGCCGGGCCGAGGTCGGGGAGTGGGGGCCAGGCGTTGATGGTGGCTACCAGGTGCCAATAGCGTTCTACGCGTGGGTCGTTGGCGATTTCCAGGCGGTTCAGAATCCATTCGCGGAGATTGCGGTCGTCCGGCTTGGTGAAGGTTTCGGCATAGCGGGCTGTGAGGGTGTCGAGGACAGGTGCTGCGGCGGGGCTTTCGGGGGCGATGCCGTCGGTCAGGGCTCGGGCGACTTCGGTGCGGACGGCCTCGGTGAGATCGTGGTGGAGGCCGGTGTGGTCGCCGGCGGCGCGTTCCTCGGCCTGGTAGTCCGCCATGCGGCGGACCGCGGCGCGAAATTCCTTGTCCTGCACCAGTTCCACCAGGTCCATCCAGGCGCCGACCTGGTCGGGGGTGGGGTCGTCGGGGAGTTCCGGCATGGTGGAACGGAGCAGTTCCAGGACGGCGGGGTTGCCGTCCACGGCGCCGAAGGTGTCGTCGACGAAGTCGTGAATGATGCGGGCGCGTTCGGCTTCGGACAATTGCACCAGTTTGTGCATGAATCCCATCTCCTTGTCATCCGATCCCCGGTTGGCCACCGCCCGGAGCACCGCGCGCCGGAGCCGCAGTACACGGATCTGCACGTCCACCGCCTCGGCGTGCGCGGTCGCGACCTCGGTCAGGGAGGTTTCGCGGGACAGCACGCGCCGCACGGTCGCCAGGTCCATGCCCAGTTCGCGCAGGGTCCGTACCAGTTCCAGGCGCGCCACGGCCTCGATGTCGTACAGCCGGTAGCCGCCGGGGCTGTACATGGTCGCCGGAACGATCCCCTTGTCGGAGTAGAACCGAATGGTCTTGACCGTCAGGCCGGTGCGTTCGGCCAGCGCCCCGATCGTGTAGAGCGTTTCGTCGTCCATGCGTCAACCTTGGTGCTTCCCCTTGGTGGAGACTCAAGTCCTGGTATCCGGCATACTCGGGGCAATCCCGGCGGAGCGGGTAGTCTGAGCCGCTGTGCACCTGAAGAGTCTGACGCTGAAGGGGTTCAAGTCCTTCGCGTCCGCGACGACGTTGCGATTCGAACCGGGGATCACCTGCGTGGTCGGGCCCAACGGGTCGGGGAAATCCAACGTCGTCGACGCGCTCACCTGGGTGATGGGTGAGCAGGGCGCGAAAGCCCTGCGGGGTGGGAAGATGCAGGACGTCATCTTCGCCGGTACCGCGGGCCGCGCCCCGCTCGGTCGTGCCGAAGTCACGCTGACCATCGACAACTCCGACGGCGTGCTGCCCATCGAGTACTCCGAAGTGTCCATTACCCGCCGCATGTTCCGCGACGGCGCGGGCGAGTACGAGATCAATGGAAACTCCTGCCGGCTCATGGATGTCCAGGAGCTGCTCAGCGACTCCGGCATCGGCCGGGAAATGCACGTCATCGTCGGTCAGGGCCAGCTGTCGGCGATTCTGGAATCGCGGCCGGAGGATCGGCGGGCCTTCATCGAGGAGGCCGCGGGCGTGCTCAAGCACCGGCGGCGCAAGGAGAAGGCGGTTCGCAAGCTCGACGCCATGCAGGCCAACCTGGCCCGCCTCACCGACCTCACCACCGAATTGCGCAGGCAGTTGAAGCCGCTGGGCCGGCAGGCCGAGGTGGCCCGCCGCGCCGCGACCGTCCAGTCCGAGCTCCGCGACGCCCGCTTGCGCCTGGCCGCCGACGATCTGGTGAGCCGTCGCCGCGAACTGGAGAGTCAGCAGAGCAAGGAGGCCTACGCCCGCGAGCGGCAGGTCAATATGCAGGCCGAGCTGGACGCCGCCAATGCCGCTCTGGCCCAGCAGGAATTCGAGCTCTCCAAGCTCACCCCCAGCGCCGAGGCCGCCGCCCAGACCTGGTTCCAGCTGTCCGCCCTGACCGAACGCGTCAATGCCACTATCCGCATTGCCCGCGATCGCGCGCGCAACCTCACCATCGAGCAACCCGCCGGCGCCGGCCGCGACCCGGAACAACTGGAGCGCGAGGCGGATCGGGTCGAAGCCGAAGAGGCCGAACTGCGCGAAGCGGTCGAAATGGCCACCGAAACCTTGGAAGCCGCCCGCGAGCAACTGCACGAACGCGAGCAGGCCGCCAAGGCCGCCGAACAGGCACACCTGGCCGCCGTCCGCGCCATCGCCGACCGCCGCGAGGGCCTGGCCCGCCTGTCCGGCCAGGTCGACACCCTGCGCATCAGGGCCCAGTCCGTGGACGGCGAGATCGCGCGCATGTCCACCGGCATCGCCGAGGCCCGCCGCCGCGGCGAGGACGCGAACGCCGAATTCGAGGCCGTCCAGGGCGAATTGAGCGAACTCGACGCGGGCGAGGAGGGCCTCGACACCTCCTACGAGCACGCCGCCCAGGCGCTCGCCCTGGCCGACCAGCGCGTCACCGAACTGCGCGAGAAGGACCGCGAGGCCGGTAAACGCGTCGCCTCGCTGACCGCCCGCATCGAGGCCCTCACCATGGGCCTGCGCCGCAAGGACGGCGCGGCCTGGCTGCTCGAGCACCGCACCGACGGCCTGCTCGGCCCGCTGTCCGGGCTGATCCGGGTGCACGGCGGTTTCGAGTCCGCGGTCGCCGCCGCACTGGGCCCGCTGGCGGACGCCGTCGCCGCCGACACCGGGCCCTCGGCCCACGCCGCCGTGCGCGCCCTCAAGGAATCCGACGGCGGCCGCGCCGCCATCGTCTACGCCGACGCCACCGATCAGCCGGTGGCACAGGCGGATTCGCGACTACCGGCCGCCGCGCGCTGGCTCGCCGAGGTGGTGGACTGCCCCGCCGACCTGCGCGGCGCCATCGCCGCCCTCACCGCCGGCATCGCCGTCACCGACGATCTCGCCACCGCCGCCCGGGTCCTCGCCGAGCGCCCGGAACTGCGCGTGGTCACCCGTGACGGCGACCTCACCGGCAGCGGCTGGCTGCTCGGCGGCTCCGACCGCGCCCCCAGCCAGCTCGAGGTGCAGGCCGACATCGATTCCGCCAAGGACGAATTGGTCTCCTGGCAGCGCACGGCGGAGGAACTCGAGGCCGCGCTCGCGGGCGCGCTCGCCGAGCAGTCCGACCGCAAGGAGGCGGTCGACCACGCCCTGCTCGCCCTGCACGAATCCGATCAGGCCCTGGTCGCCATCTACGACCGCCTGGGCCGCCTCGGCCACGCCGCCCGCACCGCCCAACGCGAATGCGACCGGCTGCTGGCCCAGCGCGACGACGCCGAAACCGGCCGCGAGGAAACGCTTTCCAAACTGGCCGACCTCGAGGACCGGCTGCGCCACGCCGAACTCGAGCAGGCCGAAATGGATCCGGAGGCCGCCGGCACCGAGACCGCGGGGTACGCCCGCGAGGAGGCCGCCGCCGCCCTCGCCGAGGCCCGCTCGATGGAGGTCGAGGCCCGCCTGGCCGTCCGCACCGCCGAGGAACGCGCGGAATCGGTACGCGGCAAAGCGGATTCGCTGCGCCGCGCGGCCCGCGCCGAACGCGAGACCCGCGCCCGCGCCGAACGCGCCCAGGCCGCCCGCCGCCAGGCCGCCGCCGTCGCCGCCGTGGTCGCCGAGTCCGCGGAACGGGTGGCCGCCGAACTCGAGCAGGTGGTCGGCCAGGCCGCCACCCGCCGCGACGAATTGGTGCGCCGCCGTAGCGAATTCGCGGCCCAGGTGGAGCAGACCAAGGAACGCTCCCGCGCCCTCACCACCCAGCTCACCCAGCTCACCGACGCCGTGCACCGCGACGAGGTGGCCCGCGCCCAGGCCGCGCTGCGCATCGAACAGGTCGAGACCACCATCTCCGAGCAGTTCGGCATCAGCCTCGACGACCTCATCGCCGAATACGGCCCGGACGTCCCGATGCCGCCCACCGCGCTGGAGCTGATGGAGTACGAGCAGGCCCGCGACCGCGGCGAAGCCGTCAGCGCGCCCCGGCCCATGCCCTACGACCGCGCCACCCAGGAGCGCCGCGCCAAGCGCGCCGAGAAGGACCTCACCACCCTCGGCAAGGTGAATCCCCTGGCGCTGGAGGAGTTCGCGGCCCTCGAGGAGCGCTACACCTTCCTCAATACCCAGCTCGAGGACGTCAAGAAGGCCCGCCAGGATCTGCTCGACGTGGTCGCCGAGGTGGACGAGCGCATCCTGCAGGTCTTCACCGAGGCCTACGAGGACGTCGAACGTGAATTCACCGGCGTCTTCGGCCGTCTGTTCCCCGGCGGTGAGGGGCGGCTGCTGCTCACCGATCCCAGCGACATGCTCACCACCGGCGTCGAGGTCGAGGCCCGCCCGCCGGGCAAGAAGGTCAAACGGCTGTCGTTGCTCTCCGGTGGGGAGAAGTCCCTTGCGGCAGTGGCTTTCCTGGTGTCGATCTTCCGGGCCCGGCCCTCCCCGTTCTATGTCATGGACGAGGTCGAGGCGGCGCTGGACGACACCAACCTGCGCCGGCTCATCGGCCTGTTCGAGCAGCTGCGCGAGAAGAGCCAGCTCATCGTCATCACCCACCAGAAGCCGACCATGGAGATCGCCGACGCGCTCTACGGCGTCAGCATGCGCGGTGACGGCATCACCCAGGTGATCTCCCAGCGCATGCGCGGGGAGAATCTGGTCGGCGCGACACCGTGACCCGGTGACGAGCCCGGCGCCGCCGTCCCGATGAGCGGGATTGCGGTGCGGGGCAAAGTGAAACGCCTGCGCGTCGCACGGGCGAGGCATTAGCGTCCGGCCCCATGAGACGCTCCATCGCAGTACTGGCCGCCGGCATCGCCGTCGGCCTGGCCGCCCCGCTTCCGGCCGCCCTGGCCGACTCCGGATCCTCCGCACTCGGATCCGGATCGGCCTCCGGCTCGGGCACCGGCTCCCTGTCCGGTTCCGGTGGCAGCAACAGCAACCTGCCGCCCTACAGCCAGTGGATCGGCGACATCACCCCGATCGCCGCCGACGCGCAGACCTACCTCACCACCGCGCTGCCCGGAACCACCAAGCCCGCCATCGTCTTCGACGTCGACAACACCGTGCTCGAGACGACCTACCATCCGGGCCCGATCACTCCGGCCATCCAGCCGATCCTGAAGCTGGCGCAGTGGGCGAAAAGCCAAGGCGCGTCCATCATCTTCGTGACCGGCCGGCCCGCGCTCATGAACGTCTACACCCAGATCAACCTGACCACCGTCGGCTACCCGGTGGACGGGCTCTACGGCGGCGGCCTCACCACCGGTTCCAGCGGCGCGGGCGCACTCGCCGACTACAAGACCGCCACCCGCGCCTCCATCGAGGCCCAGGGCTACACCATCGTCGCCAATATCGGCAACAGCGCCTCCGACCTGTCCGGCGGCCACGCCCTGAAGACCTTCAAGCTGCCGGACTACAACGGCGCCCTGCAGTGACCTACCCGGTCCCGTGACCGCGGGAGAGGAGGCTCGGGTCCTCCTCGCCCGCGGTTCTCACCCGTCCAGCAGCGACTTCAGCCGTGCCGCACCGGTTTCGGCCAGCCACATGTCGAAAGTCCGCAAGCCGGGATGGATTTCGCGCAGCGCGGGAATGTCGGCGTGCCAGCCCTGGCCCTGTCGCGACAACCGCCAGACCGCCCCGACCTCGGGTCCCATGGCCTCGGCCTCGGCCTCGGTGCCCTCCAGGTAGCGCACCGCGTGCCCGGTGGCGGCCGTGATGGCGGCGGCCGCGGCGGGCATGGTCGGATCGTCACCGGCCAATTCCAGGACCTGGCCGTGGAATCGGGCCGGATCCTCGAAGGCGAGCTGGGCGAACACGGCGATATCGTCGAGGGCGATGGACTGCACCGGCCGGTCCGCCGGGAACAGATGCTTGTGCACGCCATCGTTGATGCCGTCCACCGGGAAGCCCTGCATGAAGTAGTTCTCCATGAAGCGGGCCGGGCGCAGGATCGTCCAGTGCAGACCACTGGACTGCAACACCTCCTCCACCCGTCGCTTGCCCTGCGCACCCCACTTGCCGTCCTCGGTATAGGAGGCGACGGTGGTGAACACGATGAACTCGACCCCGGCGGCGCGCGCCGCCGCGATGAACCGCGCGCCACGCTCGACCTCCAGTTCGGTGTCCCAGCCGTTCGGGCCGAAGGTCGCGGGCGGCACCAGGAAGGCCGCGCCCACGCCGGACAGCGCCGGGGCGAGGGACTCGGGAGTGTCGAAGTCCCCGACGGCCAGTTGCGCACCCGCGGCCGCGAGTTCCTGTGCCGCAGGCGATTCCGGATCACGAACCAGCGCCCGCACCGCCCGGCCGGCGGCGAGCAGCCGGCGCGCGGTGGCCCCGCCCTGCTTGCCGGTCGCCCCGGTCACCAGCACCAGATCATTGCGAGAAGGCTCGGTCGGATCATTTCGAGAAGACATCGTCAGCCGTTCGTTCGGTAGCATTCGGGTCGGTCAACCCGAATATGGACGCTAGAACCGCCCGTTTTCCTTGACCACCACCGGAAAGGACCCGCGTAACGAAATGTCCGCGCCCAGCCTGTCCCACGTAGATCACAACCTCTCCCGCATAGAGCCGACCCTGTTCCGCGACAAGCCCGCCCCGAACACCCGGTCCGATGCGCGCCGCAATCGCGCGCTGGTGCTGGCCGCGGCGCAGCGGGCCCTCGCCGAGGGCGGCGTCGCCGTGTCACTGGCCGAGGTGGCCCGCCGCGCGGGCGTCGGCGCGGGCACGGTCTACCGGCATTTCCCCACCAAAACCGCACTGCTGGAAGCGGTCATGCAGCAGCGCATCGACCGCCTCACCGCTCTCGCGCACCGCCTGCGGGACGCGCCCGACCCGGGCCGGGCCTTCTTCGTCTTCTGTACCGAGGTCATCGTCTCGTCTCATCGCAACCAGGCCGTCTGCGACCTGGCCGCCAATGACGGCTGGCCCCGCGAACTGGTGCGGGACGCGGGCGCCCGCTTCCACACCGCCCTCGATGATCTGCTGGTCGCCGCGCAGCGTGCCGGCGCGGTCCGCCCGGACCTCGCGCTCTCCGACGTGCTGGCGCTGTTCACGGGATGTGTTGCCATCCAACGCCTCAGCCCGGGTCGCGAGCTGTCCCGCCCCGCCGCCCTGGTCCTGGACTCCATGCGGGCCCGGCCCGTGTCCGGCACCGTGACGAAACTCCGGAACCCGCCCGCGCCCCGTGACGAAACCACGGCGCGTGACGAAACGCCGCACTGCCCGATCTGCGCCACCCCGATCCACCCGACCGGCACCGGCCGCCCGGCCCGCTACTGCTCCGCCGCCTGCCGTCAGAAGGCACATCGTCGTCGCCACGCCATCCCCGCATGAGCCCCTAATCGGCCCCCACTGAAAGGCGTTGGGGCACTTCGTGACCTGGGTGTGTCCGAACGGATGCGAAGGTGTGACGAGGCGGGTGCAGAGGCGAAAAATACTGGTAGAAGGCCATATTTGGCGTCTTCGTATGGACCCGCAACAGGCCAGTGGGGAAGTACGCTCCCTGCGTGGTTTGGGTGTCGGCCGCGACGTTCGGTGTCGCATGGTGGCTCGGTTTGTATCTACTGGCGCGGGATCCGCGAAAGCCGTTGTTACGCAGGGCTGCCATCGGGCTGCTGGCATTCGCCGCGGCCGTGCTGGCGGATCGGCTGGCCGGCGGCAACTCCTGGTTCGACGGTCCGCGGATCGTGCTGATGTGCGCGCCGGTGCTGGCCTTCAGCGGAGTCTTCGTGCGGCTGCTGCCCCTCAACGCCGTCGAGCGCGTGGACCGCTGGTGGCGGGCCGGGCTGCTGCCGCTGTGCGCCCTGCTGGCCATGCCCGCCGCGGGCGGCTTCCTGCCCGCCGGGTATCTGCTCGGCGCGCTCACCCTGCTGGCGCTGCTCGGCACCATGCTCGGAATGCTGGGACAGCACGCCGAATGGTCCGAGGATTCGCGGCGGTCGGCGGCCGGCCTGCTGACCATCGGCGCGCTGCTGCTCGGGCTCAGCGCGGCCCTGATCCTGTTGGGGCTCAACGTCCTGCCGCGCACGGCCATGCTGTCGGTGATCGCGGCCGACCTGGTGGTGCTGGGCCTGGGCATCGCCGTGGTGGACGCCTACGACGAGGGTGAGGCGCTGCGCGCCGACATGACCCACTCGCTGGTGCTCTCGGCGGCCACCGCGGCCGTGTTCGGCGGTCAGGCCGCGCTCGCTCTCACCCTGGCCGGTGAGCGCCCCGCCCTGATCGCCCTGTTCTTCGGCGCTGTCGCCGGCTCCATCACCCTGCAGGTCCTCCACGGCCTCCTGCACGCCGGCGCCGACCGCGTGGCCTTCGCCTCGGACCCGCAGCTGTGCGCCGCTCGCGTCGAATTGCGCAGCGCCACAGAGGCATTGTTGCGCAGGGGTAGCGACAACGGGCTGCACACCGGCGGCTGAGCCGGCTGCGGCAGGGTCTCAGAGCAGGTCGCTGACGTCGTCGGGGACGTCGACGGCGTACTTGCGCAGGGTTTCCATGGGCACCACCTCGAGGGCGTTCTCGTGGGTGGCGGCCAGCACGACCGGCGCGGCCACCCCGTCCTCGTGGGCGTGCAGCCAGCGCACGGCCACCACACACCACCTGTCGCCCGGTTGCAGGCCCGGGAAGTTGTTCTCGGGCCGCGGAGTGACGAGATCGTTGCCGATCGACTTCTGGTGCTCCAGGAATTCCGCCGTCACCACGGTGCAGACGGTGTGGCTGCCCAAATCCTCGGGACCGGTGCTGCAGCATCCGTCCCGGTAGAAGCCGGTGAGAGGATCGGTGCCGCACTCCTCCAGCGGTCCCCCAAGCACATTTCGATCGGTCACGTCGCCGATCCTATTGTCTCGGTGTCGCATTCGCCGCTCCTTCCGCACTGTGGCACGTTCTCGAGCAGACCGGTTGGTAGTTGCGGGTATTTCCAGGCCCCTACCCGGCGTGTCTCCGCGTCACACGGCATCGCTGTGTGATAGACGACACTGCCCTGCGACGCGTCGGTAGGTATGTGAATCCGGCAATGCAGGTGCCTCTGAAAGGATGGGGGCGTGACGACTGCTGAACTGTGGATTCTCATCGCCGCGATCGCGGCGGTGCTGCTCGTGGCGCTGGTTGCCGGCTACGCCCTGAACAAGCGTCGCCGGATCTCGCTGACCCCGGAGGTCACCGAGACCAAGGAGGTGACCGACCGGTCGGGCGGATATCAGGCCTCGAGCGGATTCAACTTCAGCCAGGGCAGCGGCACCGCCGAGCGCGAACAGGCGCCCGCCGCCAAACCCAAGCCGCAACCGCTGCCGCTCCCGCCCGAGCGCACCGACGACGAGGGACAGCCGCACGTCGGTGACGACGCCGCCGTCCCGCGCGACGCCGCCAAGCGGACCATCACCAATGTCCGCCTCCCCGACCCGGTCCAGGGCCCCGAGCTCGCTCCGGCCACCGAGCACGTCACGCCCCCCGAGCCCGTCACCACCGAATCCGCCCCGGCCGCCGAGGTCGCCGACGCGGGTGAGGCGGCCACGCAGTCGCCCGAGAACGCCGAGGACAGCGCCCGAGCCGCGGCGGTCGAGGCTGCCGAGCAGGCCGGTGAGACCGCGGCCGATACCGCCGCCGGGGATGTCGTCGAGCACCCCGCGTCGGAAGAGGCCGCCGCCGAGGAGGCCGCCGAGGCCGCCGTCGCCGCCGCCGAGGTGGCCGCTGCCGCCGAGGCCGCTATCGCCGCGCATGCGGGCGCGCCTGCCACCGCGCCCGAAACCGCGCCCCCCGCCGAGGCGGCAGTCCCGGCCATCGCCGAGATCGAGCCCACCGCGGGCCGGCTGACCCGGCTGCGCGGTCGCCTGTCCCGCTCCCAGAACGCCGTCGGCAAGTCGCTGCTCGGCCTGCTGGGTGGTGGCGATCTGGACGAGGACTCCTGGGAGGAGATCGAGGACACCCTGGTCATGGCCGACCTGGGTACCGCCACCACCACCGCCGTCGTGGAGCGGCTGCGCCAGGAGATGGCCGCCCGCAGCATCCGCACCGCCGCCGACGCGCGCGCCCTGCTGCGCGAGGTGCTCGTCGACGCGCTACGACCCGAGCTGGATCGTTCCATCCGTGCCCTGCCGCACGCCGATCACCCGTCGATCCTGCTGGTCGTGGGCGTGAACGGCACCGGAAAGACCACCACCACCGGCAAATTGGCGCGTGTGCTGGTGGCCGACGGCCGCCGCGTGCTGCTGGGCGCGGCCGACACCTTCCGTGCCGCGGCCGCCGATCAGCTGCAGACCTGGGGTGAGCGCGTGGGCGCGGAGACCGTCCGCGGTAAGGAGGGCGCGGATCCCGCGGCCGTCGCCTTCGACGCGGTGTCGGCCGGTATCGATCGCGGCGTGGACGTGGTGCTCATCGACACCGCCGGTCGCCTGCACACCAAGACCGGCCTGATGGACGAGCTGGGCAAGGTCAAGCGTGTGGTGGAGAAGAAGGCCGCGGTGGACGAGGTCATCCTGGTGCTCGACTCCACGGTCGGCCAGAACGGCCTGATGCAGGCGCGGGTCTTCGCCGACGTCGTGGACATCACCGGTGTCGCGCTGACCAAGCTGGACGGAACCGCCAAGGGCGGCATCGTCTTCCAGGTGCAGCATGAGCTGGGCGTTCCGGTCAAACTGGTCGGTTTGGGAGAGGGCGCCGACGACCTCGCACCCTTCGAACCGGGCGCCTTCGTCGACGCCCTGCTCGGTTAACCGCTACTGAACTGCATCGATACCGAGATCAACATCATCCTCACCCGGTCGTCATAACAGCGGTGCGGTTTCGGAAACGCGACCGCAACACTGCAAGCTCACCCGTTCACCTAGGCGAAACGCCGCAGGATCACGGCTGAAACACCGACTGGTGAATCTCATTGCAGGCTTATTCGCAGGTTGCTGCGGGGCCAGAGATGAGGAGGACAAAGGTGGCGTACCCCATCGTTGATTTGCCGAACACCGGCGACACAGCCTGGATGTTGGCGAGTTCGGCATTGGTGCTTTTAATGACCCCGGGGCTCGCGTTCTTCTACGGCGGCATGGTCCGTAGCAAGAACGTGCTCAACATGATCATGATGAGCATCAGTGCCATGGGCATCGTCGGCGTGCTATGGGCAATCTTCGGATTCTCGGCAGCGTTCGGCGACAACAAGTTCGGACTGATCGGCAACCCGAAGCAGTTCTTCGGGCTCAAGGGCCTGATCGGTGCCGACGCGGTCGCGGATTCCGATCCGACCAAGGTCGTCGGGATCCCGCTGGCCGGTAACACCCACATTCCGATGACCGTGTTCGTGGCGTTCCAGCTGATGTTCGCGATCATTACCGTCGCCCTGATCTCGGGCGCGGTCGCCGACCGCCTGAAGTTCGGCGCCTGGGCGCTGTTCGCCGCGGTCTGGGCCACGATCGTCTACTTCCCGGTCGCGCACTGGGTCTTCGACTTCAACGCCACCGACTCCGACGGCAATGTCATTCACGAGGGCGGCTGGATCGCCAACAAGCTGCACGTGATCGACTTCGCCGGTGGTACCGCGGTCCACATCAACGCCGGTGCCGCGGGCCTGGCCCTCTGCCTCGTCCTGGGTAAGCGCAAGGGCTGGCCGAAGACCCCGATGCGTCCGCACAACCTGCCCTTCGTCATGCTCGGCGCCGGTCTGCTGTGGTTCGGCTGGTTCGGCTTCAACGCCGGTTCGGCGCTGTCCTCCAACGGCACCGCGGGTTCCACCTTCCTGACCACCACCTTCGCCACCTGCTCGGCCATGCTCGGCTGGCTGCTCGTGGAGAAGCTGCGTGACGGCCACGCCACCTCGCTGGGCGCCGCGTCCGGCGTCGTCGCGGGTCTGGTCGCCATCACCCCGTCCTGCTCCTCGGTGAACGTCCTCGGCGCGCTGGCCATCGGCGCGGTCGCCGGTGTGGCCTGCGCCCTGGCCGTCGGCCTGAAGTTCAAGCTGGGCTTCGACGACTCGCTCGACGTGGTGGGCGTCCACCTGGTCGGCGGCATCATCGGCACCCTGATGGTCGGCCTGGTGGCCACCAAGGAGGCGCCGGCCCATGTCGCGGGTCTGTTCTACGGCGGCGGTTTCGACCAGCTGTGGCGTCAGGCCGCGGGAGCCGGTGTGGTGCTTGCCTTCTCGTTCATCGTGACGCTGATCATCGCGTTCGCCATCAAGTTCACCATCGGCCTCCGCGCGAGCGAGGAAGAGGAGTTCGTCGGCATGGACGAGTCGGATCACGCTGAAACGGCATACGATTTCGCTGCTGTGGGTGGTGCGGCGCGCACCGCCGCCGTCAAGGAGGCATGACGAAAATGAAACTGATCACTGCGATCGTGAAGCCGTTCACCCTGGAGGACGTGAAGACCGGCCTGGAGCAGGCGGGCGTGCTCGGCATGACCGTCAGCGAGGTTCAGGGTTACGGTCGCCAGAAGGGCCACACCGAGGTCTACCGCGGTGCCGAGTACTCCGTCGACTTCGTCCCGAAGGTTCGGGTCGAGGTGGTCGTGGACGACGCCTCCGTCGACAAGGTCGTCGAGGTCATCGTGGAGGCCGCCCGCACCGGCAAGATCGGCGACGGCAAGGTCTGGGTGACCCCGGTCGACGCCATCGTCCGGGTGCGCACCGGCGAACGCGGTTCCGACGCTCTGTAAGCGGTAACCGGAGCAGCGGAACCAGTGGCGGCCCTGGCCACCGTCGGTGTCGAACCGGCGGTGGCGGGGCCGCCCCCATGTGCGGCGAAGAACTGAATTCAGATGGGTGGTGGGTTGTGGGTTTCCAGCAGGAACGCGACGACAGAACCGAGGCTGAGCAGGTTTCCGGCGGAGCCTCGGACCTGGTCCGGGCCCGCAACCAACTGCTCGCGGAGCACAGCGCCAATGGCCGCGCGTCCCGTCTGGACCCCGAGGCGCTGCGGGAAGCGCTGGTGGATCTCTACGAGCTGTGGCTGACCACCAAGGGCCACGAGGTCGGCATCACCGCCGACAGCGGGCTCGCGCTCGTCGCCGTGGGCGGACTGGGCCGCAGGGAAATGCTGCCCTACTCCGACCTGGATCTGGTGCTGCTCTACGACGACGTCGATCCGCATCGGGTCGCCGAGGTCGCCGATCAGCTCTGGTATCCGCTGTGGGACGCCCACATCAAGCTCGATCACAGCGTGCGCACCGTCCCGCAGGCGCTGCGCGTGGCCGCCGACGATCTCACCGCCGCCCTCGGCATGCTCGAGGCCCGGCACATCGTGGGCGACGACGGCCTGAGCAACCTGCTCATCAGCGGCGTACGCCGGGACTGGCGCGCCGGAATCCGGTCCCGCTTCGACGCCCTGATCGAACAGGCCCAAACCCGCTGGCGCAGAAGCGGAGACGTCGCGCACCGCGCCGAGCCCGATATCAAGAACGGGCGCGGCGGGCTGCGGGACATCCAGCTGCTGGACGCGCTCGCCATCGCACAACTGACCGACGCCATGCCGGGGCTCGGTCCGGATGTGCCCGGTGGCGGGTTGCAGCAGGCGCATCGCCGCCTGCTGGATGTCCGCACCGAATTGCACCGGGTGGCGGGCCGGGCCCGTGACCAGTTGCGGGCTCAGGACGCCGACGAGATCGGGGCGGCCCTGCGCATCGGGGATCGCTTCGACCTGGCCCGCACGCTCAGTGATGCGGCCCGCACGGTGAGTTACTCCACCGACGTCGGGCTGCGGACCGCAGGGAACGCGCTGCCACGGCGCGGGCTCGCGCGCTTGCGCCGCGCCCCGGTACGCCGACCACTCGATGAGGGGGTGGTCGAACACTCCGGGGAGGTGGTGCTCGCCCGCGATGCCCGGCCGCAGCGCGATCCCGGGCTGATCCTGCGGGTAGCCGCGGCCTCGGCGCAGACCGGGCTGCCGATGTCGGCGACCACGCTCAACCGGCTCGGCGAGGACGCGCCCGAGCTACGCGAGCCGTGGCCCAAGGAAGCCCTCAACGACCTGCTGGTCCTGCTGGGCACGGGCCGCGGCGCCGTCGATGCCGTGGAGGCGCTGGACCGGACGGGCCTGTGGGGCAGGCTCTTTCCGGAATGGGGCGTGGTGCGCGACCTGCCGCCGCGCGATGCCATGCACACCTGGACCGTGGACCGTCATCTCATGGAGACCGTCGCCCAGGCCGGGGCGCTGTCCACCCGGGTCGCCCGCCCGGACCTGCTGCTGCTGGGTGCGCTGCTGCACGATATCGGCAAGGGCCGCACCGAGGATCACAGCGTGGTCGGTGCGGAGCTGGCCGTCTCCATCGGAAATCGCCTGGGGCTGTGGCCTTCCGACGTGCAGACGCTCGCGGGTGTGGTGCGCCACCACCTGCTGCTGCCCGACACGGCCACGCGGCGCGACATCACCGATTCCGACACCGTGAAGATGGTGATCGACGCCCTCGACGGTGACCCGCAGCTGCTGGAGCTGCTGCACGCCCTGGCCGAGGCCGACGCGCTGGCCACCGGGCCCGGCGTGTGGAACGACTGGAAGGCCTCGCTCATCGGCGATCTCGTGCGCAACTGCCGCACGGCCATGGCGGGCTACGCCCTGCCCGAGCCGACCCCGATTCCCGACGAGCTGCGCGCCCGCGCGGAATCCGGTGGCGTGCACGTGGATCTGAAGCCGGGCGAGAGCCGCTACCACCATGTGGTCACCGTGGTCGCGCCCGACAATCCGGGTCTGCTCTCCGATGCGGCGGGTGTGCTGGCCGTGCATTCGCTGCGGGTGCTGTCGGCCGAACTCGCCAGTGTGGGCGCCTCGGCCATCGATACCTTCGTCGTGGCACCGCGTTTCGGTGATCCGCCGGACCCGGGCCTGCTGCGCCAGGAACTGATCCGCGCCATCAACGGCGATCTGGATCTGGCCTCGGTGCTGGCCCGTAAGGAGCGCGATGCGAGCGGCGCCCAGCCGAGGCCGTTCGCGCAGGCGCGGCCGCGGGTGTTCTGGCACGAGACCGCCGATCCGGGCCGGGTGCTGCTGGAATTGCGTGCCGAGGATCGGATCGGGTTGCTGAGCCGGCTGGCCGCGGCGCTGGCCGAGGCCGGGGTGAATGTCTGCTGGGCGAAGGTGGTGACCATGGGTTCGGCGGTCATCGACTCGTTCTGCCTGGATCTGGGCGCTTCCGACACGCCCGGGCGGCGGGCGGAGATCGAGGCGGCGGTGCTGACGGTGGTGCCGCCGCAACAACCGAAGAAACCTCTCGAATCGGACAGCTGAATTGGATCTCCCGGTGGTTTACCAATTGTTCGCCAGGAACCGGGATTAGCGGACAAACCGCACGTTTGCCGGTTAATCAGAATGTTGCAGGAGATTTGCTGTAATACCGATCGGGTGATCGGAGTCACACCCTAGTATTCGCGTGCAAGGTCGATCCGGAGGTCCCAAGCTGTCGCGAGCATGAGGGGAGCAGGTCGGTGGCAATCGAAGTCGTATCCGCGTCGATGATGACCAGCGATTTGACCGCACACATCGCCCGCTGCGTCGGTGGTGATCGCTGGGTGGTCTCCTGGCTGCCGGGGCGCACCCTGAGCGGCCAACAGGCGGTGACCGCGATGACCATCGCGTCCACCGTCGCCGACCAGGCGCCCTCCGACGCCGAATGGGCGTTGCTGGACGGGCTCGCCCTGGAACTGGGCCTCACCGCCCGCGAGGCGGTCGGTATGGTCGCCACCGAGAACCATGATCTGCGGCGGCCCGGCCCGCGTCCCCGCTCGCTGGAATAGCCGCCGGAACCGCTTGCCGCGCCGCCGCGTTCGCGCAGGTCCGAGCCTGGCGCAACGGCATCACGCGGATCCCACTACCCTGGTATCTCGAGTGACGTCCCTCGAGATCAGGAGCATCGGTGTTCGAATCCCTTTCCGACCGGTTGGCCGGTGCCCTCAAGGATCTGCGTGGCAAGGGACGCCTGTCGCCGGCGGACATCGACGCGACCGCCCGTGAGATCCGGCTGGCGCTGCTCGAGGCCGACGTGGCGCTGCCCGTGGTGCGCGGCTTCATCGCCAAGATCAAGGAGCGGGCCAAGGGCTCCGAGGTCTCCGCCGCCCTGAATCCGGCGCAGCAGGTCGTCAAGATCGTCAACGAGGAGCTCATCAATATCCTCGGCGGCGAGACCCGGCGGGTGCGGCTGGCCAAGAACCCGCCGACCGTCATCATGCTGGCCGGTCTGCAGGGTGCCGGTAAGACCACCCTCGCGGGCAAGCTCGCCAAATGGCTGAAGGCGCAGGGACATACGCCGCTGCTGGTGGCCTGTGACCTCCAGCGCCCCGGCGCGGTCACCCAGCTGCAGGTGGTCGGCGAGCGGGCCGGGGTGCCGGTCTTCGCGCCGCACCCGGGCACCTCCATCGGCGGCGGCGAGAACCCGCTGGGCGTCTCGGCCTCCGACCCGATCGATGTGGCGCGCGCCGGTATCGAAGAGGCGAAGACCAAGCAGTACGACGTGGTCGTCGTCGACACCGCCGGTCGCCTCGGTATCGACGAGGAGCTCATGCGGCAGGCCGCGGGCATCCGCGACGCCGTCAACCCCGACGAGACCCTGTTCGTCCTCGACGCCATGATCGGTCAGGACGCGGTCGCCACCGCCGAGGCCTTCCGCGACGGCGTCGGCTTCACCGGTGTCGTGCTCACCAAGCTCGACGGTGACGCCCGCGGTGGTGCGGCCCTGTCGGTGCGTGAAATCACCGGCCAGCCCATCCTTTTCGCCTCCACCGGCGAGAAGCTCGAGGACTTCGACGTCTTCCATCCCGACCGCATGGCCAGCCGCATCCTCGGCATGGGCGACCTGCTCACCCTGATCGAGCAGGCCGAACAGGTCTACGACGCCAAGCAGGCCGAGGAGGCCGCCCGCAAGATCGGCTCGGGTGAGCTGACCCTCGAGGACTTCCTCGAGCAGATGCTGGCCATCCGGAAGATGGGCCCGATCGGCAACCTGCTGGGCATGCTGCCCGGCGCGGGGCAGATGAAGGACGTGCTGGCCCAGGTCGACGACAAGCAGCTCGACCGGGTGCAGGCCATCATCCGCGGCATGACCCCCGCCGAGCGCGCCAACCCCAAGATCATCAATGCCTCCCGCCGCCTGCGCATCGCCAATGGCTCGGGCGTCGCGGTCTCCGACGTCAACCAGCTGGTCGACCGGTTCTTCGAGGCCAGGAAGATGATGGGCGCGATGTCCCGGCAGTTCGGCCTGCCGGGTGCGGGCCGGGGCGGCAAGAACACCAGGAAGGGCAAGAAGGGCAAGAAGGGCGGGCGTGGCCCGACTCCGCCGAAGGTGCGAGGCGGCTTCCCCGGCATGCCCGGCCTCCCGGGCGGTATGCCGGCCGGCATGCCCGACCTCTCCGACCTCCCCGCCGGTCTCAACGAGCTGCCGCCGGGTCTGGAAGGTTTCGACCTCTCGAAGCTGAAATTCCCCAAGAACTGATCCGCGCGAACCTGATTCGGCCCCGCCCCACACGGGCGGGGCCGAATTGCGTTTCCGGCCAAGGGCCATCGTGCGTTCCGGGCCCGGGGTGATGCGGGTGGGTGCTCAGTCGTGCGTGGGTCCGAGGGCTCGGGTCACGTATCCGGCCAGGCGGTCGATATAGTCCGCGTCGGCGGGTTCGCGGGTGAGCATGGCACGGAAGTGGATCGGTGCGATGAGCGGTTCCAGGGCCATACGCGCGTCGGTGCCGGGCGGGAGTTCGACCGTGCTCGACGTCTACGCCGACGACGACCACTGCGCCATGGGTCATGCCGTGCAATGGTCGGAATTATCGGTACGGTTCCTGCGTGACCACTTGGTGTCCTCCGACGCGGCAGAACCGGTGATGCGATGACCGAACCCACCCCGCTCCCGCGCCTGCGCCGTACCCTCGACCGCGGCCGGCGGCGCATCCTCCGCCAGATCGACACCGGCGGCGGGTGGACGACGGTCGGCGAATCCGATGGCGGCGCGGCCGATCTCGTGCCCTCGGCCTGGACCGAGGAGTTCGAGCTGGCCCGCTACGAGCGCCTGGAGCTCGCCGACGGGGCCACGGTACTGCCGGTGTGCCCGGTCTCGTTCCGGGACTTCATGCTCTACGAGAAGCATGCCGTGGACGCCGCGCGGGGGATGGCCCGCCGGTTCCTGCCCGCCGGATACCGGCTCGGGCAGGCGTTCGAGACGCTGACCCGTCGGACGTTCCCGGCCTACCGGCCGCACCGGCTCTGGTACGCCCAGCCCATCTACTACCTGTCCAATGCGTTGACCATCGTGCCCTCGGGTGTCCCGATCGCGCCGCCCGCCTACAGTCGCGCACTGGATTTCGAGCTCGAACTCGGGGTGGTGCTGGGCGCTCCGCTGCGCGACGCGTCGCCGGAGCAGGCGCTGGCCGCGATCGCGGCGGTGGTGGTCGTCAACGACTTCTCGGCGCGGGATGTGCAATTGGCGGAAATGCGGTCGGGTTTCGGGCCGCAGAAGTCCAAGCATTTCGTCAGCTCGATGTCCGGGACGGCGGTCGCCGGTGCGGCGGTGGCCGATCGGCTCGATCGGCTCACGGCCACGGTGGCGATCAATGGGGAGACGGTGTCCCGCACCGGGACCGGGGGCATGCGCTTCTCGCTCGGTGAGGCCATCGCGCATGTCTCGCGCTCCGAGCAGCTGTATCCGGGTGAGCTGCTGGCCACCGGCACCCTGCCGGGTGGCAGTGGTATGGAAGTGGGCCGCTGGCTGGCTCCGGGCGACGAGCTGCGCCTGGAGATCGACGGCATCGGCGTCATCGAACATCGAATCCGGCCGTGATCGATCACCGAATCCAACGCTGAGGAGGGGTACGTGAAAATCGACCAGGTTTCCGATTCCGTCTACGTCGTCGCGGGTACGAACGTCAACTGGGCGTTGGTCAGTGACGAGCGCGGTGTGACCGTCGTGGACGCCGGATATCCCGCCGACACCGAGTCGGTGCTGAGTTCGGTGCGCCAGATCGGGCACGAGCTCGGCGATATCGCCGCGGTGCTGCTGACCCATGCGCACCTCGACCACATGGGTGCGATTCCGACCCTGATCGAACGCCTGGGCGTGCCGGTCTACACCGGCGCCGAGGAGGTCCGGCACGCCAAACGTGAGTACCTGCAACAGATCACGCCCGTGGACATGGTGCGGCAGTTGCGGACTCGGCGCGGGGCGGTCTGGGTCGCGCAGACCCTGCGCGCCTGCGTCGGTCACATCGGGATGACCGTGCCGACCGCTCGCACCGCAGACGCCGACACCCTGGCGGCGCTACCCGGCGGTTTCGTCGAGGTGCCGACGCCCGGTCACACCAACGGTCACACGGCGTATCTGATGCCGTCCGAGGGTGTGCTGTTCTCCGGCGACGCCCTGGTCACCGGTCATCCCCTGTTGCTCGAGACCGGACTACAACTTCTCCCGAGCGTGTTCAACCACGATGAGGCGGGGACGCTCGCGAGCGCCCGCGCGCTCTGCACGCTGGAGGCCGGAATTCTGGTTCCCGGGCATGGGCTGCCGGTCCGGCACGACCTGTCGAGCCTGCTGGGTGATTTCGCCCGGCAGTGATCGCCGCGGAGAAGTCAGATCGGCAGGCAGGGGTTGGCCGAGGTGGTGATCATGCCCGGATCCCAATCGACTCCGAACGCGCTCGACCCCGAACTGGTCGCTACGGGGGTGGCGGTGGTGCTCGGATGATCGAGGGAGACGGGCGCCACAGGTGCATACGCACGGCGCCACAGGCGCAGCGGGTGTAGCTGACGATGCCCTCGGAGGTGCGGTGGCGCGAAAGGACTTGGAAGGGTTGGGCTGTGGGCCAGCCGCAGTGGCGACACTGTCGGTCCGATTCGGTCATGGGGCCAGTCTTCGCGGGGGCGGTAGTCTCGATCCATCGAAAGTTTTCGTAGCGAATCGTTCGGAATTGCCACATGATCGATCCTCGGTTGCAGGCCCTGCGGGTACTGCGTGAGCACGGCACGGTGACCGCGGCCGCGGCGGCACTGCATCTGACGCCGTCCACGGTGTCGCAGCAGCTACGTGGCCTGGCCCGGGAGCTGGATGTCGAACTGCTCGAGCAGGTGGGGCGCAGGGTGCGGTTGACGGCCGCGGGGCACGCGCTGCTGCGGCACGCGGATCTGCTTGCGGCACAGGCGGAGAGCGCGCGGGCGGAGCTGGCGGCGCACCGGGCGGGCATCGCGGGGGTGCTGCGGATCAGTGCGATGCCGACCGCCCTCGCGGCCCTGGTGGCGCCGGCCGCCGCCCGGCTACGGGACGCGAATCCGGGGCTGACCGTGGAACTGATCGAGGATGAGAGCGCGCACTGCTTCGAAACCCTGCTGGCCGGGGACAGCGATATCGGGATAGTGCTGCCCGCGCCCGGCAGCCCCGCGTCCGACGACCTGCGGTTCGAGCAGCGTCCGCTGCTGGCCGAGCCGTTGGATCTGCTTGTGCCCGTGGGGCATTCACTCGCCGGGTGCGACAGCGTGGCCCTGACCGAGGCGGCGACCGAGCCGTGGATCACCGGGCGTGCGCGCATCACCCATCACCTGGTGGTGTCGGCCGCCTGCGCCGCGGCCGGGTTCACACCCCGGATCGCTGGGCAGGCGGTCGATTTCCCGGGTGTGGCGGCCATGGTGGCGCACGGATTCGGGGTGAGTCTGGTGCCCCGGCTCGCGTTCCTGCCGCCGGAGCTGGCGGTGGTGCGTGTTCCGCTGCACGACGATCCGGTCCCGGTCCGCCGTCACCTGTCCGCGGTGCGGCGGGGCAGCGCCGGGCATCCGGTGATCGCGGCCGGGCTGGACGCCATTCGCGGGCGTTGCCGGGAGCGCATCGATATCACCGTGCTCGACGACTGATGCGATAGTGGACCCGGATTCGTGTCGAGACATACCGTCCAGGCGAGGAGGTCGGCATGCGGCTGCATTTCCGCGGCGTGGTCCTACCCGATGACGAAGTCCGTGACCTGTGGGTGCGCGACGGCCGGATCTCGGCGGAGCCGATTCCCGACGCCGACACCGTGCAGGCCTCCGGCTGGATCGTGCCCGGCCTGGTCGACGCCCACTGCCATGTCGGTATCAAATACGGCGGCGGACACGAGGATTCGGCGGGTGCGATCGCGCAGGCCGAGGTCGAGCGGGACGCGGGCGCCTTGCTGCTGCGGGATGCGGGCTCGCCCATCGACACCCGTTTCATCGACGACCGTGACGACCTCCCGCGCATCATCCGCGCGGGCCGCCACATCGCCCGCCCCCGGCGCTACATCCGCGAACTCGGCATCGAACTCGACGACGAGCGCGACCTGCCCGAGCTCGTCGCCGAGCAGGCCCGCCGCGGCGACGGGTGGGTCAAGATCATCGGCGACTGGATCGACCGCGCGATCGGCGACCTCGCCCCACTGTGGTCCGACGACATCCTGAAGGCCGCCATCGACGCCGCCCATGGCGAGGGCGCTCGCGTCACCGCCCACGTCTTCGGCGAGGACGCCCTGCCCGGCCTGCTGAACGCCGGCATCGACTGCATCGAGCACGGCACCGGCCTCACCGACGACACCATCGCCCTGATGGCCGCCCACGGCACCGCCCTCGTCCCCACCCTCATCAATATCGACACCTTCCCCGGAATCGCGGACGGCGCAACCAAATTCCCCACCTACGCCGCCCACATGCGCGACCTGCACCGCCGCTCCCGCGTCACTGTCGCCAAGGCCCACGAGGCCGGTGTCCCCATCTACACCGGCACCGACGCCGGCGGCTCCATCCGCCACGGCCGCATCGCCGACGAGATCGCCGCCCTCGCCGGCGCCGGCTTCACCCCCCACAACGCCCTCGGCGCCTCGTCCTGGCACGCCCGCACCTGGCTCGGCCGCCCAGGCATCGAACCCGGCGCCCCCGCCGATTTCGTTGTGTACCAGGAGGACCCACGAGAAAACCTGGCCGCCCTCGCCACCCCCGCCTGGGTGGTATTACGCGGCCGCGTCTACAACCGCCGCGACCCGGTCACCAGCCACCGCTGAACTCCGGCCGCTGAGACGACCCGCCAAGTTCCGCATCACGATCCGGGTGTGCCGCAGCTGCGTGGGCGGTTGGGCGGGTCTGGCGATTCGGCTGCGCATTTAAAGTGAATCGGTCATGCTTCAGACGTTTGTTGTTTCGACTCGATGAGGAGATGACCGTGGGGTCTATCGAAACCCTGGCCATTAGCGTGTTGGCCGGTTTGATCGTGAAGCTGCTGACGTCCGGGAGCTCCGGGCCCGGCCCGGTTCAGCCGTAGGCTCTGCGTGAGACGCAGCCCATCGGGGTCGTACCCGGTGGGCTGTGGTGTTTCCGGGGCCGGGTCGGGGCGATTTCTCCGGGCCGCCGGTGCTCTGGCAGAATGGACGACCGTCCTCATCGAGGACAGTGTCAGCCCGTCTCCGGTTCCGTACCGCGCGGCGGTCACAGCACTTGACGCAAAACCGGGTCCACCTCGTGTGGGCTGCTGAATTGCGACGTGACCAACCATTTGAAAGGCATCAGCTCATGGCTGTTCGTATCAAGCTGACCCGTATGGGCAAGATCCGCAACCCGCAGTACCGCGTCGTCATCGCCGACGCCCGTACTCGTCGTGACGGCCGCGCCATCGAGTCCATCGGCAAGTACCACCCGAAGGAAGAGCCGTCGCTCATCGAGATCGACTCGGAGCGCGCTCAGTACTGGCTGGGTGTCGGCGCGCAGCCGACCGAGCCGGTGAAGCGTCTGCTGGAGATCACCGGCGACTGGCAGAAGTTCAAGGGCCTGCCGGGCGCCGAGGGCACCCTGAAGACCAAGGCCCCGAAGCCGTCCAAGCTGGACCTGTTCAACGCCGCGCTGGCCGCCGCCGAGAACGAGCCGGTCGCCGAGGCCGTCACCCCGAAGAAGAAGGCCGCCAAGAAGGACGAGGCCGCCGAGGCCGCTGAGGCCACCACCGAAGCCGCCGAGTAATGAGTGCCGTTGTCGCCGATGCTGTCGAGCACCTGGTGCGCGGCATCGTCGCCAATCCCGACGACGTCCACGTCGAGCTGATCACCAGCCGTCGGGGCCGGACCGTCGAGGTGCACGTGCACCCGGATGATCTGGGCAAGGTGATCGGTCGCGGCGGTCGTACCGCGACCGCCCTGCGCACCCTGGTCGCCGGGATCGGCGGTAAGGGCATTCGCGTCGACGTGGTCGACACGGATCAGTAGATGGAACTGGTCGTCGGGCGGGTCGCCAAGTCACACGGTGTGCGTGGCGAACTCGTCGTAGAAGTCCGCACCGACGAGCCGGAACTGCGGTTCGCGCCCGGCAGCGTCCTGAAGGGGAAGCTGCCGCGCGCGAAGCAGGCGCAGGAATTCGAAGTGGAGTCGGTCCGGGAGCACTCGGGCCGGCTTCTCCTGCGTCTGGACGGCGTCGCCGACCGCACGGCCGCGGATGCGTTGCGGGGCATGCTGTTCGTGGTGGACTCCGCGGATCTGCCGCCGTCGGAGGATCCGGACGAGTACTACGATCACGAACTCGAGGGCCTGCGCGTCGAGCTCGGCGACGGCACCCAGGTCGGCACCGTCAACGAGGTGCTGCATTCCGCTGCGGGAGAACTGCTTTCGATCAAGGCCGGGGACGCGTTCCCGCCCGCGGGCCGGGAGATCCTGGTGCCGTTCGTGCTCGCCATGGTGCCGACGGTGTCGGTCGCCGACGGCCTGATCGTCATCGACCCGCCCGAGGGCCTGCTGGACCCGGAGTAGCGGCGTGCGAATCGACGTAGTCACGATCTTCCCCGAATACCTCGAGCCGATGCGAGCGGCCTTGCTGGGCAAGGCGATCGACAAGGGTCTGCTCGAGGTGGAGGTGCACGACCTGCGCCGCTGGACCCACGACGTCCACAAGTCGGTGGACGACACCCCGTACGGCGGCGGACCGGGCATGGTCATGAAGCCGACCGTGTGGGGCGACGCCCTCGACGAGGTGTGCCCGGACGACGCGCTCCTGGTGGTGCCGACTCCGGCGGGCGTGCCGTTCACGCAGGAGACCGCGCAACGGTGGTCCGCCGAACAGCACATTGTCTTTGCCTGCGGCCGCTACGAGGGCATCGACCAGCGCGTCTTCGACGATGCCGCGCGCCGGGTGCGCGTCGAAGAGGTCAGCATCGGCGACTACGTGCTCATCGGCGGCGAGGCCGCCGTGCTGGTCATGACCGAGGCGTTCGTCCGGCTGATCCCGGGCGTCCTCGGCAATCAGCAATCCCACGAACAGGATTCGTTCTCCGACGGTCTATTGGAAGGCCCCTCCTACACCCGCCCGGTGTCCTGGCGCGGCCTCGACGTCCCCGAAATCCTGTTGTCCGGCAACCATGCCAAGATCGCCGGGTGGCGGTACGAGCAGTCGCTGCGCCGCACGGCCGAACGCAGGCCCGATCTCCTACCGGATAACCTGGGCCATGCGTGAAGGAGGGTCGATCATGCGTGAAACCAGAGGATTTCTCAGCGCGACGCTGGCCGGGCTGGCCCTGTTCGCCGCGATGTTCGGCGGCGGCAAGGCGGTCGCGGACAATCTCGACGTGCTCTTCCTGAGTCACCTGGGCGACGAGACGGTGGCGTCGCCCGGCTATGAGGACACCGCGGACGGGCAGCGCCTGATCGCCGAGGGCAAGGACATCTGCGCCCACCTGCGCGCGGGCACTCCGGTTGTAGCGACCGACCAGTGGGGATTCGGGGAAAGGCTTGCCCGCGCGGCCGTCTCGGTGTACTGCCCCGAATTCAAGGCGACCCCAAGAGATTTCGGCTGACGGTGAAATTCGGTACGTAACAACTGATTTCGCGAGGATCGGGGTAACTCCCCGGGTACGCCCACACTTGATTCGGCACCCGGCGCAGGCACGCATGCGTCCCGGGTGACGGCTCTCGGCCGGGCGCCGAAGTTTCGGAGAGGCGGGGCAATGACCGAATCCTGTGTGGGCCTTGCACGCACTGTCGGGTGGCGGCGGTAGTGTCTGCGGGCGTGACGACAGCCTCCGAAACCGTCAGCGCAGCATCCGCAGGTGCCGCATCCACGGGTGCAGCGAGCACCGAGAGCACCGTCCGCCTCGCCAGCGTCGGCCGGCGTATCGCCGACGAGCTGGGGGTGCGCGAGGAGCAGGTGCGCTCCGCCGTCGAACTACTGGACGCCGGGTCGACCGTGCCGTTCATCGCCCGCTACCGCAAGGAAGTCACCGGCGGACTCGACGACGCCCAGCTACGCACCCTCGACGAGCGCCTGAGCTACCTGCGTGAACTCGACGAGCGCCGGGGCTCGATCATCGAATCCATCCGTGGCCAGGGCAAATTGGACGAGGCGCTGCACGCGCAGATCATGCTCGCCGACACCAAGGCCCGCCTCGAGGACATCTACCTGCCCTACAAGCCCAAGCGGCGCACCAAGGCGCAGATCGCGCGCGAGGCCGGGCACGAGCCCGTGGCCGACGCGCTGCTGACCGACCCGACCACCGATCCCGCGCAGTACAACGCCGAACAGCTCGACGGCGCGCGGGCCATCCTGGTGGAGCGTTTCGCCGAGGACGCCGACCTGGTCGGTGAACTGCGCGAGCTCATGTGGGAACGCGGGCAGATGAGCTCGACGGTGCGCGCGGGCAAGGAGGAGGCGGGCGCGAAGTTCGCCGACTACTTCGAATTCTCCGAGCCCTTCAGCAAGCTGCCCTCGCACCGCATCCTGGCGCTGCTGCGCGGCGAGAAGGAAGAGGTGCTCAACCTGCACCTCGAATCCGACACCGAGGAGCCCGAGGACGGGCAGCGCTCGATCTACGAGGGCCGCATCGCCATCAAGTTCGGCATCGCCGATCAGGGCCGCGCCGCCGACTCCTGGCTGCTGGACACCGTGCGCTGGGCGTGGCGGACCAAGCTGCAGGTCAGCATGGGCATCGACACCCGAATGCGGTTGCGGCAGTCCGCCGAACGCGATGCCGTCGACGTGTTCGCGGCCAACCTGCGCGACCTGCTGCTCGCGGCGCCCGCCGGCACCCGCTCGACCATGGGCCTGGACCCGGGCTACCGCACCGGTGTGAAGGTCGCCGTCGTGGACGCCACCGGCAAGGTGGTCGCCACCGAGGTCATCTACCCGCACAAGCCGCAGGGGCAGACCGAGAAGTCCCTGGCCGTGCTGGGCGCACTGGTCGCCCGCTTCAATGTCGAGCTCATCGCCATCGGCAACGGCACCGCCTCCCGCGAGACCGACGCCCTTGCCGCCGAACTGATCTCGCGCATCCCCGAGAACAAGCCCACCAAGATCGTGGTCTCGGAGGCGGGCGCGTCGGTGTACTCGGCCTCCGCATACGCCTCGCAGGAACTGCCCGGCATGGACGTGTCGCTGCGCGGCGCGGTCTCCATCGCGCGCCGGCTCCAGGACCCGCTGGCCGAATTGGTGAAGATCGACCCGAAGTCCATCGGCGTCGGCCAGTACCAGCACGACGTCTCCGAAACCCTGCTGGCCCGCTCGCTGGGCGCGGTCGTCGAGGACGCGGTGAACGCCGTCGGCGTCGACGTGAACATCGCCTCGGTCCCGCTGCTGTCCCGGGTCTCGGGTATTTCCAACTCGATCGCGGAAAGCATTGTGGCGCACCGCGATGCCAACGGCCCGTTCCGCAGTCGCGCCGCACTCAAGGATGTCCCGCGCCTGGGCCCCAAGGCGTTCGAACAGTGCGCGGGCTTCCTCCGCATCCGCGAGGGCGACGACCCGCTGGACACCTCCGGCGTGCACCCCGAGGCGTACCCCGTGGTCCGGCGCATCCTCGATGCCAGCGGTAAGGGCGTGAAGGAGATCATCGGCAACACCTCCGCCCTGCGCGCCCTGCGGCCGGCCGACTTCACCGATGAGCGGTTCGGTGTCCCGACCGTCACCGACATCATCGCCGAACTCGAGAAGCCCGGCCGCGACCCTCGCCCCGAATTCAAGACCGCAGAATTCGCCGCGGGGATCGAGAAGGTCGCCGACCTGAAGCCCGGCATGGTGCTCGAGGGCGTCGTCACCAATGTGGCCGCCTTCGGCGCCTTCGTCGACATCGGCGTCCACCAGGACGGCCTGGTCCACGTCTCGGCCATGTCCCACAACTTCGTCAAGGACCCTCGCGAGGTCGTGAAGTCCGGCGACGTCGTGAAGGTCAAGGTGCTCGAGGTCGACGTCCAGCGCCAGCGCATCGGCCTGTCCCTGCGCCTCGACGACGAGCCCGGAAACGCCAAGCCCGACCGCGCCGACCGCGGCCCGCGCAACAACCAGGGTGGCAGCCAGCGCGGCGGCAACCGCGACAACCGGCAGGGCGGCCAGGGCGGCCAGCGCCAGGGCGGACAGCGTCAGGGCGGCGGCAACCGCAATCAGCCCGCCCCCAGCGGTTCGATGGCCGACGCCCTCCGCCGCGCCGGCTTCGGTCGCTGACCAGCCGATTCCGAACCGCCGTCCGGCCGAACCCCACCCGGGTTCGGCCGGACGGCCACTTCGGAACTCGGAGCGATCAGCGCGATGGCGCCGAGGAACCGAGCGCAGCCCGGCCTGATGGGGATGTGCCGGCTAGCTCAGCGGGGAGCCGACCCGGTGCAGGGTGCCGTCGGGGTCGACGTAGCCGAATTCCCTTAGGCCGTAATCGGTGTCGACCGGGGTGGTGAGGCGGCCGGGCAGGCCTGCGGCGGCCCACTCCGCGTGCAGCGCGTCGGCATCGGAGACGTAGAGGTAGACCGCCGCGGCGGTTCGTGTCGAGTCGTGTTCGTCCCACTCGGTGAGGTGCAGGGATACGCGGCCCCGGTCGGCGAAGCCGTAGCGGGCGTCGCCCTCGTAGGCGTGGACGCTGAACCCGAGGCGTCGATAGCGGGCCAGGGCGGCGTCGAGGTCGAGGACCGGGATCACGGGGGCGACGCGCTCGAAGGTGATGTCGTCCGGCATGGAAGCTCCGAAAAATAAAGACGCCGAGGCGGTCCCGGTTCGGGGGCGCCCCGGCGTGCTCGTGGTGGGTTATTCGACGCCGAGGGAGACCTCGGTGGATTTGATGAGGACCTTGACGGGTTTGCCGTCGGCGAGACCCAGGTCGTCGGCGGCGTCACGGGTGATGGAGGAGGTGATCTCGTCACCACCTGCGAGGCGGATGCGCACCACCGCCATGGCCTCGCCGCGGGTGACCTGGGTGACTGTTCCATCGAGTTGGTTTCGTGTACTCAGTCGCATGGTGGTGAGCCTAGTCACCGGCGGTCGTCATTTCGATGGTGGCTGGAAGGTTGCTCAATCACGGCGCGACCGCATGTGATCTTTCCGTGCGGGTCGGCGGCGCGGGTAGCGTGACGGGGGTTGACGTTCGCACGAGGGTTTCGGAGGCGACACGGGCATGCGCGTACATCGGTGGTGGGAAGATGTCGTGGTGGCACACGGCAGATTGCCATTGGCATGCCTGCTTCTCGGGTTCATCGTCGGGTTCCTGCTGATCCGAATCAGCGTGCGGCTCATCCGCAAACAGGTGCGCTGGTGGCCGGGCAATGTGCGGGCCGGGGACGTGCACATCCACCACATGGTGTTCGGGGTGATCCTGGTGCTCGGCGCCGGCGTCGGGTTCGTGACGCTATATCAGAGCAGCGTCGGCGTCACCAGTGCGCTGGCCGCCGTGTTCGGGCTCGGCGCGGCGCTGGTGCTCGACGAATTCGCGCTCATCTACTACCTGCGCGACGTGTACTGGGAGGAGCAGGGCCGCACCTCGGTCGATGCGGTGTTCGTGGCCCTTGCCGTGACCGGGCTGCTGTTGCTCGGCTTCCATCCGCTGTGGTTGCTCGACATCGGCAATATTCGTGATCTCCGGACCGATCAGAATGTGCCCGAGCGGCTGTTCACGATCGGGTTCGCGTTCGGGAATCTGCTGCTGGCGGCCATGGTCATTGCCAAGGGCAAGATTTGGACCGGCCTGTTCGGAATGTTCTTCCCGCCGCTGCTGGTCATCGGCGCGCTGCGGCTGAGCCGCCCGGGCGCACCCTGGGCGCGCTGGCGCTACGCCGCGGGCTCGGGCCTCATGCGGCGTGCGGTGCGGCGCGAGCGCCGCTATCGCCGCCCGGTGATCCGGGCCAAGATCTTCGTGCAGGACCTGCTGGCGGGCAAGCCCGATGCCGCGCACGTGCTCCGCGCCGCCGAGGAGGAGTTGGCCCGGACCGTGGTCCCGGCCCCGCACGCGCCGCCCTCGGCCCACCTGCACCTCATGCACGGGCGCAAGCATGCAGATCGGCCCCTCGAGCCCACGTCCGCGGACCGTCCCCCGGAATCTGTCGATAGCCAATGAGTTGCTGACTATCGGTCGGCGTGCCAGTGTTGAGCCATGGGCTACGTTGTCGGCGACTATCTGCTCGATCGGCTCCGGGAACTCGGTGTCACCGAAATCTTCGGCGTTCCCGGCGATTTCAATCTGCAGTTCCTCGACCATGTCATCGCCCACCCCGACATCCGCTGGATCGGCAGCGCCAACGAGCTGAACGCCGGCTACGCCGCCGACGGCTACGCGCGGCTGCGCGGCATCGGCGCGGTCGTCACCACCTACGGCGTGGGCGAGCTGAGTGCGGTCAACGCCATCGCGGGCAGCTATGCCGAGCATGTGCCCGTGGTGCACGTCGTCGGCGTGCCCGCCAAGGACATCCAGGCCGGTCACCGCGTCATCCACCACACCCTCGGCGACGGCGACTTCCACCACTTCCGCCGCATCGCCGCCGAAGTCACCTGTGCGCAGGCCGATCTCGGCGCGGCCGACGCCTGCCAGGAGATCGACCGGGTGCTGAATTCGGTTCGCGTGCACCGCCGTCCGGGGTATCTCATGCTGGCCACCGATACCGCGCGGGTGGAGGTGTCCCCGCCCGCGACGCCGCTGGCGCCGCCCGCCGACTTCTCGAGTGCGGGCGCGCGGGCAGCCTTCGCGCAGGCGGCACGCGAATTCCTCGGCGGCCGGCGGGTGACGGTCCTCGCGGACATCTTCGTCGACCGGGTCGGAGCGACCGACCGGTTGCGCACCCTGGTCGGCCCGACCCCGGGGCAACCGCACGGACTCCCGCACGCCACCCTGGCCTGGGGTAAGACCGTGGTCGACGAATCCGCCCCGAACTTCCTCGGCGTCTACACCGGCGCGGCCTCCCCGCCGCAGGTACGCGCCGCCGTCGAGGAGGCCGACCGCCTGGTGACCGTCGGGGTCCAGTACACCGACAGCATCACCGCGGGTTTCAGCCACCGCATCGACCCGCACCGCACCATCGATATCGGTCCCGAGCGCACGGTGATCGGGGGAGTCGACGCCTTCGCGCCGCTGTCGCTCACCGCGGCCCTGGAGATCCTCACCGAGCTCGCCCCCGAATTCGCCTCTCCCGCACCGATTCCCGCCCCGGCGGCCGCCGCCCCGGACGCTCCGCCCGCCGTGGACGCGCCGCTCACCCAGGCCGCCCTGTGGCCCCTGGTCGCGGCAGCGCTGGGCAACAACAACATTGTGGTGGCCGACCAGGGCTCGGCCTTCTTCGGCCTGGCCACGCTGCGCATGCCGACCGGCATCACCTTTCTCGGCCAGCCGCTGTGGGGCTCGATCGGCTATGCCCTTCCGGCCGCCCTCGGCGCCGGCATCGCCTGCCCCGACCGTCGCGCGGTCCTCGTCATCGGCGATGGCGCGGCCCAGCTTTCGATCCAGGAGCTGGGCACCTGGATCCGCGAGCAGCTGAACGGCGTGATCATCCTGGTCGACAACGACGGCTATGCCATCGAACGCGCCATCCACGGCCCGGCCGCCCCGTACAACGACATCGCCCCGTGGCGCTGGCCCGAACTCCCGCACGCCTTCGGCGGCGACGCCGAGTCCGTCCTCACCCTCCGCGCGACCACGGCCGGCGAGCTGCAACACTGCCTGAAAGCCGCGACGGACGAGCCGGACCGGCTGGTCTTCCTGCAGGTGATCACCGGCGCCACCGACTACCCGCCGCTGGTCTCGGACATCGCCGCCGCCCTCACCCGCGCGAATACCCGCGCGTAGGGGCCGATTAACTCCGCGATCCCGGAGTCTGGCACAATGCTCAGGTTGCTTTGGGCGCGCTGTGCCCGGGCACCGCCCAAATATCCGGAGCACGAACCGGTAGAGCACCCGCCCCGGGTAGCCGCCAGGTTCCTCTGTTCGCGCGAACTCCAATAAGGACGGACATGAACACCCTCGACTTCGTCGACGCAAGCTCGCTGCGCAGCGACATCCCGGACTTCCGCCCGGGTGACACGGTCAACGTGCACGTGAAGGTTATCGAAGGCAACAAGGAGCGCATCCAGGTCTTCAAGGGCGTCGTCATCCGCCGCCAGAACGGTGGCATCCGCGAGACCTTCACCGTGCGCAAGGTTTCGTTCGGTGTCGGCGTGGAGCGCACCTTCCCGGTGCACAGCCCCAACCTGGACAAGATCGAGGTCGTGACCCGCGGTGACGTGCGTCGCGCCAAGCTGTACTACCTGCGCGATCTGCGCGGCAAGGCCGCCAAGATCAAGGAAAAGCGCTGAAGTAGTCGCAGCTCCCGCTGAGCCCGTGAACGGCTCGGCGCAGGATCGACAGTCGGCTCGCCGACAACGAGTAGCCCGGCACCGCATGGTTCTTCGCGGTGCCGGGCTACTCTGTTCCGGTGGCAGACGAGAGCGAGTCGGTGACGAAGTCCGGGTCCGGCAACGGCAATGGGGCGAAGACGCCCGAGGCGCCCGAGACGCCCCAGCCGAAGTCGAAGAAGAAGCAACGCCCGTTCTGGCAGGAGCTGCCCATCCTGATCGGGTTCGCGGCGCTGATCGTGGCTCTGCTGGTGACCTTCATCGGCCGGCCCTACGTCATTCCCTCGCAGTCCATGGAACCCACCCTGCACGGCTGCGCGGGCTGCACCGGCGACCGCATCTATGTCGAGAAGCTGAGCTACTACTTCGGCGATCCCGAGCCGGGCGACGTGGTGGTGTTCGTCGGCCCGACCAGCTCGTGGAACAGCCACTACAAGTCGATCCGGTCCTCCAACACCGTGGTGCGCGGGGTGCAGAACTTCCTGTCCTTCTTCGGCCTGGTGCCGCCGGACGAGAACGATCTGGTGAAGCGGGTCATCGCCACGGGTGGGCAATCGGTCAAATGCTGTGACGCGCAAGGCCGGATCCTGGTCAAGGACGACAGCCCCGGCGCCGACTGGAAGCCGCTCGACGAGCCGTACGTGAAGTTCAACAACCCCTTCGACCCCCAGCACCCGGACGTGCAGTTCAACGCGGGCGGCCGGGCTTTCCCCGAGATCAAGGTGCCCGCCGGCAACCTGTGGGTGATGGGTGACAACCGCGCCGAGTCCGCCGACTCCCGCTACCACATGAAGGACGAGCTGCAGGGCACCGTGCCGGTGAAGGATGTGCGCGGCAAGGCCGTGTTCAAGATCTGGCCGCCGAGCCGGATGGGTCCGGTCCGGGCGCAGGACCCGCAGTAGAAGCGAGAATCGCGGGATAATCGACCGGTGGGGAAGATGGCGAGGGCCGCCGAGCCCGGTGCGAGCCGGAAGGCGATCGGCGGCAAGAAGATTCAGCGGATCGACCGCGGTGACTGGCCACCGCGCGTGGTCATGCGGCAGGCGGGCGGGCTACGCACTCTGGAGGCCGCGCTGATCCGCAGCGGCCTCGGTCCGGTCGCGGGCGTCGACGAGGCCGGGCGCGGCTGCGCGGCGGGCCCGCTGGTGGTCGCCTCCTGCCTGCTGCCACCCAAGGCCTACGCCTCCCTCGCCGGTCTCGACGACTCGAAGAAACTCACCGAGAACGCCCGCGAACAGCTGTTCCCCATCATCAAGCGGCTCGCGCTGGCCTGGGAGGTGGTGGTCGTCCCGGCCTGGGAGATCGACGCCATCGGCATCCACGTGGCCAATATCGAGGGCATGCGGCGGGCGGTGGCCGGGCTGGATCCGGTGCCCGGCTATGTGCTCACCGACGGCTTCCGGGTGCCCGGCATCCCGGTGCCGTCACTGCCGGTGATCGGCGGCGACGCCTCGGCGGCCTGCATCGCCGCGGCCAGCGTGCTGGCCAAGGTGACCCGTGACCGCATCATGGTGGAGATGGACGAGCAATACCCGGGTTACGGATTCGCCGCCCACAAGGGCTACAACACCCCCGAGCACATTGAGGCGCTGACCCGTCTCGGCATCACCCCCGAGCACCGCCGTTCGTGGCGAAACGTCCGGGAGACCGGCCGAGTGGCTACCGACACGGCGTATGCGGGATGATGTCTCTACACCCAGTTGGGCGACAAGGAGGACGTTCCACCCGATGAGCGCCGAGGACCTCGAGAAGTACGAAACCGAGATGGAGCTATCCCTGTACCGCGAGTACAAGGACATCGTCGGGCAATTCTCGTACGTGGTGGAGACCGAACGTCGCTTCTACCTCGCCAATTCCGTCGAACTGCGGCCGCAGAACGCCGATGGCGAGGTGTACTTCGAGGTACGGATGTCGGATGCATGGGTGTGGGACATGTACCGGCCGGCGCGCTTCGTGAAGCACGTTCGCGTGATCACCTTCAAAGACGTGAATATCGAGGAGCTGGAGAAGACCGACCTGCGGCTTCCCGACTAGTCCACAGGCCGCAGCTTATCCACAGGCTCACTGTTTTCCCAGTTCGGCATGGCCGGGTCCGTCACGGGCCCGGCCATGCTGGCTGAATGGCACAGCATCTGGCGCTGGGAGCGCAGGGGGAGGAACTGGCCGCGGACTTTCTCCGCGCCGCCGGCATGGAGATCGTCGCCCGCAATTGGCGATGCCGCTTCGGCGAGCTCGACGTCATCGCCCGCGAGGGCGAGGTAACGGCCTTCGTCGAGGTCAAAACCCGCCGCACCCTGACCTGCGGCCCACCCGAGGAAGCCGTCACCTACCTCAAACAGCGCCGCATTCGCGAACTCGCCGCCCGCTGGCTGCGCGAACAGAACGGCACATACCTGCGCATCCGCTTCGACGTGGTCGCCGTCCTCCTGCGTCCGGGCCGCGCCCCGGAAATCCGCCACCTGAAGGCGGTGTTCTGAAATGCCTTTGGGCAGAGCCTATTCCGTCGCCGTCAACGGCGTAGAGGGCCAACTCGTAGAAATCGAAGCCGACATAGGTCAGGGCCTCCCCTCGGTCCACCTGGTCGGCCGCCCCGACACCACCCTCCAGGAATCCCGCGACCGCGTCCGCGCCGCCGTCACCAATACGGGCGAGAAGTGGCCTGACGGCCGCGTCATCCTCGCCCTGTCCCCGGCCACGCTGCCGAAGGTCGGCAGTGTGTACGACGTCGCTCTGGCCGGTGCCGTGCTGGACGCGGCCGGAGCGATCCCGTCGAACCGTCTCTCGGAGTCGGTACTGCTGGGTGAACTGGCACTGGACGGCCGCGTGCGCCGGGTGCGCGGCATTCTTCCGGCGGTACTGGCGGCGCGGAACGCGGGGCGGCGCACCGTCATCGTCCCGACGGCCGCCCTGCCCGAGGCGGGCCTGGTCGACGGCATTCGCGTCCTGGGGGCGTCGACCCTGCTCGAATTACTGGATTGGTTGCGCGGCGGCGGTGAGCTCGCGCTTCCCGATCCGGTCCAGCCGCCGGCCGAGACATCGATCGGGGACCTGCGCGAGGTCGTGGGGCAGGACGAGGCGCGCTGGGCCCTGGAGGTGGCCGCGGCGGGCGGGCATCACCTGCTGCTGACGGGCCCGCCCGGCATCGGGAAAACCATGTTGGCGCAACGGCTTCCAGGCTTGCTGCCGCCGCTGCGCGAACGGGATTCCCTGGAGGTGACCGCGATTCACTCGGTGGCGGGCACACTGTCCGACGATGCCCCGCTGATCACCGCGCCGCCCTTCGTGGCACCCCATCATTCGTCGTCGGTCACGGCGATGATCGGCGGCGGTTCGGGCTCCGCCCGGCCCGGGGCGGTCAGCTGCGCCCATCGCGGCGTCCTGTTCCTGGACGAGTGTGCCGAGATCGGCAGCAAGGTCCTCGAGGCGCTGCGAACCCCCTTGGAGGAAGGCGAGGTTCGCATCGCGCGCCGGGACGGGGTGTCCCGTTTCCCGGCCCGCTTCCAACTCGTCCTCGCGGCCAACCCGTGCCCGTGCGCACCCGCCCGCGATATCGACTGCATCTGCGCGCCCCTGGCCCGCCGCCGCTACCTCGGCAAACTCTCCGGCCCGCTGATGGATCGCATCGATCTCTCGGTACAGATGCACGCCCAGGCCGCCGGAGCCTTCACCGGCGACGAGGTCGAGAGCAGCGAAGAGGTGCGCGCCCGCGTGACGGCGGCACGGAACGCGGCCGCCGAACGATGGGTCGAGCTCGGCATGACCACCAATGCGGAGGTGCCCGGTCACATACTCCGCCAACGCTTCCGGTTGCCCCGTGAGGCGCTCGCCCCGGTAGAGAACGCCCTCCAGCACGGCCGCATGTCCGCCCGCGGCGCCGACCGCGCGATCAGAGTTGCCTGGACTGTCTGTGACTTGCGTGGCGGTGATGTGCCCGGCGCCCAGGACGTCCTGCAGGCATTGAGCTTTCGACAGCGAGGTGGAGCATGAGCGAGACGACGGACAACTCCGATTCGATGCAGCGCACTGGCGTGCGCCACGAATCCGGTTCGGCCTCAAGGGATGTAGCGGCGAAAGCAGCGGTTGTGCCTGCCTCGGGAAGTGCTGCCGGTGGGACCGGCAGCGGACTTGGTCAGTCTGGTTCGGTCGGCATAACCGATTCCGGGTCACGCGCACCCGGTCACGTCAGCGAATTCGGCCGGGGCTCCGGGTGGACGGGGGCGAAGCACGGCGTGAAAGGCACTGTCGGCGCGGCGGTTGGGGGCGGGGATGCGGATGAGAGGCGGTTGGCTTGGGTGTATTTGTCGCGGGTGGTGGAGGGGCCCTGTGCGGCGTTGTCGGCGTTGATCGGGTCGGTGGGGGTGGTGGAGGCGGCGCGGGCGGTGCGGGAGTGTGCATTGCCCGAGGTGTTGCGGGGGCCTACCGAGCTGCGGCGGGGGATCGACCGGGCGGAAAGGGATTTGGCGTATATCGAGCGGTTGGGTGGGCGGGTGGTGACGCCGGACGATGCGGAGTGGCCGGCCTGGCGGATGCTCGGGCTGGGGCAGCTGGATCCGGCGCAGGATGCGGATGCGGCTGTGCCGCTGGTGTTGTGGGTGCGGGGGCCGCGGTCGCTGCTGGAGACCACCGAGCGGGCGATCGCGGTGGTGGGGGCGCGGTGCAGCACCGGGTACGGGAATCATGCGACCGGCGAGATTGCCGGTGAGCTCGCGGCGCGCGGGTGGACGATCGTGTCCGGGGCGGCGTTCGGGATCGATGGGATGGCACATCGGGCCGCGCTGGCCGTCGGCGGTATGACGATCGCCGTGCTCGCCTGCGGTCCGGATCGGCCGTATCCCGTGCAGCACGATCAGCTGCTGGCCGAGATCGTCGACACCGGTCTGGTCGTCACCGAGTACCCACCCGGCACGTCCGCGCGCAAACACCATTTCCTGGCCCGCAATCGGCTGATAGCCGCCTTCGCGGACGGTGTCGTGGTGGTGGAGGCCGGGATGCGCAGCGGGGCGCGCAACACGGTGAAATGGTGCCGCCGGCTGGGCCGGCCCGCGATGGCCGTTCCCGGCCCGGTCACCTCTGCCGCCTCGGTCGGCTGCCACCGCATGATCCGCGAGGGCGAAGCCTTCATCGTCACCCGCGCCGAGGACATCCTCGACGAAGCCGGGCCGCTGCGCCTGTCCCTGCCGGGCGCGGTCCCACCCAGCCCGGAGGACAACCTCTCAGGCGACGAGGCCCTGGTCTTCGCCGCCCTCCCCAACACCGGTTCCCGTTTGCCCCGTGGCCTGGCCACCGACACCGGCCTCCCACTCCCCACAGTGCGGGCAACCTTGTCCGCCTTGGAGATCGCCGGCCTGGTCGCCTGCGACGGCAACGGCTGGTACCGCACCACCCGCCCGACCTCGGCCACCGCCGCCATAGTCGCCGCCCATGACCACCATCGCTGACCAACCGGCCCGCCCGCACAGGAATGCGGTGCCGGGCATGGACAACCGCTGGTGGTCCGGCCGTGTGATGGGCGCGGCGGCGGGGGTGCTTGATATGTGGCGGGATTCGGGTCAGCGTGGACGGATGAGTGAGCTGCCCGAGGATTTGGAGGCATTGCTGGCCGAGTACGGGCGGCACTTGCGGTTGGGGCGGAATCGGTCGGAGCATACGGTGCGGGCGTATGTGGGCGACGCGCGCGGGTTGCTGGAGCATTTGCTGGGGCGGGCGGTGGATTCCGGTGTGGGGGAGGTGGATCTGGCCTTGCTGCGGTCGTGGCTGGCGGCACAGGCGGCGGGCGGCGCGGCGCGGACCACCATGGCGCGGCGGGCCTCGTCGGCTCGGACGTTCACGGCCTGGCTGACGCACACGGGGCGGCTGGCGGTGGATCCGGGACCGCGGCTGGGGTCGGCGCGGGCGCATCGGGTGCTGCCGTCGGTGCTGGGGCGCGAGCAGGCGCAGGCGGCCATGGCGGCGGCGGAATCGGGTGCGGCGCAGCATGATCCGATGGCCTTGCGGGATAGGCTGATTGTCGAGATGCTGTACGCGACCGGGATCCGGGTGAGCGAGCTGTGCGGGCTCGACATCGAGGACGTGGATCGGGAACGGCGGCTGGTGCGCGTGCTGGGCAAGGGGAACAAGGAGCGGGCGGTGCCGTTCGGCGTGCCCGCCGAGCAGGCCCTGGACGGCTGGCTGCGGTTCGGCCGGGCCGCCTTCGCCACCCCGGAGTCGGGGCGCGCGCTGCTGCTGGGCCGCCGGGGCCGACGCATCGACCAGCGACAGGCCAGAACGGTTGTGCACGAGGTGGTTTCCGCCATTCCGGGCGCACCCGATATGGGCCCGCACGGTTTCCGTCACACCGCCGCGACCCATCTGCTCGAGGGCGGGGCCGATCTGCGGGTGGTGCAGGAGATCCTGGGCCACGCCAGCATGGCCACCACGCAGCTGTACACCCACGTGTCGATCGATCGGCTCAAGAAGGTGCACGACCAAGCCCACCCGCGCGCCTGACCGCCATGCGAATTCCCGACTCGGCCGAACTGCTGCCCGGTGCCGCCGATTCGCCTGTGGTGCTGCACGTTCCGCACTCGGCGCGCACGATCCCCGCCGCTGTCCGCGCGGGGCTGCTGCTCGATGACGGGGCGCTCGACCGTGAGCTCGACGCCATCACCGATGCCCATACCGCGCGGCTGGCGGATACGGCCGCACGCCTGTCGCCCACCCGGCCATGGCAATTCGTGAACCGGCTGTCGCGGCTGGTCGTCGACCCGGAGCGCTTTCCGGACGAGCGGGAGGAGATGCTCGCCGTCGGCATGGGCGCGGTGTACACCGCCACCACGGACCGGAGGCCATTGCGGGCGGCCGGTTTCGATCCCGCACCGTTGCTGGACCGCTACTTCCGCCCCTACGCCCAGGCCATGACGGATCTGGTCGCCGATCGCCTGTCGGCGACCGGCCGTGCGGTGATCATCGACGTCCACTCCTACCCGGCTCAGCCCCTGCCCTATGAGCTGCACGGTGACCTACCACGTCCCCCGATCTGCCTGGGCGCGGACGCCTTTCACACGCCGCCCGAACTGCTCACCCATGCGGCGGGGGCCTTCGTGGACTTCGGTGGCGTCGGCGTCGACAGCCCATTCGCGGGAACCTATGTGCCGCTGGATTTCTACCGCACCGAACCCCGCGTCACCGCGCTGATGGTGGAGATCCGCCGCGACCTCTACCTGTCCGAACCCGGCGGCCCGCCCGGTCCCGGAATCGATCGCCTGGCCGCCGCCCTGGCCGCGCTCATCGCCGATATCCGGTGACCGACGGCCTATCGAAATACTATCGACGACCTATCGGAATTCGTGCTAGCGTCACTTAGGTAATCCTAATTATGGAGGTTCCTTTGGCACGCACACGCATCACGCTGGTGGTCCAGAACACGATCCGGCTGACCGATCACCTGATCCGGGTCCGGCTGGGCGGCCCCGGCTTCGCGTCCTTCCAGCCCAACGACCGCACCGACGCCTACGTCAAACTGGTCTTCCCCGGTGCCGACGGCGACACCGTGCGCACCTACACCGTGCGCGAGGTGGATCGCGCGGCGCAGGAGCTCGCCATCGACTTCGTCCACCACGGTGACGAGGGCGTCGCCGGACCGTGGGCCGCCGCCGCCCAGCCGGGCGACACCATCGACCTGATGGGCCCGGGCGGCGCCTACGCCCCGCGTTCCGACGCCGACTGGCATCTGCTGGCCGGCGACGAATCCGCACTCCCCGCCATTGCCGCGGCCTGCGAGTCGCTGCCCACCGATGCGGTCGGGCAAGTATTCGTGGAGGTCGCGGATCCCGCCGACGAACTCGCCTTCGCCCACCCGGAGGGCGTGGAGCTGACCTGGATTCACCGCGGCGCGGACGAGCCGGGAGTGCGCCTCGCCACCGCCGTCCGCTCCGCCCCCTGGCGTGACGGCCAGGTGCACGTCTTCATCCACGGTGAAGCCCAGGCCGTCATGCACGACCTCCGCTCCTACATCCGCAAGGACCGCGGCGTCCCCGCCGACTGGGCATCCATCTCCGGTTACTGGCGGCGCGGCCGCACCGAGGAGGGCTTCCGCCGCTGGAAGTCCGAACTCGCCGAGCGCGAAAAGGTTACGCCCGCAACCCTTTAGCCAATCCATTCCTCCCCGCTCGGGTGCTCCCCGCAGCCCGCCGCACGCATCTGCGGCGGGCCCCTCCGGCCCCATCCCGAGCGTTCCCGCAGTGCATAGAGCACGTCGTGTTGCTTGCTGCGAGAGGGATCAGGCGAATCCCTGGTCGAATAGCTCGAATCCGTTGGGGCGGACCATATAACGCTGCTCGGACCCGCTGATCGCGGGTGAATTCGCTTAATCGTCAAGCAGTTTGATCGATCGCGGAGGAGGCCCGAGCAGACTCGGCATCCGGTCCAATCCCAGGCTCGGGTGGCATCGGCGATCGCGTGCGTACGCCCGATCACATCCTCGGACAGGTCTTTTCGGTCCCGCGCGCCCACCACTCCAATCTCATAACCAAAGACCTAGCAGGTAGCGTCGATGATCATGACGACCCCATCCTCCCTGCGTGAACGTCTGCGCGCCGCCCTGCCCGTGGCGATGAAGGCTCGCGATCGCAATGCCACCGCGGCGCTTCGTTCGGCTCTGGGCGCTATCGACAATGCCGAAGCTGTGGACGGTTCCGATGTTCGTGCCGGGGCCATCGAGTCCAGTGCTGTGGGGCTGGGCGCGGCTGAACGCGCTCGGCGCGACCTCACCGAGTCCGATATCGCCGGAATCGTTCGTGCCGAGATCGACGACCGTCTCACTGCCGCAGAGGAATACGATGGGCTCTCCGGTGGGGCGGACCGTGCCGCCTCGCTGCGCGCCGAGGCCGCTGCTCTCTCGGCTCACCTCGTGGATGGCTGAGGTCACGTGCCTCAGCGTGGCCGGATGGTTCCGATGTAGCGGTGTGCGAACCAGCGCTGGATGAGTCGCACGATCGGGCCGCCGAGCCGGGTGTACCAGGCGCCCGGTTTCGAGAACGCGGCAATGACCCCGTGGACCGAGCCGTCGGCGGGGTCGTATTCGACGCAGAACAGCTCCTCACCGCTCTCGGGGTGGCCGGGGAGCGTCCCATAGGCGAAACCGCGCCGATCCGGCTCATCGAGGACGTAGACGACTCGGCACGGCGCGCTCACGCCGATCGGCCCCAGCCCGAGCCGCACCGTCAGCTCGGTCCCCGGCTCGGCTACCGGCGTGGTCGCGTCCTGGAAGATCCCGGTACCGCGCTGCATCCCGTACCCGAGAATGTGTTCGGCCGCCTGCTCGAACAGCGCTCGGCCCGAACCGATGTGCCTGCGTAGCCGGAAATGGTCGTAGCCCGGGGGA
This sequence comes from Nocardia sp. NPDC004860, assembly GCF_040609015.1. Taxonomy (NCBI): domain Bacteria; kingdom Bacillati; phylum Actinomycetota; class Actinomycetes; order Mycobacteriales; family Nocardiaceae; genus Nocardia; species Nocardia sp. NPDC004860. Next base: position 86,229 of record NZ_JBEXJI010000009.1, on the reverse strand, counting down.
AATTCACCCGCGGTCGCGCCGACATCGGAGTAGGTGAAGGGCGCGGGTTTCTGCGACATGGTCACCATCCTCGCTCGGTTTCGAAGTTCACGCCCATGCGGCCGGGGCGGGCCGGGATGTCGCCGGTGAGGGGCTTGAGCCGGATCGGAGTGCGGTGGAGCAGCCCGAGCGGATCGAGGTATTCGCCGTCCCGCCGCGCTCCCCAGTGCAGGCATGGGGAGCAGGGCGGGTGTCCGGCTTCCAGCAGCCCGATCGGTGTGCCACGAGTCAGCCTGCGGCCCACGGGAATTGCCGCGGATACGGGCTCGTAGGTCGTTCGGAGCCCGCCGGGATGGTCGATGGAGACAACCGGTTTGTCGGCCACGATCCCCGCGAAGACGACGATGCCGTCCCCGGCCGCGAGCACCACCTGCCCCCGAGCGCCCGCCAAATCCACCCCGCGATGCCCCGGCAGCCAATCGTGTTCGGGTTTGTCGAAGGCGCGCACGACCCCTGGCCGCGGCCGCAGCGGCCAATCGAAATCGCCGCCGGGCGCAGGTGAACCGCCGGCAGCGGGCATGGCGGCGCACAGCCCGATCAGGCTTGTCGCGCACGCTCCGGCCACGACCCGGACGACCGCGGCGCCCGGACCATGCGCACGCGATGCGAGCCGAAATCTGGTGTGCGGTCCGGGGGAAACGCCCGCTGCATTCGAAGCCGTCATGGACGGCACGGCTGAGACGTCGGTGTGCCGGGTGCGAGGCGGTGGTTCGTGTGGGGGTGAGGGCATGGGAGTCAGCCTGCGCCGTGGTGAGGCGTTGAGCGAGAGGGTGCGCGGCGAGTGTGGAGGACACGACCGGTTGTGGACAACGTGAATGTCAGTTGCTGGGTCGCATCAGGGAGTAGTGGATCATCGGGCCGAGTACGCCCTGGACGGTTTCGTAGGGACGCATTCCCAGGCGCTCGACAACGGCTCGTGAGGCGGTATTGCTCTCGTCGATCTCGGCGAGGACCCGGTCCAGCCCGAGCGTGTCGAAGGCGTAGTCCAGGACCGCGGCTGCGGCCTCGCCTGCCAGGCCGCGGCCCCAGCGGGCCGGGGTCAGGCTGTAGACGATCTCCAGGTCGGGGCCGCCGTCGAGGCCACGCAATCCAGCGGTGCCGAGCAGTGGCCCGCCGCTCCTTTCTCGGAGCGCCCAGAGCCCGAAATTCACGGTGGCGAAACTATTTTCGGAATTCGTGATGATCCGCGTGACCTCATCGGCGGAGAGCATTTCGCCGTCGAAGAGGAATTCGCGGACGAGCGGGTCACGCCACAGCGCCACGAGTTCGTCGCGATCGCTCGCGCACACCGGTGTGAGTACCAGTCGCCCGGTTCGCAGCATTGCCCCACCGTAGGTCGCTGACCTGCGATTGCGCACCTGAGTAACGCATACCCCCGGGCCCGATTTCGGTCTGGCGCCTCCGCTGCGTAAACTGGTCCAGCGGTTTGCGTTAACGCAGACCGACTTCGCGCGCCCACAGTGAGTGTCGCCGGCTGGTCCCCCTGATTCGTTTTCGGAGGGTTCCGGTGGCCGTGAGCGCCAGGGCAGGGATCGCCGATTCCTGTGTCAACCAGCAACGAGAGGAAGTTACGGAGCCATGGCTGTCGTAACAATGAAGCAGCTGCTCGATAGCGGCGCGCACTTCGGTCACCAGACCCGCCGGTGGAACCCGAAGATGAAGCGGTTCATCTTCACCGACCGCAACGGCATCTACATCATCGACCTGCAGCAGACGCTGACCTACATCGACAAGGCCTACGAGTTCGTCAAGGAGACCGTTGCCCACGGCGGCACCGTTCTCTTCGTCGGCACCAAGAAGCAGGCCCAGGAGTCGATCGCCTCCGAGGCGACCCGCGTCGGCATGCCCTACGTGAACCAGCGCTGGCTGGGTGGCATGCTCACCAACTTCTCGACCGTCCACAAGCGGCTGCAGCGCCTGAAGGAGCTGGAGTCGATGGAGCAGACCGGCGGTTTCGAGGGTCGCACCAAGAAGGAAATCCTCATGCTGACGCGTGAGAAGAACAAGCTGGAGCGCACCCTGGGCGGCATCCGGGACATGGCCAAGGTTCCCTCGGCCATCTGGGTTGTCGACACCAACAAGGAGCACATCGCCGTCGGTGAGGCTCGCAAGCTGAACATCCCGGTCATCGCGATCCTGGACACCAACTGCGACCCGGACCTGGTCGACTACCCGATCCCGGGCAACGACGACGCGATCCGCTCGGCCGCGCTGCTGACCAAGGTCGTCGCCTCCGCCGTCGCCGAGGGCGTGCAGGCTCGTGCCGCGCGTGCCACCGGCGATGCGAAGCCCGAGGCCGGCGCCGGCGAGCCGCTCGCCGAGTGGGAGCAGGAGCTGCTGGCTCAGGCCACCCCGGCCGCCGAGCCGGAGACCGCGGCCGAGGCCGAGGTGAAGGAAGAGCCGGCCCCGAAGACCCCGGCCGACTTCTGATTTCCAGCCGCGAGGCATCTGTTCACCTTGCCGACCGCTCATGTTCCATGACGGTCGGCAAGGTGTGACCCCCACAGACTTTCACTCACAAAGGGAGGCTCGCCCGAGATGGCGAACTACACCGCCGCCGATGTGAAGCGGCTCCGCGAGCTCACCGGCTCCGGCATGATGGACTGCAAGAAGGCGCTCGAGGAGAACGCGGGCGACTTCGACAAGGCCGTCGAGTTCCTGCGTATCAAGGGCGCCAAGGATGTCGGCAAGCGCGCTGAGCGCGCCACCGCCGAGGGCCTGGTCGTCGCGCAGGACGGCGTGCTGATCGAGATCAACTCCGAGACCGACTTCGTGGCCAAGAACCAGGAGTTCCAGGACGTCGCGAACGCCATCGTGGCCGCCGCCGCGAAGGCCCGCCCGGCCGACCTGGACGCCCTGAAGGCCGTTGAGGTCGACGGCAAGACCGCCGACCAGGTGCTGCAGGAGCTGGCCGCCAAGATCGGCGAGAAGCTCGAGCTGCGCCGCGTCGCCACCTTCGAGGGCACCACCACCGTCTACCTGCACAAGCGCGCCACCGACCTGCCGCCCGCCGTCGGCGTGCTGGTCGAGTACACCGGCACCGACGCCGACGCCGCCCGTGCGGCCGGCATGCAGGTCGCGGCCCTCAAGGCCAAGTACCTGGCCCGCGAGGACGTCCCGGCCGAGCTCGTCGCCAAGGAGCGCGAGATCGCCGAGGCGACCGCCAAGGAGGAGGGCAAGCCGGAGGCCGCCCTGCCGAAGATCGTCGAGGGTCGCGTCAACGGCTTCTACAAGGACGTCGTCCTGCTGGAGCAGGCGTCGGTCACCGACTCCAAGAAGACCGTCAAGCAGCAGCTGGACGACGCCGGTGTCACCATCACCCGCTTCGCCCGCTTCGAGGTCGGCCAGGCGTAATCGCCTGAAGCATCGAGAAGGCCCCTCGCCCATCGGATTCCGATGAGCGAGGGGCCTTCTCGTATCCGCCGCGCTACGACACGACGGGGCTGCTGGCGCAGTTCCCCCAGCCGCCGCCGGAGGAGCCGTTGATCAGCAGCCGGCCCAGCTGCCCCAGCCCGCTGCTGCCCTGACCGCACGGAAAGCTGTAGCCCGAGGCGGAGAGGAGCAGCTCTGCCAGGGTTCCGGTGCCGACCGGGGCGGAGCTGAAGGGGTAGATCAACTGCTGGCTGCCGGTCACCCCGCTGCCACTCGAGGTACCCGCGATATCGGAGGTGCTCGGGGGCGCGGCCGGTTCGAGGGTGATGTCGGCTGTGGCGGGGCCCGCGGCGGCGATGGCCCCGGCGATTGCCAGGGTGGCCAGTCCGGCCCGGACGGCGACGTTGCGTGTGTTCACGATTTCTCCTTGTGATTCTGAATGCCTGACTGCGCGGGAAACGGAATCCCGTTCAGCCGCAGAGTCCGTGGCAGGGGTCCTTCGACGGTGGGGCGAGCAGTTCCCCGAGGTAACCGAGGAAATTGCTGCTGCCTGAGGAAAGGGTCGGGCCGCTGCTCCCTCGGTGCCGGTGGCGAGACTGATCGGGTCGGCGGGCGTGCGGGGTACCTCGGCCGAGGCCGGGCCCGCGCAGCCGATGACGCCCATCGCGAGTTCGAGGGCCGCGAATCCTGTTCGGGCAGTGTGGTTTCTGATCACGACGCGCACCCCGCGCCCATGTACCAGGTCCCGGTCGTCAGGCTCATCAGCAGCGCGACCGTGCTGGCGAGAACGCTGTTCGTGTGCGGGTTGGACAGGCTGGGGCACGGGACGTAGTCCAGGGCTTTCAGGATCGTCTCCGCGACGGTGCTGTTGCCCATCGGTGTGGAACTGAAGGGATTGACGAGCTGCTGGCTTCCGGTCGCCGAGCCGGAGGCCGAACCGGAACTGGTTCCGCCGCTGGTTCCGTTCTCCTTCTGGCCGCTTCCGGTCACGGGATTGAAATTGCCGCTGCCGGTGGAGGAGTCGGCGATGGCGGACGGGCTGGAGGACGCGGGGGGCTCGAGGGGGATGTCGGCCGTGGCGGGGCCCGCGACGGTCGCGAGGGTCGCTGCGAGGGCGAGGGCGGCCAGTCCGGTCCGGACCGTGCGGTTCTTCGTGGTCACGCGCCGAAGATATGTGAAACAGATTTATTTGAAACGGGATTGAACGCCCCCCGTTTCCTGGGCAATGTTTCCGGGGGCCGGGCGTCAGGTGGGTCGGTTCTGTAGTGCCGTCAGCTGGTGGATGTCGTGCTTCAGCCGTAGCTCGGAGATAGCCTCCGTAGTTGCCGAACCGGACAGTAGCAGGTCGCTCAGCTCGGCGAGGTACTTCTCGTGCCCGGTCGGCGTGACCATGAAAAGCATTCTGGCGGTGGTGGTTCCGGGATTGTGGAAGGCGTGCGGGCAGCCTGCGGGCACGTACATGAAGCTGCCCGGGCCGCCGCGGTAGACGGGCGTGCCGTCGGCGGCCTGCCAGGTGAGCCAGTCGCCCACGGCCTCGGCCTCGGGGTGGAAGGCCAGCAGGTCGAGTTCGCCGTCGACGATGTAGAAGATCTCCTCAGCGTGGCCGTGCCAGTGGGCGCCGACGTCGAAACCGGGCGGGACCTCGGCCTCGAAGGCGGACCAGGCATCGGAGTGGCCGGCCCCGACCTTGAGCGTCATGGTGGGCTGCACCTTCTCGCCTGCGCCGGGTGGCAGCAGCAGGCCGTCGGCGGCCAGTAGTCCGTCGGTCATGGTGTGCTCCTCAGAGGGTCCAGTCGGTGGCGGTCAGCCAGGCGTCGAGGGTCATCAGGTCGGGGAGGGCCGCGCGCAGGGCGGGCACGTCGATGGCCGGGGCGGGGCGGGAGTTGAAGAAGGCGAACATCTTTCCCACCTGCTCGTCGAAGGCGCGGATCTGCTCGACGGGGACCTGGACGGTCCGCGGGTGCAATCCGGCTGCGCGCGCGAGGGTTTCGGCGATCTGCGTGGGTGCCGGGCTGTCGCCGGCGAGGGTCAGGGTGCGGCCCAGGAACTCGTCGGGGCGTTCGAAGGCCAGGGCGGCGAAGCGGCCGATATCGCGGATGGCGATGAGCGGCATGGGCAGGTCCGGCGGCACCGGCAGGGCCAGGACCAGGTGGTCTCCGTCACGGGCCGGGCGGTTATAGGTGGCGAAATTGTCCATGAACGACACCGGCCGCAGCACGGTCGCGGGCAGTCCGAGGGCGCGGATGTGGCCCTCGATGTGCTCCTTGGCGTCGTAGTACTCGATGCCGGAGCCCGCTCCGACCCCGTGCAGCGAGCTGTAGACCAGGTGCGCGACGCCGGCTTTGGCGGCCAGGTCCGCCACCGCTTTCCCGCGCCGCTCCTCGTCGGCGACGGCGGCCAGGCTGATGTGGACGCCGTCCATCATGGTCAGCATGAGGAAGACGCCGTGTGCGCCGTCCATGGCGGTCCGCAGCGATTCCTCGTCGTCCAGGTCGCCGACGGTGAGCTCGGCCCCCGCGTCCCGCAGCCGGCGGGCCTGTGGTGCGTCCGGATTCCGGACGAAGGCCCGGACCGGCCGGCCCCGCTCCAGTAGTGCGGTGGCGGTGGCGCTGCCCTGCCGCCCGGTTGCTCCGATGACCAGTACCGGTCCGTTGTCCGCGCTCATCTCCAGCTCCCGTCGCGTCGATCTCGATTCGACGGTAGGAAGCCGCGTGCACGCCTGTCCTGGTGGCGATAATGCTAGGCAGGTCTCTGTACAGGGGGGCGGCCGAATGGTAAGCGGCAACGGCACTTCCGGCTCGCATCACGTCTCCGCCCGGCACGCGCAGCTGGGCGAGTTCCTGCGGGCGCAGCGGGCGCGGTTGCAGCCGGGGGACGTGGGCCTGGTGCCGTACGGCGATCCCGCGCGGCGGCGCACGCCCGGATTGCGGCGGGAGGAGGTCGCCGAACTGTCGGGGGTGGGGGTGACCTGGTACACATGGCTGGAGCAGGGGCGCGAGGTGGCGGCCAGCCGGCAGGTCATCGACGCCCTGGCCCGCACCCTCCGGCTGGATCCCGATCAGCATCGTCACCTGCGGTTTCTGGCCGGTCTCGCGGAGCCGGAGGACGCGGAGCCCGAGGCCGACCGGTCTCGGCTGCAGCGCCTGGTGGACGCGGTCATGCCCAGTCCGGCGAGCGTGTACGACGCCGGATTCGACTATCTGGTCTGGAATCGGGCCTATGTGCTGGTCCGCGACGATCCGCTCGCTCTGCCGCCGGAACGCCGCAATCTGCTCTGGATGATGTTCACCGAGAACGCGAATCGCATGCGCATGGCGCATTGGGAGCGTGCGGCGCGCGCGGTGGTGAGTCAGGTGCGCGATGCCGTGGGCCGTCGCCCCGACGATCCTCGGCTGGCCGCCTTGGTGTCGGAATTGTCCGCTGCGAGCCCGGACTTCCGGCGCTGGTGGTCGGAATATCCGGTGCGCCGATTCCGGCCCGCCACCATTACCGTGCGCCATCCGCGGGCCGGGCCGATCGAACTCGAAGTATTCCAATTGCGCCCGGTCGAGTACCCGAACCTGCTGATGGTGGTGCAGGCCCCGGCCACCCCGGTCGCCGCCGGGCGAATCGCCGCGGTCCTAGCGGCCGGACAAATCGGGTAAATGTCACGAATCGGTAGGCCGTATCGAGGGTCGGGTCACGCTCGCCACCGGTCGTGAGGCAGGATGGATGGAGCTTTCAAGCCGTCCCGCGCGATCCATCGGCCGGGATGGTCTTTTCATGTGCGTGCGCACGCTCGACCGCCGAGACAAGGAGACCGATGACGGACCCGGATACCGCCCCCGATCGCAAGGGCTACCGCCGAGTGCTCCTCAAGCTCGGTGGCGAGATGTTCGGCGGTGGTCGGGTGGGTCTCGATCCCGATGTGGTGCAGGCGGTCGCGGAGCAGATCGCCGAGGTCGTCGAGACCGGTGTCCAGGTGGCGGTCGTCATCGGCGGCGGCAACTTCTTCCGTGGCGCCGAGCTCGAGGAGCGCGGCATGGAGCGGGCCCGCTCGGACTATATGGGCATGCTCGGAACCGTCATGAATTCCCTTGCGCTGCAGGACTTCCTGCAGAAGCAGGGCATCGACACCCGGGTGCAGACCGCCATCACCATGGGTCAGGTCGCCGAGCCGTACCTGCCGCTGCGGGCCAAGCGGCACCTGGAGAAGGGCCGCGTCGTGATCTTCGGCGCGGGTATGGGCATGCCCTACTTCTCCACCGACACCACGGCCGCCCAGCGCGCGCTGGAGATCGGCGCCGAGGTGGTCCTGATGGCCAAGGCCGTGGACGGCGTCTTCACCGCGGATCCGCGGGAGGACCCCGACGCCACCATGTTCACCGAGATCACCCACAAGGAGGCGTTGGAACGCGGCTTGAAGGTCGCCGATGCCACCGCTTTCAGCCTGTGTATGGACAACCAGATGCCCATGCTGGTGTTCAATCTGTTGACCAAGGGAAATATCGCCCGCGCGGTCGCCGGTGAGAAGATCGGCACGCTGGTCCGGTCATGACCGAGACAAGAACGATGACGCAGTGGAGGAATCGCCGTGATTGAAGAAGCGCTCTTCGACGCCGAGGAAAAAATGGAAAAGGCCGTCTCGGTGGTGAAGGACGATTTGGGCTCCATTCGGACCGGGCGCGCGAATCCCGGCATGTTCTCGCGAGTAGTGGTCGACTACTACGGTTCGCCGACGCCGATCACCCAGATGGCCTCCATCACGGTGCCCGAGCCGCGCATGCTCGTCATCAAGCCCTACGAGCAGTCCCAGCTGCAGCCGATCGAGACCGCGATCCGCAACTCGGACCTCGGGGTGAACCCGACCAACAATGGCGACATCATTCGCGTCAACGTCCCGCAGCTCACCGAGGAGCGCCGCCGGGAAATGGTGAAGCAGGCCAAGTCCAAGGGCGAGGACGCCAAGATCTCGATCCGCAATGTCCGCCGCAAGGCGATGGACGAGCTCGGCCGCATCCAGAAGGACGGCGAGGCCGGCGAGGACGAGGTCGGCCGCGCCGAGAAAGAACTCGACAAGACCACGCAGAAGTACGTCGCGCACGTCGACGAACTGGTGAAGCACAAGGAAGCTGAGCTGCTCGAGGTCTAGGACGGCCGACGCCGGCCGGGGGCAGGGACGAACGGACGACAAGTGAGCGACGGGACAATCGTGGCCGAAGAGACTGCCGCCACCGGCGAGATGCCGGAGGATGCCGCCACACCGCCGGCGGCGGGCGCGGAGTCGGCAGGGCCGGGAAATGACGAGGGGAAGCCGCCCGCGTCGAAGGCGGGCCGCAACCTGCCGGCGGCGCTGGCGGTCGGATTCGGGCTGGGGTTGTCCCTCATCGCGATCCTGCTGTGGGCGCCCAAGGTGCTGATCGGCGTGATCGCGGTGGCGATCGCGGTGGCCACCTGGGAGGTGGCCAAGCGGCTGCGCGAGGCCGATGTGCTGGTGCCCCGGATTCCGCTGCTGGTCGGCGGGCAGGCGGTGGTGTGGCTGGCCTGGCCGTCCGGGCCGCAGGGGGTGCTGGGCGCGTTCGGCGCGACCGCGCTGACGATCATGGTGTGGCGGCTGTTCGACCACGGCCTGCGGGCCACGCCGCGAAACTACCTGCGCGACACCGCCATCGCGGTGTTCGTGCTGGCCTGGATTCCGCTGCTGGCGGCCTTCGCGGTACTGATGCTGCAGGAGGACAAGGGCAACCTGCGGGTGCTCACCTTCATGATTCTGGTGGTCTGCTCGGACGTGGGCGGCTATGTCGCCGGTGTGCTGTTCGGCAAGCACCCGATGGTGCCGCACATCAGCCCGAAGAAGTCCTGGGAGGGCTTCGGCGGATCGCTGGTGTTCTGCGTGATCGGCGGCCTGCTCACGGTGACGCTGCTGCTGCAGGCGAACTCGATGATCGGCGTGCTGCTCGGCGTGGGCCTGGTGCTGGTTGCGACCAGCGGGGATCTGATCGAATCGCAGGTCAAGCGGGAGCTCGGCATCAAGGACATGGGCACGCTGCTGCCCGGCCACGGCGGGATCATGGACCGCCTGGATTCCATGCTGCCGTCGGCCTTCGTGGCCTGGCTGGTGCTCACCGCGCTGCTCTGACGCGTTGAAACGGTTGCCGCTCAGAATGTTTCGGCTGGCATCCCTACACCCTGCAGTGCGCGCTCGACCTCAGCCTGGATTGGCGTGCGCTGGGCCGCGTCGAGGCCGCTGACGACCTGGAACAGGACACCCTGGAGGCCTACGCGGCCACCCTCGGCCCCGATCATCCGGAATCGCGGGCGGCCGCCGCCCGGATGCGGGGCACCTGCGACGTCGAGCCGCCGCCCATGTGATCGCGCTTACTGTGAGGAACTCGATTCCCCCGGACGGCGTCGGCCTGCCGGGGGATGGGACACTGGAACGGTTATGACTACCCCCTTGCCCCTCGTTTTCGACGCCCCTCGTCGCGGCATGCCGCCGCGGCATCTCGCCGACCTCGATTCGCAGGAGCGCAAGACGGTGGTCGAGGAGCTCGGCCTGCCGAAGTTCCGCGCCGATCAGATCGCGCGCCAGTACTACGGACGGCTGGTCGCCGACCCGGCGCTGATGACCGATCTGCCGGAGGCCATGCGGTCCACCGTCGCCGAGGCGCTGTTCCCGCCGCTGCTCACCGAGGTCCGGCACATCGAATGTGACGACGGGACCACCCGCAAATCCCTGTGGCGGGCGAACGACGGCACGCTGCTCGAGTCGGTGCTGATGCGCTATCCCGACCGCAACACCCTGTGCATCTCGTCGCAGGCGGGTTGCGGCATGGCCTGCCCCTTCTGCGCCACCGGCCAGGGCGGCCTGAACCGCAACCTGTCCACCGCCGAAATCGTCGACCAGGTCCGCGCCGCCGCGGCCGCCCTGCGCGACGGCGAGGTCGCCGGCGGCCCCGGCCGCCTGTCCAACATCGTGTTCATGGGCATGGGCGAGCCGCTGGCCAACTACAAGCGCGTGGTGAACGCGGTCCGCCGCATCACCTCTCCGTCGCCGGAGGGTTTCGGGATCTCGCAGCGGTCGGTGACGGTGTCCACCGTCGGTCTCGCGCCCGCTATCCGCAAGCTTGCCGACGAGGATATGTCGGTGAGACTCGCTGTCTCCCTGCACACTCCGGATGACGAGCTGCGAGACACATTGGTGCCGGTGAACAATCGCTGGCCGGTCGCCGAAGTCCTCGACGCCGCACGCTATTACGCCCACAAGTCGGGCCGCCGCGTCTCGATCGAGTACGCGCTGATCCGTGACGTCAACGACCAGGGCTGGCGTGCGGACATGCTCGGCAAGAAACTCCACCAGGCGCTGGGCCCCCTGGTCCACGTCAACCTGATCCCCCTCAACCCGACTCCCGGCAGCAAGTGGGACGCCAGCCCGAAGCCGGTCCAGGACGAGTTCGTCCGCCGTGTCCAGGCCCAGGGCGTCACCTGCACCGTCCGCGACACCCGAGGCCAGGAAATCGCCGCCGCCTGCGGCCAGCTCGCCGCCGAGGGATAGCAATCGAAGATCGATCGGCCGAGTGGCGTCGACCCTGGCCGGCGTTCTCGGGAAACACACCGTACGACGTCCACTCGGGGCGGTAGCCAGCGTTTACCGGCTGGTGACCGTAGGCTGGGCAGTGGCCCCGGTGTTTGCCGAAGCCGCTCGAGGCCTCTCTGCGGTCCTGTTTCTCGAATCGCGATGCCGCCCGAATCTCGTGAAGGGGCGAATGTGGCAACTACCGCAGGCGAAACGATCGACCAGGATTCCACCGCCGACCCGGCGGAGCACACCGAGGCCGCGGAGGGTTCGGTCTGGGACGAAAGCGAGTCCCCGGCGCTGCGTCGGGCACGAAAGGAATCCGAGCTCACCGCGAGCGGGGACTCGACACGGGCGTATCTGAAGCAGATCGGCCGAGTTCCCCTGCTCACCGCGGTTCAAGAGGTCGATCTGGCAGTCCGGATCGAGGTCGGACTGTATGCGGCGGAGAAGCTGCGCGCCGAGTCCGAGGTGCCGTCGGGTCTGACCGCCGCGCGTCGCCGAGACCTGACCTGGATCGTGCGGGACGGCGTCCGGGCCAAGGATCATTTGCTAGAGGCGAATCTGCGTCTGGTGGTCTCGATTGCCAAGCGGTACACCGGGCGCGGCATGGCCTTTCTCGACCTGATCCAGGAGGGCAATCTGGGCCTCGTGCGTGCGGTCGAAAAGTTCGACTACAGCAAGGGATTCAAGTTCTCGACCTATGCCACCTGGTGGATTCGCCAGGCGATCAGTCGCGCCATGGCCGACCAGTCCCGCACCATTCGCATCCCGGTGCACATGGTGGAGATCATCAACAAGCTCGGACGTGTCCAGCGCGATCTGCTGCAGGAACTGGGCCGCGAGGCCACGCCCGAAGAGATTGCCGAGGAATTGGACATCACACCCGAGAAGGTCCTCGAGATCCGGCAAATCGCGCGTGAACCGATCTCGCTGGACCAGACGATCGGTGAGGAGGGTGACGGCCGGCTCGGCGACTTCATCGAAGACTCCGAGGCGGTCGTCGCGGTCGAGGCGGTGGCGTTCACCCTGCTGCAGGAGCAACTGCAGGCGGTACTCGACACGCTCACCGAGCGCGAAGCCGGTGTCATGCGCCTGCGTTACGGCCTGGGGGATGGCCAGCCTCGAACCCTCGACGATATCGGGAAGGTCTACGGCGTCACGCGCGAGCGAATTCGGCAGATCGAGTCGAAGACGATGTCGAAGCTGCGTCATCCGTCGCGCTCACAGCTACTGCAGGATTACCTCGACTCCTGACGACGAGCTGCGAGACACCTTGGTGCCGGTCAACAATCGCTGGTCGGTTGCCGAAGTTCTCGACGCCGCACGGTATTACGCGGACAAGTCGGGTCGCCGGGTGTCGATCGAGCACGCGTTGATCCGTGACGTCAACGATCAGCCCTGGCGTGCAGACATGCTCGGCAAGAAGCTGCACAAGGCATTGGGTCCCGTGTTCACGTGAACCTCATCCCGCTGAAGCCGACCCCGGGCAGCAAGTGGGATGTGAGCCCCAAACCTGTTGAGCGGGAGTTCGTTCGGCGGGTGCAGGCGCAGCGTGTGCCCTGCACGGTGCGGATAGCGCGGGCAGGAGATCGCGGCGTCGTGCGGCCAACTCACCGCCGAGGGATAGCAATCAAGGCTTGTGAGATCGCGGCGGGCAAGACATGCCGGACCGGCAAATTGTCGATCGTGCGCCCGGGCAGGCGGTAAATTGCCCGGGTCTCGGCAGTGGAATCGCCGCGCGCTCGGCAGCACTGTCCTTCCTGCCAGGAAGGGACCCCGAGAGACAACAGGCATAGTGGCAGCCCTGCACGGGTATTCCGCCTGCTGTGACGCGTTGCTCGGTTCGAGGCGGCTGTGCGAGTGCTATGGGTCGGCTCGTCGTGTTGGCAGGGTCAACGGCGCCGCCGAGGTGACAGTGTGTGTGCCGGTGGGTGTTTCGAGGGTGATCGGATCACCGGCGGTCACTTCGACAGTGGAGATTTCGGGTTGGATCCGCAGGGTGAGGGTGCTGCCTCGGATGGAGAGGTTCCTGATGGTGAGACCGTCCGGGAATCCGCTGGGCAGCATGGGGTCCAGGCGTGGGCCGGTGTCGGTCCAGCGTAATCCGGAGGGGGCATACAGCATTGCTTGCAGGAATCCCGCTGCGCCGGTGACGAAGATCCACGCGGGTTGTCCGATGGTGTTGGCGCCGGAGCGGTCCCCGCGCGCCTCGGATTGGAAATGGTAGGGCTCGCGGACATACGGCTGGACAGACCGGTCGAGGAATTCCTGAGTGCGGCCCGGATCAAATTGTGCGGCGATGATGGCTCCGATGCTGTTGCTCATGTTCGGGCCGTCGGGATCGGTGCGGTCGAAGTAGTAGCGGTAGGTGTCGACCGCCGAGTATCCCGGTGCGGTGTAGGAGAACGGGTAGCTCAGCAGCACGGTGTCGGCTTGTTTGATCGGTGTGCCTTGATATCCGAGGTATTCCGCAGGAACACCGGGAACGATGTCGGGAGGCATCGCCATGTTCGCGGCGATGTCGGCCCAGCGCGGGTTCACTGGAAGCCCGGACAGTTGTGCGGCAGCAGCGGCAGTACGCATGGTGTTGACCACACCGGCGTTCGTGACGGCATTGTCGATGGAGACAGCGACATACTCGTCGGGCCCACCGACCGGTGCGTAATGGTAGTGACCGTCGAGCAGTTTCGGGCCGACGCGCACGGTGAGGTAGTCGGCGATCGCGGTGATCACCGGCGCGCCACCGGTGCACAGCCATGCCAGATCCGCGGTGGCCAGGTAGTACTGCCATTGGGCGAGCACGATGTCGTTGGCCAGATGTTCTTCGCTCAGCCCGCACACCACCGGGCTCCCGCAGCGCTGTGCGGGACCATCGTTCCACGGATACACCGCACCGGGCAGCCCGTAGGCGTGTGCGTTGGCGCGGGCCTGCGGTAGCGCGGCGACCCGGAAGTCGACAATGGTGCGCGCCAACGCCGGGTAGAGGGCAAGCAGCATGGGAAAGACGAAGGTGTCGGCGTCCCAGAAGGTCATGCCCGCGTAATCGGTGGAGGACAGGCCCGCCGGTTGCACCGACCAGTGTTGGCCTTCGCGCACGCTGGACAATACCGAGTACAGCGCGGCCCGGAGCCAGAGGCGGTAATCCTCGCGTCCGGGAACATCGATCGCGGGCTGCCACAGGGTGTTCCATGCGGCGACGTGATCGGTGTGCTCGGCCGCGTAGCCGCGTTCGAGGCCGCGCTGGGATGCCGCGGTGGCGATCGCCCGAGGGTCGGGGCCGTCGTCGGAGGAGGCGATGCCGACGTACTTGGTGAAGGTGTAGGCATGACCGGCGGTCATCGAGGCGGTGAACCCCAGTCCGGTGGTGTTGGCCGCCGCCGGGATCGAGGTGGCAATCAGGTTGTCGGGGGTGTCGATAGTGGAGACCAGATAGGCTGTGCTGTCGGTGTTTTCGGCGCGCACGCCGACGGTGCTCTGTTTGCTTGCTGCATCGCTCGAGGCCGTGACCGGGGTGACTCGGCGGGCTGCGGCGCCGTCGATGAGATCGGTGATGTCGAGCTGCCCGGAGTAGTGCGGGGTGACGGTGAGCTTTTGAATCGCTAGGTTCGGTTCGGACCGGGAGATGAAGGTCTCGAACTCCAGATCCACGTGGTGCTCGGGGCTCGGTGACCAGGTCGCCTTGGTGGTGGCGGTCGCGTCGCGGTAGTTCAGACGCTGACTATAGGTGCCGACCGTCGCCGGATCGACATCTGCTTGATAGGTATTCCCGTCGGCGGCCACGGTCAGCCCCGACCAGGCCGGCAGCGCCGCCAATGCCTGGGTGGTTTGCAACGAGGGGGCATCCGCGTAGAACCCGGCCAGATAGGTGCCCGTGTAGCGCGGCTCCTGCAATGGATACGAGGTGACGACTCCCTCGCCGTAGCCTTGGTACCCGGCCCCGCTGGGTGGGATCATCGCACCGATGCGGCCGTTGCCAAGAAACGGCGCCGCACGGAAATCGTTCGGAGAGAATACCTCCGCCATCGCCGACCACCCCTCGGAACCATCGGCCGTTTCGGCGCACACTCGGCCGGAGAGCATCGTCGAGGCGAGTGCCGCACACATGAGCGCGGCTGTCGCGGCCCGGCCCATCCGCATACGCCTCCGTCGGGCCGAGGCAGACCGAGCCGTCGGCATTGTCTTCACGCTCACGGCCATGAACCATCCTTGTCTCGGGATTGTTTCGTGAACCTTGTGTCCAGCGGGAGTGTCGAAACCCTGCGATTACCGAAAGGACCAGCGACGCGACCACCATACCCAGCGGTCGGACGGTAGCAGCGCTGCGGCGCACCATCCCGCGTTCGCATGGAAGCGACGGTTCGGTCCGCTGCGACTGTGCTACCGGATAGTGTTATCGCGGCGTCGGTACTGCTACTCCGGATGGGCTGGCGCGGTGCGGAATTGGGGGCAGGGAACTGAAGTCGACCTGCGATGTCCAGCTGCGCCTCGAGGACGTCTACGCCGCGTCCACGGTCGGCGATCTGCTCGCACTGATGCCGCAACAAGCCGGTTCGGTGACCGCCTGATCCGTACCGGGCTGCTGGCCGCCCGCTTCGACGCCGCCATCGACATCACGCTCGAGGAACTCCGCATCGAGCTCTTCTATCCCCTCGACCCCGAGTCCGCGGACTTGTTCCGGCCGCACTGAACCACCGAGGGGGTGCGAAGTCGCCGAACCGCCGCGCTGCCGCATGGACCGTCCCCACCATTGACGACCATGACAACGAAGCGGAATCGAAATGCCTCGGCGGCAACGCCCTTGAAGCGCGCGGCCGCGGCCGCGCGGTTGAATATCGCGGTCGGGGACCTGCCGGAACTGGGTTGCGGCTGGACCGTCGGGGAGGTGCTGCGGCTGCGGCGGGAACGCCCCGACTGGCTCACCGATGCGCGGCGCAGATTCACGCGGCCGGAGATCGGCGCGCGGTGGCGGTGATCGGCTTATGCTCGGGGTGACTGGCTCGTTCTCGTATCGGGGTCGCTGTGCCGCATGTCGATCCGTTTTCCACGCGCCGCGAAGAGACTCTCGGGTTCGCGGCGGAACTGGCGGCTGCCGGGTTCGGGGCGCCGGTCGAGGTGGGCCGCGGGGGATTCGGCGTGGTGTACCGCTGTTTTCAGCACGCGCTGGGACGAACCGTGGCCATCAAGGTACTGACCGCGGACCTGGAATCCGACAGCCTGGAACGGTTTGTGCGCGAGCAGCTCGCCATGGGGAAGCTGTCGGGGCATCCGAACATCGTGACCGTGTTCGAGGTCGGGTCCACCGACACCGGGCGGCCGTACATCGTGATGCCGTTCCACGCGCACGGGTCACTCGATACCCGCATACAGCAGGGCGGTCCGGTCGAATGGCCGGAGGTCCTGCATCTCGGGGTCCGGCTGTCGGGGGCATTGGAGACGGCGCATCGGCGGGGACTGCTGCACCGGGATGTGAAGCCCGGGAACATCCTGCTCACCGAGTACGGGGAGCCGCAGCTCGCCGACTTCGGAATCGCGCGGCTGACAGGTGGATTCGAGACCGCGGCGGGCACGATCACCGGGTCGCCCGCCTACACCGCGCCGGAGGTGCTGCAGGGGCAGGCCCCGGATGTGACCGCCGACGTCTACAGCCTGGCGGCGACCCTGTTCTGCGCGGCCACCGGGCACGCGGTGTTCGAGCGGCGCAGCGGGGAACAGCTGGTCGCACAGTTCGTGCGGATCACCAGGCATCCGATGCCGGACCTGACCGGGGAAAGCCTGCCCGCCGACCTCACCGGGCCGATCGAGGCGGCCATGTCACGCGAGCGCTCCCAACGCCCCGGCTCCGCCGCCGAATTCGGTGCGGCGCTGCGGGATATCCAGCAACGGCACGGGCTGCCACCCGACGACATACCGATTCCGGCGCCCGCCGCGGAACCGCCACCGCCGACGGACCGGGCCCGGACCGTCGGCCGCACCACCCCGCCCCGGGCCGGGCGCCGGCGCTCCCGCATCACCACCGCCACGCCGCCGGTCCCGGCGACCCGGCTGCGCCCGCCCACCCTCACCCGGGTCCTGGTGGACCGCCCGCGCCTGCTCGACGCGCTGCGTTCGGGCAGCGACCGCCGGCTCGCGGTCGTCCACGGCCCCACCGGTTTCGGCAAGACCACCCTCGCCGCGCAATGGTGTGCGGCGGTCACCGCCGCCGGGGGATCGGTGGCCTGGCTGACCGTCGACAACGACGACGACAATGTGGTGTGGTTCCTCTCCCACCTGATCGAAGCGGTGCGCGCGGTCCGGCCCGCTCTGGCGCGCGAATTGGGCGAACTGCTCGAGGAACACGGCGACGAGGCCGGGCGCTTCGTACTGACCTCGCTCATCAACGACATCGACCAGCGCGGCGAGCCGCTGACCGTGGTCATCGACGACTGGCATCGCGTGAGCGACCCGAATACCCAGGCCGCGCTGCGCTTCCTGATCGAGAGCTGCAGTCCGGTGCTGCGCATGCTGGTGACCAGCCGCCACCAGACCGGCCTGCCCATGAGCTCCATGCGCGCCCGCGACGAACTGGTGGAAATCGACACCGCCGCACTGCGATTCACCGCCGGCGAGGCCTATGCCCTGCTGGTCGAGCTGGGCGGGCTGGAACTGGATCGCGACGACGTGGCGGACCTCACCGAATCCACCGGCGGCTGGGTCGCGGCACTGCAACTGGCGGCGCTGTCGCTGCGCGGCAGTGACGATCCCGGGCAGCTGATCGGGCAGCTCACCGGACGTCACCATGCCATCGGCGAATTCCTCGCCGAGAACGTGCTGGAGGCCCTCGAACCCGGCGTGCTCGACTTCATGGTGGCGACCTCGGTCACCGAACGCACCTGCGGCGAGCTGGCCGCGGCGCTCACCGGCGTGCCCGACGGGCAGGCCCTGCTGGAACGGATCGAGCAGCAGGACCTGTTCCTGCGCCGGGTCGACGGCGGCCCGTGGTTCCGCTACCACCAGCTGTTCCAGGACTTCCTGCGGCAGCGGCTCGAACACGATCGGCCCGCGGAGATCGACCGCCTGCATCGCGCGGCCTCGGAGTGGTTCGCCGGGCACCGGCACGTGAGCGAGGCGGTCGACCACGCCCTGCTGGCCGGTGACGAGCAGCGTGCGGTCGAAATCGTGGAGCGCGATGGCATGTCGCTGCTCGAATACGGCCAGATGGCCAGCCTCATCGGCCTGGTGAACAAGCTGCCGCCGGCCGTCATCGAATCCCATCCGCGGCTGCAACTGGATCTGGCATGGGCGAACATCCTGCTGCACCGGGCCGGTCCGGCCGAACGCGCGCTGTCCCTGGCGGAACAGACGCTCGAGCGCGGCGGTCTCGACCCGGGGATTACGACCCGGCTGCGCGCCGAAGCGGGTGTGGTGCACGCGGTGGTCACGGTCCGTGCGGATGTACTGACCGGCGTGGAGGATCGGCTCGCACCGTGTTTCGCGATGGCCGACGAGCTCTCACCGTATGTGGTGGCCATCGGCGCCAACTGCGCGAGTTTCGCCGCGGGTTACCGCTACGACTTCGAGGAGGCGATCCGCATCCAGGAGTGGTCGGCCCCGTACATGCGCCGGAACAAGGGCTACTACAACAATGTTCACGGCCTGTGCTTTCTGGGCCTGGCCGCCAGCCTGCAACTCGACATCCCGCGCGCCGAGGAGTACTTCCGCAGCGCCCTGAAGATCGCCAAGCAATCCGGCGGCAGCCACTCCTACGGGGCCCGCCTGGCCGGATCGCTGCTCGGTGAACTGCTCTACGAGCGTGGCGAGGTCGCCGAGGCGGAGCGCCTGCTCGACGAGGGCTACAAACTCGGCGCCGACGCCGGTGTCGTCGACTTCAAACTGGCCCGCTACGTGGTCGGCGCCCGGGTGAAGGCGCTGCGCGGCGACCGTGCCGCCGCCATCCGCCGCCTGAACGAGGGTGCGCGCGTGGCCGATTCGATGTCGCTGCCCCGCCTGCGCGCCGAGGTCGAGAACGAGCGGCTGCGCCTGGGCCTGCCGCCGCACCCCGACTTCGGCCCGCTCGCGGTGGTCGACCACGCCCACCGCCGCACCCCGATCGACCCGATCGACGAATTCACCGTCCTCTACGAGGAATTCACCGCCATCCGTCTGCTCTTGGCCGAATCCGCCACCGAATCCCGGGAACTGGCCCGCACCTGGGCCCAGGAATGGGTCGACGAGCTCGAAGCCGTCCGCCGCCCCCGCGAACTCCTGAAGGCCCGCCGCCTGCTGGTCGCGTGCCTGGCCGCCACCGGCCGCACTGACGCCGCCAAGACCCTGCTCGCCACCGTCACCGCCCAGTGCGCCGAATACGGCTCGGTCCGCTACATCCTCGACGGCGGCCCGCACGTCGTCGCCACCCTTGCCGCCCTCGCCGCCGACCAGGCCGCCGGCCGCTGGCGCCCCGACTGGCCCGAGGTCCCGCCCGCCTTCCTCCGCGCCCTGACCGAAGCCGATGCCGCCCAGACGATCTAGAGTGAACCCGCCGGATGTGGAGCTAGGCAGGGATTTACGGGTGTGACTGAACCTCTACACGAGGCGCACGAGCGGGCCAGTTGGGCCGAGTTGTTCTTCGATCTGGTGCTGGTGTTCGCGGTGACGCAGGCCGCGCACGTGGCGGTGGCGGGGCAGAGCTGGGGCGCGGTCGGGCAGACGGTGCTGCTGCTGGCAATCATGTGGTGGTCGTGGGTGGGGACCACGCTGGCCGTGCACGGGGTGGAGGATTCCAACCAGCAGCGGATATTCCTGTTCGCCTGCGGATTGTGCATGTTCGTCATCGCGATCACCGCGCCACACGCGTTCACCGGCCACGCGCAACCGCTGCTGCTGGCCGGCGCGCACCTGGCATTGCGGCTGCTGCTGTGGGGCGAGATGCAGCACAAGCGGGCGTTCTCGTCGGCGGGGACCTTCGGGAACTGGCTCAATCCGTTCACGGTGACCCTGGCGGCGGCGGTGCTCCTGGTGGCAGCCGCATTCGCGCCCGCGGGCGGAACGCGCAACGGGCTCTGGATCATCGCGGTGGCACTGGCCTTCGGTGGTCCGGCGCTGCTGGCGCGCCGCCTGGAGAAGGTCCAGTTCGGTGCGACCCATCTGCCCGAACGCTTCGCCACCTTCGTCATCATCGCGCTCGGCGAGACGGTCGCCTCGGTGGGTTCCCAAGCGGCGGAAGCACATCTGGGCGTGGTGGCCTGGATCGCGGTGGTGCTGATCTTCGTGCTCGGCTGCGGCCTGTGGTGGCTGTACTTCGCCTACGGCTTCGCCGCGGTCGAGCATTCGCTGCGCACCAACCAGGTGCGCGGCACGGTCGTGCGGGATGTGCTCAGCTACGGGCACCTGCTGCTGGTGATCGGCCTGGTGCTGGTGGCGGTGGGCGCGCGCACCATGGTCGAGCATCCGACCGCGGTGGCGCACAGCGTGACCGGATATCTGCTGCCGCTGGGCGCCACCCTGTACGTGACCACCTTCCTGTTCACCCGCTGGCGCATGTTCGGCGCGGCCACCCTCGGCCGGTTCGTCACCGCGCTGGCGCTGGCGGTCCTGACCGCCGCCGCGCCGCTGCTGCCGCAGATCGCGACGCTGGCCGCGGCGACCGCGATCCTGGCCGGCCTCAACGCCTTCGAGTACTGGGTGGTGTCGACCGGACGGCCGCTGCTGCTCATGCGCCGCTCCCGGGTGCGCTAGCCGACCGGCACGATGGTGGCGTCGATGGTGTGGATGAGTCCGTCACTGATCGCGAAGGTTTCGGTGATGTCCACCGTCACCAGCCGCACCCCCGCGACGCCGGAATCCAGCAGATACCGTGCCGTCACCACACCGTCCGCCTCGGTCAGGCGCAGGTTGTAGAAGCGCTGCACGAGCGAATACTGCGGCCCGTGCTCGAGGTCGTAGGTGAGCTGCGGCCCCGAAAAGCCGGTCTGCAGGCCCGCTTCGACCCGCGTCGCGTCCGGCGCGAACGGTACCGCCGACGCGTCGTGGCTGATCAGCGCGTCGAGATAGGCGAGCGCGATGGCGGTGTCGCGGGTGTGCATGGGTGCCGCGCCCGCGCTTCCGGAGGCGACACCGAGGGCGGCAGCCGCGCTCGCCGTCAACACTGCAACATGTCTCATCTTCATCCGCTGATGCTGGCTCGAGAGGCGGTGCCGCGCAAGCGTTTCCAGCCCGCTGCCAGGCGCTCACCCAGGCCCGGCCGGACGGGTTCCGCGCCGAGCCAGTCGGCGATATCGCTGATCACCGCTGGATCGACATGTTGCGGTCGCAGGTAGCCGCCGGGTGTGGATGGTCCGGTACCGGAGCAGAGCATGTGGTCGACCGTGGGGTGGACCCGAATGGTGACATCGGGTCGCCCGGCCAGCCCGGCCTCCCACAGCGGCAGGTCCTCGCCGGCGGTGACCTGATAGTCGCGGCCACCCTGGATGAGCAGGATGGGTCTGTCCAGCGCGGCGGCGGTGGCGACCTGGTCGTAGCCCCGCAGGTCCAGCCAATACGATGCGGGCCAGTTGAACAGCAGGTCCGCGGCCGGGGTTTCGGTTGACAGCGCAGGACTTTCGGTTCGCGCCGCCCGGGCACGCATGCTCTCCAGCAATTCGCCGATGTCCTGCCCGGGCTCGACCGCCGCGATGTGCCGCAGCGCGCGCAGGATCGACCGTGGCAGCGGCACGGTATCCCCGGCCAGCACCGCCACCCCGGCAATGCCCGGGTCGGCGGCCGCGATGCGCGGCGCTGCCTTGCCGCCGCCGCTGTGCCCGGCCACGAAGATTCGGGCCGAGTCGACCCCTGGCTCCCGGCGCAGCACCTCGACCGCCGCCAGGGTATGCGGCAGGTACTCCTCGACCATGGTGAACCCCGCCGCACTCTCGAATTCGCTGTGCGCGTGGGTCAATTTGTCGAAACGCAGCGTGGCGACACCGCGACCGGCGAGTCCCCACGCCAGGTCCTTGAAGGGTTTGTTGGGACCGGTGGTGAGGTCCCGGTCGGCGGGCCCGGAGGCCACCAGCACCACGGCGGGCCCGGTTCCGCTCCCGACCGGCAGGGTCAGCGTGCCGGATACCTCGGTAGCGCCCGCGCCGAGGGTGACGTCGCGTTCGCGGAATCGGTGCGGCACCGCGTAATCCGTTGGCGTCCAGCCGGATTCGGCCGGCGCGGCGAGCCGGAGCCCGTGCAGCCGGCCCGCCGCGTCCACCGCCAGGTGTATCGCGAGCGCACCTCGCTCGCAGGTGACCGGCAACTGCACCGGCGTCAGCCCGTCGGCAGCGGGCCGGGTGACCGCGGCGCCGACAGACCGGATCGCGCCGATCTTGGCGATCTCACCGGTCCACCCGGCCCGGACGGTCTCCGCGGACACCACGGCCGCCAGTCGCGGCGCGAACAGCTCCGCCAGCTCGTCGAATCGTTCGTTCCGCAGCAGGTCGGCCACGGTGGCGGCCACGGTCTCGGGATCGATGTCAACGGTCATGTCCCAGAACCTTTCTCAATCAGTGCAAGCATTCTCATGATTGAGAAAGGTAGCAGCTTATGAGAAGGTTGAGAAGTGGAAACCTTCGAGCTGCTGGCACATCCGGCGCGACTGCGCATCGTGCACGCCCTGCGCGGCGACCGCACCCTGACCACCGGCGACCTCTGTGCCCGCCTGCCGGACACCTCGAAAGCGACCGTGTACCGCCACGTAGACGCCCTCACCGCCGCCGGCATTCTCGAGGTCGCCGAGGAGCGGCGGGTGCGCGGCGCGGTCGAGCGTCGCTATCGGCTGCGCCAGGAGAACGCGGCCATCAGCGCCGAGGCCGCCGCCGCACTGCCCGCCGAGGGCTACCGTCCGGTCTTCGCCCTCGGGATGGCGGTGCTCGTCGCCGAATTCAATGCCTACCTCGACGGCGAGAACGCGGATCCGGCAGCCGATCTCGTCGGTTTCCGCCAGCACGCGCTCTGGCTGAGCCGCGACGAACTCGAGCAGCTGATCGCGGAGCTGCGCGCGGTGATCCTGCCGCGCCTGGCCAACCAGCCCGGCTCCGGGCGCGGCCAATACCTGTTGAGCCCCATCCTTTTCCCGATCGAACAGGCACCCGCTGACCCGGCCGGCTGAATCAGCCTCCGACCTCGCCGAGCCGGCGGCGCAGGTAGGCGCGCTCGGCCTCGTTCGCGGTGAGATCGAGCGCGGCCCGGTATTCGCGTGCCGCGGCCTCATCGCGGCCCGAGCGGCGCAGCAGATCGGCGCGTGCGGTGGCGACCAGGCGGGCCAGGTCGGAGCCGGGTGCGGCGGCCACCGTGTCGAGTAGTTCGAGCCCGGCGTCGGGGCCGGAGCGCATGCCGACGGCAATGGCGCGATTCAAAGCGACCGTGGGGGAGGGGATTCGGAGCATCAGCGCGTCGTACAGCTCGGCGATGCGCGCCCAGTCCGTATCCTCCGGGCCCGCCGCCGTCACATGGCACGCGACGATCATCGCTTGCAATTGGTACGGGCCCAGCCGATCCCGGCGGGCCGTGCGGCGCAGCTCGGCCAGCCCGGCCGCGATCAGCCGCCGATCCCAGCGGCCGCGATCCTGCTCCTCGAGCGGAATCAGCGTCCCGCCGGCCCCGGTCCGCGCGGCCGCACGCGATTGCTGCAGCAGGACAAGGGCATTCAGCCCGCCCGCCTCCGGATCGTCGGGCATGAGCTCGACCACCAGCGCGGCCAGCCGCTGCGCCTCCGCGGCCAGATCGGGGCGTTGCAGATCGGGTCCCGCCCCGGCCAGATAGCCCTCGTTGAACAGCAGATAGATCACGCCCAGCACGGCGCGCGTGCGTTCCGGTAGCAGGTGCGCGGGCGGCACCCGATACGGAATCCCGGCAGCGCGGATCTTCTGTTTGGCCCGTACCAGCCGTTTGGCCATGGTCGGCTCGGGAACGCCGAAGGCCCGGGCGATCTCGGCGGTGGTGAGCCCGGTCAGCGTGCGCAACGCCAGCGCGACCTGCGCCTCGAAGGCCAGCGCCGGATGGCAGCAGGTGAAGATCAGCCGCAGCCGGTCGTCGGGAATGTCGGTGCCGGACACGGGTTCTCCGGAATCGGGGGTGTCGATGAGCGCCAGCGCGCGCAGCTTCTCGGCTCCGACGCGTTCACGGCGCAGCCGGTCGACCGCGCGGCGGCGGGCGGCGGTGAGCAGCCACGCACCGGGCCGCTCGGGCACACCTTCCCGTGGCCAGGTACGCCAGGCCAGCGCGAACGCTTCCTGCGCGCACTCCTCGGCCAGATCCCAGTCGCCCAGCCCGCCGATGAGCGTGGCCACCAGCCGCGCCCACTCGGTCCGGAAGGCGGCGGTGAGAGCGGCGTCGACCGCGGTCACGGCGTCCGGACCGGGCGAATCTCGATCTGCCCGAAGCGACTCGCGGGATGCCCGGCCGCCACCTCGATGGCCGCGTCCAGATCCGCCACCTCGATGATCGCGAAGCCGCCGATCTGATCCTTGGCCTCGATGAACGGCCCGTCGGTGAGCAGCACCTCGTCACAGCGCACCCGGACCGTGGTGGCGGTGTGGCTGGGGTGCAGCCCCTCGTGGGCGGTGAGCACGCCGCGGGCGAGCAGATCGTCCAGCCACGCCCGGAACGCCCGCAGGCCGTCCCCGTCGACGACGTCGTCGACCCGGCTCTCATCGGCGCTGATCAGCAAGAGGTATCGCATGGTCGTCACTCCCTAATCTCCCGCACGACGGACGGGACTCATCTACCCGACGAACAGGACCGACCGCGGATGGACACCACTATGCCGAGCGAGGGTGTCCAAATCGGGGATTCCCGTTCGTCGTCCCGGTATCGATCCCCGACCACGGAGAAGACCATGCCCAGAGTTATTTCCGCCGACGGCACCACCATCGCCTACCATCGCGCCGGTTCCGGCCCGGCCCTCGTCTTCCTGCCCGGCGCCTTCAACGACAGCGGCACCTGTGCGCCCCTGGCCGAGCAGCTCAGTGACCGCTACACGGTGGTCCGCCCGGACCGCCGCGGCCGGGGTGCGAGCACCGACGCCATCGCTCCGGCCGGCGCCGGGGCCTATGAGGTCCAGCGCGAGATCGAAGACCTCGACGCGGTCATCACCGATATCGGCGGCGCCGCAGCGGTTTTCGGCTTCTCCTCCGGCGGCATCCTCGCCCTGCGGGCCGCGGTCGCCGGCTCGCGCATCACCCGCCTGGCCCTCTACGAACCGCCGTTCGCGCTGGGCGGTCTGTCCGGCCATACCCCGCAGCGGCTGCCGGAACGCCTCGCCGATCTCATCGCCCGCGGTGAACCCGGCGCGGCCGTGGAACTGATGCAGCTGGAGGGCATCGGCCTGCCGCCTGACGTGGTCGAGCAGGTGAAGCACTCACCGGTCTGGCCGCAGCTGGAAGCTATCGCCCAGACGGTGGTCTACGACGCCGCCATCTGCCGCCCGCCCAATCTGCCGACCCCGGCCATGGCCCGTCTCGACCTGGCGACTCTCGTGATCAGCAGCCCCGATTCCTGGCCCGGCGTTCGCTCCGCCGCCCGGGCGCTGCCCGCCGAACTCGCCCGCGCCCGTTATGTGGAGGTGCCGGGCGGCGCGGATCACGGCATCCCCGCCGAGGCCACCGCGAAGGTTCTCGACGCCTTCCTTGCGGAGGATCCGGCGAGCCGAGTGCGCTGACTCGCGCCCGCCATGGCCGGTCACCGGCCTGTCCGAGTGCTCACACTGTGCTGCTATTGCAGTTATTACGCAATAACTTGGAGGGGTGGCTTCCGAAGAGCAGACCGAACTCGACTACCGATTCACCCTCGCGAACGAACGCACCTTCCTGGCCTGGATCCGCACCGCGCTGGGCCTGCTCGCGGGCGGCGTCGCCGTCCACACGCTGGTCGAAGGCTTCCGCATCCACGGCGTGCGCGCGGCCATCGCCATGTCGGCCATCGTGCTGGCGGTGGTGCTCGCGGTCGGGGCGTACGCGCAGTGGCGCAAGGTGGAACGGGCCATGCGGGCGGGCAAACGGCTGCCGGGCAATGCGCTGATCCCGGTACTCGCGGCCGGTGTCGCGCTGATCTCCGCGATCGCCGTGGTCGGCGTCCTCAGCCTGTGAGCGCGCCGGCGATCGCCCGCGATCCCGGACTGGCGACCGAGCGCACCGCGCTGGCCTGGCGACGCACCGCCATCTCCGCCATCGCCAATGCCGCACTGTTCACGAAGGTGGCCGCCGAGGGCGGGATCGACTGGCGGCCGACCGGTCTGCTGCCGCTGAGCGCGGCCGTGGTCATGATGCTGGTGGCGGCAGTCGCCATGGCGCGCAGCAGAAGTCTGCACCGCGGCGCGCATCGCGGCACCGGGCCGCTGCTGCTCCTGGTGTCCGCGGGGGTGACGGCGGTGGGGCTCGCCGCGACGGCGATGGTCCTCGCGCACTGGGCCTGACGTCGCAGCGGCGGGCAGCGGTCGAAACCGCCTGAGCCAGGCATGCTCACCGGCCCGGAGTGAGCGAATCGCGGGTGGCGGGACGCGGCCGCCGACCTCCCGGATCGATTGCGTGATGATTGCTAATCTGGCGCCATGAGTGCTGGTCAGCGGCTGGACGGATCTCGGTCCACCGGATCCCGATGAGGGTCCGGGGCGGCCGCGACGCCATCGAGTCGGGCACCGCGTTCCTGGCGGCGCTCGTCGCCGGGCTGTCGCTCATGGTGCCCATCGACTTCGCGTGGACCTCTCGCAGTTCGGCACTGCACCTGGAACTGCTGGTCTTCAGCCTGCCGCAGGCGATTGCGGCGGGGGCGCTGGTCGCGATCGTGATCGCGGTGCTGACCACCGCGCTGGGCGGGCAGAGCCTGCGCTGGGGTGTGGCGCTGGGCGGCGCGGCGCTTTTGTTCGTCAATCACCTGCTGGGGGGCCACGCCGTGCTCGGCACCTCGCTGGCCACCCTGAACTTCCTGGATTCCATTGCCGGCGGGCTCATTCTCGGCGGTTCGGGGGCCGGGGTGCTGTCCCGCTCCCGCGTCGAATCCCGGTACACCTGGGCGACGTCGGCGTGGCTGCTGGGCGCGCTCGGCAGCGTGGTCGCCCAGGACCTCATGCCGGAATCCGAGTCCAAGGTGGCCGATCCGCACTTCCCGCAGAACTGGCCCGCCCTCGGCGCGCCCCCGCTGTGGCTGATCGCGCTGGCCCTGCTCGTCATCGGACTCCGGTTCCTGCGCGAGCCGGGCGCGCATCCGGTGGAAGCACATTCGATCCAGCTGCCCATCGTGCCGATCATCGCTGGCGCCTTCATGATCGGCGTCGACCTGGTCGGATCCGGGGTGCTGGCCCGCCACGGCGACAGCCCGCTCGCGATCGCGGTGACGTGCGCGGCCACGGTGGCCGGGGCCCTGCTCACCGCGCTCATGCTGCCCAGGCGGGACGGCGTCCAGGTGCTGCTCGCGGTGGCGCTCGCCGGGACGGGCAGCGCCGTCCTCGTGACGAGCATTCCGGGATGGTCGATCTGGGGTCTCTTGGCGCTGGTCGCCGGCGGGCTGGTCGCGGGTATCCGCTGGCCCGGTGTGCGGGCCGCCGCGGTCGGCATCATCGGCTTGTCCGTCTACGCGGTGCTGACGGTCGTGGCCGGGCATCCCGTCGTCCTCACCGTGCTCGGGCACGCGCTGCTCGCCCTGCTGGCGGGTTACTGTTTCGGCGCGGTCACCCCGCGCTACGGCTCCACCCGGGTGCTCGGCATCGCCCTGATCTACGTGCCCTCACCGGTGCTCGCGCTGCGCGACTACGCCCGGCGTGGGCACTGCCTGCTGATCGACCCCGGAAAGCCGTGCACCATAGCCGATTTCACCTCGTTCGCACCCGGCTGCGCGGCCATCGCACTCGCGGTGGGCTGTGCGCTGGGCCTGTGGGCGCTGCTGCGGCGGCGGCCCGAACAGGCTCGGGTGGCGGCGTCCGCGAGCTGAGCGTCCCGAGCGCCCGTGGCCGAGCGGCCTGGGTACCGTGGCGGACATGAATTCGCTGCTGCACCGGATATTGGATATCGCGCCGATCTGGGTGTACCTGGTCGTCACCCTGCTGGTGTTCGCCGAGGACGCGATCTTCGTCGGTTTCGTGATCCCCGGTGAGACGGCGGCGGTGCTCGGCGGTGTGGCCGCCAGCCAGGGACATGTGCTGCTGTGGCTGATGATCCTGCTGGTGGTGGCCGCCGCCATCCTCGGCGACAGCGTCGGCTACGAGGTCGGCAAGCACGTGGGCCCGAGGCTGCTGCAGGCCTCGATGCTGGACCGGCACCGCGGCCGCCTCGACCGCGCCCAGGACTATCTGGCCCGGCGCGGCGGCTGGGCGGTGTTCCTCGGCCGGTTCACCGCGTTCTTCCGGGCCATGATGCCCGCGCTGGCGGGCACCTCGCGCATGCCCTACCGGCGCTTCCTGCTGTTCAATGCCGTCGGCGGAATCGTCTGGGGCACCACGTTCGTGGTGCTCGGCTTCGTGGCCGGGCAGTCCTACGAGGCGGTGGCCAAGACGGTCGGCCGGGACCTGGCCATCGGTGTCGTCGCCATCGTCGTGCTCGCGCTGATCGTGTGGAAGCTGCGCGAACGTCGCCGCGAGCGGGCCTTCGAGACCGAGTACGAGGCGACCCACCAGGGACTGATGACGCCCGAAACCGATTGAGCCCAATCGGTTTCGGGCGTCGCCCGGCTCAGACCGCGGCCAGTTCGCGCTGCGGCTCCGGCTCGCTGTCCTCCTGCGGCCCTTCGATATTCAGCGTCGGCAGCACCCGATCCAGGCGGCGGGGCAGCCACCACGCCCGGCGGCCGAGCAGGGCCAGCACCGCGGGGACCAGCGTCAGCCGGACCGCGAACGCGTCCACCAGCACGCCCACCGCCAGGGCGAAGGCGATCGGCTTGATCATGGCGTCGTCGGTGGGGACGAAGGAGGCGAAGACCGCCACCATGATCGTCGCCGCGGCCGTCACCACCCGGGCGTTGTGGCGGGTGCCCTCGATGATCGACGCCCCGGCGTCGCGGCGGTGCAGCCACTGTTCGCGAATCCCGGACACCAGGAACACCTCGTAGTCCATGGCCAGCCCGAACAGCACGCCCACCAGGATGATCGGCAGGAAGCTCACCACCGGCCCGACCTTCGAGACGCCGAACAGGTCCGCGGCCCAACCCCATTGGAAGACCGCGACCGTGGTGCCCAGTGCCGCCGCGACCGACAGCAGGAAGGTGACTGCCGCCTTCACCGGTACCGCGATCGACCGGAACACCAGGACCAGCAGCACCAGGCTCAGGCCGACCACGATGCCCAGGAACGGCACCAGGGACGCGGAAAGCCGTTGCGAGACATCGATGGTGACCGCGGTATCGCCGGTGACGGCCACCTCGGCCCCGGGGACCGCGCCGGGCGCCCGATCGCGGATGGCGTGGACCAGATCGGTGGTCTGCCGCGACTCCGGCGCGCTGGCCGGAATCACCATGATCAGCGACTGGCCTGCCCGCTGGGTCGGCTGCGGCGGTGCGACATACGTGACGTCGGGCAGTCCGCGCACCGTGTCGGCGACCGTCGCGGCGGCCCGGGTGTCGCCGTTCGGCGTGTCCACGACTACCACCAGCGGGCCGTTGAAGCCGGGACCGAACTTCTCGGCGAGGGTGTCGTAGGCCTGCCGCTGACCCGTCGCCGCGGCGGCGGAACCATTGTCGGGCAGGGCCATTCGCAGCGAGGCGGCAGGCAGGGCCAGCAGGATCAGCGCCCCGGCCACGGCCACCACGGTGACGAGCGGCCGCGCGGTGACCAGCCGTGCCCAGCGCGCGCCCATGCTGTCGGCTCCGGTGGCGGTGGCCCGGCGATGGGCGCGCGAGCCCGCCCGCGGCGTCAGCCGGACGCCGGCGAATCCGGCCAGCGCGGGCAGCAATGTGAGCGCCACCGCCACCGCGATCAGCACCGCGCCGGAGGCGGCCAGCCCCATGACGGTCAGGAACGGAATGCCGATCACGCTCAGCGCCGCCAGCGCGATGATCACCGTCGTACCCGCGAAAACGACTGCGCTGCCCGCGGTCTCATTGGCCCGCCGCGCCGATTCCCGGGGCGTCAGCCCGGCGGCCAGCTGGGACCGGTGCCGGGACAGGATGAACAGCGCGTAGTCGATCCCGACCGCCAGGCCCAGCATGAGCGCCAGCGTCAGCGCGGTCGACGACACCGGCACCGCCGCGCTCAGGGCGGACAGCCCGCCCACCGTGACCGCGATGCCGAAAACCGCTGACAGGATCGGCATTCCGGCCGCCACCAGTGATCCGAACGTGATCAGCAGGACCAGCACCGCCACCCCGAGCCCGAGGATCTCGGTGACGCCCGGCTGCATTTGCCCGGCCCCGTAGGCGGAGCCGCCGACCGACACGTCCAGCCCGGCCGCGCGTGCGGTCTCGCCCGACCGTTCGACCGCGTCCCGGGCGGCGCTGGTCACCTTGGACCGGTCGCCGTCGAAGTGCACGACACCGATCGCGGTGCGCTGGTCCCGCGAGACGGCTCCCGCCTGCTGGGGCGTGGTCACCCCGATCGCTCCCGGCGCGGTTCCCGCGGCCTCGAGGGTGTGCTGGATCGCCGTGCGATAGGGCGCCTCGGTGATGAGGTGTCCCTCGGGTGCGGTGAAGACCAGTTGCGCGTTGGCTCCCGCCGCGTCGGGCGCGGTCTCGGACAGGGTGTCCAGCGCCCGCTGGGACTCGGCCCCGGGCACGGTGAAGCGGTCGTCGAGGCGGCCGCCCGCCAGCGCGGCGCCGCCGACGACGGCGATCAGCAGAATGGCCCAGATCGAGACGACCAGGCCACGGCGCCGGAAGGCGAAGTCGCCGATCCGGCCCAGTAATGCGCTCATCGGTGATTCCTCTCGGAGGCGTGCGAGTTGATGTTGACGGGCGTGAACTTTATGGGTGTTAACTTGCCTCGCGATCTGTACAGGTGTCAACATCAATGTCGTGGACATCACCGACGATGTGGCGAAGAAACCCGCACGCGAGGGTCCCTACCACCACGGGGACCTGCGCAATGCCCTGGTGAGCGCCTCCGCGCAGCTCGCCGAGATCGGCGGGCCCACCGCGGTCACCGTCCGCGCCGCCGCCCGGGCGGTCGGCGTCACCGCCACCGCGGCCTACCGCCACTTCAACGGCCACGAGGAATTGCTCGCCGCGGTGCGCGAGCAGGCCGAGGAAGCCCTGTTCGAGGCCCTCGACGGCGCGATGAAAAACGTTCCGGCGCAAGCTGATCCGACCGCGGCCGCGATCGGCCGGCTGGCCACCGCCGGGCGCGCCTACATCGAATACGCCGAGCGGGAGCGCGGCCTGTTCCGGACCGCGTTCTGCGGCAGCGATGTCGACGTGGACAAAGAGGTGCTCGAGGATCCCATCTTCCAGCTCATCGGGACCGGAATCGACGCCCTGGTCGCGACGGGATTCATGGATCCGCGTCAGCGGCCCGGCGCGGAGTTCACCGCATGGGCGGCCGTACACGGACTGGCGAGCCTGATCGTCGACGGCCCGCTGGCCGACGCCGAGCCCGCCGATCGCGAGGCGGCCATCGATCACGCCGTCGCCACCGTGCTGCGCGGATTCGCCACCGGCCCGCGCGCCGAGCCGTACCGCTCGACCGATCCGCACATCGCGCTGCCCGCCTGATTCCGGCGACTCGCCGCGCGAATTGTCCTGTGTTCACCGCCATGTCGCGAGTCCGTAAGCTTGCGGCGTTTTGATGACCGCGCAAACGGACTCACGGTGACAAGGTTTTCTCGATGCTGAATCCCCTCGGCACGGTGCCCCGCACGGGCATTCCGGCACAGCTCGCCGCGCAGATGACGATGGACGAGCAATA
This sequence comes from Nocardia sp. NPDC004860, assembly GCF_040609015.1. Lineage (NCBI taxonomy): Bacteria > Bacillati > Actinomycetota > Actinomycetes > Mycobacteriales > Nocardiaceae > Nocardia > Nocardia sp. NPDC004860. The sequence goes on along the minus strand of NZ_JBEXJI010000009.1, from coordinate 54,442 downwards.
CGACTGGCACCGTTCGTATTTGAAACGGCATCGCGTGAGCCGGCGCACCTTCCTGCGGGGCAGCGCGGCCGCGGCCATGACCGCCGGACTCGGCTCCGCCTTCGGCGGCCGCGGCGTCGCCTACGCCGACGACGCCCCGCTGACCGTCGGCGGCCGCCGCGTCGGGTACGGCACGGACGCGGCCGCCCAGCTGCGCTTCTCCGCCCAGCTGTCGCGAAACCCGGGCGCCACCAAGGTCTTCCTCGATCACGGCCCGACCCCCGCGCTCGGCGGCACCCTCGAGGCCGAGGTTCGCAACCTGGTCACCCAGCTCCCGCGCACCGACGGGGGAGTGCTGTCGGCCGAACAGTTCTACGTCCACGCCCCCGTCGACGGACTACCCGGCCGCCTGCCGCACTTCTACCGCTGGCGCACCGCCGACGGCTACAGCAGCGACGTGCTCTCCGCGAGCACCGCCATGCCGAGTTCGCGTGCCGCACTGCTGCCGTTCCGCTTCACCATGATGGGCGACCAGGGCGTCGACGACACCCCGGCACTGCCCGCGGGCATGCCGGCGGGCGCCTACCGCAACAAGTACGGCGACGGCGACGCCCCGAGCTCCCGCAATGCCGAGAACATCCAGCGCCAGATCGTCGCCAGCAACCCGGAATTCCACATTCTGGCCGGCGACATCTGCTACGCCGACACCTCCCACGGCGGCGGCCCGGACTGGTTCGTGCCCAACGGCAAGGCCGACACCGACGCCATCGACGCCTACAACCCGTTCGTGTGGGACACCTACCTGCAGGCCATCGAGAGCAGCGCGGGCCACGTGCCCTGGATGTTCGCCACCGGCAACCACGACATGGAAGCCGTCTACGGCAATCACGGCTACGGCGGCCTGATGGCGCGCATGGACTTTCCGGACAACGGGCCCGCGGGCTGCCCGTCGGTGTACTCCTTCACCTACGGCAATGTGGCGGTGCTGTCGCTGGACGCCAACGAGGTGAGCTGGCAGGTCCGCGCCAATCTCGGCTATTCCGGTGGCGCACAGAACAGTTGGGTGGAATCCACCCTGGCGGACTACCGCGCCGACCCGAGCATCGACTTCATCGTCTGCTTCTTCCACGAGTGCGCCTACGCCACCGGCATCGGCGGCGCCAGCGACGGCGGCGTGCGCGGAGCCTGGGCCGACCTGTTCGACAAGTACCGGGTCGATCTGGTGCTGCAGGGCCACAACCACAACTTCGAGCGCACCGACCCGATGCGTGGCGGGCAGCCGACCAAGGCCGCACCCGACAACTCGATCGTCTACCCCGACACCGACGGCACCGTGTACTACGTGGTCGGCGGAGGCGGCGCGGCGCACGGCGCCTTCGCCGCGGGCGACACCTACCGCGGCAACGAGCGGCCCGACACCTTCGTGCCGGAGAGCACCCTGTGGGGCTCCGACGGTAAGGAGGGCAAGGAGGCCGTCGCCTGGTCGCGGGTGCGGTTCAGCCGCTACTCGTTCATTCGCGTGGATGTGCGGCCGGGCGTGTTCTCCAGCGAGATGGACGTGGTCGCGGTCGACGAGCACGGGCGCGAATTCGACACCGTGACCTACCGCCGCCTGGTCTCCCGCTAGCCGCGCAACGGGTTCCCGGGAGCCGTGCCGACCCCCGCGGCGGCACGGCGCATACTGGGTCCCGTGCTACAGACCCGAACACCGCTGCAGTTGAGCAGTTTGGTGAGCTCCTGGCGCTGGGACACCTCGACCGTGCTGGTCATCGCGCTCCTGGGACTCGCGTACGCGGCCTGCTTTCTCAAGGGAAGACAGCGCGGCGAACAGCTTCCGGTGAGCCGGGCCCTCTACTTCGGGCTGGCCGGACTGGGAGTGTGGCTGTACACCGGCGTCGGCATGATCGGCGTCTACTCCGACACCCTGTTCTGGGTGCGCGCGCTGCAGGTGCTCCTGCTGCTCTACCTGGTGCCCTTCGCGCTCGCGGCCGGTGCGCCGTTCACCGTGCTGCGCGCGGCGCTGGGCCCGGCGGGCCGGAAACGCCTGGACGCCATGCTCTCCGGCAGTGTCGCCCGGCTGCTCACCCACCCGGCCACCGCCTCGATGCTGATCCTGCTGCTGCCCTGGGCGTTGTTCCTCTCGCCCTGGTACGAGTCGGTGCTGCGGCACGGGGGCGTCGACGCGGTCACCCGAATCATCGTGGTGGCCATCGGGTTCCTGTACTTCTACTCGCGCCTGCAGATCGATCCGGTGCCCAAGCACTTCACGCAGGGGCTGTCGCTGCTCATCACCATCGCGGAGTCCCTGGCCGACGGCATCCTCGGCATCGTGCTGTGGCTGGGACCGCTGGTCGCCGCCGGCTACTACGGCTCGCTCGGCCGCACCTGGGGTCCGGACGCGCGCCTGGACCAGACCATCGGCGCGGGCATCCTGTGGCTGCTCGGCGATTTCCTCGGGCTGATCTACTCGCTGGTCGTCATGCGTGCCTTCGCCGCCGACGAGAAGCGCCGGGCCGGGGAGATCGATGCCGAGCTGGATGCCGCCGAGGCGGCGCGGTCGCGGCGGAAGGTGGTGTCGCGCACCGCGACCCGGGACGCGGAGGCCGACGACGAGCCGGTGTCCACCGGACTGTGGTGGGAGAACGACCCGCAGCTGCGCGAGCGCTTCCGCCGCTGATCGCTGAAAGGTGACCTGTCTCACCATCTTTGGGAGTCGGTGATATCAGGACGCTTCCTAAGCGCAGGGGTGTGAGGCGGGCCTCTTTATGCGCCGAAAGGTTGCCTGGGTCACTAGCGAAAGGCTCAGCGAACGCCATCTTTACGCAAAACATACTTTAAGGAGTGTCTTCGCTACGGTTTGGCAACAAGTAGGCAACATTTGCTGACTTATCTTGATCCGGGTGCTCGATGAGGACCTCGCTCCCAGGAGGGAAGCGCCCGATCAAGAAAGCGACGAGAAGTATGCGTTACACGAAGTTTGCCGCAACCTCGGCCCTGGCCATCGCGGCCGTCGGCATCTCCGCCGGGACCGCCTATGCCGATCCCGCGGCGGCCGCCGCTCCCGGGATCCACTGGGACACGAAGATCGATGGCGCTTCGGTGGTACTGAAGACCGACGCGGGCTCGCTGACCACCCAGGACGGCCAGTTCCAGGTGCGTGACAACAACGGCGGCCTGGTCACCCAGTTCCCGCTGAATATCATCACCGGTGACGTCGCCCACCCGGTCGCCGCCAAGATCGACGGCAACACCGCCACCTTCACCCCGAACATGGACCCGGCCGCCGGCTTCGCGGCCCCGGCTCTCCCGGCCCCCGTGGTCAAGGACGTCGCCAGCCAGGCCGACCAGGACGCCGCGTTCGGCGCCGCGGTCAACCAGTTCGGTATCGCCAGCTCCATGGGCACCCTGCTGGGCACCCTCGTCGGCGGTGTGGCCGGCTGCGCCATCGGCGCGCTGGGCGGCGCCATCGCCGGTGTCGTGATCATGTCGGTTCCGACCGGCATCGCGGGCTGTGTCGCCGGCGCCGCGATCGGCATCCCGCTGGGCGCCGCGGCCGGTCTGATCGGTGTCGGCGGGCCCGCCGCCATCGCTGTCGGCATCGGCCTGTTCAACCGCCTGAACGCGCCGGACTCCACCCCGGCCAGCTAGCCGCTGAACGACTGCCGGACCGGGACCACCGCGGTCCGGCCTGGCCGCGGCGGGCGGCGCGCCCGCCGCGGGGAGCAGCAGTGCCGGTGCAGGAGGCATTGCCTAGCAACAGAATTCGGGCCGGATCGCGGGGGGGCGATCCGGCCCGAATTCGTTGGTGCTGCCGAAAGGGTACGGCGAAACCCGAATGCCCCACGGACATGTCCGTGGGGCAAGGGATTTCGTATCGAACTAGCGCGGGCGGCGCGACACGATGGAGTCGCGGATCAGCACGAAGGCGATACCGGCCGCGAACAGCACCAGGAAGATGTAACCGACATTGCCGGTGCCCGAGGAGCTGCCCTGCTGGTTCTCGAACAGCATGGCCAGCAGGATCACGACGACGACCCAGCCGGCGGCGCGGGCGGAACGGCGCGACTCTCCGCTCCAGCCCCACGCGGCGGACGGAACCTCGGCGGTGTCGACCTTGGTGACAACCTCAGAGGGGTGCGCGGGTTCCAGTTCCGTGGCGGCCACTGTGGCTCCTTTACGGCTCGAATCGATTGCTGGCCAATATCGTGACATACGACCCAGCGTCGTAGCGAGCAGGGGGCAGGGGACAATGGACCCGTGTCCGACGTTGTGAGAGTTCTGCTGCTGGGCAGCACCGGTTCGATTGGTACGCAGGCACTGGAGGTGATCGCGGCCAACCCCGACCGCTTCGAAGTGGTGGGTCTCGCGGCGCGCGGGGGAAATGCGGACCTGCTGGCACAGCAGATCGCGGCCACCGGGACCGGCAACGTGGCGGTGGCCGATCAGGCGGCGGCCGCGAAACTCGGTGTGGCGCTGTCGGGTCCGGACGCCGTGACCGAGCTGGTCCGGCGCACCGACGCGGACGTGGTGCTCAACGCGCTGGTCGGCTCGCTCGGCCTGGAGCCCACCCTCGCCACGCTGGAATCGGGGCGGCGACTCGCCTTGGCCAACAAGGAGTCTCTGGTGGCGGGCGGCTCGCTGGTGACCCGGGCTGCCAAGCCGGGGCAGATCGTGCCCGTGGACTCCGAACATTCGGCGCTGGCCCAGTGCCTGCGCGGCGGCACCGCGGGCGAGGTCGCCAAACTGGTGCTCACCGCCTCCGGCGGACCCTTCCGCGGCTGGACCACCGAGATGCTGGAGTCGGTGAATCCGGCCGAGGCCAAGACCCATCCGACCTGGTCCATGGGGCCGATGAACACGCTGAACTCGGCGTCGCTGGTGAACAAGGGCCTCGAGCTGATCGAGACGCACCTGCTGTTCGGCATCGACTACGACCGCATCGACGTCACCGTGCACCCGCAGTCCATCGTGCACTCCATGGTCACCTTCACCGACGGCTCGACCCTGGCCCAGGCCAGCCCGCCCGATATGAAGCTGCCCATCGCGCTCGCCCTCGGCTGGCCGGACCGCGTTCCCGGCGCGGCCGCCGCGTGCGACTTCTCCACCGCCTCCACCTGGACTTTCGAGCCGGTCGACAACACCGTCTTCCCGGCCGTCGAGCTGGCTCGCCAGGCCGGTAAGGCCGGCGGCTGCGTGACCGCGGTCTACAACGCCGCCAACGAGATCGCCGTGCAGGCCTTCCTGGACGGGCTCATCCGATTCCCCGACATCGTGCGCACCGTCGCGCGCGTCGTGGAGTCCGCCGACCGCTGGAGCGCCGAACCCGGTAGCTTGGACGAGGTGCTCGCGGCGGATACGTGGGCGCGCGACACCGCACGCACGATCGTGCGCGGCTGACAGCAGGAGGGCTCGGAACCGGATGGTCTACGCGATCGGCTTCGTACTGTTCGCCCTCGGGATCACGGCCTCGGTCGCCCTGCACGAATGCGGCCACATGTGGACCGCGCAGGCCACGGGCATGAAGGTGCGGCGCTACTTCATCGGTTTCGGGCCCAAGGTCTTCTCTTGGCAGCGCGGCGAGACCGAATACGGTCTCAAGGCGCTGCCGCTGGGCGGGTTCTGCGATATCGCGGGCATGACCGCACTCGACGAGCTCGAACCCGAGGACCTCGACCGGGCCATGTACCGGCAGGCCACCTGGAAGCGGCTGCTGGTGATGTCCGGCGGCATCCTGATGAACTTCCTCATCGGCTACCTGCTCATCGTGCTGCTCGCGGTGGGCTGGGGGCTGCCGCGTTTCGATCAGCCGCCGGCCACCCAGCTCGGGGCGATGAGCTGCGTGGCCAATATGGGCCCGGACCAGAAGGCGCTGCCCTGCACCGGCGAGGGCCCCGCGCAGCTGGCCGGATTGCAGCGTGGCGACCAGGTGACCGCGGTCAATGGCGTCAAGATCAAGACGTGGAACGACTTCCGCGCCGAGACGGAGAAGCAGACCGGCACCTTCACCTACACCGTCGAGCGTGACGGTCAGACCCTCCAGATTCCGGTCACCCCGCAGATGGCCGTGGTCTACCAGGAGAAGAACGGCACCCCGAAGACGGTCGCCAAGGTCGGTGTCGGCCAGGACTATTACGCGCCGGTGCAGCACAACATCCTGTCCGCCATCCCCGCGTCGGGCGCGTTCACCGGCCAGATCGCGGTGCGCACCGTCGAATCCCTGGCCCAGATGCCCTCCAAGGTGGTCGACCTGTGGCACGCCGTCACCGGCGGCACCCGCGACCCGGAGACCCCCGTCAGCGTCTACGGCGCCTCCAAGATCGGCGGCGAGACCGCCGAGCACGGCCTCTGGTCGATGTTCGTCCTGACCCTGGCCAGCCTGAATTTCTTCCTCGGCGCCTTCAACCTGCTCCCGCTGCTCCCCCTCGACGGCGGCCACATGGCCGTCGTCATCTACGAAAAGCTCCGCAACCTCTTCCGCAACCGCAAGGGCCTCCCCGACGGCGCCCCGGTCGACTACCTGAAGCTGCTCCCCGCAACCTACGTCGTAGTCGTCCTAGGCGGCGCCTACATGATCCTCACCCTGGTCGCCGACATCGTCAATCCGGTGAAACTGTTCCCATAGCCGTTGGCGCGCTTGCGGATTCGATCGAGATGTCGCGCAGCAGAGTGCGGCAGAGCCGATCCGCCCGGCGGGTGGTTTCGGGCTGACGGTACTCCGGGGTCAGGGCCAGGACCTGTGCGCAGGCCGTCTCCAGGTCGATCAGGTGGCCGACCGAGACGTAGACCGGTTTGACGTTGGTGCGGGTGCGGAGGGCGCGGCCGACCGGGTCGCCGTCGATGGTGATGACGGTGGAGGCGCCGCGCTCGGGGGCGGGCTCCTCGAACTCGCCCCAGGCGTTCTTGGCGACTCCGATGGTCGGTACACCGGTCAAGAGGCCGAGGTGGCAGGCGAGGCCGAAGCGTCGCGGGTGGGCCAGGCCCTGGGAATCGCAGACGAGCAGATCCGGTGTGACGGTGAGGTTTTCGAGGGCGGCCAGGGTGGTGGGGAGCTCGCGGAAGGCGAGCAGGCCCGGCACGTACGGGAAATCGGTGGTGCCGCGCGCGGTGGCGGTCCCGACGGTCTCGAGCGTGGCGGCGTCCAGCACCACAATGGCGGCCGCCACATTGCCGTCGTCGTCGTAGGCCGAGTCAAGCCCCGCGATCGTGCGGAATTCCGGTGGCCGGGGGTTGGCGGCGATCACCCGCGCGCGCAGCCGATCCTGCAGTGCCGCGGCCTCTTCCGGTGTCGCCGGCCACGGCTCTGGATTCGCTACCTTCACTGTTCGGAGCGTAAACCTTCGCGTCGATTGCAACGAATATGAACCGTGGGCCCCGGGCCGATTCCGAGTCCTGCGGCCCGCGCGGGTACCCTTGTCGCCGCCGTCACAGGGCGACCGGTATCAGAGCCTCGGTAAGCTCGGAGCCGGTAAGGGTGAGGACTTAGTCGAAAGTAGGCAGCCGATCGTGAGCAGTGCCATCGCTTTGGGGATGCCGGCCGCACCGGCGGCCGTCCTCGCACCGCGGCGTAAGACGCGCCAGCTGATGGTGGGCAATGTCGGAGTGGGGAGTGAGTTCCCCGTCTCGGTCCAGTCGATGACCACCACCAAGACCCATGACGTCAACGCCACCCTGCAGCAGATCGCGGAGCTGACCGCGTCCGGCTGCGACATCGTGCGTGTGGCCTGCCCGCGTCAGGAGGACGCGGACGCGCTGGCGACCATCGCCCGCAAGTCGCAGATCCCGGTGATCGCCGACATCCACTTCCAGCCGCGCTACATCTTCGCCGCCATCGACGCGGGCTGTGCCGCGGTGCGCGTGAACCCGGGCAACATCAAGGAGTTCGACGGCCGCGTCAAGGAGGTCGCCAAGGCGGCCGGTGACGCGGGCATTCCGATCCGCATCGGCGTCAACGCCGGCTCCCTGGACAAGCGGATGCTGGAGAAGTACGGCAAGGCCACCCCCGAGGCGCTGGTCGAGTCCGCGCTGTGGGAGGCGGGCCTGTTCGAGGAGCACGGCTTCGGCAATATCAAGATCTCGGTCAAGCACAACGACCCGGTGATCATGGTCGAGGCCTACCGCCAGCTCGCCGCGCAGTGCGACTACCCGCTGCACCTGGGTGTGACCGAGGCCGGCCCGGCCTTCCAGGGCACCATCAAGTCGGCGGTCGCCTTCGGCTCGCTGCTGAGCGAGGGCATCGGCGACACCATCCGCGTCTCCCTCTCGGCACCGCCCGCCGAGGAAATCAAGGTCGGCACCCAGATCCTCCAGTCCCTCAACCTGCGCCCCCGCAAGCTGGAGATCGTCTCCTGCCCGTCCTGCGGCCGCGCCCAGGTCGACGTCTACACCCTCGCCGACCAGGTCACCGCGGGCCTCGAAGGCATGGAGGTCCCCCTCCGCGTGGCAGTCATGGGCTGCGTCGTGAACGGCCCCGGTGAGGCCCGTGAGGCCGATCTCGGCGTCGCCTCCGGCAACGGCAAGGGCCAGATCTTCGTCAAGGGCGAGGTCATCAAGACCGTCCCCGAGCACCTCATCGTCGAGACCCTCATCGAGGAGGCCATGCGCCTCGCGGAGGAAATGGGCGACACCACCGAATCCGGCGCCCCGGTCGTCACCGCCGGCTAGCCACACCCCAACTCGGCCCGGTCCGCATCGGCATCACCGCCGCTGTCGCCCGGGCCGCTCCTCGTTCGCGCCTCGGCCCGGCACCCGTACCGGCCGCCGCGTTCGGAGTGATGTGGGGCGGATGTCGTACCGAGGGGTTGGATTGGGTTGGGGGTTGGGGCTTTTGCCTGATGGGTGGGCGGTTGGGGACAATCGTGCGGCGCGGGGCGGGAAGTTCTGGCAGGCTGTGAGCGTGCGGAGTGTGCTGGAGCCGACTCGCAAGGGCCGGACGTCCGGGACCCGTCAGCTCGCGAACCGCGATCTGACGCAGGTCTTGCGTGTGCTCGACACCGATCCGGTGGCGACCTGTATGGTCGCCGCGCGCCTGCAGGAGTACGGGCTGGACCCGCGCGGGGTGTACGGCGAACTGTGGACCCGGGGTGGGCCGGCGGAGTCGCTGTGTTTCTCGGGCGCGAATCTGGTTCCGCTGCGCGGTGGTCGCGACGATATGAAGGCCTTCGCGGAGCGCGCGATCAAGGGGCCGCGCCTGTGCTCGTCGGTGGTGGGGCGGCGCGAGCTGGCTCTGCCGCTGTGGGAGTTGCTGGCGGAGCACTGGGGGACGCCGCGGGAGGTGCGCGAGGATCAGCCGCTGCTCGCGCTGGAACGGCCCGCGAGTATTGCGCCGGATTTGCGGGTGCGCCGGGTGCGGCCTGAGGAGATCGACCGCTATCTGGTCGCGGCGGTCGCGATGTTCACCGAGGAGATCGGGATCGATCCGCGCACGGGTGACGGCGGGCGCAGTTATCGCCGCCGGGTGTCGGGGCTCATCGAATCCGGCCGGGCCTGGGCACGATTCGAGGACGGTGAGGTCGTCTTCAAGGCGGAAGTCGGCGCGTTGTCGCGACGCACCGGACAAATTCAGGGCGTATGGGTCCATCCGGACAAGCGTGGCCAGGGCTACGGCACGGCGGGCACCGCGGCCGTGGCCAATGTGGTGGTCTCCTCCGGGCGCACGGCCAGCCTATATGTCAACTGCTACAACAAAATTGCGCGCCGCGCGTACAGCAAGGTGGGGTTCCGCCAGGTCGCCACCTTTGCGACCGTGCTGCTGGATTGAGTTCACACTCTGTGATGTGAGCGTGAAATCCGTTCCGGTGCAGTGTGTCGCGCCGGTTTGCCGGTAGTTGGCTCTAGCATCTGACTCGATGTCAACACGGGTCTTCATCACACTGATCGCCGCCGCGGTCGCCCTCCCGGTCACCGTCGCCGCGGCCGGTTGCTCGTCGGGTCCGCAGGGCCCCGCGCAGGCAGCCGAGGCCTTCGTCTCCGCCTTCGCCGACCATGAGGTGCAGGCGGCGGCCGACCGCACCAGCCAGCCCGAAAAGGCCGGTGCCGCACTGGCTTCGGCGTGGGATCAGCTGCAGGCGGAGAAGCTGGTGGCCACCACCGGCGCCGCCCGCGTCACCGGCGATACCGCCCTCGTCGACTACACCTACGAATGGCATCTGCCCAAGGACCGCGTCTGGACATACCAGGGCCAGCTGCAGATGGGCCGCGCCAACGGGCAGTGGCAGGTGCGCTGGTCCTCCGCCGACATCCACCCGCAGCTGGGCAATACCCAGACGCTGCAACTGCGTTCGAATCCCGCGCCCCGGGCGCGGGTGAACGAACGCTCGGGCAGTGACGTGATGGTGCCGGGCACGCTGTACCGGGTGCTGTTCACACCGTCGGCATCGTCCGACCCGACCAGGGTCTCCGCGGCGCTGGCGAACGCCCTGCACCGCTTCGACGCGCACCTCACCCCGGACTCGCTGTTGCGCGCGGCCGGCAAGGCCGACGGCGCCTACACCGCGGCGCTGCTCTCGGAATGGGAGTTCGGCGAGGTGAATTCGCAGCTGCTGGGGCTGTCCGGGGTCACCTTCAGCAAGGAGTTCGATCTGGTCCCCACCGACCGTCACTTCGCCCCCGACCTCATGACCGAGGTCCGCAAAACCGTCATCGACGAGGTGGACGGCAAGGCGGGCTGGAGCGTGGTGACCGTGAATGCCAATGGCGTCGACACCGACGTGCTGCAGGAGGTCGATCCCCAGACCTCCCCGTCGTTCTCGCTCAGCGTCGACCGCTACATCCAGAACGCCGCCCAGAGCGCGGTGGATGCCCGCACCGAGCAGACCATGATGGTGGTGCTGCAACCTTCCACCGGCGCGGTGCTGGCCATCGCCCAGAACGAGGCGGCCGATGCCGACGGCCCGGTGGCGGCGATCGGCCTCTATCCGCCGGGCTCGACCTTCAAGACGGTGACCGCGGCCGCGACCATGACCGCCGGCCACGCCACCCCGGACACCGTGGTGCCGTGCCCGAGCCAGATCGTGGTGGGGGAGCGCACGATTCCCAACTACGACCTGTTCAGCGTCGGCAATGTGGCCATGGCGACCGCCTACGAGCGTTCCTGCAACACCTCGTTCGCCAAGCTCGCCTCGGAGCTGGGTGGCCAGGATCTGCGCACCGCCGCGTCCGCGCTGGGGCTGGGCCCGGACTACACGATGGCGGGCCTGCCGACGGTGTCGGGTTCGGTGCCGCCCGACGATGATCCGGTGCAGCGCGCCGAGGACGGCATCGGTCAGGGCAAGGTGCTGGCCAGCCCGTTCGGGATGGCGATGGTGGCGGCGACGGTGGCGCACGGTTCGACGCCCGTGCCGTATCTGATCGCGGGTCATCCGACCCAGGTGTCCGGTGATCGGCCGCAGTTGAAGCCGGAGGTCATCAACGGGTTGCGGCTGATGATGCGCAAGGTGGTGCTCGGCGGTACGGCCGAGCGCATCATCGATCAGGGCGAGGTCTACGGGAAGACCGGTGAGGCCGAGGTGGACGGCGGTTCGCACTCGTGGTTCATCGGCTACCGCGGTGATCTGGCCTGGGCGACCCTGCTGGTGCGCGGTGGCAGTTCGGACAATGCGGTGGCGGTGACGCGGGACATGCTGGCGGCGCTGCCTCCGGGCTACTGAGGACCACCGCCCGGCAGGGTCAGCGCTCGCTGTAGGTGTCGAGTCGTGAGCAGGCGACGGAATGGATCGCGCCGAAGTTGTCGGTCACGAAGCGTTGGTCGGCAAGGGCTCGGACGGGTGGTCCGTCATTCGACGCGTCACCGAGGATCTCGGTGACGCCCGCACCCGCGAGGATCATGCCTGCGGTGGTGATCAGCAGAAGGGCCGAGCGCTTCATGTCCCTCTCCCTTGTTTGGGGATGAGTTGGGAGACCCGAACGTTCGCCGCTATCGGCGAACACGGTGGTGATCCGGTGCTCATTAAGGGTTGGCTGACTGTTTGCCAATGGAAGAAACGGTAATCGGTCACTTATGCCGAGGCAACCCGCAAGTGTGCTGCCGCATTCCGGTTGGACGGAGATGCGGCAGGTTACGGGCCGGGTTGGAGCCCGAAGTTCACTGCCGGTTTTCCCGCTGCATGGTCGCCGCGAGGTGATGGGTCAGCGGTTGCTCGACTGCGGCCATGCGCAGCGAATACTCGAGGGTGTCGCCCGCGACGGCGATGGTGCGGCCCAGCGCGGTCACCGATTTCGCGGTGCTGCTGAGGCCGATCGAGGTGGAGTCGAGCTCCAGGCGCAGCTCGCCGTCCTCGGTCACCAGGCTGCCCTCGCAGATCTCGGTGATGCCGGTGGGATGGGCCAGGATGAGTTCGATGCGGTCGGGGCTGATCGCCCGCAGATATCCGGCCTCGCTGTGCATGGGCCGGCTGCCGTCGGCGGCGCGGGTGCGCTGCCGGTAGGTGAGGAAGGGGCGGCCGACGTGGCCGAAGTGCACTTCCTCCAGGTACTCGAACGGTTCGATGGTCGGGTATTCGCCGCGGCCGCGGCCGCGCCAGGTGCCCAGCAGCGGGGCCAGGTGGGCGATATCGGGGTGCGGCGCGACGGTGGTTTCGGGTTCGAGCACGGCGGACAGCTTAATCGGCCCGGCGCGTAGCCGCGGGAGGTAGCCGCGCCCGGGCGCCGACATTCCCGGATAGGGGTATTGATCTCAGCGGCGGCTGGCCCGGCGGTAGCCGTAGGCGGAGGGAATGGCGAACACGATGATCAGGCCGGCGGTCCAGGCGAGGGTCCGCGTCAGCGGGCCCGCCACGGGTCCGCCCTCGGCCAGCGCACGCATGGTGTCGACGGCGACCGACATGGGCTGATCGCGGACCACGGGCTGAATCCACCGGGGGTAGGCCGGGAGCGGCACGAATCCGGTGCTGAAGAACATGAGCAGTGACGACAGCAGTGCGACGGCCTCGACCAGGGTGGACTTGGCGGTGAACACGGCGATGGCGGTGACCATGGTGGCGAAGGCCAGCCCGAACAGCACCGGAATCCACAGGAAGGCGAAGGCCTGCAACGGTCCCTGCCGGAAGCGGAAGCCGAGCGCGGTGCCGAAGCAGATGATCACGACGGTTCCGGCGAAGATGCGGCAGCCCTCGGCGATGATGCGCGCGGCGAGCCCGGAGGCGCGGTGCACCGGCAGCACCCAGAAGCGGGACAGGATGCCCGCCTCCCGTTCCCGGCCGAGCATGACACCGCTGGCCACGGTTCCGGAGAGCGCGCCGACCAGGGTCACCATGGGGGTGGATCCGTAGAGTGCGCTGTGGCCGGAGAACTTCTGGATCTGTGAGCCCACCACGATGTCGAGCATGAGCAGCAGCAGGCACGGCACGATGAGGGTTTCGAGCAGCGTGATGGGGTCGCGGACCCAGCGCAACAGCAGGCGCTGGGTCTGAATCCAGGTGTGCCGCAGCAGAGCTGGGGCCGAGCCTTCGCCGAAGACGATGGTGTCGGCGAGTTCGGGGCGGTCGAGGGTGGCCATATCACGACCTCTTCAGGTTCTGCCGGGCGATGAAGTAGCAGGCCAGCGCGGTGCTGCCGACGAGCCACAGCAGCGGCGGCAGCATGAGGGACCAGGTCACCGGGTGGGCCTTGCCGAGGGTGTCGCCGCCGAACGCGCGCAGCCCCTCGGCGAATTGGGAGACCGGCTGGTTGCGGACGAAGAACTGGACCCAGTGCGGGAATTGGTGGGCGGGGGCGAGACCGGTGGAGAGCATGCCGAGGATGAGCGGCGGCAGCACCAGCATCTGGGTGGTGGCCTCGGGGCTGCGGGTGGCGGTGCCGATGGCGTCCGCGCCGAGACAGAACGCGATGCCGATGGCCAGTCCGAGGGCCAGGAACCCCAGGGTGTGCACCGTGCCGCCGACGAAGCGGAACCCGATCACGTGGGTGCTGACCACGGCCGAGGCAAGCCCGATGAGCAGCCGGAACACATTGGAGGACATGCGCGCCGCGGCAGGGACGAGTGGATGCATGGGCATGGCGTCGAAGCGCCGGTCGAGGCCGGAGACCGCGTCGGTGGCGGCGCGGAAGGCGGCGGAGACCGCGGTGAAGGCGCACGCCTGCAGGATCACGATGGGCGCCATGAACTGTGCGTAGCTGCTGAATCCCAGTCCGGCGAAGGACATCACGCGGTTGAGCGGGATGTAGAAGCTGGCGGTGAAGGTGACGGGTGCCAGGATGGCGGTGATGATTTCGCCGGTTTTGACCGAGGGCACGATGAGCCGCACCGTGAGCACCCACCACTGGGCGAGGGTGGCGGGGGTGGCGCGGACGTTGGTGAGCCACCCGGCGGGTGCGGCCTCGACGGCGGTCATGCCCGGTTCCGATCCTCGGCGCTGAAGCGCCCGTCCGTTGTCCGGAACCGGACCGACGGCGAATCATCTTCGGCCTCTTCGGATTTGGCGATGTGCCCGGTGAGCTGGAGGAAGACGTCGTCGAGGGAGGGACGCCGCAGCGCGATGTCGACGAGTTCCATTCCGGCCGTGTCGAGCCGGCGCAGCGCCTCGGCGAGGGTTTTGGCGCCCTCCGGCGCGGGGATGGCGATCCGGTCCGAATCCCCGGTCAGCGCTTCGCGATTGGCGGTGGGCAGCAGGTCGCCGAGGGCGCGGGCGATAGCGGGCAGGTCCTCGATGCGCAGCGGCACGATCTCGCAGTAGCTGCCGCCGGTGCGGGCCTTGAGTTCGTCGGCGGTGCCGTCGGCGATGACCAGGCCGTGGTCGATGACGATGATGCGGTCGCAGAGCGCGTCGGCCTCTTCGAGGTACTGCGTGGTGAGCAGGGTGGTGATGCCGTGTTTGCGGAACCCGCCGACCAGGTCCCAGACGCCCTGCCGGCTGCGCGGATCCAGGCCGGTGGTGGGTTCGTCGAGGAAGACCACCTCGGGCCGCACCACGAGTCCGCAGGCGATGTCGATGCGCCGTCGCATGCCGCCGGAGTAGGTGCCGACGCGGCGTCCGGCGGCCTGCACCAGGTCGAATTCCTCGACGAGTTCGTCGGCGCGGGCGCGGGCGGCGCGTTTGCGCAGGCCCATGAGGCGGCCGAACATGACGAGATTCTCGTACCCGGACAGGGCGTCGTCGAGGGCGGCGAACTGCCCGGTCAGCATGATGGATCGGCGGACCGCGGCGGCGTCGGTGACGACGTCGTGCCCGGCGACCAGGGCGCGCCCGCTGTCGGGAGCGATGAGGGTGGACAGGATATTGACCGTCGTGGTCTTGCCCGCGCCATTGGGTCCGAGGATGCCGAGTACCTCGCCGGGCGCGGCCTTGAAGGTGATGCCGCGCAGTGCCCGGACCGCGCCGAAGGATTTCTCGACGTCTTCGACGACTACGCCGTCGACGCCGGTGTGCACGCTGCTCGGGGGTGCGACCGTCATGGTTTCCACGTCTGTTGTATCGGGTTTGCCACTGTCGGTGTTCACGGCGTCCCTCCCAGGTGTGCGTCGAGAATGCGTGCGATGGCCGCGAGCGCGTGCGGTGCGGTGAGTTCGTCGTGGCTGACGTCGATGTCGTGGTTGCTGATGGTCCCGGTGATCCAGGGTCGCCAGCCGGCGGGTCCGAAGATGTCGGAGGTGTGCACGGTGGCGCTGAAATACAGTGCGTCGCCGTGGAATACGGGCCGCTGGTAGCCGGTGCGGGTGGCGGCGGAGGCATTGTAGGAGGCGGCCATGCGTTCCAGGGTCTGCGCGTCGACCAGGCTGACGCCGCCCATGCGGTCGCGGATCATGGCCGCGGCCTGTTCGGCGCTGGTGTCGGCGGGGATGTCGGTGATCCCGAAGACCGAGCCGAAGGCCGCGACGAAGGAGCCGGCGGTGAGCTTGTCGATGCTGTCACCGTCGATATCGGTGCTGTCCGCGTCGAGCAGGGCCAGGGTGCCGACCTCGTCTCCGGTTGCCGCTAGCTGGGCGGCGATTGCGTGGGCGATCAGGCCGCCGAAGGACCATCCGAGCAGATGATAGGGGCCGCGCGGTTGCAGTCGGCGAATTTCGGCCACGTAGCGCGCGGCGAAGTCGGCGATGCTGCGGGCGTGCGGTTCGCCGGACAGGTCGGGGGCCTGCAGGCCGTAGATGGGACGGCCGGGGTTCAACGTGTCGGCGAGGCCGAGGTAGGTCCAGGCGATGCCGGAGGACGGATGAATGCAGAACAGGGCGGGCTCGTCGCCGCCGGGCCGGATCGGCAGCACCACGTCCAGGCCGAGTCCCGGCGGCGAATCCGCCCGGATGGCAGCGAGTTCGGCCGCGGCCTGCTGGTCGCGCAGATACTGGCGTTCCGCCTCGGCGGCGAGTTCGGCGGCCGGTGAGGTGGCGAAATAGGCTGCGGCGGAGAGCGCGTCGGTCCACAGGTGGGCCAGCATGGTGATCTCGTGGCGGGGCAGCAGGGTTTCGGGGAAGGTGAAGCTGGCCTGCAGGCGGTCCCCGGCCACGACAGCATTGATCTCGATCTCGGCGGTGACGGGCACGTCGGCGTGCTCGGTGGCGTGCAGGTCGCCGAACTCGTCGGTGGGCAGCCAGCCGAGATCTTCGAGCCCGGCCGGAATGTCGGCGGTGGCGTAGCGGCCGAGGTAGTTGAAGCCGACGCGGCCGGGCACCCGGTCGGGCAGTTCGGCGGCGGTCTCGGGGTTGAGGTAGCGCAGCATGCCGTAGCCGATGCCCTTGTCCGGCACGGACATCAGCTGGTGTTTGACCGCCCGGATGGCCGTGCCCATGGCCGGTCCGCCGGCGAAGGCGTCGCGAATCGGTATGTCGGACAGGGCGAGTCGCACCGGGTAGACGGTGGTGAACCAGCCGATGGTGCGGGACAGATCGGCTCCCGGAACGATTTCCTGCTGTCGCCCGTGCCCTTCGAGCCGGATCAGCACCGCCGCACCGGGTTCCATCCGCCAGCGCATGACGGCCAGCGTGAGCGCGGCCAGCAGGGTGTCCTCGACGGTGCCGTCGAACAGCGCGGGCAGGGTGGTGAGCAGGGCGGTGGTGACGTCCGCGTCGACCTCGATCTCGACGGTGCGGACGGCCGGCACCCGGTCGACGGCGGGATCGAGCGCGCGCGGCCCGATCGGCGGGTCGGGGGTGGCGGCCACCTGGCGCCAGTAATCCAGTTCGGCCGTGCGGGTTTCGCGTTGCGCGGCTTCCTCGAGCGCGTGCGCCCAGCGGCGCAGGGTGGTGCCGGTCTCCGGCAGGATCGGTGGCGTGTCCCCGCTGATCTGCGCCCAGGCGGCGATCAGGTCCGGAATGAGGATGCGCCAGGACACGCCGTCGATGACCAGGTGGTGGGCGACCAGGATGAGGCGGCCGCGGCGGTCGGCGGGGCTGCCCGGGGCCGGGTCCAGCCACACCAGCTGCAGGACGATCCCGGTGGCCGGGTCGAGGCGGCCGAGCGCGGAATCCAGTTCGGTGACGGCGTATTCGCGCAGGTCGACCGCGTCGGCGGTGTCGAATTCGATGCGATGCAGGAGCGCGTCGACATCGACCGCGCCGGGTTCGCGGATGCTCATCCGCCAGTCGCCGTCCGCGTAGGCGAGCTGGGCGCGCAGGGCGTCGTGGTGGTCGACGACGGCGGTCACGGTGGCGACGAGCTGGTCGCGCCCGATGCCCTGCGGCAGTTCCAGCACCGCGGTCTGCGCGAATCTGCGGTGGTCACCGCCTCGTTCGAGCATCCAGCGCACGATGGGGGTGAGCGGCAGCTCGCCGACTCCGCCGCCGGGCAGCTCCTCGAGGACGACGGTCTCGCCCGCGGCCGCCGCGAGCGCGGCCAGCGCCGCGACGGTGCGATGCTCGAAGATCTGCAATGGCGTGAGTTCGATGCCGCGCAGCCGGGCGCGGGAGACCAGCTGGATGGCGAGAATGCTGTCGCCGCCGAGGGCGAAGAACGAGTCGTGCACGCCGACCCGGTCGCGGCCGAGCAGTTCGGCGACGAGCTCGGTGAGCACGGTTTCCAGCTCGGTGCTCGGTGCCCGGTATTCGGTCGCGGCCTCGAACACCGGCGCCGGCAGCGCCTTGCGGTCGAGCTTGCCGACGGCATTGAGCGGTATGGCGTCGAGCACCACGAACGCGGTCGGCACCATATAACCGGGCAGCCGGTCGGCGGCGTGGGCGCGTACGGCGGCCAGGTCGGCCTCGCGCCCCGGCTCCGGCAGCAGATACGCCGCGAGCGCGGTGGCGCCGCCGGGTCCGGGAACGCCCAGGGTGACGGCGAATTCGATGCCCTCGGCGGCGGACAGCGCGGCATCGATCTCGCCGAGTTCGATGCGCTGGCCGCGCACCTTGACCTGGAAGTCGGTGCGGCCCAGGTATTCCAGGCGCGGCTCGTCGAGGTAGCCGGTCCAGCGCACCAGATCGCCGGTGCGGTAGAGCCGTTCACCGGGTCGCCCGTACGGGTCGGCGACGAAGCGGGCCGCTGTGAGACCGGGTCGCGCGTGGTAGCCGCGCGCCAGGGCCGGTCCGGCCAGGTACAGCTCCCCGGCCACACCCATCGGCACCGGGCGCAGGCGATCGTCGAGGAC
Source organism: Nocardia sp. NPDC004860 (assembly GCF_040609015.1). NCBI lineage: Bacteria > Bacillati > Actinomycetota > Actinomycetes > Mycobacteriales > Nocardiaceae > Nocardia > Nocardia sp. NPDC004860. The sequence goes on along the minus strand of NZ_JBEXJI010000009.1, from coordinate 35,953 downwards.
GAGGGTGCCCGCTCCCCGGATCGGAGTGCCGATGGTGACCGGCTGCCCGGCGGTCAGGGGTTCGGAAGCCGTTGCCCAGATGGTGAATTCGGTGGGCCCGTAGAGGTTGATCAGCGTGCGCCCGCTCGACCACCGCGCCACCAGGTCCGGGCCGATGGCCTCGCCCGCCACGGCCAGCACCCGCACGCTGGACACCGCCTCCGGGTCGAGGGTCGCCAGTGCCGAGGGGGTGATGACCAGGTGTGTGACACCCTGCGCCGCAATGAGATCCGACAGCGCCTCGCCGCCGAACACCTCGGGCGGGGCGACCACGGCGGTGCCGCCGGACCCGAAGGCCATGAGCGCCTCGAAGGCCGAGGCGTCGAAACTCGGTGAGGCGACCTGGAGTACGCGGCAGTGCTCACCCAGGCTCAGCAGTTCCCGCTGGGCCCGCACGAGGTCGGCGATGCCGCGATGCGAGACGGAGACGCCCTTGGGTGTGCCGGTGGACCCGGAGGTGTAGATGAGCCATGCGGGCTGATCCGGGTACGTGGTCATGGCGCGGATCCGGCTCTGCCCCGGTGCGATCCGCACGCTGGAGGCGGCGGGATCGTCGAGCACCAGCCAGCCGACGGTGTCGGGCAGCAGCGGCCGGTGGGCGCTGGTGGTGAGCCCGAGCACCGCACGCGAGTCGGCCAGCATGTGATCGATGCGGTCCAGGGGGTGACGCGGGTCGATGGGCAGGAAGGCCGCCCCGGCCTTGGCGCAGGCCCAGATCGCGGTGATCAGCTCGAGGCCGCGCGAGAGGGCCAGCGCCACAATCGTTTCCGATCCGGCTCCGGCGGCCGAGAGCTGCATGGCCAGCCGCTGGGAGGCGGTGTCCAGCTCGCGATAGGACACCGCGCGCCCGTCGGCGATGATGGCCGGGCACAGGCGGTGGGCGGTGGCGGCGGCCCGGAAAACCTGGGCGAGTGTGGTGATCTGTTGGTGCCGCGGGCCGCGCAGCGGCACCAGCGCGGTCCGTTCGGCGGCGTCGAGCAGGTCGATATCCGACAGCCGGACCCCGGGGTCGGCGGTGACGGCGTTGAGGATCCGCTGCCACCGGGTCACCAGCCGCGCGGCGGTGGCCTCGTCGAACAGGTCGGTGGCGAAGGTGAGCGTGCCGTCGAGCCCGGCTGCCTCGGTGCCGGGCAGCGGGGTGCGCAGATCGAAGGTCAGGTCGAACTGCGAGGCGTCTCGCTCGATGGGCTCGACCGCCACCGTCAGCCCGGGGAATTCGACGGTCGGCGGCTGGAAGTTCTGCAGTGACAACGACACCTGGAACAGCGGATGCTGGGCCGTCGACCGCGGCGGGTCCAGGACCTGCACCAGCCGCTCGAACGGCACCTCCGCGTGCGCGAAGGCGTCCAGATCGGTGGCCCGCACCTGCGCCAGGAACTCCCGGAACCCCGTTGCGGGATCCACGGGTGTGCGCAGGGCGAGCGTGTTCACGAACATGCCGACCAGGTCGTCGAGGGCCGCCTCGCCGCGCCCGGCCACGGCGGTCCCGATCAGAATGTCGGGCGTGCCGGACAGCCGCGACAGCAGCACCGCCAGCGTCGCATGCAGCACCATGAACAGGCTGGTGTCGGTCGCGGCCGCCAATTCGGTGAGCGCGGCGTGCAATCCGGCGTCGAGCCGGAACTCCAGATCCGTGCTCCGCAGGCTCTGCACCGCCGGTCGCGGCCGGTCGGTCGGTAGCTCCAGCACGTCGGGCGTCGCCGCCAGCCGTTCCTTCCAATACCGAATCTGCTGTGCGGCACGCGATTCCGGATCGGCCTCGTCGCCCAGCAGTTCCCGCTGCCAGATCGCATAGTCGGCGTACTGCACCCGCAACGGCGGCCGCTCGGCGTCCGTGCCCCCACTGCGCGCGAGATACGCCGTCACCAGGTCGGTGGCCAGCGGTGCCATGGAGGCCCCGTCCGCGCTGATGTGGTGCACCACCAGCACCACCACGTGCACCTCGGCCGGGCCGATCAGCCGGAGCACTCGGACCCGCAGCGGGGCTTCGCGGGTGAGATCGAAACCTGCCCCGGTGCTTTCGGCAATGGCCGCGCGCAGGTTCGGGCCGTCGTCCGTCTCGGCGAAGCTGATCTGCGGCGCGGCCGCTTCGGCGCTGAGGACCACTTGGCGGGGGCCGTCGGCGTCGGCGGGGTAGATGGTGCGCAGCGATTCGTGCCGGGCGACCACGTCGGCGACCGCCGCGCGCAGGGCCGCCGTCTCCAGCTCGCCGGTCAGGCGCAGGGCCGCGGTGATGTTGTAGGCGGCGGAGCCCGGGTCCAGGCGGTTGAGGACCCACATCCGTTGTTGTGCCGGGGACAACGGGATTCGGTCCGGGCGAATCCGCGGGGCCAGTGCCGGCCGCCCGGGAGTCTCGGTGCCGGGGACGATACGGGACGACAGTTGCGCGACTGTGGGTGCGTCGAAGAGGTCGCGTAGTGCGATGGTCGCGCCGAGGGCGGCGTTCACCCGGGCCACCACGCGGGTGGCGGTGAGCGAGTTGCCGCCGAGGTCGAAGAAGGAGCGGTCGATGCTGACGCGCTCGGCGTCGAGGACATCGGCGAAGACCTGGGCGACGGCCGTTTCGACGGCGGTGCGGGGGGCCAGGTAGCGCTGGTCGAGGGTCGCGAAATCCGGTGCGGGCAACGCATTCCGGTCGAGCTTGCCGACCGGGGTCAGCGGCACATCGTCGAGTGCGATCAGGTAGCTCGGCACCATGTAGCCCGGCAGCGCCGCGGCGACGCGAGTGCGCAGCAGTTCGGTGTCGAGGGTGTGCCCGGCCGCGGCGACCACGTAGGAGACCAGCACCGTCTGCCCGCCCGGTCCGGGGCAGCCCAGGGTGGCGGCGTAGTCGACCTGCTCGTCGGCGGTCAGCACCGCGTCGATCTCGCCGAGTTCGATGCGCAGGCCGCGGATCTTGACCTGGAAGTCGCTGCGGCCCAGGTACTCCAGCTCCAGCTGCGCGCCGCCGGGCGTCTTGACCTCCGCCCAGCGCACCATGTCGCCGGTGCGGTACATGCGCGCGCCGGGCGCGGCATACGGGTTGGCGACGAAACGGGCGGAGGTGAGCCCGAATCGGTTGAAGTAGCCACGGGCCAGTGCGGGACCGGCCAGATACAGCTCCCCGGTCACCCCGATGGGCACCGGCCGCAGCCAGCCGTCGAGCACCAGGGCGGCCGCGCCGCGAATGGGCGCGCCGATGGTGATGGGTTCGCCCGCCAGCAGCTCACCCGGCCCGGTGGCCCACACGCTGAATTCGGTGGGGCCGTACAGGTTCACCAGGCGCCGCCCGGCGGACCAGGCGGCCACCAGTTCGGGTCCGGCCGCCTCACCGGCCACCGAGAGGCAGCCGAGTTCGTCGAGTCCCGCCGGATTCATGGTGGCCAGTACCGACGGCGTGATGACCGCGTGTGTCACCCCTTCGGTGCGCAGCAGTTCCTCGAGTGCGCTGCCGCCGTACACATCCGGTGGCGAGATGACCAGTCGCCCGCCCGCGCCGTGTGCCATGAGCAGTTCGTGCACCGAGGCGTCGAAGCTGGGGGAGGCCACCTGCAGTGTGCTGGAGGTCTCGTCCAGATCCAGCAGACTCTGTTGCGAGGCAACGAGATTGGCGAGACCGCGATGGCTCAGCAGCACCGCCTTGGGCTTGCCGGTCGAGCCGGAGGTGTAGATGAGGTAGGCGGTCTGGGCCAGGTTGATGGGCCCGCCGCGTTCGGCGTCGGTGATGTGCGCGTCGGACACCGTCATGACCCGGCGGATGGTGTTGAGGTCGTCGAGCAGCAGCCAGTCGATGCTGCCGGGCAGGGTCTCGCCGACCGCGCACACCGTCACCCCGATGGGCGCGCGGGAGTCGGTCAGGATGTGCTCGATGCGCTCGACCGGGTAGCTGGGGTCCAGCGGCAGGAACGCCGCCCCGGTTTTGGCCAGCGCCCACACCGCCACCACGGATTCCACCGACCGGGTCAGGGCCAGCACCACGAAGCTCTCGCGGCCGACCCCGCGCCGCAACAGGACTCGCGCGAAGCGGTTGGACCAGGCGTCGAGGTCGCGGTAGGTCATGCTGAGGGCGCCGGAGCTGAGGGCGATGCCGTCCGGATTGACGCGCGCGCCCGCGGCCAGGATGTCGGGCAGGGTGCGCAGGGGGGTGGGCGTGCCGCCCCGGACGGGCAGCAGCTGGGTGCGTTCGATCGGATCGCAGTGCTGCAGTTGCGCGGTGCGGCGCTCGGGATGGTCGGCGATCTGATCGAGCAGCAGTACGAACCGGTCGAGCAGCCGGCGCGCGGCGGCCTCGGGCAGTTCGTCGGCCATGAATTTCACAGTGATGGTGAGGCTTTCGCTGCCGTCGGCGGCGCGCTGCGGGATCACCATGAGGTTCAGCGGGTAGGGGGTGGCGTCGGTGCCGGACACGTCGAGGATCCGCATGCCCGCGATATCCAGTGCGCGCGAGAGGGTTTCGCGGTCGATGGGATAGGACTCGAAGACGGTGAGGGTGTCGAACAGCTCGGGCAGCCCGACCGCCCGGTGGATAGCGGCCAGCCCGACGTGCTGGTGGTCCAGCAGCCGCGCCTGCTCGGCCTGCACCCGGGCCAGCAGATCGCCCACGCGCTCACCGGGATCCAGCCGCACCCGCACCGGCAGGGTGTTGATGAACAGCCCCACCATCTCCTCGACCCCGGCCAGCTGCGGCGGCCGCCCGGAGACGGTGCCACCGAACACCACATCGGTGCGGCCGGTGAGCATGGTCAGCAGCAGCGCCCACGCGGCCTGCACGGCGGTGTTCACCGTGGCCCCGGCGGTGCGCACGGTGTCGGTGAGCCGTTCCAGTCGCGCCGCGGTGAATTCGGCCGAGACCATGCCGGATTCGGTCGAGGTGATGCCCGCGAGGGTGGGCACCGCGCGGGTCGGTGCGTCGACCCCGGCCAGCGCCTCGGTCCAGGCCGACAGGGACGCGGCGTCGTCCTGCTGATCGAGCCAGGCCAGGAATTCGCGATACGAGTGCGCCGGAGCCTGCGCGATCTCGTGCCCGGTGACCGCGGCCAGGTATCCGGCCAGCAGCTCGCGCACCACCAGCGGCGTGGACCAGCCGTCCAGGGCCAGATGGTGATTGGTCATGAGCAGCGTGTACGCCTCGGGTTCGGTGCGTATCAGGCTGAAGCGCAGCAGCGGCGGCCGGGCGAGGTCGAAGCGGGTGCCCGCGTCCACGGCGATCAGCCGGTCCAGTTCCCGCTGCCGTTCGGCCGGTTCCTCGATGGTGGTGAGATCGAGGTCCTGCCAGGGGATCTCGGCCTCGCCGAGCACCAGCTGCCGGGGGCCGTCGGCGGTCTCGGCATAGGCCACCCGCAGCACCTCGTGCCGGGCTGTCAGCGCCGCCGCGGCCGTGCGCAACCGTCCGGCATCGACCCGGCCGGCCAGCGACAGCCGGGTCTGGACGGTGTACCCGTCGGCGGTGTCGGTGTCGTAGCGGGCGTGGAAGAGCAGGCCGTACTGCAGCGGCGACAGCGGCCAGACCTCGGTGAGGTCCGGGTACTCCCGCTCCCAGGCGTCGATCTGCGCCTGATCGACCGTGACCAGCGGGAAGTCCGAGGGCGTGTGCCCGCCGGCTCCGGCGTTTCGGGCATGGGCCACCAGCGCGGTGACCGCCCGCCCCCACAGCCGCGCGAACTCCCGCACCTGCTCGGGCGTGAGCAGCCGCGACGCGTAGGCCCAGGTCACCTCGAGGCCGGCGGCGGTATGGAAGGCATTGATGTCGACAACCGCCGCCAGCGGTGCGCGATCGTCCTGGGTGGCGGCGAATCTGACCGGCACCCACGGGGTTTCCGCGCCGCCCGGATGCTCCACCCCCGCGCCCGTCCGGCCGAGATAGTTGAAACTGATCTGCGGCGTGGGCGAATCGTCGAGTCGGTTGGGTCCCGTTCCGAGGTAGCGCAGCATGCCGAAGCCCACGCCCTTGTCGGGAATCGCCCGCAGCTGCTCCTTCACCGCCTTCAGTGCCGCGCCCGCCGCGGGCCCGCCCCGGAAGGCGTCGTCGAGGTCGAGGTCGCCGAGGTCGAGCGCCACCGGGAACACACTGGTGAACCAGCCGATGGTGCGCGAGATGTCCGCACCGGGCAGCACCGATTCCTCGCGCCCGTGGCCCTCCACGGTGAGCAGCGTCCGGTGGGTGCGCCGCCAGCGGCTCGCCGCCAGCGCCAGCGCGGTGAGCAGGGCGTCGTCGAATCCGCAGTGGAAGCGCGCCGGAATGAGTTCCTGTGCGGCCGTGGCGGTATCGCTGTCGATGACGGTCCGCAGCTGGCCCATGGTGGCCACGGTGTCGAGCTCCGGATCCAGGGCCCGGGTGCCCAGCCGCGGGTCCGGTGTGGTGAGGATCCGCCGCCACAGCGGGATCTCGGCCGCGCGCGCCGTGGTCTGCTCGACCTGCCCGTGCGCCCAGCGCCGGAACGAGGTCCCCACCGGCGCGAGCGGTCCGCCCGCCCAGGCGGTGGCCAGATCCGGCAGCAGGATGCGCCAGGACACGCCGTCGGTGACCAGGTGGTGCAGCACCACCCACAGCAGTGGCTGGGTGTCCGCGCGGTCGATGAGCACGAAGCGGGCCACGATCCCGGCGGCGGGATCCAGCAGGTCGGCCGCGCGTTGCAATTCGTCCTCGCCGTCGGAATCGGGTGCGGCGGTCACGGTTTCGATGAGGGCCCCGGCCTCGATCGTGCCGGGCGCGCCGACCCGCCACTCCCACGGGCCGCTGCCGTTCGCGGGCCGGTGGGTGAGGGTGCTGCGCAGCAGGTCGTGCCGGTCGAGCAGGGCCTGCACCGCCATCGTGAGCCGGGATCGGTCGGCCTCGCCGGAGGCGACAGTGTCTTCAGCGCCGGAGGCGACAGTGTCTTCAGTGCCGGAGGCGACAGTGTCTTCAGTGCCGGAGGCGACAGTGTCTTCAGTGCCGGAGGCGACAGTGTCCTCAGTGCCGGAGGCGACAGTGTCCTCAGCGCCGGAGGCGGAAATGTCCTCGGCGCGCGGAAGCGGAATCAGCACGGCCTGAGCGAATCTGGGCCAGGTCTCGCCCTGCTCGAGCATGGCGTGCACGATCGGGGTGAGCGGCACACGGCCCACCGCGCCGCCGGGCAGCTCCTGGACCACGGGGGTGGTCACCTCGGTGGCGACGACGGCCAGCGCAGCGACGGTCTTGTGCTCGAACACATCCCGGGCCCGCAGCCCGAGTCCGGCCGCCTTGGCGCGCGCCACCAGCTGGATGGCCACGATGCTGTCGCCGCCGAGGGCGAAGAAATTGTCGTCCGCCGCAACCGATTCCACCCCGAGCACCGCGGCGAAGACCTCCGCGAGCGCACGTTCCCGCTCGGTGGCGGGCGCGCGACCGGCGCGGGGGCCGGATCCGAAATCGGGTCTGGGCAGGGCGCGGCGATCCACCTTGCCCGCCGGGGTGAGCGGCAGCGAGTGCAGCACCATCACGACCGACGGCACCATGTGCGCCGGAAGAGACTGGGCCACTGCGGCTTTCACCTCCTCCGGCGCGACCACCGAATCGGCCGCCAGCACGTAGGACACCAGCGCGGTCGCACCGCCGGGCGTGGTCGCGCCCACCGTGACCGCCATCTCCACCCCCGGATACCGCGCCACCGCGGCGTCCACCTCGCCGAGTTCGATACGGAAGCCGCGCACCTTCACCTGGGTGTCGCCGCGGCCCAGGTACTCCAGTTCCCAGCGGCCGCCGCGCCGGCGCCACCGCACCAGGTCGCCGGTGCGGTACATGCGCGCGCCCGAGGCGAACGGGCTGGCCACGAAACGCTCGGCGCTCAGGCCGATGCGCTGGTGATAGCCGCGCGCCAGACCCGGCCCGCACAAATACAGTTCACCCGTCACGCCCGGCGGCGCCGGACGCAGCCACGGATCGAGGACGACCGCTCCCATGCCCCGCGAGGGCGCACCGATCGTAATGGGATCGCCGGGGGCGAGCGGGGCGCTCAGGGTGGCGGTGACGGTGGCCTCGGTGGGGCCGTAGCCATTGATGACACACCGCCCGGCCCAGCGGACCGGCAGCTCGGGCGGGCAGGAGTCGCCGCCCACCACCACGGTGCGCAGCCGCGGCAGCGTGTCCGGTTCCAGCGAACCCGCCACGGCCGGTGTCACATTCAGGTGGGTGACCTCCAGGTGCCGCAGCACCCGCGCCAGCTCTTCGCCCGCGTAAGCGGCCGGCGGCACTACCGCCACCGTCGCGCCGACCGCGAGGGCGACCAGCAGCTCCTCCACCGAGATGTCGAAACTCGGCGAGACCGCGTGCGCCACCACGGCATCCGATCCGACGCCGAACGCGGCTCCGGAACCGGTGACCAGATTCGTCAGACCGCGATGGGTGACCGCGACGCCCTTGGGCAGCCCGGTCGAGCCGGAGGTGTAGATGAGGTACGCGACCTGGTCCAGGTGCAGGGGCGCACGCCGGTCGGCGTCGGTGATCGAACCGGAATCGCTTGCGGCGATGAGCTTCTCGGTGGCCGGGTCGTCCACCACCAGCCACTCGACCCGATCCGGCAGGGCCGCCCGGGAACCCGCCACCGTCAGGCCCGCGACCACGCCGCTGTCGGTGAGCATGTGCTCGATGCGGTCGACCGGATAGCCGGGGTCGACGGGCACGAACGCCGCGCCGGTCTTGGCGACCGCGCACATGGCCAGCACCGACTCCGCGGAACGCGGGATCGAGATCGCCACCGTGCGTTCCGGTCCGGCCCCCGCCGCGATCAGCACCCGGGCCAGCCGATCGGTGTACTCGGTGAGCTCACGGTAGGTGAACGCGGTCCCGTCCACCCGCAGGGCGATGGCCGACGGGTCCCGGCCCGCCCCCGCCGCGAGGATCTCGGGCAGCGTGCGCGGACCGGTGCCGTCGCGGCCCTGTGCGGGGACCAGTTCGGCGCGTTCGGTTTCGGACAGCGCGGTCACCGCCGCCAGCGGTTGTTCGGCGCCACCGGCCAGGAAGCGGTGCAGGAACTCCAGGAAGCGCGCGTGCAGCACCGCGAGTTCGGGCTCGTCGTAGCGGTTCGGATTGGCCTGGAAGTCGATGTGCGTGCGTTCCGCGCCGCCGCCCGGATAGACGTTCACGAACAGGTCGTCGATGAGGCCCGAGGTCAGCACGTGCAGCTGCCCGGTGACCCCGCCCAGGCGGATGCGGGTGTCGGCGAGCATGAGATTGACCGTCGGGCCGAAGCCCGCCACCTCGTCCATGGCCCAGCCGAGGTCGCGGATGATGTCCTCCTGCCGGTACCGCTGGCGGCGCAGCGCGGCGGTGAGCTCACCCTGGGTGGCGCGGACGAGATCGCCGACCGTGGCGGTGGGGGAGGGACGCAGCCGCAGCGGCACCACATTGGCGACCATGCCGCCGGAGCGGCGCAGGACGGCGGTGGTGCGGCCGGATACCGGCAGGCTCAGCACGATCTCGCCCGCCCCGGTCATGGCGCCGACATAGGCGGCGAAGGCGGCCACCACGACCGGCGCCGGCCTGGTGGACAGGGCGGTGGTGAGCGAATCAAGCAGGGCCGCCGTGGATTCCGGCAGTGTGCCGCTGAGCAGGCGGGGGTGGGCGTCGACCGCGCCGGTGCGCTTGCCCAGCTGCGCCGGTTCGGGCAGGCCCGCCAGATGCGCGCGCCAGTACTCCCGGTCGGCCTGGATCTTGTCCGAATCACGGTATGCCGCATCGGCTTCCACGATGCGCTGCAACGGCTCGGCCCGGCCGGGCGGAATCTCGTGCCCGGCGGCGGCCTCGTTGTAGATCTCGGAGGTGCGCTGCAGCATGGTGAGCGCGCCGACGCCGTCGATCAGGATGTGGTGGAACCGCGAGTACCAGTACCAGTGGTCCGGGCCCAGGCGCAGCATGGCGATCAGGCACAGCCGGTCGCGGGTCAGGTCCAGGGGCGCGGTGTACTCGGCGTGCATCCACGCCCGTGCGGCGGCCGCCGGATCGGGCGCGCCGCTCAGGTCGACGGTGTCGATCGTGTCGTCGAGCGTGGTGTCCACGAGCTGCCAGGGCAGCTCGTCGATTTCTGTCAGGCGCAGGTATCCGGTGCCGAACTCGCGCCCGGCGCGGCGGATCGCGTCGGCGAGCAATTGCACGTCGACGGGGCCGGTGAGCTCCACGTACTGGGCGATCGAGACGGGCGTGTCACCCGCCAGCTGCTGGGCGAACCAGATGCCGCGCTGGGCCGCCGAGAGAGCGAAGGCCGCGGATGAATCAGGGGTGGATGTGGACAGGGTGCTGAAAACCATTCTGAAACATCCTGCGGGCGATAATGATTCGGTACGGTCAGGCTGCAGCCTCCCGTGCCGGCGGCAGTTCCGCCGCGGTGAGCGGGGCGTCCGAACCGGTGAGGTACTGCACCAGCGTGGAGCGGTCGTCGAGCACCAGCCAGCGGCTCGGATCGGTGATCCGCTCCCGGCCGTCCTTGGTGGTGACGCCGAAATCGGCACGCGCCACCGTGGTTTCGGTGGTGAGCGGCACCGGAATCGCGCCGATCTTGGTGATGGCCAGACGGGACACCGCGGCCTCCAGCTGCGGGGTCTCCGCGATCGCGATGCGGGCCCCCGGGTGGGCTCCGAGCCGCAGCAGCATGCGCGCGAGGCGGTTGCTCCAGCGATCCAGTTCGGCGTAGCTCAGTTCGCAGTCGGCGGCGGTCATCGCGATGGCGGCGGGCGATTCGACCGGCTTGCACATCGAACATCATCCTCTCGGAGGGGCGCTTGCGGTGGCGTTCGGGATGTATCTACTGTCGCCGCCGCGCGCCGTGGCCGATAGCGACCACAGTGCTGCCGGAATCCGCTCCGAGGGTGCGGATGTACCCACCCTGGGGTGGGTGGAAGATCAGCCGCCCAGGCCCTCCATGGTCTGGGAGATCATGGCGATGGAGTCGCGCGGGCTCAGTGCCATGGCCCGGAGCTGGTCGAACATCACGCCGTAGCGGCGTACCTCCGGATGGCCCTCGATGAGCTCGTCACTGGCGATGCCCTCCACGTAGACCAGCTCCGGGTCCGCGGGGTCCGGGAAGTCCAGCAGCGTGAAGGAACCCAGCATGCCCGGGTGCGCGCCGGCGTCGAAGGGCAGGATCTGCAGGATCACATTGCGCTTCTCGGTGTGCTCCAGCAGCAGGGTGAACTGCTGGAACATCACCTCCGGGCCGCCCACCAGCCGGCGGATGACGGCCTCGTCCAGCACCACCCACAGTTCCAGCGGATCGTCCTTGGTGAGCACCTTGGCCCGCTCCTGGCGCGCCCGGATCCGTTGCTCGATAACCTGATCCGAGATCTTGGGCATGGTGGTCTGGTACACCGCGTTCGCGTACGCCTCGGTCTGTAGCAGGCCGGGGATATAGGTGGACTGGAAGAACCGAGCCGAGAGCGCCTCGGCTTCGAAGTTGATGTAGGCGCCGTAGACCTCCGACACCGCATCCTCGAAAGACCGTGCCATGCCTGGGCGGAGCGCATCCACCAGCAACTGCAAGGCATCTGAACGTTGCGGCTCGCCGATGCCATACAGGTCCAGCATGGCCGTCAGGGTGCGGCGCTGGGGCCTGGCCTGAGCGGTTTCGATGCGGTAGAGGGTGGTCACGTTGATGCCGGTCTTGGCGCTGACCACTTCTTTGCTGAGCTGCGCCGTCTCGCGCATCTCGTGCAGCATCGCGGCGAGCCGCCGCAAACGGACGGTGAGCACGGTGCGCTTGCCTGCCATGACAACCCTTTCCCTTGTCGCACTTGCTAGAACGCAGTATTGCGTTCTTGCATTTGTAAGAGCATGATCCAGCTAGCCTATTCGTGAACAACCGATCCGATGACCGGTATAGCTGAATCCGGAGACCAATCATGTTGGTGCGATTAGTGATGCTGTCGGGTGCGTATAGGGAGTCTCGATGACCATGTCGATAGCCGGCGTCCTGCCGACCGCTCCGCAATTGCTCTGTGCCTTCCAGGGGAGGCGATTTCAAGATCGAGTGTTGCTACGGTCGGCGCACGCTCTCGCCGAACTGCACGAACGTCGCGGCCAGCTACGGGATCCCATGATGGTCAGCGAGATCGATTGTCGCCGCAGCGAACTCGTTGACGATATCAATGATTGGGTGGAACAGGAACTGCCGCAACACCGCAACGGCGCCACGCTGCACACCGAGAGCCTGGGCGCGGTCGTCGACCGCATGGCCCGGAGCTGGGTGGAGGCCAATCAGGTGATCGATCACGAGGGCGCGGGCAGTGATAACACCCATAAACACTGGTACCACCTGGCCGAACTGGTGGACGGCTACACTGATCTCGTAATCGACGTGGCCGGTGGCCGCCGCCGTTTACCAGAACAATGATTCCAAATGCATTGACACAATTGATGTATTGCCAACGAATCGTTGATCGTCAGCGGTGACGTCAGCCGAGTCGTGCTATCGGACCAATAGGTCGCTCGAACCGTAGGACGTCGCCCGCCCGAGACGGCGGGCGCAACGGGGCGCCCCGCCCGGCGTGCCGCGTGGTCGACTGGCGCGGCACGCCCGCCTGGATAAATCGCGGAGCGCCCCAAAACCATCCGCGCGGTTTTTGTTCACGCCATGTTTCATTCACATGGCGGCGGATTCACAAAATTGCGGGTGTAATACGGCGTTTCACATTTCGAGGGAGGGAGTTCGTCATGAACACGGGCGAGGGCACGGCCACCGAGCTCTACCGGCGGGCCCAGGACGGCACATTCCGCCTGGAGATGGGAGCGGCGCGTAACTGCGCCGCACACTTCCTGCGGTTCGCAGACGCACTGGACCCGCAAATCGAGCGCAGCCACGATACTCATACCCTCACCGGCTTCGGTGATTTCGACTCCGCCCACCAACTACGGCGCGGTTTCGAACACAAGGGCCGCCAGCTCACCGAGGCCCTGACCGCCCTGCGTCACTCCGCCCTCGACATGGCCGCCGCCTACCTGCTGGCCGCCGGCCTGATCGAGGCCACCGACGCCACCTACTCGCGCACGCTGCTGGCCGCCGCCGCGGGCCTCTGAGACTTCGGGTCTTGTTGATCCCTCACCCGGAGAAGGTTGGGCCGGTATCCGCCGAACGGGTACCGGCCCAATTCTTGTCGTCCGGACCCGGCGCCAGCGGTGGACCGCCAACCCGTTCCGCCGCAGCCGATCTCATCCGTTCCCGGAGAACGCCACCGTCGTCCCCACCCCGATGATCATCGCGCCGCCGGTGGCCCCCACCGCCTCCAGCCGCCGCGGTGACCGGGCGAACCACTCGCGCGCCGACGCCGCCCCGAGCGCCCACACCACATCCGAAAGCACCTGCAGCACCGGGAAGATCGCCCCCAGCACCAGGAACTGCACCGGCAGCCACCCGTTGGCGGGCACCGCGAACTGCGGCAGCACCGCCGCGAAGAACACCACCGTCTTCGGATTCGTCGCCCCCACCACGAACCCCTGCCGCACCACCCGCCGCTGCGCCCCCTCCGGCACTCCCGCCCGCAAACTCTCCCCGAGCTTCCGCCGCCCCCGAATAGCCATGCCCCCCAACCAGATCAAATACACCGCCCCCGCGATCTTCACCACCAGAAACAACATCGCCCAGGCCATCAGCAACGCCCCCAACCCCACCGCCGCCCCCACCAAACACACCGCAGTCCCCGCCCCTGTCCCCACCACCGACAACACCGCCGCCCGCCGCCCCAACACCAACGCCCGCCCCACCGCGAACATCACATTGGGCCCCGGAATCACAATCAGGATCACCGCCGCCGCCCCGAATGCCACCACATGCGACACAGGCACCATCACCCCAGGGTAACCACGGTGGCCGCCGGATACGGCCGTTCTGCTCGGAAGCTGTTGGGGTCAGCGGTCTTTCCAGTAGTTGTCGGGGCCTACCAGGTTGAGGATGGTGCGGGCGGAGGCCTCGAGGTTGGGTTCGAGGGAGGCGTCGACTGTGAGGTTGATGTAGAGGGAGTAGGACTCGTAGAGGTAGCGGTATTCCTGGCTGCCCCAGCTGGAGTAGGTGGCCTTGAAGAGGGTGTCGGTGTTGGCTTGGCAGACGCTGGAGCCGACGCCCTGGGTGGGGCACCAGACGTCCCAGATCTGGTCCTGGCCCTTGAGGCCGTTGTAGAGGGTTTCGGCCTCGGTGTTGGAGGGGAAGGCGAAGACCTCGATGGAGGTCAGGATCTTCTCGGAGGCGTCGAGGTAGACGCCTGTCATCATCTGCTGGCACTTGTTGTTCTGCAGCGCCGTCTTCACGTTCTGCGACATATTGCTGGAGACGCAGTCCTTGGGGCCGAAGGAGCGACGGGTGAACACCACGCCCTTGCTGTCGGTGAAGCTCTGCGGCAGTAGGGCGTCCGCGGTGAACGGGGTCTTGTCGGTGGACTGCTTGTTGAGGGTGTTCTTGTCGAAGCCCGCGGTGGTGCTGGTCGGCGGGGCCGTCGTGGTCACGGTGGTGGTCGTGGAGGTGCCGGCGGCCGAGTTCTTGTTGGAGTCCTTGCCGGTGAGCACCACCGCGCCCACAGCGATGGCGATGACCAATACCACCAGCAGGACGCCGAGGATCACCTTGAGTGCCGTGTTCGCCGAACTGGACTGCGGTGCAGTCGAATACGCCACCGGCTGCTGTGGCATGGACCAACCGCTCGGTGGGCTCGGCGTGGTCGGCGAGCCGAACGCCACCGTCGGCACGGCGGGCGCACTGGCCGGCTGCCCGGCGTGCCGATCCAGCACCGCCAGCGCCTCGGGCACATAGTTCGCACCGTCGGGCGTCAGATACACCGCCCGCAGCGTGTCACTCCACTCCGTCGCGGCGGGCCGGGCGTCCGGCCCGAATCCGCCGTTGCCGAAGGCCCGGTCGAACAGCGCCCGCACCCGCGGATCGAGATCGGCGGGCACCCCGGACGGCTGCCACGACGCACCGGGCGCCCCCGCCCCGGCATCCGGCAGCAACGTCCGATACACCAGCACCGCCAGGTCGTACCGATCCTTGAACCGGTCGTGGGCCGCGTCGGGCGTCGCCGGCCCGGCCGTGTCGATGACGTACGCCAGCGGCGCGGCCGGCTGCCACAGCACGTTCTTGGCGGACAGGTCCCCGTGCGCGAATTGCCGTTCCTCGAGCACCCGCGCGATGTCGCTCAGCCGGATCGCCAGTCCGGCCCGGAAATACGACGCCACCTGCCCGGGCGCGGCCCACAGCTGATCCAGGGTGCGCGGCCGCCCGTCCGGCTGCAGGAAGTCCATGGGAATCAACGGCAGCACGGTCCCGGCCAGCATCCCCTCGTGCAGCACCAGATCGATCGGCCAGTTCACCGCCTCGGCGGCATCCCCGGTGGATCCGCCCGCGGCCTCGGCGGCGAGGACGGTCTGCCGCCCGAAGAGCATGGCCTGCCGCGCCGATTCGATGGCGTCGGGACCGGTGACCGGAGTCCGGTACAGCTTGTAGAGCCGCTGCTGCCCACGCGGATCCCGGCACAGGTACTGCACCGACCGGCTGCCCGCGGTATAGAACGGTTCGTTGTCCACGTCATAGGACTCTCCGGACAACCCTGCTACGACCACCATCGAACTACCCCCGCCCGAGCAGTAACTCCGACAACGCGAACGAACGCGACAACGCGGCGAGCCTAACCGTTCAACTGTCCGCCGCGCCCGGCAATAAACGCAAGACACCGCTGACCGTCCCCTCATTCGCGGTCAGCGGTGTGGTGCGGTCGACCCGAAAGCTGACCCGGCAGTCAGCGCAGTGCCGCACGACCTTTCAAGCGACCCAGGATCACCAGGGCGAGGAGGGTGACCAGCACCAGCAGCGTGGTACTGGCCGCGGCATCGAAGACTTCGCCGCGGTCGGTGGCCGCGAAAATGGCCACCGGCAGGGTTTTCCAGGTCGCGGGGTAGACCATGATGGTCGCCCCCAGCTCACCCATGGACAGTGCGATGGCCAGCCCCGCCGCCGCGCCGAGCGCGGGCAGCAGCAGCGGCAGCGTGATCCGGAACAGGACCCGCGCCGGTCCGGCGCCGAGCGATTCGGCGGCCTGCCGGTAGCCGGGGTCGAGCCGGTCCAGCGCGGCGGAGACCCCGCTGAAGGCGTAGGCCAGCACGAGCACCGTATGCGCCAGGATCACAATCCATTTGGTCCCGCCCAGCAGCAGCGGCCGCTCGTTGCAGGTGATGAGCACGCCCAGGCCGATCGCGACCGACGGCACCGCGACCGGCACATGGAACACCGCGTCGGTGAGCCGCCGCAGCCAGCCGGGCGCCTCCATCGACGCCAGCGCCGCCCAAGTGCCCAGCGCCAGTGAGAGCAGTCCCGCCAGCAGCGCGGTCTGCAGGCTCACCGACAGGCTCGCGGACTCCTCGCCCGACAGCGCCCGGGAGAAGTTCGCGAACCCCAGCTGCGAGGGCAGCGGCCCGTTCCAGCGTCCGGCCAGTGCCGCCGCCACCACGGTCGCGATGGGCGCCACGAACACCACCGCGACGACGACTCCGAACACGGCGAGCACCGCGGCCCGCCCGCGCCTGGTCCACACCAGCATGGTTCAGCTCTCCTTCCGCGCACCGGTGAGGCGCGCGAACAGCAGCCGATATCCGAGATACAGGCCGAGTGACAGCAATACCTGCACCGAGGCCAGCACCGCGGCTCCCGGCAGATCGAAGGTGACGATGCCGCGCGTGTAGATCAGCGCGGGCAGCGTGATGACACCCTTGGCCCCGGTGAACAGCACGATGCCGAATTCGTTGAGGGTCAACAGCAGCGTGAGGCTGCCGCCCGCCGCCAGCGCGGGCCAGGCCTCCGGCATCACCACCTGCGCCAGCACCCGCCACGGCGAGGCGCCCAGACTGGAGGCCACATCCAGCTGTTCGCGCGGCATCTGCGCGAACGCGGCCAGCAGCGGCCGCACCACGAACGGCGTGAAGAAGGTGACCTCGGCGAGGATCACGCCCCAGGGCGTGCTGAGGAAGTTCACCACCGGCCGCGTACCGCCGGTGATCTGGTTGATGAACGCGTTCACCGCCCCCGCTGTCCCGTACAGGAACGTGAAGGCCAGTGTCACGAGGAAGGACGGCAGTGTCAGCACCGAGTCGATGAGCCGGCCCACCAGCTGCGAACCCGGAAACGGCACGAATGCCAGCACGATCGCCAGGAATGTCCCCAGCAGCAGGCAGCCGATCGTCGAGCTGACCGCGATGGTGACGGTGCGCAGCAGCGCATTCCGGAACGACTCTTCGGCCAGCACCGCCGACCAGGTCCCGACCCCTCGCCCGGACTTGGTCTTGGTCGATTCCAATAGCACCCGCACGATGGGATACACCGCGATCAGCAGCACCGTCAGCACCGGCGGCAGTGTCCACAGCACCGGCCGCCACGACCGTCCCGGCTCGCGAGTCCCGGGAGCCTCTGCCGCGGAAGGAGATTCGAGCAGCGCGGTCACGACGGCCTCCCATCCCGCGCCGCGGCTGCCCCTGCGACCAGCTCGGAGGCCTCGTCGGCGGTCACCGCGCGCCGTCGCGACACCGTCCGCCGTTCTTCCCGCAGCGGGCTCGATGTCACCGCGGCATAGTCGAATTCACCCGTAGCTCGACGGGCCGGCGGGGCGGTCATGCGCGGACCTCGCCGTCCGCGGCGGAGTCGGTGCCGATGCCCGGCGGGATGAGCACCCCGGCCGGGTCGGGGAAGCACACCCCGATGTGGTCGCCGGGCTCGATCTCGGTGTGGCCCAGGACATCCACGGTGAGCTCGGCGGGTATACCCGTCACGTCGAGGTGCAGCCGGGTCGAAGCGCCCTTCCAGACGCTGGTGATCACGGTGGCGCGCAGCGCATCTCGTTCGGTGAGCGGCACGATGCGCACAGTCTGCGGCCGGACGCACAACTGGGCGTCGGCATTCGGTGCCCAGTCGGGGCGTCCCACGCCGGGCGGCGGCGCGTCCGCGCGCAGCGTGTGCTCGCCGACGGTCACCAGCGCGGCGGTGCCGGAGACGTGTTCGACCGTGCAGGCCAGCAGATTCGCGCCGCCCAGGAAGGATGCGGTGAATTCGGTGGCGGGCTGCTGCCACAGTTTGTGCGCGGTATCGATGTCGACCAGCCGCGCGTCGCGCATGACCGCGATGCGATCTGCCAGCGCGAGCGCCTCGGCCTGGTCGTGGGTCACGTACAGCATCGCCGTGTCCGGCAAGGCTTTTCGCAGCTGCTGCAGCTCGCCGAGCATGTTCTGGCGCAACTGCGCGTCCAGCGCCGCGAGGGGCTCGTCGAGCAGCAGCACCCGGGGCCGGATGGCGAGTGCCCGCGCGATGGCGACGCGCTGCTGCTGCCCGCCGGACAGCTCGCGCGGCAGCCGCTGGGCGTAGGCGCCCATGCCGACCATGTTCAGGGCCTCGGTCACCCGGGCCCCGATCTCGTTGCGCGGCACGCGATGTGCCTTCAGCCCGAAGGCCACATTGTCGTGCACCCGCATGTGCGGGAACAGCGCGTAGGACTGCACCACCACCCCGATGCCGCGTTTGGCGGGGGAGAGGTCGGTGACGTCGCGGCCGGCCAGCCGCACCGCGCCCGAGGTGGGCCGGACGAACCCGGCCAGCGCCTTGAGCGCGGTGGACTTGCCGGAACCGCTGGGCCCCAGGAGCGCGACCGTTTCCCCCGCGGCCACCCGCAGGTTGAAATCGGCCAGTGCCACAGTGGATTTACGGCCGCGACCGTAGGTGACTCCGACCCGGTCGAACACGATGGCCGGTTCGTCGGTGGTCTCGCCGGCCACCGTGGATGTCGTCAACGCGGAGGACATGGTTGCTGCTCCTGGGGCTGGTATCGCTAGCTACCGGTGGCCTTGGTGTAGGCGGCCACGTCGGCGTCGAGGTTGTCGAGCACGGAGGTCCAGTCGGGGTGCAGAACGGTCACGTCCTTGATCGTCGAGGCCGGGGACGGACCGTTGCCGGTGGCCGGAGCGCTCGCCAGATCCGTGCGGGACGGGATGGCGAAGGTGTCGGGCAGCGACTTCTGCACGTCGGCCGAGAGCAGGAACTCCATCAGCTTCTTGGCCGCGTCCGAATGCGGCGCGCCCTTGGCCATGCCCATCAGGTAGGGCAGCGAGACGGTCGACTTCTTGCCGTCGGCGGACGCCGGGAAGAAGACGTTGAACTTGGAGCCGTTCTTGACGCTCTGCAGGTTCATCTGCACGTCGCCGTTGGCGATGAGGATCTCGCCCTTGTCCACCTTGGCCTGCAGCTTGCCGGTGGAGGAGGACGGGCCGACATTGTTGGCCTGCAGCTTGGCCAGGTAGTCGAGCGCGCCCTGCTTGCCCATGAGCTGCTGCAGCAGCACCAGGACCGCGGTGCCGTCACCGGCCTGGCCGGGGGTGGAGTACTGCAGCTTGCCCTTGTAGTCGGGCTTGAGCAGGTCGTCCCAGGTCAGCTTGGTGGCGTCGACCGACGGGTTGGCGATGAAGCACAGGTAGTTGCCCGCCAGGGAAACCCACTTGCCGTTGGCGTCCTTGTCGGCGGCGGCGACCGCGCCGGTGTCCACGCCGCTGGCCTGCAGCAGCCCCGACTTGTCGGCCTTCTGCATGAACGGCGGCAGGGTGACGACGACATCGGCCTGCGGGTTGGACTGTTCCTTCTCCACTCGGCTGACGACCTCACCGGAGCCGGCCTCCACCTCGTTGACCGTGATGCCGGTCTGCGCCTTGAACTGCTCGAAGACGGGCTTGTACCAGTCGCCGAGGCCATCGACGGAGTAGACGGTGACCGTCTTGCCGTCCTTCGAGTCGCTGCCGGTGCCGCCGCAGGCGGTCAGGCTGAAGGCGACCGCGGTGGCGGAGGTCAGGATGAGAGCGGTGCGGGCGATGTTGCGTGCGAGGCGGTTGTTCGAAATACGCACGGTGACTGCACTTTCAGTTCAGGGGACGGTCGAGTCGAAGACTGGTGGAATCGAAGGGATGGGGTACTCCGCCGCCCGGGCGAGGCGCGCCCGGGCGGCGGAATTCTCTAGCCGCGCTCGGCCAGCAGCAGCTGCGCGAATTCGGTGACCGACGGCACCACGTGGGTGGCTCCCGCGGCCCGCAGCTGCTCCTCGGTGTGCGCGCCGGTCAGCGTGCCCGCGACGATGCGCGCGCCCGCGGCCAGGCCGGTGACGATATCGCTGGACGTATCACCCAGCACCGCAACGCGATCCACGGCGTCGGCCTCCAGTCGCAGCACGGCGGTGAGCACCATGTCGGGGTAGGGGCGGCCGCGCCCGGCGTCGGAGGGGACCAGGGCCAGATCGGCGATGTCGTTCCAGCCCAGCGCGTTCAGCAGCCTGTCCTGGGTCTCGCGGCTGAACCCGGTGGTCAGCGCCACCTTGATGCCCGCCGCCCGCAGCGCCGAAATGGCCTCCGCGGCACCGGGAATCGGGTTCACGCCCGCGTCGGCGAATTCCGCGTAGGCGGCCTCGAAGGCGCGGTTGGCCAGCTGGGCTCGGTCCTCGTCGCCGAGCAGGGTGCGGAAGCACCAGATCTTGGACTGGCCCATGGTGTCCCGCACGAAGGTGCGGGCCGCCTCGCGTTCCGGGCCCGCGGCGGGCACGCCCGCGGCGGTGATGGCCGCCTCGAACGCCCGCTCGACCAGTCCGTCGTCGGCGACGGTGGTGCCCGCCATATCGAGGACGGCGAGTTCGATCTGCTTGTCGGACACGGTGATTCCTTTGGTCGAGGAGGTCTCAGAGCGAGAGGAGGTCGGCGGTCTCTTCGCCGAGGGCGGGGCCGAGCGTCATGCCGCGGCCACCCGGACCGGTGACGACCCAGACGCCGTCGGCCGCCTGCGCGCGGGTGACGATGGTGCCCGGATCGATGGACTGGCTGTACACGCCCGCCCAGCGCCGCACGATCGGCGGCAGCTTGCGGCCCAGCAGTTCCTCCATCACGCCGGTGAGGTGCTCGTAGGGGGCCTCGTCCACGTCGAAGGTGAACGGCTCGTCGTACTCGTGGGTGTCGCCGATGGTGAGCCCGCCGTGCAGGCGCTGCACGGCCAGCAGCTGCATCTTGTGCTGGGCGGCCGTGAACGGCTGCGCCTCTTCACGATTGAGCCGGTCCAGCTCCGGGCCGGCGAAGGCCGGGTAGTAGCGGAAGCTGTCGCCGTCGGCGATGGCGGTGGTGAGCGGTTCGCCCAGGGGAGCGGTCTGCATCATCTGCAGCCGCACCCGGCGCACCGGAATGTCGCCCACCAGTTCGCGGGTCAGGCCGGTGTGCGCGGCACCCGGGCAGACCAGCACCAGATCGCCCTCGTGGCGGCGGCCGCGGTCGTCGATCACGGTGGTGCCGGTGACGGCGCGGGCCTCGGTGCCGGCGAAGAAGGCGTAGCGTTCAGTGGCCTCCATGTAGCGCCGCAGGGCGGGCAGCGCCTGCCGGGACTCCACGGCGGCATCGGTCGAACAGTGCAGGCCCGCAAGGAATTTGCCGCGCAGCGCGGGGTTCAGCGCGCGCACCCGGTCGACGTCGAGCAGTTCGAAGCCGCGTTCGGCGGCCGAGGGGTGGGCCGCGGCGGCCTCGGCCACCGCGAGCTCGTTCTCCGAGCGCACCAGCGTGAGGGAACCGGCCGCGCGGAAGCCGACGCCGGGGACCTGGCCGCCGATCTCCTCCCACAGCTGCCGCGAGCGCAGGGTGAGCTCCAATTCGTGTGCGCTGCGCCCCGATACCCACACCAGACCGAAGTTGCGCACGGTCGCGCCGCGGGCTTCGACCTCGCGCTCGAGGTGGATGACGTGGTGGCCGCGCCGGATGGCGGCCAGAGCGTGGGCGGTACCGAGGATCCCTCCGCCGATGATGACCATTCGCATGGGAATCATCCTGAGCAATGGTCTAGACCTACGAGTGTTTCGTGTGGAAACGGTAGGTTAATAATTGGTATAGACCAATCCTGTGTAGGCTGGGGTCATGGACACGAGGGAGGCTGCCGGGGTGGAAGACCAGGTGGAGCCAGGCCGTCCGCTGGGCGAAATGCCCGGCGCCGGAACCGATTCCGCGCCGAACGCGCGCCTGCCGAAGTCGTACCGCGTGCGCGCGGAACTCGAGGCGCTGCTCACCGAACTCTCCGAGGGTGACCCGCTGCCCTCGGAACGCGAACTGGCCCTGCGCTGCGGCGTCGCCCGTGAAACCGTGCGTCAGGCCGTGCGAGAACTCTTGGTGGAAGGCCGTATTCGCCGTCAGGGCCGCGGCACGGTGGTCTCGCGCCCGAAGATGGTGCAGCCCCTGTCGTTGCGCTCCTACACCGAGGGCGCGATCAAGTTCGGCCGCAAACCCGGCCGTCTGCTCGTCGAATGGACCGATATCCCGGCGGACAAGGACACCGCCGGGGACCTCGCGCTCGAACCCGGCACGCCGGTCATGCACCTGGAGCGCATCCTGCTGGCCGACGGCGAGCGCATCGGCCTGGAGAGCACCTGGATGCCGCTGGACCGCTTCGCCGTGCTGCGCGAGTTCTACAACCCGGAGACCTCGCTGTACGCCGCCACCCGTGGCATGGGCGTGGTCTACGCGGTCGCCACCGAGCGCATCGAAACCGTGCTCGCCTCACCGCGCGAGGCCGCCCTGCTGGAATGCACGACGGCCCTGCCGATGCTGCTGCTGCACCGCCGCAGTGTGGACGGTGAGGGTGTGCCCATCGAACGCGTGCGCTCGCTCTACCGCGGCGACCGCATCGCGTTCCAGGCCAGACTCACCGATTACTGACGCCGGTCAGCCGAGCTGCGGAGCAACCTTTCCGCCCAGCAGTTCGATGGTGTGCAGCACCTTCTCGTGCGGCAGCGTGCCCACGCTGGCGTGCAACATGAACCGGTCCAGCCCGAGCGTGTCACGGACATCGGCGATCTTCTCCGCGACATGGTCCGGCGTGCCCACGAACAGCGAACCACTCTGCGAGCGCAGCGCATCGAACTGCTGCCGGGTCATCGGACCCCAGCCGCGCTCGCGCCCGATCCCGGACATGGCCCGCGCGTACGGCGCGTAGAAGTCCTCGACGGCTTCCTTGTCGGTGTCGGCGACATACCCGTGCGCGTGCACCGCCACCGGCTGCGGCTCGTGCCCGCCTTCCTCGAGTGCCCGGTGATAGAGATCGACCAGCGGCTTGAACCGCGCCGGCTGCCCGCCGATGATGGCGATGGCCAGCGGCAGGCCCAGCAGCCCTGCGCGCACGACGGATTCGGGGCTGCCGCCCACCGCGATCCACACCGGCAGCGGCCGATTCTCGGTGCGCGGGTAGACGATCGCGTCGGTCAGCGGTGCGCGGAACCTGCCCGACCAGGTGACCGGCTCCTCCTCGCGGATCTTCAGCAGCAGCGCGAGCTTCTCCTCGAAGAGCTCGTCGTAGTCGCCGAGGTCGTACCCGAACAGCGGGAACGATTCGATGAACGACCCACGCCCGGCCATCAATTCGGCCCGCCCGTTCGAAATCCCGTCCAGCGTGGAGAAGTCCTGGAAGGCCCGCACCGGGTCTGCGGAGCTCAGCACGGTCACCGCGCTGGTGAGCTGGATCCGTTCGGTGCGGGACGCGATGGCCGCCAGCACGACGGCCGGCGAGGACGCGGCGAAGTCCTTGCGGTGATGCTCACCGACGCCGTAGACGTCCAGCCCGGCCTGCTCGGTGGCCACTGCCTCCTCGACCACCTGTCGCAACCGCTCGCCCGCGGTCGGCACCGGCCCGTCGCCACCGACGGGATGAGTTTCAGCGAATGTCGTCAGCCCCAGTTCCACGGCCGGAACCCCTCTCGAGTCTTGTTTCCAAGTCAACCGAAAGGATAAACGGACCATGGTCCGGAAGAATTCCCCCGTAGCCGGACCTGGGGATCTCGCGATCCGGACCGGCAGATAGTCTGGTACCCATGTCTGTGCGCACCCGCAAGCCCCTCGTTCCCGGCACGCAGTCGCCCATTCGCGAGGTCCCGAAGAACATCGAGCGACCCGAGTACGTCTGGAAGAAGACCGCCAAGGAGGGGCACGAGCCCTGGGTGCAGACCCCGGAGACCATCGAGAAGATGCGGATCGCGGGCAAGATCGCGGCCCAGGCCCTGGAAGAGGCCGGCAAGGCCGTCGCGCCCGGCGTCACCACCGACGAGCTGGACCGGATCGCGCACGAGTACATGCTCGACCACGGCGCGTACCCGTCGACCCTGGGCTACAAGGGATTTCCCAAGTCCTGCTGCACCTCGCTGAACGAGGTCATCTGCCACGGCATCCCGGACTCGACCGTGATCGAGGACGGCGACATCGTCAATATCGACGTCACCGCCTACATCGACGGCGTGCACGGCGACACCAACAAGACCTTCCTCGCCGGTGATGTGGACGAGGAGGTGCGCCTGCTGGTCGAGCGCACCGAGGAGGCCACCATGCGGGCCATCAAGGCGGTCAAGCCGGGCCGCGCGCTCAATGTCATCGGCCGCGTCATCGAGGCCTACGCCAACCGCTTCGGCTACGGCGTGGTCCGCGACTTCACCGGCCACGGTGTCGGCCCCACCTTCCACTCCGGCCTGGTCATCCTGCACTACGACCAGCCCGCCGTGGAGTCGGTCATCGAGCCGGGCATGACCTTCACCATCGAGCCCATGATCAACCTGGGCGGCATCGACTACGAGATCTGGGACGACGGCTGGACGGTGGTCACCAAGGACCGCAAGTGGACCGCACAGTTCGAGCACACCCTCGTCGTCACCGACGACGGCGCCGAGATCCTGACGCTCCCGTGAGAGTCGCGATGCCCCAGCGGGGTACCAGAACTCGGGCGATCGGCTCCCGCGGCCCGCGGCGGAAGAATTCGCGGGTTCTCCCGCCCAACCCCCGCGACGAGGGTCTGGGCGCGCTCCGCGCCACCATGCGCCGCCACGTCGAACTCGCCGCGGGGCGGCAGGTGCCGGAAGCGGACGACGCCCCCGGCGAGCAGCCCGAGGTCGAGGTGACCAGCGGCGCCGACGCCGAAGCGGACGACGGCCGCGACGTCTACACGAGCCGGGACGCGTACACCAGTAGCAGCCGCGACTCCTATACCAGCCGGGATGCCTATGACAGCGGCGCCCGAGCTGGGAACAACCGGCGGTGACGCGTGCCCCGCTGGTTGCGGGTACCGCCTCGCCCGCCGGGAAAAGCGTTGTGGTGAACGGGTTTTGCCGTCGGCGCGCGCAGTGGAGAGCGCGGAGGGCAGCCGGCGCCACCATCCTCACCCGCGTCCTCCGGGGGGAGCGTCGAGTGGCAGAGGTGAGGAGCGCTTCGCCCGCGGCGGGCGCCACCTGCGAAGTAAGCGTTGTCGCGGCCGGGCCTTGCCGGATGTCGGCGAGGTGTGGGGCGAGTGTCGTTGCGCGGGGCATGGGGAGCGGATCTGTGGTGGCCGGTATCGGGTGGCCGGGATGAAGGGCGCTCTGCTGATCGCCGGGACCACATCCGATGCGGGCAAAAGCGTTGTGGTGGCGGGGCTCTGCCGCATGCTGGCGCGGCGCGGGGTGCGGGTCGCACCCTTCAAGGCGCAGAACATGTCGAACAACTCCGTCGTCACCTTGGACGGCGGGGAGATCGGCCGGGCGCAGGCGCTGCAGGCCCGGGCCTGTGGGCTGGAGCCGAGCGTGCGGTTCAACCCGGTGCTGTTGAAGCCGGGGAGTGACCGGCGCTCGCAGCTCGTGGTGCGGGGCAAGGCCGTCGATACCGTCGGGGCGAAGGATTACTTCCGTCATCGGCAGCAGTTGCGTGCCATCGTCGCCGCGGAATTGGCTTCGCTGCGAGCCGAATTCGATGTGGTGATCTGCGAGGGCGCGGGATCGCCCGCCGAGATCAACCTGCGGGCAACGGATCTGGCGAACATGGGATTGGCGAGGGCTGCAGAGCTGCCGGTCGTGGTGGTCGGCGACATCGATCGCGGGGGAGTGCTCGCCCACCTGTTCGGGACCGTGGCGATTCTGGAACCCGAAGACCAGCAACTGATTTCCGGGTTCATCATCAACAAGTTCCGGGGCGATGTGGACCTGTTGCGACCGGGGCTGGACCAGCTCGCTGAGCTGACCGGGCGGTCCACGCTCGGTGTCATCCCGTTCGCCGAGGACCTCTGGATCGACGCCGAGGACTCGCTCGGCACCGTCGCGGACGCCCCCGTCGGCCGTTCCCGCCCGCCGCTGGGCGGAGAGTGGCTGACGGTCGCCGCGATCCGGCTGCCGCGCATCTCCAATTCCACCGATGTGGAGGCCCTGGCCTGCGAACCCGGGGTATCCGTGCGCTGGGTGAGCGACCCGTCCCGCCTGGCCGGAGCGGACCTGGTCGTCATTCCCGGCAGCAAATCCACCGTCGGAGACCTGGAGTGGTTGCGGCGCACCGGGATTGCCGACGCCCTGACGGTGCGTGCGGCGGCCGGTGGCCCCATTCTCGGCATCTGCGGCGGCTACCAGATGCTGGCCCGCACCATCGTCGACCCGGTCGAATCCGCCGCGGGCACCGTCCCCGGCCTGGGCCTGCTGGACCTGGAGATCGAATTCGCCGACCCCAAGGTGCTGCGCCGTTCCAGCGGCCGTGTCCCGATTCATGCTGAGCCGGGCCGTGACAGCGATCTCCCGGTGCACGGCTATGAGATCCACCACGGGCGCGTCACCCGGCAGGGCGACGACCCGTGGTTCGAACTCGACAGCGCTCCCGAAGGCAGTGTGCGCGAGGCGATCTGGGGCACCCATCTGCACGGAGCCCTGGAGTCGGACGAGTTTCGCCGCGCCTGGCTGCGCGTGGTCGCCGCGCGGGCGGGCCGCACCGATTTCGTTGTCTCCGACACTGTTTCGGTCGCCGAGGTGCGCTCCGCCCAGCTGGATCTGCTGGCCGACCTCATGGAGAAGCACCTCGACCAGGACGCGCTCGAACGGCTCATCACCGCTGGTGCGGCCGCGGATCTCCCGGTTCTGACCATCAAGAAGTGACCGGCGTCACACAAATCCGCCCGACTCGCGTTCGGCCCCTCCGGCGCTCCTGTAGCGTGTTCGACCATGGAATCTCGGCGGATCACGGTCGGTGACCGCGAGTGGGCGGTGCGAGTCGGCGGACCCGAAACCAGGCACCACGTCCTGCTGCTACCCGATGCGGGTGATCCGGCCGACATTTACGACCAGGTCTGTGCCCGGTTGCAGACCTCGGACCTGCACACCATCGCGATCGAATCGATCGACGGTCTCGACGCCACCACCGTTTTCGCCATCCTCGACCAGCTGAAGGTCCCGTGGGCCAACCTGGTCGGCAGCGGCGCGGGCGCGGACCTGGCCTGGCAGCTGGCCGCCCGCGGCTTCGGCCGCTTCATGAGCCTCATCGTGGCCGGCGGCGGTCACCCGGCCGCGCCGGGCGCGGACGGCGCCGTCAAGGACCCTTCCTGCCCGCCGGTGGAGATCCCCACCACCCTGCTGGCCACCAAGCGCCTGCCGCGCCCGGTGGCCGAGGCTTCCAGCCGGTTCGTCTACGGCGAATTCCGGCTGGTCCCCATGGATGTCGCCGATGTGGCGGCCGAAGCGGGCCACGAGCTGGCCACCGAAGTGGTGCTACGCACCAGTTTCTGGTGAGTCGGCGAGCCACTTCAGCCAGGAATCCAGCTCCCTGAACGCCTGGGTGCGCGGCGTCTCCGACGACAGGAACACGTCGTGCCGCGCGCCCTCGATGGGCACGATATTGGTGCGCTCGCCCAGGCAGCCCGACCAGCGCTGGATCTGCTTGACGTCGAGTACCAGATCCGCCAGGTCGGCGGCGGGTCCGTACTTGCTCATGAACTTGGTGGCCTTCGACCGCAGGATCAGCGCGGGCACACCGATGTCCAGGCCCTTGTGCAGCCGGAGGTGACCGCGGCGAATGGCCCGCAGCCAGCCGGCGTGAACCGCGTAGCCGCTCAACGGTTTCCAGTCCAGGTTGTAATCCCACTCGCCGGAGACGCTGTGGTGCAGGCTGTCGCCGTACGCGGTGGAGACGCCGAGCGGCAGCTTCGCGAACCCCCGCCACCGGCCCAGGCCCTCCAGCAGCGGCGTGCCGACCGAGCGGTAGTAGCCGGGTCCCTGCAGGTCGAACCAGGGGCTGTTGAGCACCAGTCCCGTGATGCCCTGCGCGCGAGCGCCGCCGGTGGCCTGCAATCGGTTCAGCCACAGCGAGGTCACCAGGCCGCCGGTGGAGTGCGCCATGATCAGCACCGGCAGCTCGGTCTCCTCGCGGATCACCTGCAGCGACCGGTTCAGTTCCCCGTCGTAGAGCGCCAGGTCGCTCACATAGTGCGGGGTCTGCCCGGCCCGCTGTGAGCGCCCGCATTTGCGCAGATCCAGCGCGTAGAAGGCGTAGCCCTGGGCGGCCAGGTGCTGGGCCAGGTGCTCCTGGAAGAAGTAGTCGGTGAACCCGTGCACGTACAGCACGGCCCGGGTGGCGACCGGGGCGTCGGCCGGGGCATAACGGACCAGGGTGGCGACCACGTCGCCTTCACCGTCCGGATCCGGACCCATCGGAATGGTCAGCTGCTGGTAGTCGGCACCCAGCACATCGGGCTGCCAGGTAGTGGTCGACGACGTGGTGGATGACGTTTCGGAGGTCACACGCCCAACATAGACCGCGTCCCGGCGATGTCCATTTGGGAGGGATCTCTCACATTCGGGGATTTGGAAGCAAGATTCGGGAATGGTCAGGGGCAGAATTGAGTCCAAGTGAACGACGGGTAACCTAACCTCCACCTGGTGACCCACAAATGACAAGGAAGTCGATCAACGCCGTGTCGAACGCTGCCACGATTGAAAAGACCGATGTAGTACTCGTCGGTGCCGGCATCATGAGTGCCACCCTCGGTGCCTTGCTTCGACAGGTGCAGCCGGACTGGTCGATCACCATCTTCGAGCGCCTGGAGGCCGCGGCCGCCGAGAGCAGCGACCCGTGGAACAACGCGGGGACGGGCCACTCCGCCCTGTGCGAGCTGAACTACACGCCGCAGAACGCCGACGGCTCGGTGGAGATCACCAAGGCCATCGACATCAACGAGCGCTTCCAGGTCTCGCGCCAGTTCTGGTCCTACTCGGTCGAGAACGGCGTGCTGGCCAACCCGTCGAACTTCATCAACCCCATCCCGCACGTGAGCTTCACCCACGGCCCGGACGGCGTGGAGTACCTGCGCAAGCGCCACGAGGCGCTGTCGAAGCACCCGCTGTTCGAGGGCATGGAATTCATCGACGACGCAGCCGAATTCAGCCGTCGCCTGCCCCTGATGGCCAAGGGCCGTGACTTCTCCGACCCGGTCGCTCTGAACTGGACCGACTCGGGCACCGATATCGACTTCGGTGAGCTCACCAAGGAACTGCTGGCCTACCTGGGTGCGTCCGGCGCGGACATCGCCTTCGGCCACGACGTGCTGAACCTGACCAAGCAGTCCGACGGCTCCTGGCTGGTCAAGGTGCGCAACCTGCGCAGCAACAAGGTGCGGGTCATCAACGCCAAGTTCGTGTTCGTCGGCGCGGGCGGCGGCGCGCTGCCGCTGCTGCAGAAGTCGGGCATCAAGGAGATCCGCGGCTTCGGCGGCTTCCCGGTGTCGGGCCTGTTCCTGCGCTGCACCAACCCGGACCTGATCGCCCAGCACGAGGCCAAGGTGTACGGCCAGGCGTCGGTCGGCGCGCCGCCGATGTCGGTGCCGCACTTGGACACTCGCGTCATCAACGGTGAGAAGGGCCTGCTGTTCGGCCCCTACGCCGGCTGGACGCCGAAGTTCCTCAAGGACGGCAAGCTGACCGACCTCGTCAAGTCGGTCAAGCCGAACAATCTGTTCTCCATGCTCGGCGTGGGCGTCACGGAGATGGGCCTGGTCAACTACCTGGTCTCCGAGCTGCTCAAGTCGCAGAACGGCCGCATCGGCGCCATGGAGGAGTTCATCCCGCGCGCCGACAGCGCCGACTGGGAGCTGATCATCGCCGGTCAGCGCGTGCAGATGATCCGTCGCAAGGGCATCGGCGGCGTGCTGGAGCTGGGCACCGCGGTCGTCGCGGCCGAGGACGGCACCATCGCCGGTCTGCTCGGTGCGTCCCCCGGCGCGTCCACCTGTGTCAGCGCCATGCTGGATGTCATGAAGAAGTGCTTCCCGCGCGAATTCTCCACGTGGGAGCCGAAACTCAAGGAAATGGTGCCGTCGCTGGGCGTCAAGCTCTCCGAGAACCAGGCCCTGTACCGCGAGGTCTGGGACTGGTCCACCAAGGCTCTGCAGCTGGATTCGGTGGATTCGGACAACACGCCCGAGCCCGTCGGTATCGCTTCTCACGCCTAGATGTGATAGCAAGACGCGATGATGTCAACGGTTGCTCTCAAACGGTCGTGGTCCCAAGACCTGGACACCGCGACGCTGTACAAGCTGTTGAAACTTCGCGTCGAGGTGTTCGTCGTCGAGCAGAAGTGCGCGTACCCGGAACTGGACGGGTTCGACCTGCTGCCGGAAACCCGGCACTTCTGGCTCGACGATGAGGGCGAGGTCATCTGCACCCTGCGCCTCATGGAGGAGCACGACGAGGGCGTGAAGTCCTTCCGCATCGGCCGCCTCTGCACCACCCCCGAGGCCCGCGGCCACGGCTACACCACCCGCCTGCTGCAGGCCGCCCTGGCCGAAGCCGGCTCGGCGACCGTCCGCCTGAACGCCCAGACCTACCTGCTCGACATGTACACCAAGCACGGCTTCAAGCCCGACGGCGAGGAGTACATCGAAGACGGCATCCCGCACATCCCGATGCGCCGCGGCTGACCCCGCACCCACCGAACAATCCCGCGCCCGCTGTGAAACCCACAGCGGGCGCGGCTGTTTCACCCAGTGGCCCAGGTCGGCAGCGCGACCGGGAAGGGGTGCCCGGGGTGGGGGACGGGGGCGCCCTTAGAGTTGGGGTCGTGTCCGTTTCTCCTGTGGCTTACTCCGAGAGTGTTCGTACGGCCGTTGACGAGGCCGGGTTTCCGTTCTCCGCGGTGGTGGGGCAGGAGCGGTTGCAGCTGGCGCTGATCCTGTGCGCGGTGCATCCGGGGATCGGCGGGGTGCTGGTGCGCGGGGAGAAGGGGACCGCGAAATCGACCGTGGTGCGGGCGCTGGCGCAGTTGCTGCCGCCGGTGGTGGACGAGTCCGGGGCGCGGCCCGCACGGCTGGTGGAGCTGCCGGTGGGCGCCACCGAGGACCGGGTGGTCGGGTCGCTGGATCTGGAGCGGGTGCTGCGGGACGGGGAGCAGGCGTTCAAGCCGGGGCTGCTGGCCGCCGCGCATCACGGCGTGCTCTACGTCGACGAGGTGAACCTGCTGCACGACCATCTGGTGGACGTACTGCTCGACGCGGCCGCCATGGGGCGGGTGCACATCGAGCGCGACGGTGTCTCGCACACGCATCCGGCGCGATTCGTCCTGGTGGGCACCATGAATCCGGAGGAAGGCGAGCTGCGGCCGCAGCTGCTGGACCGATTCGGGCTCACCGTGGACGTGGTCGCCTCCCGCGATGTGGACGTGCGGATGGCCGTCGTCCGCCGCCGCCTGGACTACGAGGCGGATCCCGGCGCCTTCGCCGGCCGCTACGCCGCCGCGGATCGTGAAGTGGCCGAACGCATTCTGACCGCCCGCGACAAGCTCGCCGACGTCGGTCTCGACAATGTCGAGCTGCGCCGCATCGCCGCCCTGTGCGCGAGCTTCGATGTCGACGGCATGCGCGCCGACCTGGTGGTGGCGCGCACCGCGACCGCCCACGCGGCCTGGCGCGGAGCGACCGCGGTCACCGAGGCCGATGTCCGCGTGGGCGCCGAACTGGCGCTGCCGCACCGCCGTCGCCGCGATCCCTTCGACGAACCCGGTATCAGCGAGGAGCAACTCGACGACGCCATGCGGAACGCGGCCGAGGAAGCGGCCCGCGCCGAGGAGGACGACAGCCTGGGAAAAGGTGAAGCGGTCCCGCCGAACAACGGTGCGGGACCGCAGGATCCGGCGGACGGGGCCGATGGTTCCGGCCTGAACCCGGAACACGCCGATTCACCTGGCGCCGAACCGGACTCGCGCGATGGCGGCGCTGGGTCGTGCGATGGCTCGGACCCCTCGCCGAGCGACTCCGATACCCCGGGTGGTCCGGATTCGGACCATGGCCTCGAGCCGGACAGCGGCCCGGATTTCCCTGGGGGAGGCCAGAATCCACCGGGTGACCCGCGCCCGCACGACGATCGGCGTGGCCGGAACGACTCGGCCGGCCGTGAGGGCCGCGTCGCCGCGCCCACCGCAACCCTGCCCAAGCCCCCGCGCTGGGAGGTCCCCGGCGTCGGCGAGGGCGCACCCGGCCGCCGCTCCCGTGCCCGCACCCGCCAGGGCCGCGTCGTGCGCACCACCGACGACACCTCCACCGGCCTGCATCTGCTGGGCACCATCTTCGCCGCGGCCCCGCGCCAGTTCGAGCGCGGCCGCCTGTCGGGCCCCCTCGCCTTCGCTGCCGACGACCTGCGGGGCGCGTATCGCGAAGGCCGCGAAGGCAACCTGGTCGTCTTCGTCGTCGACACCTCCGGCTCCATGGCCGCCCGCGACCGCCTCGCCGCCGTCACCAACGCGGTGGTGGCGCTGCTCCGCGACGCCTACCAGCGCCGCGACAAAGTCGCCGTCATCACCATGCGCGGCCAGGACGCGGAACTGGTCCTTCCGCCCACCACGTCGGTCGACATCGCGGTCCGCCGCCTCGCCGACCTCCGCACCGGCGGCAAAACCCCACTCGCCCAAGGCCTCCTGAAGGCCCGCGACCTCATCCGCCGCGAACGGACCCGGGACCCCCACCGCCGCCCCCTCCTCGTCCTCCTCACCGACGGCCGGGCCACCGGTGGCACCGACCCGCTCCCGCGCGCCCGAACCGCCGCCCGCATGCTCGCCGCCGACGCCGTCACCGCCATGGTCATCGACTGCGAACGCGGCATGATCCGCCTGAACCTCGCCCGCGACATAGCCACCGCCCTCCGCGCCGGCTACCTCCAATTGACCGCCCTCACCGGCGATTCCGTCGCCGGCATCGTCCGCGCCACCCGAGCCGCCTGACCACCCACCCGTTCCCTCGCCGCCAGTTGCGGTGGGTGGGACTACCCGTGAGGTGTCCGCCGAAACCCTTGGCGGACTCCGGGTCCGAGTCCTCGCCGACTTTTGGCGAGGCCGCACCATCGCGGTCGGCCGATATGGATCAGGGCGCGCCGGGGTATCGGAGCGGCCCGGGCCATGACCACAACAGGTGACCGGTCGTCGTGTGGGCCGGGGCGCGGATCGGCGCGCCGGGTGCATATGGCACCGTGATTCACCGACGAGTCGGTGTGGAAGGAGCTGGAGACGATGCCGAAGGGTGTGCCGCTGCCGGAGAGCATTCCGGATGACGGGCTGACGACGCGGCAGCGCCGGAATCTGCCTGTCCTCGCGGTGCACACCGGGCCCGGGAAGGGGAAGTCGACGGCGGCGTTCGGGATGGCGCTGCGGGCCTGGAATCAGGGGTTCGATGTCGCGGTGTTCCAGTTCGTGAAGAGCGCGAAATGGAAGGTGGGCGAGGAGGCCGCGTTCCGGACGCTCGGGACGCTGCACGACGAGACCGGGGTCGGCGGGGCCGTGGAGTGGCACAAGATGGGGGAGGGCTGGTCGTGGACGCGGAAGCAGGGGTCCGATGAGGATCATGCGGCCGCGGCGCTGGCGGGGTGGCAGGAGATTCGACGCCGCCTGGAGGCCGAGCAGCATCGGTTCTATGTGCTGGACGAGTTCACCTACCCGCTCAAGTGGGGCTGGGTCGACGTGGACGAGGTCGTCGAGACGCTGCGCAACCGGCCGGGCAACCAGCACGTGGTGATCACCGGCCGCGACGCACCGCAGGCGCTGATCGAGGCCGCGGACCTGGTCACCGAGATGACCAAGGTGAAGCACCCGATGGACGCGGGCCGCAAGGGCCAGCGCGGAATCGAATGGTGAACACGCCCGCGGTCGTCATCGCCGCGCCCGCCTCGGGGAGCGGGAAGACAACCGTCGCCACCGGATTGATCGGGGCGCTGCGCCGGGCCGGGCACCGGGTCGCGCCGTTCAAGGTGGGCCCGGACTACATCGACCCGGGATATCACGGGCTGGCGGCCGGACGACCCGGGCGGAACCTGGATCCGGTGCTG
This sequence comes from Nocardia sp. NPDC004860, assembly GCF_040609015.1. Classification (NCBI taxonomy): domain Bacteria; kingdom Bacillati; phylum Actinomycetota; class Actinomycetes; order Mycobacteriales; family Nocardiaceae; genus Nocardia; species Nocardia sp. NPDC004860. The sequence continues at coordinate 1,840 of NZ_JBEXJI010000009.1, read as the reverse complement.
GTCGGGCCCGACCGCGTGGTGCCGCTGTACCGGCACGGGAGCCAGGGCTGCGATCTGGCGGTCGTCGAGGGCGTCATGGGCCTGTTCGACGGGCGCATCGACGAACACCACACCGAACCCGTCGCGGAGGGCTCGACCGCCCAGATCGCCGCCATGCTGGGCGCGCCGGTCATTTTGGTGGTCGACGCGCGCGGGCACAGCCAGAGCCTGGCGGCCCTGCTGCACGGATTCGCGACCTACGACAGCGGAATCCGGCTCGGCGGAGTGATTCTCAACCGGGTCGGCAGCGAACGCCACGAGCAGGTGCTGCGTGCGGCCTGCGCCCGCGTCGGACTGCCGGTGCTGGGCGCACTGCCGCGACTGGCCGAATTGGCGGTGCCGTCACGGCATCTCGGCCTGATTCCGGCGGTGGAGCACGGCTCGGCGGCCCAGGCCGCCGTGGACGCCATGACGGATCTCGTTGCGGCGCATATCGATCTCGCGGCGGTGGCCGCCTTGGCCGCGTCGAGCGCACAGGGGCAGGACTGGGATCCCGCCGCCGAGGTGACGGCGGCGGAATCCGGGCCGGTGGTGGCGATGGCGGGCGGACCGGCCTTCACCTTCGGGTACGCCGAACATCGCGAGCTGCTGGCGGCGGCGGGCGCGCAGGTGCGAGTCTTCGACCCGCTGCGCGACGAATTGCCCTCCGGTGCAGCGGGACTGGTCCTTCCCGGCGGTTTCCCCGAAGAGCACGCCGCCGAACTCGCTGCCAACACGGGCCTGCTCGACGCCATCGCCGAACAGGTCGGCCGCGGCCTCCCGATCCACGCCGAATGCGCGGGCCTGCTCTACCTGACCCGCACCCTCGACGGTCACCGCATGGCCGGAGTCATCGACGCCGAAGCCGAATTCGGCCCGCGCCTCACCCTCGGCTACCGGGATGCGGTGGCGCTCACCGATACTCCGCTCTGGAGCGCGGGCGCACGCGTGCGCGGCCACGAATTCCACCGCACCCGCCTGGTCACCCCCGGATCCGCCGTTGCGGCCTGGGCCTGGCGCGCTCCCTCCGGCGAGACCGTCCGCGAGGGCGCGGCAGTGCATCGCGTCCACGCGTCCTACCTGCACACCCACCCCGCCGGAAATCCAGCGGCCGTCAGCCGATTCGTCACCACCGCCGCTGATTTCGCCCGCACCCATGCCCCGGCCTGAATTGGCTGTCGGGGTTGGACTCCGTCCCGGGACAACCGCCGACGCGATCCTCGCCGCCATACGAAACACGGTCGGTGACAGGGTGATTCGCTGCTTGGCGACCGTCGAGCGGCGCGTCGGAGAGCCCGGGATCAGAACGGCCGCCGACCGGTTGGGTGTCGAGCTGGTGGGATTCACGCTCACGGAGCTGGAGGCCGTTCCCGTTCCCAATCCGTCGGAGCGGGTTGCGCTTGCCGTAGGGAGCGCGAGCGTCGCTGAGGCGGCCGCTGTGCTGGCCGGCGATGGCGGGAATTTGGTCATCGCCAAAACCGTTTTCGCTGGGGTTGTTATCGCGGCGGCAGAATTCAATTCGTAGTCGCAAATGTGAAAAGGCAAGGGATACTGGACATTTCGGGTTCCTAGCATGCCCATTCGGCGGTAAAATCAATGCATGAATTCGACGGGGGTGACACTCAACGAATGCGGTATCGCCGAATTGGCGACCGCCGTCGAGACCCTGTCGAATTCCGTCCTGCACGGCAACCTGAACCCGTTCTCCGATAGTGATGTCGTGGAGTTGATGCAGCGCCTGGAAACCTGCAAAAGGCAACTGTCGGCGCTGGATTCACGCCTGATCATCGAAGCCTGCAATCGTTCGCTGCCCGAGGGCAGC
>NZ_JBEXJI010000008.1:196533-257449 GCF_040609015.1 Nocardia sp. NPDC004860 | reverse complement strand
AATCCGACGGCGATATGTCCGTATGACTCAACCGGTTTCATGCCCTGACCTGCGGAAACGCTTCTGTCCTAGTGGATATCCAGGAACATCCGCATGGCCGACAGTGTATGCGGTCGACACCGAACACCCCGAATCAGGCCAGGAACCGCTGTGGCCAGGGGCATACGGTGATGGCCGGAACCCAAAGATGATCTTGCCGAGCTCGAACACCCCGATGAGGCGCCTGGTCAATGCCGCACAAGCCAGAGCGCAGTCGCAAGTACGACCAGCACGGACCAGACAACCCAGTAAACGGGAGCTGCATGCACCGCGACCAGCACCGCGGCTGCCACGCCAAGCACGACGACTGTGGTTGTTCGCATGAGGAATTGTCTCAGCCCTCTTCGAGACTCCGTCATCGAAAAGGCCCCGCCCTCTCAGGGGCGGTGCTCCGACCATTGAGCTAAGACGACGAACCTGCCACGTCGGGCGGTGGCACGGACAGCGCGCGGCCGGTGAGCAGGGCCGCGCAGGTGCCGGTTGCGGCGCAGCCCAGCACGATCGACCACGCTACCGGTCCCAGTGGTACGCACCCGAAGAACCGGTTCACTCCGGGCACCATGATGATCGTGGCGAGGACTACGGAGCTGCCGGCCACGGTCACCCAGACCAAACTGCTGTGCCGGCCGATCACCAGGGTCTGCCCGAGCTGCGTACCGATCAGGGCGGCCAGTGCCATCGTTTCCGCGCGGCGGCGCCGGCCGGTGGCGCGGCCGAGCAGCCATGCCGCGCCGGCGCCGAGGGTGGTGCAGGCGCCGCGCACGGCGACGGCTTGCAGGAAGTCGCTGTCGATACCGGGCGGTGGCCCGAGTGTCCTGTCGGTCGTTTCGGTGTCGTCGGCGGGCCGGGTGTCGGAGAGTGTGAGCGCCATTGCCGGACCGAGGTCGGTGAGCAGGTTCACCACCAGGAATTGCCGGGTCCCGATCGGGGCTCGGCCGGACAGCAGCGTGCCCAGGACGGTGAACGCCACCTCACCGGCGTTGCCGCCGACCAGCACGCCGATCGCGTCGCGGACTCGCTGCCACATGCCACGGCCCTCGGCCAGTGCCTCCTGTAGCACGGTCAGGTCGAGGACCTTGCCGGTGTCGGTGAGGATCAGGTCCGCGGCCTCCCGTGCGGCGACCGACCCTCGAGCGGCCAGCCCGATACCGACATCGGCGGTGCGGATCGCGGCCGCATCGTTGCTGCCGTCCCCTGCCATCGCCACCGTGTGCCCGCGGCGTTGGAGCGCGGACACGATGCGCACTTTGTGTTCGGGCGATACCCGTGCGAAAACTGTTGCCTGCTCGATGAGTTCGGCTTGGCCGTCCTCGTCCAGCAGGTCCAGATCGGCGCCGGTGGCCACCGTGTCGGCGGGGATGGCGAGCTGTTCGGCGACCGCGCGCGCGGTGATCGGGTGATCACCGGTGATCATCCGCACGCTGATGTCGTTGCGGGCCAATTCGGCAAGCAGTTCCAGTGCCTGCGGGCGCGGGCTGTCGGCAATACCGAGGAAGCCGAGAAGGGTGAGTTGCTCGATCTCTTCGGTGAGATCGCGCGGAGCAGAGGCGAAATCGCGCCGCGCCACCACTAGCACCCGCAGCCCCTGCGCGGCCAGCCGGCGCAGCGCCGCCTCCGCGGCGGCGCGGCACTCGAGCGTGAACGGCCGGGCCTCCCGGCGGCCTTCGTCATCGGTGCGCAGGACCTGATCACAATGTGGCAGCAGCACTTCCGGGGCGCCTTTGACGGCGAGCCGGATGTGCTGACCGGTGTGGCCCACCGCCGCGGAGTAGCCGCGGAAGCTCTCGAACGGCAACTCTTCGATGGGTGCCCAGGCATGGGGCGGTCTGTGGCCCAGATATGTGTGTGCCGCCTCGACGACAGCTCGGTCGGTGGCGTGTACCAGTGGAGCATCATCAGGGTTGGGGCAGGCGTAGGCGGCGGCGCGGAGCAGCCCCCGCGACTGGGGCGTGCTCGCGAGATGGTCGCTGTCCCAGGTCTGGTCGAGATCGGCAACCGCGACCAGCCGCAATTGGCCCTCGGTGAGGGTGCCGGTCTTGTCGAAGCACATGGTGTCGACGCGGCCGAGTGCCTCGATGGTGCGGCTGGAGCGGACCAGCACGCCGCGGCGGGACAGGCGGCGGGTAGCGGCCAGTTGGGCGACCGTCGCCACCAGCGGCAGTCCCTCGGGGACGGCGGCGACGGCCACGGCCAGCCCGTCGGCGAGGGCCGGGCGCAGCGGCAGCCCCCGCAGGAAACTGGTGAGGGTAACGGCGGTTCCGCCGCCGAGGGTGAACGGCAGCACGCGTTCGGTCAAGCTGCGCAGCTGTTCCTGCACACCGCCGCTGGGAGGCGGCCCGGCGGCGGCGAGGGCACGACCGGCCTCGGTTGCGGTTCCGACCGCCACCACTACCGCGGTCGCCTCGCCGCTGACCACCACGCTGCCCTCGAACACCATGCCGGTGCGTTCCGCCAGCAGGGCGCCTGGTGTGGCGGGGGTCTGCTTTTCCACGGTCACGGTCTCGCCGGTGAGGCCGGACTCGTCCACTTCCAGCCCATCGGTCTCCAGCAGCCGCGCATCCGCGGGGACTACCTCGCCGGTGGCCAGAGCGATCACATCGCCGGCCAGCAGACCGTCTGCGGGAGTTTCGATTTCGCCGTCCTCGGTGAGCCGCCGAGCAGTCAAGCGCTCACCGAGCAGGAGTTTGTCCAGCGACAGCCGGGCGCGGCGGCGCTGCAGGGCCGACACCGTGGCATTGAGCCCCAGCACCGTGCCGACGAGCACGGCGTCGGTAGGCGAGCCGAGCAGCGCGGAGGCGACCGCGCCGACACCCAGCAGTGGAGTCATCGGATCGGCCAGCTCGCCGCGCACATCTGCGATCAGACCGGCGAGACTCGTCGCGGGCGTGGCCAATCGCTGCGATATCCGGCTGGCGACGGTGGTGACGTGCGAGCGAGGCGGCGGCGCCGACCGGTGCGGGGCGGGCAGGCGGGCCAGCACCTCGTCCGGTTCCAGTGCATGCCACGGCACCAGCCGCACCTCGGCCGGCCCGGTCGCGCGGGCGGCCCGGCGCCCGCCGTTCAGACCCGTTGCCAACCCCATCAGGGTGGCCGCCGTGACCGGGCTGGTGGCTCGCGCCGCGCGAGACTCCGCGGGACCGGACGCGAGCAACAGACCGCTGAGTGTGGCCGCCGACAGCGTCAGGATCCGGCCGCGCTCACTGACATTGCGGGCCGGGCCGGTAGCGGCGATGATCTGCCGGGCCGAACTCAGATCCGGGCACACCACATCCGCCTGCCAGGGGATGCGTGCCGGAGCGCCGGGAGTTCGGGAGGCGATACCGATGCCCAGATCGGCGGCAGCCAGGGCGCGATGTGCCTCGCCACCGACCACCGCCACCACGTGCCCCTGCTGTTGCAGTCGCCGTACCAGCTCGGACACCGACCCGCCGGCGAGCACGAATTCATCGGCGCTGCGCCGCAATTCGCCGGTGCTCTCGTCACCGATGAGTACCACTCGCAGGCCCGCCTGTCGGGCGGTGGACAGCAATCCGGCAGCACCCGGATGTGGCTCGCTTCCGATCAGCACCCGCCCGACCACGTGTCCGTGCTCGTGCAGCAGGTGCCAGCGCGGGCCCCCTGGATCGCTTTCCGGGCCGGGAGGACTTTCCGGGCCGGGAGGATCGGTGTCGATGCCGAGTCGCGGGTCGGCATCGATGGCCAGATGCAGATTCTCACGCCGATGCTCGGGCGGTGGCGGGATGGGTAGTTCCTCACCATTGCACCAGAGCAGCCGCTGGGCGGCGCTCCACACGTGTTCGACCGGCCAACTGTCGTCGCGGGATTCGGCGTCGAGGACCACCGCCCGTTGACCGCGCACAGCATCCCGGTCGACGACCACCGCGGAAACCCGGTCCATGCGGCGCCACATGAACGGATCGAGGGTCAGCACGCCGCGCGCCGCCATGAGGGTCGACAGCGCACCGGCGAAGGTCTCGCGACCGGCCCGCGCCGCCTTCGGCACGCCCGCCGCCACGGCGTCGGCGGCGTCGGCGACCGCGCGGCCGCCGACCAGCGTTGCCGCCGAGGCCAGTGCCGCAGCGGCGCTGACCTGTTCGGTGCAGCGCTCGATCGGGCCGGGCGGCAGCGGTACCGGCCGCGGCTCGGGCCGATCGTAGACGTCGACACCCGGCAGATCCGGGTCGGCGATCAGCTCTTCCCAGCGCCGCCACTGCGCGTAGCGAGCGGTGGCCTCGACCAGCCGCACCGCCCGCTGCATCGCGTCGGCGCACAGGCCGGTCACTTCCGCATCCAATGCCTGACCCACGGCATTTCCGATCGTGATCACGGTGTCGGCGCGGTGGCGGCCGAGCTGGGCTTCCAGTGCCCCGCGCAACCTCGGCTGTCCGTCCACGAGAGCCACCGCCCCCCGGACCACATGGGCCGGCGGCGGTGCCGGAAGCAACCGCCCGGTAGCCACCACACCGATCCCGATGAGATCGCCGGCCAGCTGCAGCGCGGATGTCAATACCGGCTCCCGATCGGAGGGGTGCTCGAGTCGACGGCTCCACGGCTCCGCACTGGTTCCGGCGAGATCTTCGACGCGTTCCAGGATCGCTTCCAGCTGTGCCGGAGACAGGCGTCGCGGGTCCGCGGCCACGACGACCCGCCCGGTGGCGGCATTGACCTGGAACCAGCACACCTCCGGTTCCTGCTCGAGGTGCTTGCGCGCCAACTCGGCTACCCGAGCGCTCTGTGCCGACTGCAAGCCGCGAACCTCGGCATGAATACGGTTGGCATGCACCGTGAGCCGTCGCTGCGTACGCATGCGCTGCGGGTCCACGAGCGCGCTCAGTTCCCGGCCGATGCCCTCGGTGAATTCGGCGACTGCTCGAGCGACCGCCGGGTCCGCGAGCCGCGACGCGACCGCGACCGGCCGCCGGAACAATCCCACCGTGGCTCCGGTGGCCGCGAGGGGCAGCCGGATCGGCGCAGTGGCCAGACCGCGCAGGGATACCACTACTGTGCGGCGGTTCGCGACCGTCGCGAACCCGCGGTGGACTGCTTCGGCCGAGTGCTCTTGCGCTCCCGCGGCCGCGGTCGTTCGGACGTGTCCTGCTTCCCGGATTCGGTTCTGGCGCGCCGTAACAGATAGACCGCACCCGCGACGCCGCCCGCAGCGGCGGCCACGGGCCACTCGATCAGGCCGGTCAAGCCGGCCGCGACGACGCCGAGCACAGTGGCGGCAGACACGTCCACCCCACTGCGAGCGCCGGATACGGCGCCCTCGACTGTGCCGCGCGCCGCGCCGGTCACCGCGCCGACGACGGCTCCACCGGCCGCCTCGACCGCATGCACACTCGCCGAGGCCGTAGCCTCGAGCGTCCTCACAGTGTCCGATGCAACGCTGCTCATCACACCCCAGTCGTCGTAGGTAGCGCAAAGAACTTCGTGCGGAAACTAGTGCGTTGCCAGAATACTCCGCGATGCTCTAATCGGCCCTACGTTATCGAAACGAAAGGCGGCGCACTCGACTCGTCTACGTAAGACGTAGGCAGAAAATGCCATTTCCAAGCAGTGCCGACCCGATCCGACCCTTGTAGCGACGATATTTCGCTACCCGAGCGGCCGAAATTGCAGGCTAGTTGCTATTGCAAATTGGATCTACGCCTCTTCGAGTGCTTCGCCGATCTGATGAGCGATGCGATTGTGCTGATCGTGTAGCAGCCAATGACCTGTTGCGAGCACCAGTGCGACAGGCCATTCGATGATCTCCGCGGCGGCCAGCGCGCCCAGTACGCCGTAGTACGCCAACTGCTCGGGCCGGGGGATGCGAACCCGGCCGATCACCGGCAGATCTACTGCGAAACCCTGCGCAGCCAGCACACGGTCGACGGCGTTCTGGTGGCCGGTTGATGGTTTTTCGGCCATTTGTTGCCTCCCGGTCATAGTGCGTTCGAGTGTTCGACGCCTGGGATCCGCAGTGTGTCGAGCGTGATGAGTACTGGTGTGGGCGGCGGGTCGGATCCATTGACGGGGGCACTGACGCAGATGCTCGCTGTGCCGTTGCGTGAGCTGTATGCGGTCCTGCTGCGGCTGGATCTCATCGAGATCGTCGACTGATCATCGGGCCGGCAACCTCCAGCGGCAAACGGCCGAGGAGGGACGGCGGTCGCGGCAGCGACGGTGAATAGCGTCCGCCAGCAGCCGGATCAGGATCCTGGCCCAGTCCCATCACAGCGACCAACGTTTGTTCTGCGCGTGTCGCGCCAACGAAGCTAACCAGAGTTTAGCCCCGGGCAAATCATCTCGCCGACTGAACCGTCACGGTTTCGGGGCCGCTTCGTGGCTGTCTCGAGTGAGATTCGGAGTGCCGGGCCGGAGCGGCACCAGGTCGTTAGGTGACGTAGGTCGGAGTCGAACCGACGTGGATCCTGAGTGAAAGTCAGGCTGCCCGTGCCGACAGAGCAACTACGCCATCGTCCGGCCGGATGGAATCGAACCACCCGTGCCCGAAGGCGGGAGGTCGCCACATCGCTACGCCATTCGGTCCCGTTTCAGGACAGAACACCGCGGAAAGCTGAGCAGTCGAACCCCCGGGACACGTTGCCCGCCTCCGGTTTTCAAGACCGGCTGACCTCCACAGGCCGGAACCTTCCGAAACCGCCGCCCCATCGAGCTTGCGGTACAACAACATTCGCAGCCGACCAAGGAATGCCGCAACCGAATTTCCGGGTTGCCTCAGGGCCATGACATCGATGAATTCCTCGTCACATCGACAGCTTATTCACAGCTATCAACCTGACGAAGGAGTATCCCACCCGGAATTCCCGCCGCCACCGCAGGACGAGCGAGCCACCTGTAGTATCCGTTAACCAGTGCTGAAACCAATAGCACATGACCAGCTATCTAAGGTGGTTCACTACAGGAGAGGCACTCATGACGATGAAAACTCGATCTGTCCTGCTCGCCGCCGCGGCCGGGAGCGCCCTGTTCCTCAGCACCGGCATCGCTTCCGCCGACCCCACCGATCCGGCGAGTTTCCTCATCGGAGACGCCGCTTTCTTCAATATCGGTGGCTTCAACTGTTCGATCGCCGCCAATGGCATTGTCGGCTGCGATATCAACCCGGCGGGCGTGCTGATGTACGTGTCACTGGCCGGACCCAGTGGCCAGGCCTATCCGGTGCCGTATGCCCCGGCCGCGATCATCGACAACGCCGCCTGGCCCGCCCATCCGGAGTGGAGCGGCGGCGGCCACACCCAGCCCGGCGGCAACCAGGCGCTGCCGTCCAGCGGTGACGCGTGGTCTCCGGCCAGCATCAGCTACGCGGGTGCGACGTGCACGCAGGGCTACCGCGGCGGGGTGCAGTGCAGCTCGATGGGCCACCAGTTCTCGTTCAACGCCGGCCAGGTCTACGGCAGCTGAGCCGTGCGCGCGTGAAAAGCCCTGCCGGGCACGCGTTTCGCGGCCCGGCAGGGCTTCACAGTGTCCGGCGGACGTATTCGTCGAGCGAATCACGCACGAACGCAGCGTGTTCGGGCCCGCCGTAGGCCGCGGCGAACCGCTCGTCCTCGACGTACATCCGCCCGAGACCGCCGATCATGGCGATGGAACGCTCCCGATCACCGTCCGCCAATGGCGTTCCGGGGATGGCCCGCAACCACGCCACGTGCCGGGCGGCCACCGCCTGCGCGCGCCCGGAGTCCGGGGCGCACCCGTCCTTGCGGGCGGCGATCCAGCACGCGATCAGATCGTCGGTGTCACGCTTCCACTCCCGCTGCTCGCGCAACGACTTGCCGTGCCACCACTGGTTGCTCACGGCGAAAGCGCGTTCACCCCAGCGGGATACGACCTCGTCGCGGTAGGGATCGTTGAAACCCTCCAGCATCATCTGCAGTGATCCGTCGACTCCGGCGCGCGCGTCGAGGGTGTGGCGCAGGGTCCGGATGCGCTCGTCGAGGCGGGCGCGTTCGTCTTCCAGCAACCGCAGATGGGTGTGCAGGGCCCTGTCCGCGTCGTGTTCGCGATCGAGGACCTCGGCGATCACCGGCAGGCTCAGGCCGAGCTCGCGCAGCAGCAGGATGCGCTGCAGCCGGGCCACCGAGTCGGCGTCGTAGAAGCGGTAGCCGTTGTGGCCCACCCGGGCGGGCGGGAGCAGCCCGATCTCGTCATAGTGACGCAGCGTGCGGCTGGTGACGCCGGCGCTGTCGGCCAGTTGCTGAATCGTCCACTCCACGAAGCCCTCCCGTCTCGTCGCTAATTCTTGCCGACCCAGTCACCCTCGAAGGTCGCCGCCCATTCCTTGGCCCGGTCCAGCTCGGCCTCGCGGGCTGCGGTGAAGATGACCCGGTTGCCGTCCGGATCGTCGAGGGTGACATCGGTGGTGTACCACGCGGTGTCCGCGGGACCTTCGACGCCGAGGCCCGGGATATCGAACTCACGCAGGGTTGTCGCCAGTGCGGCGAGGTCCGCGCCGCCGGCGGCGAAGGTGACCGTCGTGCTGCCCGGCGCCGGTTCGCCCGGGACCAGCAGCAGGTCCTGGTACTTCATCCGCCGCAGGTGCACCAGGACGGGTGTGCCGTCGGCGCCGGGAATGGTTGCCAGCGCGATGAATCCGGCGGCCTGGTAGCAGGCGGTCGCGGCGGCGAGGTCGCGCACCCGGAAGGTGGCGAACATGGGCATGGGGTAGATGGTCCGGTCGACGGCCGGTTCGGTGGGCTCGCTCATGGCCTCGACGCTATGAGTTGACGTAGCGGCAAGGTCAACCCGGCGCTGGCGGGGTCGAGGTATGCGCGGAGTAAACCGCCAGGCCCGGCGCAGCAAGCGCAGCGCCACGTCGAACGGATTATCCTGGGCACCAAGGTGTTCCATGGCGACGGCGTAGCCGATGAGCTGGCGCTCGAACACCTCCTCGGCGGTGCGCAAGATCAGGTCCGGGCGGTGTCGAACTGCCAGAATATGGCCCCCGGCGCTCCTGCTGAGTGCGGCGCGGCCGGGAAACTTCACTCACGCCCGACCATTCTGCCCGCTGCCGGGCGTGCAGAAAACATCCGGCCCGACCGTGGCAGGACGCGATCGACACGGGCCGCACGGCGATGGTGCGCGGGCGAAGCGGCAAATGGGACCACCCGGAGAGTCGCGGTGACATGGCCCACACGATCGATAACAATGCAGCCCCATGACGGACACGGCCGGGAGCGGATTGATATATCGGCAGGCAGACCGGGTTCAGCATGCATCGTCGCCCCGGCAGGGATTCCGGCCCGATATCGAAGGGTTGCGAGCAGTCGCGGTCCTGGCCGTCGTGTTCTTCCATGCGGGTGCGCCCGGGCTCGGTGGTGGATTCGTCGGCGTGGATGTCTTCTTCGTGATATCGGGCTTCCTGATCACCGGAATACTCTGCCGGGAGGCGACGGCCACCGGCACCATCGAGCTGGCCCGGTTCTACGGCGCACGGGCTCGTCGGCTGCTGCCCGCGGCGTGCATCGTCCTGGTCACCACCGCGATCGGCGCGGCGGTACTGCTGCCGCCGCTGCAGGCTCGCCAGGTCCTCGGCGACGGGATCGCGAGCGCGTTGTACGCCGGGAACTACCGGCTCGCCCTGCACGGTACCGACTACCTCGCCGCCGATGCGCCGCCGTCGCCGTTCCAGCAGTTCTGGTCGCTCGGTGTGGAGGAGCAGTTCTATCTGCTGTGGCCGGTGCTCATCATGGCGACGGCCTGGCTCGTGCGGCGGCGCCGCACCGGGTCGGCCACGCCGCTGCCGTATCTGATCGTGCTCGCGGTTGTCGCGGCCGCCTCGTTCACGATCTCGCTGGTGTGGACCCGTGTGCTGCCGCCCTGGGCCTTCTTCTCGCTGCCCGCTCGGGCCTGGGAACTGGCGGTCGGCGGCATGGTCGCGCTCTCGGCCGTCGCCTGGTCCCGGCTGCCGAAATCGGTGGCCGCGCTCGCCGGATGGATCGGCCTGGTCCTGATCGTCACGGCCTGCACCCAGCTGAACGGCAAGACACCGTTTCCCGGCGCCGCGGCGCTGCTGCCGGTCCTGGGCACGGCCCTGGTGATCGTGTCCGGCTGTGCCGCACCACGATTCGGGGTCGGCCGGGTACTGGCTCCGGCTCGGGTGCGGGCGATCGGCGGCCTGTCCTACACCTTGTATCTGTGGCATTGGCCGGTGTTGCTGCTGGCGCCCCTGGCGCTCGGCCACCCGCTCGGGAGAGTCGGCGCACTCGGCGCGGTCGTGATGACCGGCGGACTCGCCCTGCTGACGCACTGGTCGGTCGAGAATCCGGTCCGCTTCGCCGCACAGTTGCGCAGCTCTGCCAGGCTCAGCCTCGCCTGCGGCGGCGCCTGCACTGCTGTCGCCATCTGTGCGGCGGTGGTACTGCTCGTGCTCGTCCCCGCCCCGGTCGGCCACGGCATGTCGGCGCCGGCGCTCACGCTCGTCGCGCCAGCTGTACCGTCCACTCCTGCCGCCGACCCCGGTGAGGAGGCGGTTCGGCAGCTGGTGACGCAAACGCAGTCGGCGGTCGCCGACTCGGCCGAAATCCGGGCTGTCCCATCGAATCTCACTCCCTCACTCGGCAACGCGTCCGGCGACAAGGCCGACGTGTTCAACAACGGGTGTGTGCGCTCCTGGCGCGATGTGGGCCAGCCCGAGTGTGCCTCGGGCAATCCGGACTCGGACACCACGGTGGCCCTGGTCGGTGATTCGCACGCCGCGATGTGGAGTCCGGCCTTGGAGCCGATCGCCGCGGCGCGGGGCTGGCGGCTGGAAACCATGGCGAAAGTCACCTGCCCACTGCTGGACCTGCCCATTACGAGTCCTTTTCTGGACCGGGAGTACACCGAATGCGAGCAATGGCGCGGCCAGGTGCTGACCCGGCTGCAGAGCGAACGCCCACGGCTGATCGTGGTGAGTATGTCCCGGCGCTATGGCGGAGACTTCGGCTTCGTCTCCTATGACACTGCCTGGATCGATGGCCTGACCCGCCTGGTTGCCCAGCTGCGCGCGATCGGCTCGGCCGTCCTCGTTCTCGGACCGATCCCCGATCCGCACACCACCGTGCCGGCATGCCTGTCCGAGCACATTGACGATGCCCTGGCATGCACCCCCGAGCGACCGGTCGCGGTGAACGACGCGGGCGTCGTGGCCGAGCAGACTGCGGCCGTCGCCGGAGGCGGCCGGTACGCCGACCTCACCCCGCTGTTCTGCACTGCCGTCCGCTGTCCCCTCATCGTCGGCAACACCCTGGTGTACCGCGACGACAACCACGTCACGGTCAGCTATGCCCGGACACTCGGACCGGTCATCGGCGCACTCACCGACCAGGCGCTCGCCCACGGCTGAGCGGCGCGGGCTCGTTCGTGCACTCGACCGGGCGGACGATCGCGTCGGCACTCGGGATACCGGTGTGATCGCCGTACGATCGGGGATATGCCAGCAACTCGTCTGTGGGTCTTGCTCGCGCTGACCGCCGTGACCGCGGCCGGATGCTCCTCCAACGGCGGCGTCAACGACATCCCGTCCATCTCGCTCATGGGCCGCTCCTTCGTCTCGACCGCGGTGGCGGGCACCCCCATCCCGGGCGGCGGGCCGTTGACCCTGACCTTCGCCGACGGGCGCATCTCGGCCACCTCCGGCTGCAATACCGCCACCGGTCCCGTTGACCTGCAAGGCAATACAATCCAGGTGGGTGAGATGGCGACCACGCTCATGGCATGCCCGGGCGATCTCACGGGCGCGGACGGCTGGCAGGACGGCCTGCTGCGCTCCCAGCCGACCTGGACACTGACCGGCGACACGCTCACCCTGAAGGGCAACGGCTCCACCGTCACCATGCTCGACCGCAAGGCCGCCCACCCGGACAAACCGCTGATCGGCACCCCCTGGATCGTGACCGCCCTGCTGCGCCCCGACGCCGAGATCCACTCGGCCACCCTCGACGAGGTCCGCCCCGCCCTGACCATCACCCCGGACGGCAAGGTTTCGGGCAGCGCGGGCTGCAACACCATGACCGGCACGGCCCAGATCGACGACGGCACCGTTACCTTCCAGATCGCGACCACCCGCATGATGTGCGACCCGCAGGTCATGGAGGTCGAACAGCAGGTACTGCATGCTCTGGACGGAAAAACCAAGGCCACCATCGATTCCAACGAACTCACCCTCCGCAACTCCGCCAACGACACGGGATTGGAACTGCGCGCGGAGTGAGTGGCGCTCCGGTGGCACGCCACCGAAAACCGTTGTCGTGCGCGGGTATCCACCCGCTAGCGTGCGGTCGTATGGACGACAGATATCTGAACGTGGTGGATGTGGAGGCCACCTGCTGGGAGGGGCCCAATCCGCCGGGACAGCCGAACGAGATCATCGAGATCGGATTGTGCGTGCTCGATACGGTCACCCGGGAGCGGGTGAGCAAGCACAGCATCCTGGTACGACCCGAGCGTTCGACGGTCAGCGAATTCTGTACCCGGCTGACCACACTCACGGCGGACCAGGTGGCGGCGGGAATCGGGTTCGCGGAGGCCTGCGAGTTGCTGCGCACCGAATTTCATGCCGATTCGCGGCCATGGGCGAGCTGGGGCGACTACGACCGCAGGCAGTTCACTGCGCAGTGCGAGGGGACGGGGGTGCGGTACCCGTTCGGCAGCAGGCACACCAATGCCAAGCCGGCCTTCTCGGTCGCGCGGGACACCAAGCGGCGGTACGGGATGGCAGGGGCGTTGCGGCTGGCGGGATTACCGCTGGAGGGAACTCATCATCGTGGCGGGGACGACGCCTGGAACATCGCGGCATTGATCGCCGACATGATGGCGAACGACGCCTGGCCGGGCTGAGCGTGGCAGCGGTGTGGAACGGGCGAGCATCGTGTTTCGGCTGCTCCGGCCTAGAGAGACTGCCGGTAGCCGTAGTATTCGTGGGCTGAAGCCGGGAACGGTAGGTCGGCCTCGCCGCGTGGCTTACCCCCGGACCGGTGGATGACTTCACCGGTCGAAATCGGGCCGGTCGATCGACGTTCCCATACCCACCACCTCCGTGCTGGTTACGGGCTGGTCTTGTGGTCAGCCGGCGAAGTCGAGGCTGGTGCGATGTGCCGGGTGCACGGCGGTGTATTTGCCGAGGGCATTGCCGACCTCTGGACCCCCACCGGTCCCGCCGTCGCCGCAGTTCCCGTCGGTCTCGTAGCAGGGCTGGCCGTTGTTGTCACAGTTCCCGCCGGTGCTTTGGCAAGTTCCGCCGTTGCCGTTGCAGTCCTGGTTGTCGCAGCCGTGTGGCGGGGGGACCGGTGGGGGTACGGGCTGGGCGCTATTACTGCCCCACCCCCCAGGCCGATCGACCTGCACTATTCCGGGCACCGGGGTCGGCGCCGCCACGCCCGGAACTGCCGCCATCACCGGAGTCGCCATCGCCACCGCCGCCAGCGCGGCCTTGGCGAACAGCCGACGCGTGGTACATCGATAAATCGCGTTGGCCATCATCATCACCCTTCCGTTCAGCGTCCTTCCGTTCAGCGAACTGCCGATCCGGCGGACATAGGGACCGCATCCGATATCGGAATTACTTGGCCAGCAAGGATTTCCATTCGACCGCACCGCCTACCGCCTCATCGAACACGGACTACCCCGCTTACTGCGTTGCGGTAGCCGGGTCGGCCAGTGCGTCGACCAGGGGTGCCAGTCGTTGCAGTTCTTCCAAGTGGGTGGCGGTGAGCCGGGCCAGGGTTTGCTTGCCCGTCTCGGTCAGTGCCAGGCGCACGACGCGGCGATCCTTGTCTCCTTCCCGGTTGCGGGCGACGAGGCCGAGTTGCTCGGCGCGATCGGTCAGTTGCACCACGCTGTGGTGGCGGGCGCTCAGATATTCCGCGATTTCTCCGATGCTGGGCCCGGCCGGGTCGCCATGACCCCGGATGGCCAGCAGCAGTTGGTGCTGTGCGGCGGTGAGTCCGGCATCGGCTGCCCGCTGCTCACTCCAGCGCAGGAACCGGCGAAGCCCGGCACGGAACGCCAGCAACCTCGAGTAGTCCTGGTCGGTGAGGTGTTCCGGAGACGACATGGACTCGTGTGTCATAAGACGATATTATCATGACGTGATACAAGGGGTTCGGTGGTGATCGCAACCCAAACCGCTGTCCGTGACGATTGCGACCGCTCCGGCTCGAGGTGTCCTTCGATTCGGCATTCAGTCGGAAAGTTGGTGGAAGACATGACCAGTGAGGCCATGAACATGAGCCTGCATCCCGATATCGTGGCGTTGCGGGCCAAGCACGACAAATACGAGCTCGCCGCGGAGGCGCCGGTTGCCCAGCTGGTCACGGGCCTGTTGTTCCTGACCGGCCTCTACCTCGCGATCTCTCCGTGGGTCGTCGGATTCAACCGGTTCCCCACCTTGACCGGCAACGACCTGATTCTCGGAATCGCCCTGGCGGTGCTGGCTTTCGGGTCCTCCTCGGCGCACGGACGGATGCACACCCTGACCTGGGTCGCTCCGCTGATCGGGCTGTGGACGATCATCGCTCCCTGGGTGATCAGCGGCGACGTCGCCCATACCGCGACCATCTGGAGCAACGTGGTGACCGGCACGATCGCCCTGGTACTCGGCCTGGGCTCGATGGCGTTGACGACGATGCCCCGGACCAGATAACCCGGACCGAATGATCGGCGGCACGGCACCCCGCCGCAAGCGGACATCCCGCTGGTCAGATCAATGAAGGCATTCGTTTTGTGGGGCGCGGGAAGCCTGGGCGCCGCCCAGGTGGGGATGCTACGGGCGCTGGCCGAGCATCTGATCGTGCCCGATCTCATCGTGGGTGCGTCGGTCGGGGCGCTCGATGCCGCGCACTACGCGGCCCGGCCGACTCCCGCCGGCGCCGACGAGTTGGCGAGGCTGTGACTGTCGGTATGGAGGCGATCACCGGTCGACGCGACCACCTGTTCGACAACCAGGCACTGGCACGCTTCCTTATGCGGGTGCTGCCCGTCGACCGCCTCGAGAACACGACGATCCGATTGGCAGTACTTGGCCGCAGGCAGCCCGCACTCAGCTGCTCAGCGACGTCCACACCGACCACGAGCCTCCCGCACCTCGCTGACGAGCGACTCACAAGTCCCGGATCTCGCGACGGAATGTTGTATCAGCCGCAATTCCGCGTGATTGGCATCGGCGGTATCCGAGAATATTCACACCCCAAAGGACAAGTCGCTCGGCATATTTCCGTTCCAATGACAGACATGCCGGAAAATGCTGCGCGACCGCGGGGAGGCGAGGCAGTCTGGACGGACTGGCCGACGGATCGGATGTTGCCGCTGCCACCGGCGTTTCGCACCTACGCTGAGGTCCCGGCGTACCCGACAGATGGGAGGGCGTCATCAAGGACCCGGAAGCTGAGCTGGATCAGTGGTTTCGCGCGGAGGTGGCGGCGGCGACGCCGGGAGCGGCTCGCGCGCACCGGGAACCGATCGACGCCGCCACCGGATTGACCGGGGCGCGATGTCTGGAGCTGTTCGACGCCCAGGCCGCGTCCCGGCAGCTGGATCTGGCCGCGCGGCGGCTCACCCGGGACGGGCACGGGTACTACAGCATCGGTTCGTCGGGACACGAGGGCAATGTCGCGGTGGCGGCGGCGCTGCGGGTCACCGATCCGGCGCTGCTGCACTATCGGTCCGGCGCGTTCTTCGTGCACCGCGTCCGGCAGGTGCCCGGCCTGGATCCGCTCCGCGATGTGATGCTGGGTGTGGCGGCGGCGGCCGCGGACCCGATTTCCGGTGGGCGGCACAAGGTTTTCGGCAGCAAGCCGGCCCACATCATTCCGCAGACCTCCACCATCGCCTCGCACCTGCCGCGCGCGGTCGGCCTGGCGTTCGCCCTCGACCGGGCCGCGCAGCTGCGCCTGCACACCGAGTGGCCCCGGGATGCGGTGGTGGTGTGCAGCTTCGGCGACGCCTCGGCCAACCATTCGACCGCGGCCGGGGCCATCAATGCCGCGATCCACACCGCCTACCAGGGCGTGCCGATGCCGATCCTGTTCGTCTGCGAGGACAACGGCCTGGGCATCAGCGTGCCCACTCCGCGCACCTGGATCGAGCAGGCCTATGGATCCCGGCCTGGACTCGCGTACTTCGATGCCGACGGCACGGACCTGCCCGCCGCGCTGGCGGCGGCGACCGCGGCCGCGGATCACGTACGCGGACACCGGAAACCGGCCTTCCTGCGCTTGCGCACCGTGCGGCTGCTCGGCCATGCCGGATCCGATGCGGAATCGGCCTATCGCCGCCCCGCCGACATCGCCGCCGACCTGCGCCGCGACCCGGTGACCGCCACCGCCCGCCTGCTCGTCACCACCGGCGTCATCACCCCCGCCGAGATCGTCAGGCGCTACGACGAGATCGGCGACCAGGTCGCCAAGGCCGCCGAATCCGCCTGGCACGAACCGAAATTGCACTCGGCCGCCGAGATCACCGCCCCGCTGGCCCCCACCCGCCCGGCCGCGATCCGTGCCGACGCCCTGCGCACCCGGCCCGACCTGGATCGAACCGGCGGCGCCGGGCCAGATACACCCGCCGGTCCCCGAAACCCGACCGCCGCAGCCCGGAAACCCACCGGCGCTGTCACATCCCACACCGCCGCTGCCGTGGACTCGGCAGGCGCGGCCGCCCATCCGGCTCCCGGTGCCTCGGACGCGGGAGACGGGATATCGGACCTGGCTGCCACTACGCAAGCGGCCGCCGACGCATCAGCGAGCGCGGCTGTGGCACAGGGGATCTCGTCCGCAGCCTCTCCTTCACCGGTTTCCGGCGAGCCGCTCACCTTGGCGCAGGCGGTGAATCGCACGCTGGCGGAGCTGCTGGCTCGCGATCCGGATGTGCTGGTGTTCGGCGAGGATGTGGGGCGTAAGGGTGGGGTGTACGGGGTGACGAAGGGGTTGCAGCACAGTTTCGGGGTGCGAAGGGTTTTCGACACGCTGCTCGATGAGCAGAGTGTGCTGGGGACCGCGCTGGGGGCGGGGTTGGCGGGGTTCGTGCCGATTCCGGAGATTCAATATCTGGCATATGTGCACAATGCCGAGGATCAGTTGCGGGGGGAGGCGGCGACGCTGTCGTTCTTCTCGGGCGGGCGGTACCGCAATCCGGTGGTGGTGCGGATCGCGGGGCTGGCCTACCAGAAGGGCTTCGGAGGGCATTTCCACAATGACAATTCCCTTGCGGCGCTACGGGATATCCCCGGCCTGGTGATCGCCGCGCCGGCCCGGGCCGACGATGCGGCGGCGATGCTGCGCACCTGTGTGTCGGCGGCGCGGGTGGACGGACGGGTGTGCGTGTTTCTCGAGCCGATCGCGCTCTATCACACCCGGGACCTGTACCACGCCGGGGACGGCGGCTGGCTGGCGCCGATTTCCGGCCTGCGCCATGCCGAGATCGGGCGTTCCCGCGTGTACGGCACCGGCGCGGATCTCACCATCGTGAGCTTCGGCAATGGCGTGCCGATGAGCCTGCGGGTGGCGGAGCGGCTGGCCGCGCGGGGGATTCACGCGCGGGTGCTGGATCTGCGCTGGCTGGCTCCGCTGCCGGTGACGGATCTGCTCGAGCATGCACGCGCCACGGGCCGGGTGCTCGTCGCCGATGAGACCCGACGCAGCGGAGGCGTTTCCGAGGCGGTGTGCGCGGCATTGCTGGACGCCGGATTCGGGGGCCGCCTGGCCCGTGTCACCAGCGCCGACAGTTTCGTGCCGCTGGGTCCGGCTGCCGCGGAGGTGCTGCTGGACGAGGCGGCGATCGAGGGCGCCGCCTACGCGCTGCTCACCGCTCCGCGGTGACCACGGGTGGGGCCGGGGCTGCTCGCGGAAAACACCCGGCCCCACCCGTGGTCGACGCCGGTCCGGTCGGCGTCCCGGTGCCGTCGAGGGAACGACACCCGGTCTGTCTACGCAACAACTACGTAGATACGTAATACCGGAGATTCGCCGCGGGGCGCAAGCACGCCCGGTCTATTCATGCGGTTTCCCTACCCCGGCACGGCGAGTCGGAAGCGCGTCCGCGCAGGCCGGCCCGCACGCCGGCCATCACGCAGAGAGTGACGCAGCGGGCGAGGGTCACAGTGGCGGGATGTCGTGCCATGCGCCATGCCGCTTCGGTTCGGGTCGACATCGGTTCTCCTGTCGCCGGTTTCGGAGTAATACCCCCAGCGGGTATCCAGATACTGTACCCCACAGGGGTATTGGAGATGGTGCTCCTGCCGGGCCGCCTGCGGCAGCCGTCAGACTGCGGGAGTAAGCCTGCCCTCAGTTTTGCCCTCTACACTCGTGCCCATTCCACGGGAGGAGATTGGATGCGAGCAGCGCGATCGCGGGTGCCGGCATGAGCATCGCCGTCTGTCTGCTGCTGTACGGATTCGCCGTGGCCGTGCTCGCCCCCCGGCTGCTGCGCCGGGTCAGCACCGAGGGGGCAGCGCCGCGGATCGCGGTGGCGGCGTGGCTGGCGGCCATGGCCTCGACCGTGCTGGCCTGGATGGTGACGCTGGCGATCATCATCATCGACCTTGTCACGCACCGGATTTCGCTTTTTCCCGCCCGATTCATGGACAGCTGCCTGCTGCACCTGCACGACGCGGCGGTGGGCGACTACGGCGGGCACATACAGACCGGGCTGTTCGTGCTGTCGGGATTCGCCACGCTCGCCGTGCTGGTGCTGGCGGTGCGGCTCGGCACCACCCTGTTGCGCGCGCGCCGCACCACCCTCGAGCACGCGCGCATGGCCCGGCTCGCCGGACGCCACCACCCCGGCCTGGACGCGGTCGTGCTCGAGGTCGATCATCCGGCCGCGTATTGCGTTGCGGGCAAACCCCATACGATCGTGGTCAGTCGCGGCGTGCTGGCCGCGCTCGAGGACCGCCACCTCGATGCGGTGCTCTCCCACGAGCGCGCCCACCTGGACGGCCGCCACCACCTGCTGCTCACCCTCACCCGCGGCCTGGCCACCGTGCTGCCGCGGGTCGAGCTGTTCACCCTGGGCGCCTCCGAGGTGGCGCGCCTGCTGGAGATGCTCGCCGACGATGCCGCCGCTCGAATCCACGGGCGCGACGCCGTCCTACAGGCACTGCTGACCCTCTCCACCCTGCCCACCCCGCCCGCGACCGCCGAGGCCGCACTGCTGCCCCGGGTCCGCCGCCTCTCCGCGCCGGAGAACCCGCCCCGCCTGCACACGCGCATCGCGGTCACGGCGATCACGCTCACGGCCGTGTTCATCCCGGTGGCGGCCATCGTCACCGCCGGCATCGGCATCCAGGTCTGTGCCGTGTAGCCGGGACCCGGCGCGGATCGCCGCGCCGGGTCCCGCGCTCAGCGCCGCACCCGCAGCAGCCGGGTCGGATAGTCGATGCGCCGACCCGCGGGCGATGACGGATCCTCGATCGGCGTGTGATGCCCGCCGGTGGGGGCCGGATCCCGATCGGACCGATTCAGGACATGCAAGGCGACGGCAGCCAGCGCGCCGACGACCGCGAGACCGAGCCACACCGCCCAGTCCGCCCCGGCGGCATGCGCCGCACCCAGCAGCGCACCCGTCGCGAGATTGCCGACCAGGATACCGATCCCCACCACCGTGTTGTAGAAGCCGTAATGCGTGGCTACCAGCCGATTCCCCGACAGGGAGACCACGGTGTCCATCTCGAACGGGAACACCGCCGCCGTGCCGACCGCCAGCACCGCCGCCGCCAGCAGCAGTGCGCCGATCGCCACCGGGGCACCGAAGGGCCGCGGTGCGGGCAGGATCGCCAGCGGCACGAACGCCACCGCCAGCAGGGCCACACCGGCCACCAGGCCGCGGCCGATCCCCCAGCGCTTCCGGAACCAGGCGGTAATGCGCAGCTGCCCCGCGACCGCGACGAGGCCGGAGATCACGAACAGCGCCGAGGTGACCGTCTGTGCCCGCTCACCGGCCAGGTATTCGGCCTGCAGGGGCAGCGCCAGATACACCTGGAACGACAGCACATACGAACCGATCATGGCCAGCGCGAACCCGACGAAACGGCGATTGGCGACGACGGTGCGCCAATCCTCCAGCACCGAGGTCCGCACGGCCGGTTCGGCACCGCGGCGCGCGGGCAGCGCGAACAGCTGCGCGACGGTGAGCAGCGCGAACACCACCGCCGCCGCGGCTGCCGTGGCCCGGAAATCCAAGGCCAGCAGCGCCAATCCGACCAGCGGGCCCGCCAGCATCCCGGCCTGGTAGAAGACGTTGAACACCGCGAACGCCTCCACCCGCCGCTCCCCCGCCTCCGCGGCCAGATAGGCCCGCACCGCCGGATTGAACAGCGCCCCCGCGAATCCCGTTGCCGCCGAGGCAATGAGCAGGCCCGGCAGATCCGACGCGAACACCAGCAGCGCGAAACCAGCTGTCCGCAACAGACATCCGGCCACGATCAGCGGCTTGTACCCCAGCCGATCCGCCAGCGTGCCGCCCACCAGGAACATCCCCTGCTGCGAGAAGTTCCGTACACCCAGCACCAGCCCCACCGCCCACGCCGCCAAACCCAGCGGCCCGGACAGATAGCCGGCCAGATACGGCATGAGCACGTAGAACCCGAGGTTGATACCGAACTGATTGACCATCAGCAACTGCGCGGTCCGATCGAACCCGCGGAACTTCGCCACGATGTTCACGACAGCGGCTCCGCGACGTCGCGGGCGCTCGCCGAACCGAGTACCGGATTCCCCACCGGCTCACCATCTCCGGGCCCCACCGCCGTCGAACCACCGGCCGCACCACCGCCCGGACCGCGACCGGGAATCGGGCCGACCGTGTTCGCGATCAGCGCCGGAGCGCCGTCGCCGGCTCCCGTCTCCGACACGCGCTCCGACGCTCGGGGGTCGATCACCGTGGAGCAGCGGGTCCACGTCTCCACCTGCCGGTCCCGGGGATGAGCGATCGTGTCCGGCGCGGTGGGTCGCGGGGCACCGAGCAGTCCGTGTGCGGCGCAATAGGAATCGTTGTAGATGGTGTCGAAGTAGCGATGCGGACCGTCGGGGAAGACGGCGGCGATACGGGTGCCCGGCGCGTGGGTTCGGGCCGCCCACCCGGCCACCAGCGCGACCGCACCGACGCTCCAGCCACCGCTGGTGAGGTAGGCGGCGGCCAGGGTGCGGCAGGCCCAGACGGCTTCGGCCGGTGCGACCCAGTGGATTTCGGTGAAGGCGGCATAGTTGACATTGCGCGGGTGGATGCTGGAGCCGAGGCCGCGCATGAGGCGCGGGCCCGCCTGCTGGCCGAAGATGCTGGAGGCCACGGTGTCCACACCGATCAGGGACAGGTCCGGGTTGGTGCGGCGCAGGGCACGGGCGACACCGGCGGAATGGCCGCCGGTCCCGACGGCGCAGACCAGGACGTCGACACCGCCGAGCTGTTCGATCAGCTCCCGGGCCAGGGACTCGTAGCCGTCGACATTGTCGGGATTGCTGTACTGGTCCGGGCACCACGCGCCGGGCTCGGCCGCCAGCAGTTCGGCGACCCGATCGCGGCGCGCCTGCTGCCAGCCGCCGGCCGGATGCGGTTCGGACACCAGCTCCACGTGCGCGCCGTAGGCCGCGAGCAGCTGCGCGACCATGGGTTCGAGCCCCGGATCGGTTACCACCGTCACCGGATGCCGGTACACCAGCCCCGCCAGTGCCAGCCCCAACCCCAGTGTGCCGCTGGATGATTCGATGATCCGGCCGCCGGGCGCCAGCACTCCCCGTTCCCGGGCGCGCCGCACCATGTGCAGCGCGGGCCGGTCCTTCATCCCGCCCGGATTGCGCCCCTCGAGCTTGGCCCAGAAGCCGAGCCCCGGGGGCGCGAACGGCTCCCCCACCCACAGCACCGGCGTATTGCCCACCAGCGCGCGGGGTTCCCGGGCCAGGCCGGGCAATCCGGGATGGCCGGTGATCGTATCGAAGTCGTCGAGCAGACCTTTGTCCATGACTGTCGCTTTCGGTATCGGACCGCCGCGGCGGCGGCATGACGTGCACGGCAACGGACTCCGGCCCGGGGCAGGACGCCCAGGGCCTGTCGCCGGCCGATCAGCGTCGGTCGATACACAGGCGGGTCAGCAGCATTCGGCCGCCGACCGCGTAATCGGGTGGTCCCCGGACGCCGTGGGACACGGCGGCGATTCCGGTATCCGCAGGTCCGGCTGCCGGGACAACGGGATCGGCTGCCGCCTCCGGCGCGTGTTCCGCGCCCGGCGAGGCCGTCCGGATCGCGTCCTCGACATGCGGATCGCAGTGCGCGGATTCGCCGCCGTGCGGTCCCGGATCCGCCGGCTCGCCCGGGGCGATCGACAGCGCTTCCAGCGGGCGCGCGTGATCGGACCCATCGCCGAGCGCGCAACCGGCAATCGCGGCGAGCAGCACCAGCCCCGACCCGAGCAGCACCCACAGCGTCCGGCCGAACCCGCCGACACGACCCACCGCCGACACCTCCCGCCTCGAATCCGACTGCCCGGCCGATGTTTTGACCGACCGGTTGCCTCGCCGGCATGTCATTGACACGCCCTCGAAACAATCTACTATCTACGTACGTAGTTAGTTGGGAGCCGGTGATCGGGCTCACGCCCGGCCGAGGCGAATCCGAGGCAAAACGACAGGACACGCATGAGGTTTGCGCAATCGGCCACCCGACACGCCGAACCCACGGTCGTCAGACGGCCGCACACCACGACCGGTGGCAGCGGCGGGAATCGAGGTGGCGCGCAGGCCCTCCGGTCAGCGCAGTTTGGAGCGCGCGAGTTTGCGCAGGGCCGCGCGCAGACCCTCGGACTCCTCGGCGCTCATCTGCTCCACGAAGTGCGCGAGCACCAGATCCGAACGACCGCCGCTGCCCAGCGCCTCACGCATGAGGCGGGCGCTGTACTCCTCGCGGCTCAGGGTTGCCCAGTATCGGTAGGCTTTGCCGACGCGTTCGCGTTCCAGCCAGCCCTTGCGATGCAGATTGTCCATGGTGGACATGACTGTGGTGTACGCGATGTCGCGCTCGCCGGCCAGCTCGTCGAACACTTCCCGGACCGTCGTCTTTGCGGAGCGATCCCAGATGCGTTCGATGACGACCGCTTCCAGGTCTCCGAAGCCTCGCGCACTCACGTCTGACGTCTCCTCACCTCACGGCACAGCCGGTTCCGCATCGTGTGTCGGCCTACTGTCCTGGTGCGCACCCGATCGTAGGGTGGTCGCCGGCATGGACTCGAGCCGCCCCGGGCGCCGGGGGCGCGCCCGCTCATACGTTCTACGTACGTAGACAGTAATATGGTGCACCCGTGGGCCGTCGCACGCAACCGGACAGCAGGACGACACCGGACTACCCCGAAGCCCCGCTTCCCAACCATGCCCCGGTATCAGTCGGCGATGCGATGCCCCGCATCACGCAGCGCCGCCGACGCCTCCTCCAGCCGATGCGCGGGAACCAGCACCAGATCCGCATGGAAAGTGGAGGCGACGAACACCGGGATCGACGACTCCGCCAGCGGCCCGATCAAGGCGGCCAGCGTGCCCGGCGCGTTCAGGCTGCCGGCGTCGACACCGTAGAAGCCCTTCCAGGTCTCACCCTCGGCCCACGCGGGCGCCTCGCGAATCACGGTGAGCCCCTCCGGCGCCCGCACCAGGGCGATCCACTCGTCATCCTCCGGAAAGGTGGAATTCGGCAGATGATCCACCGCGAACTGCGACGGGACGATCCGCAAACGCTGGGAGCCGGTCATGGCGACATCGTAGGCGGAAGGTCGGACAAACCGGGTGCGCGCACCGCGACAGCCCAGTATTGGTGTCTGCGACTAAAATTCGGATGCCATCCCCCGGACCCGCCCGTATGGTCACTGAAATGAGCACCAGCCCACAACAAATCGCCGACGAGAACGAGCGGATCGCCGCCCTCGGCACCTATCGCGCGGCCGACGGAACCCTCGTCGACATCACCGATGCGCTGTCCGAGGCGCGCGCCCGGACCCACTGCTTCGAACCCGACGAGGAGCTCTACAACCGAGATCCCGGACCGTTCACCGGACGCCCCGAGGTCACGGCCGAAGGCAGCATGCAGGCCGCGCGCCGGCTCCACGAGGAAGGTGGAAAGGCCATCACCGTCCTCAATTTCGCCTCCGCCCGCAACCCCGGCGGCGGCTACCTCCGCGGTGCCCGCGCCCAGGAGGAAGACCTGTGCCGCAGTGCCCTGCTCTACCGCTGTCTGCTCGAGACGCCCCGCTACTACGAGGCCCACCGCGCATCCGACGACCTGCGCTACAGCCATCGCGTCATCTTCTCCCGCGAGGTCCCGGTCATCCGCGACCACCGCGGCGCACTCACCGCGCACACCTTCACCACCTCGTTCCTGACCTCCCCCGCCCCGAATGCCGGTGCACTGGCGGACCGTACGGGCGAACGGGTCGATGTTCGCGAGATCCTGATCGCCCGCGCCGAGCGGGTACTCGCTGTCGCCGCCCACGAACATGTCCGCGAATTGGTCCTCGGCGCATGGGGATGCGGTGTGTTCCGCAATGACCCGAACGAGGTCGCCGAGGCCTTCGACCGGGCGCTCCAGATCCACGGCGCCGCCTTCGATCGCGTCGTGTTCGCCGTCTGGGACCGCTCCCCCGTCTCGGCCAACCGTGCCGCATTCGAAGCCCGCTTCGGGCAAGCGGTTTCCCCCTAGCCGCGGCGAAGTCCGATGGCGGGCACCGCTCTTCTCAGCTGCTTGTCCTGAGCGGGTTCATGGTCCAGGTGTCGCGGCAGCGGTGCCATACCGGCAATCCATGCGCAGATTGCAATATCTACAGACTCAGATAGCCGAATGGAGGGCCGGTAGTCCCGGACCCTCGCTCAGCGGGCGAGACCCGTGCGATGAGCGAAGGCGATGGCCTGGCCACGATCGCGGACCCCTAGCTTGGCGAACAGTGAATTGATGTGCGTCTTCACGGTGCTGACGCCGATGAACAGTTCCTTGGCGATCTCGGAGTTGTTGCGCCCCTGCGCCATCAGCCGCAGCACGTCCCGCTCGCGGTCGGTGAGGTCGACAGGCGGTTCGGGTGGCGCGTCGAGGGCGGAGAGCAGGCGGCGGCCCACATCGGCGGCCAGGGTGGTGTGACCGCTCGCGACGGATCGGATGGCCGCGGCGATCTCGGCGCGACCGGCGTCCTTGGTGAGATAGCCGCGTGCGCCCGCCCGGAGCGCGCCCGCGATGGAGGCGTCGTCGGCGTAGGTGGTGAGCACCAGGACCGCGGTCTCGGGATATCGGTCGGTGATGGCGGCGGTCGCGGCCACGCCGTCGATGCCGGGCATGCGCAGATCCATCAGCGCGACACGGGGTTTCACCCGCCGCACCAGCTCGACCGCTTCCGCGCCGTCACGGGCCTCCCCCACCACCCGCATATCGGGGAGCAGCGACAGCACCGTGGTGAGCCCGTCGCGCACGGTGGTCTGGTCGTCGGCCACCACCACCGTGATCACTTCCGCGGCAGCAGGATTCGCACCGTCCACCGACCCTCCTCCTTCCCGGCGGACAGCAGTCCGCCCGCCGCCTCGATCCGCTCCCGCATACCCAGCAGTCCCGCACCGGAACCGGTGCTGTCGAGCAGAATCCGTTGCGCGGCAATCGGATTCGACACCACCGCCTCCAGCGACGCGCCGCTGCCGCGCAGCGTGAGCGTAACCGGTTGCCCGGGCGCGTGTTTACGCGCATTGGTGAGCGCTTCCTGCACCGCGCGGGTCAGGGCCACCGCCGCCTGCTCGTTCGCCGGATCCACCGCGACGTCGAATCGTTCGGCCAGCTGCCCGCCGGCGGCGCGGTGCTCCTCCATCACCCGGCGCAGCTCGGCCGCCGCGTCGAAGCCGCCCGACCGCAGCGTGCCCACCACCCGGCGGGCATCGGCCAGCCCGGACACCGCCAGCCGATGAGACGCCTTGACCCGCTCCGCGGCCCGGTCCGTCTCCCCCGCCTCCAACAATGCGTCCGCGGCGTCGAGTTGGAGCACCAGACCGCCCAGCGTGTGGGCGAGCACATCGTGGATGTCGCGGGCGATACGCCCGCGTTCGGCCAGGGCGGCGGCCCGATCCCGCTCCTCGCGGATGATCCGATTCTGTTCCACCAGCATCCGATTGCGCTCCGCGCCGATCCGCGCCTGGCGGCGGCTCCAGCCCGCCAGGCCGACCACGACCACACCGACCAGCAATCCCGCCAGCGCCCCTGGACGCGCACCGTCCATCAGGATGGAGACGCACATGAGCACCGAGGTGGACACCGCGATCGCCAGGCCGAACCACAGCGGCGCGCTCAGCAGGCCGAGGGCGACGAATACCGTGGCCAGGGCGGTGATTCCGGAGCCGACCGACTGGGCGACGGTCGATCCCCCGCCGATGGCCATGGCGCACAGGCAGATTCGTTCCCGCCGCCACTTCCGTGTGGGCATCACCACCCATGCCGCCCAGCCCAGCCACGACAGCACCACCAGCGCCGCCACCCACGGCCGGTGGAACAGGGCCACACTCGCCGAGGAGGAGACCACGGCGACGAGCCCGACCAGGCGCAGCAGCCTGGACAGGCTCGAGGGTGGGTCGATGATGGACATCGGTCTCAGTGTGCCGCAACCGGGTGCGCCTGCTCGGCACGCCGGGCCAGCACCAGCGCCCGGCCCGCCCGATTGAGCGCCACCACCAGCAGGATCGCCCCGACCGAGGTGACGGCCACCGCGCCGGCCAGGTGCGCGACCACGTCCACCCCGATGCGCGCCGCCAGCAGCACCAGCCACAGCAGCGATCCGGCCCACCCGGTCCGCGCCTCCAATCCCGCGGCGGTGCGGCGCAGCTGGGACAGCATGCCCATCACCACGCCGATCCCGGCACCGAGCGCCGCCGACACGGCCAGCAGGGCCACCGACATCACCCCGAGGCCGCCACCGGTGACCACGGACTTCATCTGCAGAAACCCCACCAGCCCGAGAATGATCGGTCCCCGCCACAGCCGATTGGCGTCGAGGACCTGCCACCGGGTCTGCCGGTACATGATCCACCCGATCACCAGCACCGCCACCGCGCCGTCGACCACCGCATTCTGCACGTTCATGGCTCTACGGTCGCCTCGCGAACCGCCTCCACCCACCACCCCAGGGTGGAGACCGGGTGGGATTCCCGCCCACCCACTCGCCGGTCAGTCGGGCCAGACGGGTGGGCGTTTCTCCAGGAAGGCGGCCATTCCCTCGCGGGCGCCGGGCAATTGGGAGGCGGCGGCCATGACCTCGCGGGCGAGGGTGTAGGCGTCGGCCTCGGGGCGGTCGAGCTGGGCGTAGAGGGTGCGTTTGCCGAGCGCCTTGCTCGCGCGGCTGCCGCGGGTGGCGCGGGCGAGCAGGTCGGCGACGGCGTCGTCGAGGTCGGCGTCGGGGACGGCGTAGTTGATCAGACCCCAGTCGACGGCGGTGCGAGCGTCGATGACCTCGCCGGTGAGGGCCAGCTCCATGAGGCGTTTGCGGCCGATGGAACGGGCGACCGGGACGGCCGGGGTGTGGCAGAACCAGCCGCCCTTGCCGCCGGGGAGGGCGAAGCCCGCCGAATCGGCGGCGACGGCCAGGTCGCAGGACGCGACGAGCTGACAGCCGGCCGCGGTGGCCAGCCCGTGCACGCGGGCGATCACCACCTGCGGCACCGTCTCCAAGGTGGTCATGACCTGCTGGCAGAGGGTGAGCAGGTCGCGCACGCCGAGCAGGTCACGGGCGGCCACATCGGCGAAATCGTGGCCCGCACTGAACACCGGCCCGGCCGCGGCGAGCACGATGCCGGTGGCGTCGGTGTCGCCCGCGGCGCGGAACGCGGCCAGCAGTTCGGTCAGGTGGTCGGCCGACAGCGCGTTGCGGCGGTCGGGACGGTTCATGGTGACGGTGATGGTGTCGCCGTCCCGCTTCACGAGTAGGTGCCGGTACTCCGCGGTCATACCTTCCACGGTAGTGCGGAGTATCGGCCCGGGCTGCCGCATTTCGCGGTTCACACGGGTGCGGGGGCGTCCGGATTCAGGTGCAGCCACTGCCCGGTCGAGGGACCGTACGGGTCGACGCTGCCGCCGCCGATCAGCATCACCCGCTGCGCCTGCGCGGGCGGCAGCAGCACGCTGGTGGACGGGCTGCGCGACTCCGGATCGACGAGCCCCGGCAGCGCCCGGGCACCGGGAGTTCCGGGCAGAACCAATCGGGGATCGGAACGAATTGTCCTGCCACGCAATCAATCATGGCGGCCCGCGGCGATTCCGGCATTCGATGTTCGATGTCCGGATAGTCCGGATGCCCATTTACGCCAGGTTAGGGAAAACGCACCCCGGTGACCCGGGCGCCCATTACTCTCCGAAACGCTCTCGTTTCACACCCTTGAGGACACATCATGAGTAAGACAGTCTGGGCCAACGGCCTCGCACTCACCGCGGCCGCGATCCTGGCCTCCACCGGCACCGCGAATGCCGTCGGCAACAGCATGAGCACCGATGCCACCTTCAAGGTCGGCGTCGACATCCAGCCCGGTGTCTATAGGACCACGACGGCCGCCACGGTGTGCGCTTGGGCGCGGCTGTCGGCCATCACCCCCGACGCCAACGCCACCATCCAGGCCGGCGGCGCGGTCAACGGCACCGTCACCGTCGAGATCAAGCCCACCGACGTCGCCTTCTTCACCAGCGGCTGCGGCACCTGGACCCTGCAGACCACCACCACGAACACCGGCTCGTCGGGTCTGTCGAACCTGATCAGCGGCAGCGCGAGCGGCAGCAGCCTGCTCTCGACCGGCTCCGCCTCCGCCTCCAGCTAGCCGATCCGGCATCGGTGAGCCGTCTACCCGGAGGTGGCGGGATCATCGGGCCGGGAGGGCCGGGCAATCCGCAGTGCCCGCCCCTCGCGGTGACTCAGCAGTCGCAGCAGGTTTCCTCACAGCAGCAACAGGATTCCTCACAACAGCAGCATCCTTCGCCGCAGCAGACGCAGCCCTCACAGCACGGCAGGCAGAAGCCACCGCGGCGCCGCGGGGCGGGGCCGTAGTAGCCGGGACCCGGGCCGTAGCCCGGAGGCGGACCGTAGCCGGGCGGTGGCGGACCCCAGGGGCCCGGCCCCGGACCCCGGCGACGCCAGCGGCTCAGCGGCGCGGTGGCCGCACCGTGATTCGCGCAGGTGTGCGCGGGACCGCCGAAGGTCCTGGTCACCGACCGGTTCAGCTCATGCTTCAGCAGTTTGTGAATCAGCCGCCCATCGGTGAATTCCACGTCGGCCAACGCCAATTCGATACCCAGCAGGGCGTCGGTGCACAAGCGATGCGCCTCGGCCACCTCGGTTCCCGTGGCGGCCAGGGGATTCCACTTCCCGTGCGCGAGATCCTCGCCCAGGTCCTCGACGGCATCCACGAGATGCGCTATGCGGCCGAACAATCGGCCGACCTCCGACAGCGCTGCCTGGTTTCCCGGGCGCCCCGCCAGGACGGCGGTGTGGCCGAAGGCCGCGGCGGTCGCGGTTTCGGTGGGTTCGGTGACCTCCAGCAGCGGGGTACCCACCGCGGCCGCGGCCTCCACCTCACCCTGCCGATCCACCGCGGTCACCAGCACACCGGTGTCGAAACCCAGTCCGGCGCCGGTGGATTCGCCCTGCCTGGCCCAGCGCTGGGCGATGCGCCGGGCGGCGGGCCGGAGTCCGGCCGCGCCCGCCATGCCGTCATGATCGGCCACGTGATCACGCACTTTGGCGGCGGCCAGCACCAGCGAGACCGTGGCGGCCAGCCGGACGCAATCCCCGGTGGCAACGTCGGCGCGTCTCATGCCGCGCAAGGGGCAGGGCCCGGCCGCGCGGCGGGTGGGCGGCGCCGTGGACTGCGCCTCCACCAGGGCCGAGACGATCAGCCCGTCGTAATTGGTTGCCATGCGGGCGCTCTGGCCGTGGTCGTCACGCAGTGCCAGACAGAGTCCGCACAGTTGCGCCAGCCAAGCCCGCCCGAGTTCCTCGCCCAGCCGATGACGGCAGGGCCGGATGATGCCGAACACACCATCGACGGTAACCGCTCGCGCGGCATTCGTCGCCCGGAATCGGGATCACTCCCGAGTGGACGGCGTAGATCGAATCTCACTGGGCGGCAAGGGCGGCGAACTCCTCGGCCAGCGGAACCGGGCGCGCCGACGACCACGCCAGGCTCACCCGCAGCGGCGCGAGGTCGGGAACCGGGACGTAGGCGATGTCCGGGCGGGTGTAGAACGTCATGACCGACAGCGGCAGGAACATGATGCCCCGGCCCGCGGCGACGTGCTCGAGCTTCTCCTCCACACTGTGGAAGACCGGGACGCCGGGGCGGTCGGTGCGCAATTCGGTTGCCACCGCACTCCATTCGGGGACCGTGTCCGGATCCTGGAGCAGGTGCTCGTCGGCGAGATCGCCGACCGCGACCGCGTCCTTGCCCGCGAGGCGGTGGTCGGCGGGCAGCACCACGACCCGGGGCTCGGTGTAGAGCGGGCGCACGACCAGACCGTGCGGATCCACCGGCAGCCGCACCACGCTGACGTCGACGCGGCCGTCGTGGATCACCTCGACCTGATCGAACCAGCCGGTGCGCACCAGATCGACGGCGAGGCCGGGGTGACGCTCGGTGAGCGTCCGCACCGCGGCGGTCACGATGAGGCCGGGCATGAAGCCGACGGTGAAGCGCTGCGTCCCCTCGACGGCCCGAATCACCCTGCGCTG
Source organism: Nocardia sp. NPDC004860 (assembly GCF_040609015.1). Lineage (NCBI taxonomy): Bacteria > Bacillati > Actinomycetota > Actinomycetes > Mycobacteriales > Nocardiaceae > Nocardia > Nocardia sp. NPDC004860. Next base: position 226,728 of record NZ_JBEXJI010000008.1, on the reverse strand, counting down.
CAGGCCTTCCGCAGCGGCGAGCAGCGGTCTGGCGTCGGCCAGCAACTGCTCCCCCGCCGCCGTCAGCGCGGTCCCGCGGCGATCGCGGGCGAACAACTGCGCGCCCAGTTCCTCCTCGAGCGCGCGAATCTGACGTGACAGGACCGGTTGCGCGATGAACAGCTGCTCCGCGGCGCGGCCGAAATGCAGATGTTCGGCCACCGCCACGAAGTAGCGCAGCTTGCGCAGATCGACGTCACTCATGATGCCTTCAGGGTATTACAGGCGGCGGTATAGGTCTTGGACGGGAGCGGGTCGCGAAACCCAAGGTGGAGAGGCACATACGCACAGCATTCCCGAAAGGAAATCCGATGTCTCTCGACGGACAGCACGTCGTCATCCTGGGCGGCACCTCCGGAATCGGCTACGCCGTGGCCGCCGCGACCGCCGCACAGGGCGCGAAGGTCACCGTCGTCTCCAGCCGCCAGGAGAACGTGGAGCGCGCGGTGGCCGAACTCCCGGCCGGCGTCACCGGCCTGGTCGCGAACCTCAACGACACCAACCGGATTCGCGCGATGTTCGATGAACTCGGCGCGCTCGACCACCTCGTCTACACCGCCGGCGAGCCGCTGCTGCTCTCCCCGCTGGCCGAACTGGATCTCGACGCCGCGCGGAAGTTCTTCGAGCTGCGCTACTTCAGCGTGCTGGCCGCGGTACAGGCGGCCGTGCCGCGGCTGCGAGCCGACGGGTCGATCACCCTGACCAGCGGTACCGCCGGGCCGCGCCCCGTCCCGGGTTCGACGGTCACGTCCAGCGTCTGCGGCGCGATCGAGACCCTGACCCGGGCGCTGGCGGTGGAACTGGCGCCGATCCGGGTGAACGCGGTCATGCCGGGCGTGGTCCGGTCGCCGCTGTGGAGCTTCCCCGAGGAGTTGCGCGAGCAGTTCTACGCCGACACCGCGGCCGCGACGCCATTGCGCCGCATCGCCGAAGTGGACGATATCGCGCAGGCCTTCGTCTTCTTCCTCGCCCAGCCCCACGCCACCGGCACCGTGCTGCCCCTCGACGGCGGCGCGGTCCTGGCCTGACCCGGACGTCGGGTGGCGCACCGCCGCGGGACACCGGACGGATCCCCCAGCGGTGCGCCGGTCGGCGCCGGGACTACCGGCCGGCCGCGTGGCGGGCCGCCAGGTAGCCGAAGACGACAGCGGGGCCGATGGTCGCGCCGGGCCCGGCATAGGTGTGGCCCATGACCGGAGCGCTCGCATTGCCCGCCGCGTACAGGCCCTCGATCGCCGAGCCGTCCGCCCGCAGCACCCGGCCGTCGACATCGGCGCTCAGGCCGCCCTTGGTGCCGAGGTCGCCCGGCACCAGTTTCGCCGCGTAGAACGGACCCGTCTCCAGCGCACCGAGATTCGGGTTGGGGCGGTTGCGCGGATCACCGTAGTAGTTGTCGTAGGCGCTGTCACCGCGGCCGAAGTCGGGATCGGTACCGGCGGTGGCGAATTCGTTGAAACGGGTCACCGTGGCCCGGAGTTTGTCGACCGGGACGCCGATCTGCTCGGCGAGTTCGGGGAGCGAATCGGCGCGGGTGAGCGCGCCCGACTCGAGCCAGCGGCCGGGCAGGGGCTGACGGGGCGGGACACCCGCGAACTGGTAGCGGTTGCGGTAGCGCTGGTCGAAAATCAGCCAGGCGGGCAGGTTTTCGCCCGGGCCCGCACCCTGCCCGTGCTCGCCGCCGTACATGCGGTGGGTGGCCTCGACATAGGGCAGGCATTCGTTCATGAACCGCTCGCCGCGGTCGTTGACGACGATACTGCCGGGCAGATTGCGCTCGGCCAGGCAGAACCAGGCCAGCCGGGGCAGCGGAATGGATGGGCCCCACCAGGCATCGGCCATGAATTCCACCGCGCCACCGGCGTTCTCGCCCGCGCGGATGCCGTCACCGGTATTGGCCTGCGCGCCGACGGTCCAATCGGTGCCGATCGGCTCACGCTGGTACTGCTTGCGCATCACCTCGTTGTGCTCGAAGCCACCGGCCGCGATGACCACGCCCCGGCGGGCGGTGAGCACCTGCTCACGCCCGTCCCGCAGCACCACCGCGCCCGTCACCCGGCCGTCCTCGATGCGCAGGTTCACCAGCGGAGTGTCCAGCCACAGCGGCACATTCGCCTCCACCAGGCCCGCGCGCAGCATGGCACTCAGCGCCTGGCCGCGGGCCAGGACGCGCCGGCGCAGCACGGCCGCCGCCAGCCACCGTCCGGCGACGCGCACGGCCGCCAGGGGACTGCGCGGATTGCGCAGGCCCAAGTGCAGCTGCCGGAACTCGGCCTGGGTGATCACGACATTCTTCGGGGCCTTCACGTAATCGGGCTCCAGCGTGGCCAATTCGGCGCCGAGACCGGTGGCGTTGTAGGGCACGGGCTCGATCGAGCGGCCGTGGCCGCGGCCGCCGGGCGCCTCCGGGTAGTAGTCGGAATAGCCCGGCACCCACCGCATGCGCAGCGGCGCGTGCGCGGCCAGGAAGTCGAAGGCCTCCGGTCCGCGGTCGAGGAAGGTGTCGATCCGCTCGGGCGGCACCCCGGGTCCGACGATGTGCTTCAGATAGGCTCGCGCGGCCTCGAGGTCATCGGCGGGGGCGTCACGGCGTAGCACGGTGTTGCCCGGAATCCACACGCCGCCACCGGATCTCGCGGTGGATCCGCCCCATGCCCGCGCCTTCTCGACGATCACCGTGGACAGTCCGTGGTGGGCGGCCGTCAGCGCCGCGGCCATGCCCGCCGCCCCCGACCCCACGACGACCAGATCGAATGTCTCGTCAGTTGCCCTGTCGTGCTGCATGTTTCCTCTATCTTCGTGTTCTGTTGTAGCTAACCGCTTGCATGCCAACTGCTTTCAGCCGTTATGCCGCCAGCGTTCCCCGGCCACGGCGCCGAGCGCGCCCTCGACGCACACCGCCAGCGACATCTCCGGCTGCGCCGAATTACGCAGCCACTGCAGGTAACCGAACTCCGCCGCCGCCAGCATGAGATGCACCAGCAAACCCGGAGTGCTGTCCCGCTGCGAGTCTCGGCCCATCCGCTGCGCGACCAGCTCGACCAGGCGCGCCCGATGCTCCGGAGCGATCAGAGCCACCCGCTCCAGAAGATGCGGCGCGGTGCGGAACGCGGCTCGCCACTGCTCCAGCTCCGCCGGGGCCAGCGCGGTGGACCGCGCCAGAATCGACTGCGCCAGCGCCACATCCGCGGGCTCGTCGCCGTCGCGCTCCTCGAGCAGCGCGACGATTCCCGACCCGCCCTCGCGGACCGGATCCAGCAGCAGATCCTCCTTGCTCCGCACATGCCGGAAGTAGGTGCTGGCCGACACACCCGCCGCGGCGGCGATCTGCTCGGTCGTCACCTCCCCGAAGCCCTTCTCCGCGAACAACTCGTACGCCGCCCGCTGAATCTCGCCGCGCACCTGCCGGCGCTGCCGCTCCCGCAATGACATCCGTCGCCCTCCTTCGTTAGAGCGAGTATCTGCCTATATGACAGTTACTGTCAAGAAGGGATTTCCTGTCACCACCGCGGACGGCATTCGACAAGGTCCTGACCAGCAAGATTCGGCGATCCACTCGCCCTCGAAACCCCCGCCCCTGCACCTGGGCGGCCGTCACTCCCCCGCCGACTCCCCCACCGCCGCAAATGAATTCATGGACGCGGTGGCTCACCCTGCTCCCGGCCTCCCCACCGACGAACGAGGCCGCCACTACCCTCGACCCCATCTCGAACCCCGGCCGTCGCCTGCCAGCGATCGATCTCAGCGCCCACCATCTCGGCAAACACGCGACCACCCGCACGTCGAACGCACCCCCGCGCCGACGCCTGCCGGGGCGCGGGCCGAGCACCCGCGCCCTGCTGCCGCGCAGCCTAGGCCCGGCGCAGCGCCAGCACCGGGATGGTGCGGATACCGGCCGTCTTCACGGCGTATTCGCCGAAACCCGGGTATCGCCGGGCCTGTTCGTCATAGATCCGGTCACGGTCCGCGCCGGTCACCTCGGTGACCTCGACCTGGAAGGTCTCGGTCCCGACCTCGGCCTCGGCCGTCCCCGCCCTGGTCAGGTTGTAGTACCAGTCCGGATTGGTGGGCGCGCCCGCCTTGGTCGCGAAAACGTACATGGTCGCCGGATCCTGCTCATCGGCCAGGTACATCATGGGCGTCACCAGCTCCCGCCCGGTCTTGCGCCCCCGATGGTGCACCAGAATTATCGGCGCCCCCTCGAACGGCCCGCCGACCCGTCCCTCATTGGCCCGGAACTCGTTGATGATGTTCGTATTCCAGTCGCTCATACCGATCATTCTTCTGTACGAGCACTGTGGCCGAGGGGAACGCCCCGGGCGCGGCGTCATCCGCCCGCGATCACCCACTCGCGCCCGGAGACGGCGAAGGGCCGGGCATCCTGTGGATGCCCGGCCCTGTGCAGCGGAAACCGTTACGGCAGGGGGCCGCCGGCGGCGATCGCGGAGAGGGTGGCGAACTCGTCACCCTTCAGGGACGCGCCGCCCACGAGAGCGCCGTCGATGTCGGTCTGGCCGACCAGTTCGCCGACGTTCTTGGCGTTGACCGAGCCACCGTAGAGGACCCGGACACCGGCCGCCACTTCGGGATTCGCCAGTTCGGCGAGTTCCTTGCGGATGGCGCCGCAGACTTCCTGCGCGTCGGCCGGGGTGGCGACCTTGCCGGTGCCGATGGCCCAGACCGGCTCGTAGGCGATGACGATCTTCGAGATCTCCTCGGGCGTCAGGCCCTTGAGGGAGCCGCGGAGCTGCTCGAGGTTGTACTCGACGTGGGTCTTGGTCTCGCGGACGCCCAGGCCCTCACCGATGCAGACGATCGGGGTGATGCCGTACTTGAGCGCCTGCTTGGCCTTGGCCAGCACGGTGGCGTCGTCCTCGTTGTGGTACTGACGCCGCTCCGAGTGACCCACCACGACGAAACTGCAGCCCAGCTTGGCCAGCATGGAGCCGCTGATCTCGCCGGTGTAGGCGCCCTCGTCGTGGGTGGACACGTCCTGGGCACCGTAGGTGATCAGGAGACGGTCACCCTCGACCAGCGTCTGCACGCTGCGCAGGTCCACGAACGGCGGGATCACCGTCACGTCGACCTTGTCGAAGTACTTCTCCGGCAACGCGAATGCGATCTTCTGCACCAGCGCGATGGCCTCGAGGTGATTGAGGTTCATCTTCCAGTTGCCGGCGATCAAAGGCTTACGTGCCATGGTTCAGTCCTCCAGGACAGCGAGGCCGGGAAGTTCCTTGCCCTCCAGGTATTCCAGCGACGCGCCGCCACCGGTGGAGATGTGCGAGAAACCGTCGTCGGGCAGACCCAGGGTGCGCACGGCCGCGGCCGAGTCGCCGCCGCCGACCACCGTGAACGCGCCCTTCGAGGTCGCCGTGGCGATCGCCTCGGCGACACCGCGGGTGCCGGCCGAGAACTTCTCGAACTCGAACACCCCCATCGGGCCGTTCCAGAACACGGTCTTGGCCTCGGTCAGCAGCGCCGAGAAGCGGGCGACCGAGTCGGGACCGATGTCCAGACCCATCCAGCCGTCGGGAATCTCGTGGGCGGGCACGGTCTTCGAGTCCGCGTCGGCGGCGAACTTGTCGGCCACCACGATGTCCACCGGCAGATGGATGACGTCGGCGTACTTGTCCAGCAGCCCCTTGCAGGTCTCGATCATCTCCGCCTGCAGCAGCGAGGTGCCCACCGGAAGTCCCTGCGCCGCAAGGAAGGTGAAGCACATACCGCCGCCGATGACCAGCGTGTCGACCTTGGGCGCGAGCGCCTCGATGACCGCCAGCTTGTCGGAGACCTTCGAGCCGCCGAGCACGACCGCGTACGGACGCTCCGGGTTCTCGGTGAGCTTCTTCAGCACCTCGGTCTCGGCCGCGACCAGGGTGCCCGCGTAGTGCGGCAGCAGCTTGGCCACGTCGTACACCGAGGCCTGCTTGCGGTGCACCACACCGAAACCGTCGGACACGAACGCGCCGTCGTCGCCGACCAGCTCGACCAGGGCACGGGCGAGTTTGGTGCGCTCGGCGTCGTCCTTGCTGGTCTCGCGCGCGTCGAAGCGAATGTTCTCCAGCAGCAGCACATCACCGTCGGTGAGGCCCTCGGAGCGGGCGAGCGCGTCCTGGCCCACCACGTCGCCGGCGAGCTGGACGTTGCGTCCCAGCTCCTCCGACAGCCGCGCCGCGACCGGCGCGAGGGAGAACTTCGGATCCGGCTCGCCCTTGGGGCGGCCGAGGTGCGCGGTCACCACGACCTTGGCGCCGGCCTCGGCCAGCGCCTTGATGGTCGGCGCGGACGCGACGATGCGGCCCGGGTCGGTGATGACGCCGTTGTCGAGGGGAACATTCAGGTCGGAGCGCACCAGCACGCCCCGGCCCTCGACACCCTCGGTCAGCAGATCCTGCAGAGTCTTGATCGTCATCGGCGCTTAGAGGGACTTGCCGACGAGGCCGACCAGGTCGGCGAGACGGTTGGAGTAGCCCCACTCGTTGTCGTACCACGAGGCGACCTTGACCTGGTTGTCGATGACCTGGGTCAGCGGCGCGTCGTAGATGGAGGAGTGCGGGTCGGTCACGATGTCGGAGGAGACGATCGGGTCGACGTTGTACTTCAGGATGCCCTTCATCGGGCCGTCCGCGGCGGCCTTCATGGCGGCGTTGATCTCGTCGATCGAGGCGGTCTTGGCCAGGTCCACGGTCAGGTCGGTGAGCGAACCGGTCGGGACCGGCACGCGCAGCGCGTAGCCGTTCAGCTTGCCGAGCAGTTCGGGCAGCACCAGGCCGATGGCCTTGGCGGCGCCGGTGCCGGTGGGCACGATGTTCAGCGCGGCGGCGCGGGCGCGACGCAGATCCGAGTGCGGGCCGTCCTGCAGGTTCTGGTCCTGGGTGTAGGCGTGCACGGTGGTCATCAGACCACGCTCGATGCCGAAGGAGTCGTTGAGCACCTTGGCAATCGGGCCCAGGCAGTTGGTGGTGCAGGACGCGTTCGAGATGATGTTCTGCGAACCGTCGTACTTGTCGTCGTTGACGCCCATCACGATGGTGATGTCCTCGCCCTTGGCGGGCGCGGAGATGATGACCTTCTTGGCGCCGGCGGCCAGGTGGCCCTTCGCCTTGGTGGCGTCGGTGAAGATACCGGTGGACTCGACGACCACGTCGACACCCAGGTCACCCCACGGCAGCGCGGCCGGGCCCTCCTTGATGGCCAGCGCGGTGATGCGCTGGTCGCCGACGACGATGGTCTCGTCGCCGTCCAGGGAAACGTCCTGCGGCAGGCGGCCGAGGATCGAGTCGTACTTCAGCAGGGTCGCCAGCGACTTGTTGTCGGTGAGATCGTTGACCGCCACGATCTCGATGTCGGTGGTGCCGAGGGCCTTCTGCGCCTCGACGGCTCGGAAGAAGTTTCGCCCGATGCGGCCGAAGCCGTTGATCCCTACCCGGACAGTCACGTTTTCGCTCCTCAGCTTTGCGGATCGTTTCCGTTGCGGTGCTAACCCTAGACCTGTAACAGAAACATCACGGACACACCCCCGCCACGGTGAACTACGAAACGTTCACTTTCGTCACAGACGACCGGAAGCGCCGCGACCCTTGAGGTTGCGACGCTTCCGGACGGAATCACCGGGCGGTATTCATCAGTTTATGCGGCGGCGTGGGTGTTTCATGCCTCTTCGAGCAGCTCTGCGGTGACAGCGCTTTCGGTGTCGGGCACGCCGAGTTCCTTGGCGCGCCGGTCCGCCATCGACAGCAGCCGCCGGATCCGGCCCGCCACAGCGTCTTTCGTCATGGGCGGATCGGCCAGCTGGCCCAGCTCCTCCAGGGACGCCTGCCGGTGCAGCACGCGCAGCTTGCCCGCCGCGGCCAGATGGTCCGGCACATCCTCGCTCAGTATTTCGAGCGCGCGCTCCACGCGGGCCGCGGCGGCCACGGCCGCGCGAGCCGAACGACGCAGGTTGGCGTCGTCGAAATTGGCCAGCCGGTTGGCGGTCGCCCGGACCTCGCGACGCATGCGCCGCTCCTCCCAGGTGAGCCGGGTGTCCTGCGCGCCCATGCGGGTGAGCAGGGCGCCGATGGCCTCGCCGTCGCGCACCACGACGCGATCGGTGCCGCGCACCTCGCGCGCCTTGGCCGAGATGCCCATCCGCCGCGCGGCGCCCACCAGGGCGAGCGCCGCCTCCGGCCCGGGGCAGCTCACCTCCAGGGCCGAGGAGCGGCCCGGCTCGGTGAGCGAGCCGTGCGCGAGAAACGCTCCACGCCAAGCGGCTTCGGCATCGCCGATGCTGCCGCCCACCACCTGCGCGGGCAGCCCGCGCACCGGGCGGCCGCGCACATCGAGCAATCCGGTCTGGCGCGCCAGCGCCTCGCCCTCCTTGGAAACCCGCACCACGTACCGGGAGGTTTTCCGGAGCCCGCCGGCGCCGAGGACATGCACGTCCGAGCCGTATCCGTACAGCTCGAAGATCTCTCGGCGCAGCCGACGTGCAATGGAACCCATGTCCACCTCGGCTTCGACGATCACTCGACCGCCGACGATGTGCAATCCACCGGCGAACCGCAGTAGCGCGGACAATTCCGCTTTGCGCGAGCTCACCTGTGATACAGAGAGCCGGCTCAGCTCGTCCTTCACTTCCGCTGTCATCGCCACGAGACGCGCTCCTTTCCACCCAACCCGGACCGCACACGTTGGCCCATATGCCGTCCTTCGACTCGAAGCCCTGCCAATTCCGGCCGAGGTTGCCGGATCACCTGATCCAGTGCGGCGGCAAGCTTTCCGGGGTGGTGCCGGTCCGTCCCCGCCTCGGCGACATCAGCGAAGGTTACTCGCGCACCCAGCTGTTCGGCAGCTCTTGCCAGATGTTCGCGTTCCCTACCCTCGGGTACGGAACCGGAATCCACCAGAACATGGTCGACTGTGAAATCCGGTGCGTGCTGGGACAATACATGCAGGTGCCGTTCGGCGCTGAATCCGGCCGTTTCGCCCGGTTCGGCAGCGAGGTTGAGCACCAGCACTTTCCGTGCCCGCGTGTACAGCAGCGCTTCGTGCAATTCGGGCACCAGCACGTGCGGGATGACACTCGTGAACCAGCTTCCGGGGCCCAGCACCACCACGTCGGCGTGCTCGATGGCCGAGGTCGCCTCGGGGCAGGCGGGCGGATCCGAGGGGATCAGCCGCACCCGGCGCACCTTGCCCGGCGTGGTCGCCACGGCGACCTGACCGCGGAGGCAACGGCTCACGCGCGGATCGCCTTCCAGCCCAGACACATCCGCCTCGATGGTCAGCGCGATGGGCGACATGGGAAGCACACGGCCGGTGATGCGGAGGATCCTTCCGGCCTCGTCCAGGGCCGCCACCGGATCGCCCAGCTCCTCGGTGAGACCCGCCAGAATCAGATTGCCCACCGAATGCCCGGCCAGCGCGCCGGTGCCGCCGAAGCGGTGTTGCAAAGTTCGCGCCCAGATGCCGTCGGCCTCTTCGGCCAAGGCCGCCAAGGCCATTCGCAGATCGCCCGGGGGCAGCATGCCCAGCTCGGACCGCAGCCGTCCCGAGGAGCCGCCGTCGTCGGCGACCGTGACCACCGCGGTGATCTTGCGGGTGAGCCGCCGGATGGCGGTCAGCGTCGAATACAGGCCGTGCCCACCACCGAGGGCCACGATGGCCGGATTGGTGGTGCGGACGGAGTCGTTCTCACTCATTCCCGCCCCAGATCCCGATGAACCACACGCACCACGTCACCCGAGTCGTTGTTGCCGGCCGGGGCCGATTCGTTGCCCGCCAGCGCCTCGCCCAGCGCCTCCGCTATCGCCACACTGCGGTGTTTGCCGCCGGTACAACCCACTGCCACGGTCATGTATCGCTTCCCCTCTTGGCGGTAGCCCTCGGTCGTCAGGTCGACGAGATGCCGCGCGGTGCCCAGATAGTCCTGCGCGCCCGGCTGCGACAACACATACTCGCTGACCGGGGCGTCCTGTCCGGTCTTTTCGCGGAGTTCGGGAATCCAATGCGGATTCGGCAGAAACCGCAAATCGAACACCATGTCGGCGTCGAGCGGGACCCCGTATTTGAAACCGAACGATTGAATGGTCAGCTGCAGCACGGTGGCGGCGTCGCCGCCGTAGACCTCCTCGAGCTTGCGGTGCAGCTGGTGGATGGACAGTGCGGTGGTGTCGATGACCACGTCGGCGGCCGTTTTCACCGGGTCCAGGCGCCGCCGCTCGGCGGCGATGCCGGCGGTCAGGGTGCCGTCGGCGCTCTCGCTCTGCAGCGGATGGCGGCGGCGCGCGAACCCGAAGCGGCGGATCAGCACGTCGTCGGAGGCCTCCAGGAACAGGATGCGGGTGCGTACACCCGCGGCCCGCAGCTGCTCGCCGACCGCGGCGAGGTTCCCGGTGAAGAAGCGGTTGCGCACGTCCATGACGAGCGCCAGTTTGCGGATGGGCGGTTCGGCGCCGCGGCCGAGATCGACCATGCGGCCGATCAATTCGGGTGGGAGGTTGTCGGCCACGTAGTAGCCGAGATCCTCGAGCACCTTGGCGGCGGTGCCGCGCCCGGCGCCGGACAGGCCCGTCACGATGACGACCTCGACCGGTGCGGATTCGGGTGCCGATCGCCCGCTGCGAGCGGTCGGCTGGGACTCACCTGTATCGGTTGCCTTGCTGTTTTCGGCCGTATCAGTACTGGCTTCGACGCGCGTCATGTCCTACCGGTTCGTGTCTGGAGTTCCCTCGATCATCCTGCACCGACGCCCGGAAACGCGGCAGGCACACGACGGGAGCGAGACACAGCTGTGATTTCTGCTCCCGACCTGCACACACGGCGTGTCGCAGTTTTGCTATTCGGCGTGTCGCACTCTACCCGGTGCGTCCCGATTCGACGCGCCATCGCGGCAAACCGATAGGTCCGCGCACGCTTGCTACGGCTGCTGCAGGGCGGCCAGGACCGCCTTGGCCGTCGCCACGCCGATGCCCGGGACCTCGGTGATCTGCTCCACCGTAGCCTGCTTGAGCTTGGCGACCGATCCGAAGTGCGTGACCAGTGCGGTCTTGCGCGCCGAGCCCAGCCCGGGCACCGAATCCAGCACCGATTCGGTCATCCGCCGCGAGCGCTTGGAACGGTGGAAGGTGATGGCGAAGCGGTGCGCCTCGTCGCGGACCCGCTGCAGCAGATACAGCGCCTCGCTGGTGCGCGGCATGATCACCGGGTCCGCTTCGTTCGGCACCCACACCTCCTCCAGGCGCTTGGCCAGCCCGATGACCGCGACATCGGTGATGCCGAGTTCGTCGAGCACCTCGGCGGCGGCATTCACCTGCGGCGCACCGCCGTCCACCACGTACAGGTTGGGCGGGTAGGCGAAGCGGCGCGGCTTACCGGTCTTCGGATCGATGCCGGGCAGGCTGGATTCGACCGGGTCCGAACCGGATTCGAGCTCGGCGGCCTCGGCGGCGTCCAGGTCGCGGCGCAGCTTGCCGAAGCGCCGCCGGGTCACCTCGGCGATGCTGCCGACGTCGTCGGAGCGGCCCTCGCCGGCGGCCTCCTTGATGGCGTAGTGCCGATACTCGGACTTGCGGGCCAGGCCGTCCTCGAACACGACCAGTGACGCCACCACATCGGTGCCCTGCACATGCGAGATGTCCACGCATTCGATGCGCAGCGGCGCGCTGTCCAGATCCAGCGCGTCCTGTAGTTCCTGCAACGCGGCCGAGCGCGCGGTCAGGTCGCCGGCGCGCTTGAGCTTGTGCTGGGCCAGGGCCTCCTGGGCATTGCGCTGCACGGTCTCGGCCAGCGCCTTCTTGTCGCCGCGCTGCGGCACCCGCAGCTGCACGGCCGAGCCGCGCAGGTCCGAGAGCCACTGCTGAACCTGCTCATGATCATTGGGCAGGGCCGGGACCAGCACCTCGCGCGGGACCACGGCCCCGGGCTGCGCGTCCCCGCTCTGCGCGGCGACCGCGGTCTGCTCGCCGTAGAACTGGGTGAGGAACTGCTCGACCAGGGCCGCCAGCTCCCCACCGGATTCCGCCACCGCAGGGTCGATGGGACCTGGGCCGGGGCCCTCGGTGGTTACGCCGGCTTCCGCCTCCGAGCCCGACCGCCCGAGGTCCAGGGCGTCGCCGGACTTGTCGACCACCCAGCCGCGCTGCCCGCGCACCCGGCCGTCGCGCACGTGGAAGATCTGGACCGCGACCTCGAGCTCGTCCACCGCGAAGTCGATGACATCGGCGTCGGTGCCGGTGCCCAGCACCACGGCCTGCTTCTCCAGGGCGCGCTTGAGCGCCTGCACGTCGTCGCGCAGGCGGGCGGCCAATTCGAAGTCGAGTTCGTCGGCGGCCTCGTGCATGCGGCGCTCGAGCTGCTTGACCAGGCGATCGGTCTTGCCGGAGAGGAAGTCGCAGAAGTCGTCCACGATCTGCCGGTGCTCGGCCGCGCTCACCCGGTCGATGCACGGCGCGGAGCACTTGTCGATATAGCCGAGCAGGCACGGCCGCCCGATCTGACTGTGCCGCTTGAAGACTCCCGCCGAGCAGGTGCGCACCGGGAACACCCGCAGCAGCAGATCCAGGGTCTCGCGAATGGCCCAGGCATGGGCGTACGGGCCGAAGTACCGCACGCCCTTCTTGCGCGCGCCGCGGTAGACGAACACCCGCGGATACTCCTCGTCGAGGCCGACCGCCAGCACCGGATACGACTTGTCGTCGCGGTAGCGGACATTGAAGCGCGGATCGAATTCCTTGATCCAGTTGTATTCCAGCTGCAGCGCTTCCACCTCGGTGGACACCACGGTCCACTCGACCCCGGCCGCCGTGGTCACCATCTGCCGGGTGCGCGGGTGCAGCCCGGCCACGTCGGCGAAGTACGAGTTCAGGCGCTGGCGCAGGCTTTTCGCCTTGCCGACATAGATGACCTGCCCGAACTTGTCCCGGAACTTGTAGACGCCTGGTTCGACGGGAATGGTGCCCGGTGCGGGCCGGTAGGTCGCGGGATCTGCCACGGCTCCAGGTTAGTCAGTGCCCCCGACAGGCGGGGAAGGCCTCCGACACACCCGCCGGGCCTCCGGGCGACCATCCGCGGCGGCCACGGTGACGAAGTATCCGCAAGATCGTTCACCTGGAGGGGACCGCCCTCATCCGACTGCGTTTGCGCCGCTCGCTCGCCATCGCGGGGGCGGTCTGCCTGGCCGCCGCCGCGCTGGTGGCGGTCTCGGTACCGGCCGAGGCCGCCGCCGGGCCGATCTTCGTCTACGGCGACTACCGCGAGCACCCGACGCCGCTGCCGATCCGCGCTGGGGCCGTGGCGAATTCGGAGCCGGAGCTGCTGGTCGCCCAGCACGGGCGCGGCCCGGCAGCGCCCGCGCGTTCCGGAGGACTCGCCACGCCGGAACACCGATCTCCGCGAGGTTCGGCCGTCCAGCGGGGCCTCGCGGTCAGTATGGGACGAACTGTTTCGCTTGATCTGTCCGTCTACGAGGGAGCTCGATCGATGACGAACCATCACCATCTCCACCCGCGCCGCCGGTCGCTCGCGATCGGTTCCGCACTCGGCATCGGCGCGGCGGGCCTGATCGCGGTATCGGCGCCGGCCGCCGGCGCCGACTCGGTCTGCCGCATCGACCGGACGCTCGACACCGCCACCTTCACCTGCCCCGCGGATACCTGGTACGCCGCGGTGGTGCAGTGCCTGGGCACCCGGCAGGTGGGCAGCGGCTACCAGGCCCCCACCTTCATCGTGGGCGATTCGCCGCGGCCGCTCATCCCGATGACGATCGAATGCAATGGCGAGGGCAAGCGGGGCATCGTGCTGAATGCCTGGACCGACGGACCGTTCTGACCCACCTGCACGGTTCCGATCCGCGGTGCGCGGAGCTAGGCGATCTCGTGCCGCAAAGCCGGTGCGAGATCGCCCTTTTCGCCCACCTCGACGGTGTCGAGTTCGAGCCAGCCGGCCATGTCCCGCAGCGCCGCGGCCAGTGCGGCCGCCACCCGCGAGTGATCCCGGCCCGGCTCGGCGAACGCGCCCGGCACCAGCAGCCGCCCGGTCCCGCGCTCGGCGCGCAGGTCCACCCGCGCCACCAGTTCGCCGTCGAGCAGGAACGGGAAGACGTAATATCCGTGCACGCGTTTGTGTTCCGGCGTGTAGATCTCGATGCGGTAGTGGAAGTCGAAGAGCCGCTCGGTGCGGTCGCGGAAGAAGATGAGCGGATCGAAGGGGCACAGCAGGGCCGCGCCCGTGACCCGGCGCGGCGTGCGGGCCTCGGCATGCAGGTAGGCGGGCTTGTCCCAGCCCGCGACGGTGACCCGCTCCAGCTCTCCGGCGTCGAGGAGGTCGGCGATGGCGGGCTCGGTTTGGCGGCGGTTGAGCCGGTAGTAGTCCCGCAGATCGGTTTCGGTGCCGATGCCGTGCGCCCACGCCGCACGCCGCACCAGTTCCCGCACCGCGTCGGCTTCATCCGCTTCGCGCGAGAGGACCTCGGGCGGAAGGACATTCGCGGCCAGGTCGTAATGCCGCTGGAAGCCCACGCGTTTCGGCACCGTCAGCTCCCCCGCCGCGAACAGTGCCTCGCAGACCACCTTGGTGTCGCTGTAGTTCCAGCCCCAATTGTCCTTGGCCCGTGGCCGATCCAGCTCCAGATGCCGCTCGATCTCGCCCGCCGTGCTGGACCCGAACTCCTTGACCACGCCGAGCACATCGTCGGCCAGGGCCGGATTGCGTTCGAGCACCTGCCGCATCCCGTTCCAGCGTCCGTGCCGGTATTGCACCATGCGCCAGCGCAGGAGCGGCCAGTCCTCGACCGGGATCAGCGCCGCCTCGTGCGCCCAGTACTCGATGAGCTGCCGGGGCCGCCGGGCGGTGTGCCCCCATGCGGCCTCGTCCAGCAGCGCCCGGTCGTAGGCCCCGATCCGGCTGAACACCGGGGCGTAGTGCGCGCGCACCACCGCCGACACCGAGTCCAGCTGCAGCAGCCGGGTGCTGTCGAGCACCTTCAGAACCGTCCGCCGGGTGGGCGTACCGCTCGGCGGCGCCGTGGCGAAGCCCTGTGCCGCGAGTGCGATGCGGCGCGCCGCCGCGAGTGACAGGGATCCGGACGAAGAAGTCGGCACACTCGAACCATGCCATGTCCCACCGACAAGCTCGTTCGATACAGCACTGTATCGAGCGCCTGTACAGCAGCGACCTCGTTCGATACATTCGTGTATCGAACTTCGACACCAAGGAAATCATGGGCATGATCGAGAATCCGGATGTCATCGTGGTCGGGGCCGGGCTGGCCGGTCTCGTCGCCACGTACGAGCTGGTCAAGGCGGGACGCCGCGTACTCGTGCTGGATCAGGAGAACCGCGCCAACCTGGGCGGACAGGCGTTCTGGTCGCTGGGCGGGCTGTTCTTCGTGGACAGTCCCGAACAACGGCGGCTCGGCGTCAAGGACAGCCTCGCGCTCGCCATGCAGGACTGGTTCGGCTCGGCCGGCTTCGACCGTGAGGACGAGGACCACTGGGCCCGGCAGTGGGCGCGCGCGTACGTGGAGTTCGCGGCCACCGAGAAGCGGCAGTACCTCTACGATCTCGGGTTGCGGGTGACGCCCGTGGTCGGGTGGGCCGAGCGCGGCGGCGTGACCGCCGACGGGCACGGCAACTCGGTGCCGCGCTTCCATCTCACCTGGGGCACCGGCCCCGAGGTGGTACGGGTGTTCCTCGAGCCGGTGCTCGAGGCCGAGCAGCGGGGACAGGTCGGCTTCGCCTTCCGGCACCGGGTCGACGAGCTGATCGTGGAGGACGACGCGGTGACCGGCGTGCGCGGCAGCGTGCTGGAGCCCGCCACCGAGGCCCGCGGGGTCGCGTCCTCACGGAATATCGTGAGCGAGTTCGAGTTCCGTGCGCGGGCGGTCATCGTGTCCTCCGGCGGCATCGGCCACAATCACGAACTCATCCGCCGCAACTGGCCGACCGACCGGCTCGGCCCCTGCCCGGAGCACATGATCTCCGGCGTGCCCGCACACGTGGACGGCCGCATGCTGGGCATCACCGAGGCCGCGGGCGGGCGCATCGTGAACCGGGATCGCATGTGGCACTACACCGAGGGCATCCACAACTGGGATCCGATCTGGCCCGATCACGCCATCCGCATCATTCCCGGCCCGTCCTCGCTGTGGTTCGACGCCAATGGAAAGCGCATGACCGCACCGGCTTTCCCGGGTTTCGACACCAATGCCACCATGAAGCAGATCCTGGCGACCGGCTACGACTACTCATGGTTCATTCTCGACCAGTCGATCATCGAGAAGGAGTTCGCGCTCTCGGGCTCGGAGCAGAATCCCGATCTCACCGGCAAGGATCTGAAGCTGGCCCTCAAGAGCCGGGTGGCGAAGGGCGCGCCGGGCCCGGTCGAGGCATTCAAGCAGCACGGGGTGGACTTCGTGGTCGCCGACACCCTGGCCGAGCTGATCGCGGGCATGAACAAGATCTCGCGCGGCCCGCACCTCGACCTCGCCGACATCGAGCGCCAGATCGTGGCCCGCGACCGGGATGTCGAGAACAAGTACAGCAAGGACGCCCAGCTGATGGCCGTCAACAACGCGCGCCGCTTCCTGGGCGACAAGGTCCGGGTGGCGAGCCCGCACAGGATCCTGGATCCCGCGCACGGCCCGCTGATCGGCGTGCGCCTGAACATCCTGACCCGCAAGACGCTGGGCGGCCTGCAGACCAATCTGGACTCGCAGGTCATCCGCGCCGACGGCACCCCGTTCCCGGGCCTCTACGCCGCGGGCGAGGTCGCCGGGTTCGGCGGTGGCGGCGTGCACGGCTACAACGCGCTGGAGGGCACCTTCCTCGGCGGCTGCATCTTCTCCGGTCGCGCAGCCGGCCGCGCGCTCGGCAATACCGCCTCCCCGGAACTTTAGCGGGCAGCTGAGTGCCGTTGGCCGCCGTGCACCCGTGCCGGCGGTTGGCTGCCGAACCAATTCAGGACGTACCCGGCGAGTTACCCCGAAGGGCACGAAATCAGTTGTCGCCCACCGCCCGGATATTGGTCCGGGCGGCCGGGCGCTCGATCACTTCAGGGTGCCACCGCGAACCAGCGGTAGAGGTCGCGGCGCAGCAGCAGCGCCAGCACCACGCCGGACACCATGACGCCGAAGAGCACGGTGAACGGTCCCACGCCCGTGGGCATTTCGGCCGACACCAGCGTGAAGATGCCCAGGAAGGACTGCAGGCTGGCCAATCCGAGCGCGGTCACCCAGATCCAGCGCGAGCGCAGCCCGAACAGCAGTGCGACACCGCCGGTCACCCAGGCGGCGAAGAAGTGGCCGATGCTGCCGACCACACACGAGACGCCGCCGGTGATGGACAGCAGGCTGTGCAGCACCGCCAGTCCCATCGCGCCGAACGCGGCGTACTGCGTTTCCCGGACCTGGGCGGGCATGTCGATTTCGGAACCATCACGGCGCAACCCCCGCACCCCGTCGAGCACCCGCTCGAAAAATGTGGCTGGAATGCCGTTTTCCGCGGCGACGGGCGTCATATCCACCTCGTCGGCAACGGCCATTTGCGAACTCACAGCACTCCTCATCGAGTAACCCCTGGTCGCGCGCCCCCTGCGAACGCGCTGAACCTGACGCTAACCAAATGTTCGGATTCCGGACAATCTGGTTGACGAAGTTATGACCATGGCCACAGCCGATAGGTAGCATGCGAAACAGTGATCTCGAACACATAACGGCCGCACGCGATTTCGCGTGCGGCCGTTGAAAGCGCAGGTCCGGACAGAGTTTCTCAGTGTACCCCCGGAAGCGGAAAACTACTTGTCGTCCATGGGGATCGGCGGGATCACCGGGAACTCGCCGGTGTAGCCCTCGCGCAGCCTGGCGATGGCCAGCACCCGCGGGCTGGCGACCTTCCATCCGATGGCCAGCGCGGGCACGATGATCACCAGGCTGGCCACCGTCCACGTACCGACCGGATGGTCGAAAGCCATCAGCACCAGCACCGCGAAGAGGAACACCAGTGTCGCGATGCCGGTGTAGGGCGCACCGAACATCCGGAACGCCGGACGCTCCGCCCGCCCCTTCTTCCACAGGTAGAACAGCTTCAACTGACACAGCACAATGGTCGCCCAGGAAGCCAGAATGCCGAGCGACGCGACGTTCAGCACGATTTCGAAAGCCTCCGACGGCACAATGTAATTCAGCCAGATACCGAACAGCGCGATGGTGGCGGTGAGCAGAATGCCGCCGTACGGCACACCGGCACTGGACATCCGTGAGGTGAATTTCGGCGCACTGCCGTTCATCGCCATCGAGCGGAGGATGCGGCCGGTCGAATACAGTCCGGCATTCAAACTCGACAGCGCCGCGGTGAGCACCACGAAATTCATGATCGAACCCATGTGCGCGACACCGAGTTTGCCGAAGAAGGTGACGAACGGGCTCTCGCCGCCCTTGTACGCGGTGTAGGGCAGCAGCAGCGCCAGCAGAATCACCGAGCCGCAATAGAATACGGCGATACGCATGATCACCGAATTGATGGCGCGCGGCATGATCTTGGCCGGATTCTCGGTCTCGCCGGCCGCGATGCCCACCATTTCCACGGCGGCGTAGGCGAACACGACGCCGGAGGTGACGGTGACCAGCGGCAGCACGCCGGTCGGGAACCAGCCGCCGGCATCGGAGACCATGCGCAGTCCGGTGCCCTGGCCCTCGACCTCGAAGCGCCCGGCCAGGAAGACGGTGCCGACGACCAGGAAGGTCACCAGGGCCACCACCTTGATCATGGCCGCCCAGAATTCCATCTCGCCGAACCATTTGACCGAGACCAGGTTGATGCCGAGCACGATGATCAGCGCGCCCAGCGCCAGCAGCCATTGCGCGATCGGCTGGAAGGGTCCCCAGTAGTGCAGATAGGTGGCGATCGCGGTGGTGTCGACGATGCCGGTCATGGACCAGTTCAGGAAGTACATCCAGCCGGCGACGAATGCGGCCTTCTCACCGAAGAATTCGCGCGCATAGGAGACGAACGAGCCCGAGGACGGGCGGTGCAATACCAGTTCGCCGAGGGCGCGCAGGATGAAGAACACGAAGATGCCGCAGATCAGGTACACCAGGAACAGCGATGGGCCGGCATTGTGCAGCCGGCCACCCGCGCCCAGGAACAGGCCGGTACCGATGGCACCGCCGATAGCGATCATCTGCAATTGCCGGGGCTTCAGGGCTTTGTGATAGCCGCTGTCCTCGGCATTGAGGCTGGTGGCAGTAGTCCGGATCTCGGTCATTCGCCGGGTTAACCCTCCGCAATCGTGAAGTGAGGCAGCCTGAGGGTACCTTGCCGTTTGCTGAGCTCCACATCGGTACTCTGAGCAGGAAATCCTTCGCAAAAAGAAGGCCGGTCAAGCGACCAATAAGCATTGTTTTTCGGAGATTGCCGTGAAGGCGCTGAAATACTCGAGCGACCTGCGGCCGGCATTTCCCCTGGTAGCCCTCCGATCCGGCCCGTCAAAGCCCTGCCCGCGCGGGCCCACGGCGCTAGAGTCCGATCATGAGGCGCTCGCGACGAATCGGGAGCGGCGCTGCCGCTCTACTACTGCTGGTCGGATTGGTCACCGCCTGTTCGTCCTCGACGAACCAGAGTGCGTCGTGCACGGTGTCCCCCAACGGAACTCCGGTCACCTCCGGGGTGCCCGCCGGGCCCAGCAGCACGAATCTGGCCCTGCACCCCGAGGTCGCCACCGGCTACCGCACCGGCATGACACCCGTGCGCACCGCCGATTTCGCGGTCTCCACCGCCAATCCCGTTGCCACCGAGGCGGCTTGCCGGGTACTGCGAGACGGCGGCACCGCCGCGGACGCGCTCATCGTGGCGCAGACCGTGCTGAATCTGGTGGAGCCCCAGGCCACCGGTATCGGCGGCGGCGCGTTCCTGATGTACTACGACGCCAATACCAGGACCGTCGACGCCTACGACGGCCGCGAGACCGCCCCGGCGGCCGCCACCGAGGACTACCTGCGCTACATCAGCGCCGCCGATCACACTGTGCCGCAACCGAATGCGCGGGCCAGCGGACGTTCCGTCGGCACGCCGGGCGTGCTGCGGATGCTGGAGCTGGCCCACGACGAGCACGGCAAGCAGCCGTGGAAGGACCTGTTCGCCCCGGCGATCAACCTGGCGGATCAGGGCTTCAAGATCTCACCGCGGATGGCGAGCCAGATCTCCGACTCCCAGGCCGACCTGGCGCGCGACGACAATGCCAAGGCGTATTTCCTGCAGCCCGACGGCAGCCCGAAGCCGTCCGGCACCACGCTCACCAATCCCGCCTTCGGCAAGACCCTCTCGGCCATCGCGACCGACGGGGCGAACGCCTTCTACACCGGCGCGATCGCCGCGGACATCGTGGACACCACCGCCACCACCGCGGGCGGACGCACCCCGGGGCTGCTGTCCCTGGCGGATCTGCAGTCCTACCGGGCGAAGAAGCGCACCGCGGTGTGCTCGCCCTACCGCACCCACGAGGTGTGCGGCATGCCCAACCCGTCCTCGGGCGGCATCGCGGTGGAGGCGACCCTGGGCATCCTGTCCAACTTCGATCTGGCGTCGATGAAACCGGCGGACCTCGGCGGCGACAGCACCACCGCCCGCAACGGCGGCAAACCCACCCCGGAGGCCGTGCACCTGATCGCCGAGGCCGAGCGCCTGGCCTACGCCGACCGCGACAAGTACATCGCCGACTCGGATTTCGTTCCGCTGCCGGGCAATTCGCCGCAGACCCTGCTGGATCCCGGCTACCTGAAGCAGCGTGCGGCGCTCATCGACCCGGCCAAGAGCCTGGGCACCGCCAAGCCGGGTGACTTCGGCCCGGTGCCGGTCGGCAACGGCCCGCAGCAGCCCGAGCACGGCACCAGCCACATCTCCATCGTCGACAAGTACGGCAACGCGGCCGCCATGACCACCACGGTCGAATCCGCGTTCGGGTCATTCCATTTCGTGGACGGGTTCATCCTCAACAACCAGCTCACCGACTTCTCGGCCGAACCGGTCGACAAGGACGGCGCCCCGATCGCCAACCGCCTCGACCCCGGCAAGCGGCCGCGCAGCTCCATGGCCCCGACCCTGGTCTTCGACCGCAATCCCGACGGCTCGCGCGGCGCGCTCAGCTACGTCACCGGTTCGCCCGGCGGGGCGGTAATCATCCAGTTCGTGGTGAAAACCCTGGTGGGCATGCTGGATTGGGGCATGAACCCGCAGCAGGCGGTGTCGATGATCGACTTCGGCGCGGCCAACTCCCCCACCACCTATGTGGGTGGTGAGCATCCGGCCGTCGACGCCTCCGGCAACGGCGACCACGATCCGCTGGTGCAGAAACTGCGCCAGTACGGCGACCAGGTCTCGGTCGCCCCGCAGTCCAGCGGTCTGTCGGCCCTGGTCCGCGACGGTAACGGCTGGATCGGCGGCGCGGACCCGCGCCGCGAGGGCGCGGTGCTCGGCGCCCCGTGTTAGCGTCGGTCCTGGTTCTCGGCGCTGTACTTGGCGCCGAGTTCCCGGAACCGGTCCATGGCCTCGGCGGCGCGCATCTTGTCGTTGGAGCGGATGGCCATCATGGGCACGTACTCGTCGTGCGCCAATTCCAGCCGGGCCCAGGACTTCTTGTCCGGGAAGGAGATCCCGCGGATGTCCTTCCACTGGAACTCGCTGTCGCCCACGATATTGCGCACCGTCACCCCGCGCCGGCCGACCCGCACCCGGGGCCGGGTGAGCGTCAGCACGCCGCCGGCCAGCAGCAGGCCGAACACCATCAGGCCGATCTGGTCGGAGACCCGGAAGTTCACGCCGGTGGATCCGTGCCGCAGCACGATGCCGCCGAAGATGAAGATGGCCGCCAGCACCGCCGCCACGATCCGCACGGTGACGATGGCGTGGTGCGGCCGCACCTCGAGATCCCAATCGCCCGCGGCGGTGCCGGGCTGCACCGGTGTCTCGGTTTCGGTCGGCTCGGCCATGGCGTCCTCGGACTCCGCTCTCTGCTCGGCCCGCGGATCGGAGTGCGCCGCAGGCGTTTCCGGCGTGGCGGCAGGCTTGCGGGGCGGCTCCTCGGAGCCGCCGTCCCGCTTCCAGATCCGCACGACCGGCATGGCTAGACGGTCTGGGTCAGCTCGCGCAGGGTCAGCGCGGCGTCGAGGGCGGCGGCCGCGGCCTGCTCGCCCTTGTTCTCGATCGAGCCGGGCAGGCCCGCGCGATCCAGCGCCTGCTGCTCGGTGTTCACGGTGAGCACGCCATTGGTGACCGGGGTGCTCTCATCGAGGGACACCCGGGTCAGACCGGCGGTCACCGAATCGCACACGTACTCGAAATGCGGTGTCTCACCACGGATCACGACACCCAGCGCGACCACCGCGTCATGGCTGCGGGCCAGTGCCTGCGCCACCACCGGCAGCTCCATCGCGCCGGCGACCCGGACCACGGTGATGTCGGCGACGCCCGCGGCCCGGGCGGTCCGCTCCGCGTTCGCGACCAGCGCGTCGCAGATGGTGGTGTGCCAGCGCGACGCCACGATCCCCAGCTTGAGGTCCTTGGCATCGGCCAGCTCGAAGGTCGGTACGCCTGTACCGCTCATTCTCGTTCCGCCCTCTCGGTAGTCGGTTCCGGCGCGTCAGTTCGCGGTTTCGCCCAGGTCCAGGTCTTCCAGGCCGACCAGGTCGTGGCCCATCCGATCCCGCTTGGTGCGCAGATACCGCAGATTGTGCTTGTTGGCGCGCACGGGCATCGCCACCCGCTCGCTGATGCTCAGGCCGTAGCCCTCGATCCCGGCACGCTTGTCGGGATTGTTGGTGAGCAGCCGCATCGAGGTGATGCCCAGGTCGGCGAGGATCTGAGCGCCGATGCCGTAGTCGCGCGCGTCGGCGGGCAGGCCCAGGTCCAGGTTGGCGTCCACGGTGTCGGCGCCGCCGTCCTGCAGCTGGTAGGCCTGCAGCTTGTGCAGCAGCCCGATGCCGCGGCCCTCGTGGCCGCGCATGTAGAGCAGCACGCCGCGGCCCTGCTGAGCGATCATCTCCATGGCGGCGTCCAGCTGCGGGCCGCAGTCGCAGCGCAGCGAGCCGAAGGCGTCGCCGGTGAGGCATTCCGAGTGCACCCGCACCAGTACGTCCATGCCGTCGCCGATATCGCCCATGACCAGGGCCACGTGCTCGGCGTCGTCGTATTCGCTCTCGTAGCCGATCGCCAGGAAGTCGCCGAACTCGGTGGGCAGCTTGGCCTCGGCCACCTGCTTGACGTGCTTCTCGTTGCGGCGGCGCCAGGCGATCATGTCGGCGATGGAGATGAGCGCCAGATCGTGCTCGTCGGCGAAGATGCGCAGCTCCTCGGTGCGCGCCATATCGCCCTCGTTCTTCTGGCTGACGATCTCGCAGATGACGCCGGCGGGGCTGAGCCCGGCCATCCGGGCCAGATCCACGGCGGCCTCGGTGTGGCCGGGCCGGCGTAGCACGCCACCATCCTTGGCGCGCAACGGAACCACGTGGCCCGGGCGGGTCAGATCGTCGGACTTGGCGTTGCGGTCGGCCAGCACGCGCATGGTGGTGGCGCGGTCGGCGGCCGAGATACCGGTGGTGATGCCCTCGCGGGCGTCGACGGAGACGGTGTAGGCGGTGCCGTGCTTGTCCTGGTTGACCGCGTACATCGGCGGCAGGCCCAGGCGATCGCAGTCGTCCCCGGTGAGCGGCACACAGATGTAACCGGAGGTGTAGCGGATCATGAAGGCCACCAGCTCGGGTGTCGCCTTCTCCGCCGCGAAGATGAGGTCGCCCTCGTTCTCCCGGCCCTCGTCGTCGACGACGACAACCGCCTTACCGGCGGCGATGTCGGCGACTGCGCGCTCGATGGTGTCGAACCTGGTCACGTCTGTTGTGCTCCATCTCGAATTAGGTGCCTCATTACAGTAGGGCACTGTCCAATTTGCGCCGCCTCCGGCGTCGCGGGTTCGCGGCCCTGGAGGTCTCGTTCTTCCCTCCTCCGCTCCTCCGCTTCGCTCCCCCGCTCTGTCGGTCCAGAACGAGACGGGCCGCGAACCTTGGACGTCAGCCGCGCTGCACGAGCCGTTCGACGTACTTGGCGATGATGTCGACTTCGAGATTCACGGTGGTGCCGACCGGGGCCGTGCCCAGGGTGGTGAGCTCGCGGGTGGTGGGGATGAGCGACACCTCGAACCAGTCCTTGGCGCCGTCGGCGAAGGCGTCCTCGGCCGGGCCGATGCCCGAGACGGTCAGCGAGATGCCGTCCACGGTGATCGAGCCCTTCTCCACCACGTAGCGAGCGATGCTGTCGGGCAGGGAGATTCGCACGACCTCCCAGTTCTCGTACGGGGTGCGGGAGACGATGGTGCCGGTGCCGTCGACGTGACCCTGCACGATGTGCCCGCCCAGGCGGCTGTTCACGGCCGCCGCGCGCTCGAGGTTGACGCGGGAGCCCACGGTCAGGCCGCCGATGCTGGAGCGGTCCAGGGTCTCGGCCATGACGTCGACGGTGAAGGTGTCGCCCTCGATCTTCCGGTCGACCACGGTGAGGCAGACGCCGTTGACGGCGATCGAATCACCGTGTCCCGCATCGGAGGTCACCAGCGGTCCGCGAATGGTCAGCCGCGCCGAATCGTCCAGCTGCTCGGTGGCGAGGATCTCGCCCAGCTCCTCGACGATGCCTGTGAACATGCGTACCTCTCCCTGATCGCGTGTGCGTGCTCCGCTCGAGCCAACAGCCGGTGCGGTACGCGGTATTCCCCGCGTGGACAGCTGTCCCCTTCAGCCTAACGACGCGGGGTCGTAGGCGACATGCGGCCTCGTTCACTGGAGCGTTGGATACCGGTGGATGGACGGAATCGGGCGTACGCCAATGTGCGATCGGATAATTGCGCTCATTGGTCGCGATCGCCAATTGAAACGCCGGGATTTACCGGTACTTTGAATGGCCTGACCTGGCCCAACTCGGATTGGTACCCAATTCACGACTCGCTCAACCCAGAATCTTGCGCGGCAGCGAGAATGGTCGCAAGATTGTTATGCAGCTGATTCCCACAGTTCAACTTCTCCGCGAGCAGTTCAGTGCAGAACGGTCACCGTGTCCACGGCCATCCGGGCGGTGACGATCATCGCAAGCAGAACCGAAGGAAGGTTGGACCCCGCGCGGGTCGGATTCAGGTGGCAGACAACACAATCGGCACAGTTGGGGGTGCGGCGTGACCATGCTTCTCGATTCGACACTCGAAGTTCGCTGCGTACAGTACCGACGCGAATTTCACCTGCCGGCATCGATCGACCCGACGTCACGGCACATCCTGTTGGAAATAGGCACTCGGTACGGTGCCATCACCATGCCCGCCGACCTCGGCGAACGCGTCCAGCAGCAGCTGGCGCAGGCCGATCTGGCCGGGCCGGTCGTGCACCACCCCCGGGCACGGCGATGGACCTTCATCACCGGCCCCGCCCGGCCCGAATCCCTCACCAAATCGGTGGCCGCCGCCCTGTTCCGGCTCTACGCCACCGTCGCGTGCCCGGGAGCGCAGGTCGTGCTCCCGTCCGCCGACGACGAGCGGACGGGATATCGCACCTGGGTGCACTGCCCCGATTCCAGTGACACGGTTCCGCCGCTGGAATCGGTGATCGAAGCGGTGCTACAGCACTGAGCCCGCGCTACTGCGCGGACGCCGCCTCGACCGCGATCACCTTCTGCCGCAAGATTTCCACGGTCGCGGCCGGGTCCGGGGTGCCGTACACCGCGGAGCCCGCCACGAAGCAGTCGATGCCGGCCTCGGCAGCCTGCTCGATGGTGTCCATATTGATGCCGCCGTCGATCTCCACGACCAGGCGCAGCTCACCGGCGTCGACCAGGCGGCGCACCTGCCGGGCCTTGTCGAGCACGTGCGCGATGAAAGACTGTCCGCCGAAACCGGGTTCGACGCTCATCACCAGCAGGGTGTCGAACTCGCGCAGGATCTCGAGGTAGGGCTCGATCGGGGTGTTCGGCTTGACCGAGAGCCCCGCCTTGGCGCCCGCGGCGCGGATGTCACGCGCCACCGCGATCGGGTTGTCGGTGGCCTCGGCGTGAAAAGTGACGTTGTAGGCACCGGCCTCGGCGTAGCCCGGGGCCCAGCGCTCCGGGTTCTCGATCATGAGGTGGCAGTCCATCGGGATGTCGGTCACCTTCAACAGGCTTTCCACCACCGGCAGACCCAGCGTCAGATTCGGGACGAAATGGTTGTCCATCACATCGACGTGCACCCAGTCGGCGCCCTCGATCGCTTGCAGTTCGGCCGCGAGATTCGCGAAGTCGGCGGACAGGATGGACGGGGCGATCATCGGAGCGGGCCGCTGGAAGGGGGAGGAAGAGGTGCACACGGGCCGCAGTCTATCGGCAGCCCCCCATCGCCCCCACGTCAACGGGAATGGCTGATTGCCGCGCACCGGAATGGGTAGCCTCTACAGAGTGATCAACATTTCGGCGGAACAAGGGTTGCGAGGTACACCGGTCGAGATCGGTGTCGCCGCGTCCGTCTCCCAGTTGCCCATCGTGCGCGGACTCGCCGAAACACTGGTGCTGCTCAGCGATTTCACCCTGGACGAGGTGGCCGATATCCGGCTCGCCGTCGACGAGGCGGCCTCCACGCTGATCGCCGTCGCCGCGCCGGGCACCACGCTGCAGTGCGTGTTCACCGTCGGCGACTCGGATCTGATCGTGCGGGTGAGCGGCATCGCCGGGGCCGAGGGGCTACCGGACCAGCGCAGCTTCGGCTGGCACGTGCTGCGGACGCTCTCCGACGAGGTCACCGCCACCCAGGAACCCTTCGATCCGGCGATCTCCGGATACCCGACGGCGGTGGAGTTCCGGCGGGTCCGGGGGAAGGCGTAGTGACCGACGGAGACAACGTGTTCGCAGCATCCGCCGACGCACCGGGACCCGAGGAACCGCGCGACGACCGGGAAACCGAAACGGACGAGACCGAGACCGAGGACACCGCCGAGGAGACGGTCGACGCCGACGAGGCCGAGGAGGTCGCGCGCAGCGTCTCCGGCTACGACGACGTCACCACGCTGTTCGCGGAACTGGCCGCCGCCGCACCGGAATCCGGGCGGCGAGCCGCACTGCGCACCGAACTGATCAACCGCTGCATTCCCCTCGCCGACCACATCGCCCGCAAATTCAGCGGCCGCGGTGAGCCTTTCGACGACCTCACCCAGGTCGCGCGGGTGGGGCTGGTGCACGCGGTGGACCGCTTCGACATCTCCCGCGGTTCCAACTTCCTGTCCTTCGCGGTGCCGACCATCATGGGCGAGGTCCGCCGCTACTTCCGCGACAACACCTGGGCCATGCGGGTGCCGCGCCGCGTCAAGGAAACCCACCTGCGCATCGGCTCCGCCATCGACGCCCTCTCCCAGCAGCTGGGCCGCTCCCCCACCGCCAAGGAGATCGCGGCCGCCCTCGAGATCGACGCCGACGAGGTCACCCAGGCGGTCATCGCCGGAAACGCCTACCAGCCCAGCAGCATCGACGCCGTCTCCGTCGGCCGCGACACCGAGGCCTCACTCCTCGACACCCTCGGCGAGGAAGAATCCCAGTTCGACCGCGTCGAGGAATACGTGGCCATCCGGCCCCTGCTGGCCGGGCTCCCCGAACGCGAACGCCGCATCCTCACCATGCGTTTCTTCGAATCCATGACCCAGACCCAGATCGCCCAGCAGATGGGCATCTCGCAGATGCACGTCTCCCGGATCCTCTCGAAAACCCTTGCCCGCCTGCGGGAACAATCCGCCCGCGAGTGACTCCGGCGTGGCCGGGGCCCCGGCGCGCGCCCAGGATGGGTAGATTGCGGTCGGGTCATGATCGCCTCGGCCGGATGCAAAGGGGTCGGTGTTGTCACAGCAACTGCCGTTCGATTCGCTGTATCGGCACGGGTTCGCGCGGGTCGCGGTGGCCGTGCCACCGGTGCGGGTCGCCGATCCGAGCTTCAACGCCGAACAGACCCTGCTGCTGGCCCGGCGCGCCGCGGCCGAGCACGCGGCGCTGACGATCTTCCCCGAGCTCGGGCTGTCCAGCTACACCGCCGACGACCTGTTCCATCAGGACGCGCTGGACGCCGCGGTCGGCCTGGCACTCGAGCGCGTGATCGAGGAGAGCACCGCCATCGAGACGGTGCTGGTGGTGGGTGCGCCGGTGCGGGCGCAGGGCCGGCTGTTCAACTGCGGCATCGTGATTCACCGGGGCCGGGTGCTGGGCGCCGCGCCCAAGAGCTACCTGCCCAACTATCGGGAGTTCTACGAGAAGCGTCAGTTCGCGGCCGCGCGGGAGGCCCTCGACGACCAGGTGGTGATCGCCGGGCAGCGGGTGCCGTTCGGGGCCGATCTGCTGTTCGCCGCACGCAACCTGCCGGATTTCGTGTTCCATCTCGAGATCTGCGAGGACGGCTGGGTACCGTTGCCGCCCAGCGGTTTCGCCGCGCTGGCCGGGGCCAGTGTGCTGGTGAATCTGTCGGCCAGCAATATCGTCATCGGCAAGGCCGACTACCGGCGCGAACTGTGCGCCTCACATTCGGCGCGGTATCTCGCCGCGTACCTGTATTCGGCTGCCGGGCACGGCGAGTCGACCACCGACATGGCCTGGGACGGACAGGCACTGGTGTGCGAGAACGGCAATGTGCTGGCGGAGGGCGAGCGGTTCGCCGGACACCCGCAGGTGGTCACCGCCGATATCGATCTGCGGCGGCTGGCCGCGGACCGGCTGCGCACCACCAGCTTCGCCGACACCGTGCACGATCATCGGGAGCGGCTGCAACGGTTCCGGCGCATCGACGTCGAGCTGCCCGTGCCCGCCGGGACCGTCGCGCTGCGGCGCGAGATCCCGCGCTTCCCCTACGTTCCCGCCGATCCGGCCCGCCGCAACGAGCGCTGCGCCGAGGTGCATCGCATCCAGGTGGAGGGACTGAGCACACGGCTGACCGCCACCGGATCACAGCGGGTGGTGATCGGGGTGTCCGGCGGCCTGGACTCCACGGTGGCGCTCATCGTGGCCGCCAAGACCATGGACCGGCTGGGCCTGCCGCGCTCGAATGTCCTGGCGTACACCATGCCCGGCTTCGCCACCAGCACCCGCACCCTCGAGGACGCGCGGCGGCTCATGCGGGCGGTCGGGGCGACGGCACACGAGATCGACATCCGGCCATCGGCCACGCAGATGCTGCGAGACCTGAAGCACCCTGCCGCCGAAGGGGTTCCGCGGTACGACGTCACCTACGAGAACGTGCAGGCGGGCGAGCGCACCTCACACCTGTTCCGGCTCGCCAATCTGCACGATGCCCTGGTCGTCGGCACCGGCGACCTCAGCGAACTCGCGCTGGGCTGGTGCACCTTCGGCGTCGGCGACCACATGGCCCACTACAGCGTGAACGCCTCGGTCCCCAAGACATTGATCAAATACCTGGTGGCCTGGACGATCGACACCGGCGAGCTGGGGCCCGAGGCGGGTGAGGTCCTGGCCTCCATTCTCGCCACCGAGATCTCCCCCGAACTCATTCCCGCCGACGGCGACGCTCCGCCGCAGAGCTCCGAGGCCACCGTCGGCCCCTACGAACTCCAGGACTTCCACCTCTACCACCTGCTCCGCTTCGGCGACCTGCCGAGCCGCATCGCCTACCTGTCCCACCATGTCTGGTCCGACCGCACCCGCGGCGGCTGGCCCGACCTCGTCCCCGCCGACCAGCGCCACGAATACGACCTGCCCGCCGTCAAACACTGGCTGGCCGAATTCCTGCGCCGTTTCATCCAGACCAGCCAGTTCAAACGCTCCACCCTCCCGAATGCCCCCAAGGTCGGCTCGGGCGGATCCCTGTCCCCACGCGGTGACTGGCGCGCACCGAGCGATGCCTCGGCCGCCGCCTGGCTCGACGAGCTCGACCGCAACGTCCCCGGCTGACAACCGCCGCGAATCCGCTACCGCCCAACCCGCACCGAACCACGACCGCGGAGACCTCCACGTTCGCACAACCGCCGATAGCCTGCGGCACACAGAACTACGCCACCATTGGTAGCTCCGCATCACGCACCCACACAACCACCGGTCGACCTGCGGGTCACAAACTCACGCGACCACCGACGGATCTGCAGCACACAGAACTACGCGACCGTCGGTAAGTCCGCGCCACGCACCAACATGACCA
>NZ_JBEXJI010000008.1:47617-196436 GCF_040609015.1 Nocardia sp. NPDC004860 | reverse complement strand
CCACCGATAGATCTGCGCGTCACAAACTCACACGACCACCGACGGATCTGCAGCACACAGAACTACGCGACCGTCGGTAAGTCCGCGCCACGCACCAACATGACCACCGATAGATCTGCGCGTCACAAACTCACACGACCACCGACGGATCTGCAGCACACAGAACTACGCGACCGTCGGTAAGTCCGCGCCACGCACCCACACAACCACCGATAGATCTGCGCGTCACAAACTCACACGACCACCGACGGATCTGCAGCACACAGAACTACGCGACCATCGGTCAGTCCGCGCCACGCACCCACACGACCGCCGATGGATCTACGCGTCACAAACTCACGCGACCACCGACGGATCTGCAGCACACAGAACTACGCGACCGTCGGTAAGTCCGCATCACGCACCCACACAACCACCGGTCGACCTGCGGGTCACAAACTCACGCGACCACCGACGGATCTGCAGCACACAGAACTACGCGACCGTCGGTAAGTCCGCGCCACGCACCCACACGACCGCCGATGGATCTGCGGGTCACGAACTCACGCGACCGCCGATGGGTCTGCGGCGCACGGGTCGGCTCGCCCAGCGTTCGGCCTCGGTGGACGGGTGGACCGAGGCCGAACGGTCCGTGCGAGTCGGACCCTATTGCGGCTCAAGCGGTTTGCGCAGGGCGGCCAGGAACATGGCGTCGGTGCCGTGGCGGTGGGGCCACAGCTGGGCGCCGGGGCCGTCGCCGAGTTCCGGGACGCCCGGGAGCAGGTCGCGGGTGTCGAGCTGTTCCGCGCCGGTGCGGCGGACCATATCGGCCACCACGGAAACCGTTTCCGGGAGGTGCGGGGAGCAGGTCGAGTAGACCACGACACCGCCGGGGCGGACGAGATCCCATGCGGCGGTGAGGAGTTCGCGCTGCAGGGTGACCAGGTCGCGGACGTCGGAGGGCTGGCGGCGCCAGCGGGCCTCCGGGCGGCGGCGCAGGGCGCCCAGGCCGGTACAGGGGGCGTCGACGAGGATGCGGTCGAAGCCCGGAGTCAGGCCGCTGTCGCGGCCGTCGGCGACATGGACGTCCACGGGCATGCCGCGGGTCGCCTGGCGGACCAGGTCGGCGCGGTGCTCCGCGGGTTCGACGGCATCGACGCGGAAGCCGTCGATATCCGCGATCGCGGCCAGCAGCGCGGTCTTTCCGCCCGGCCCGGCACACAGGTCGAGCCAGCGGCCGGTGTCGGGACCCTCGAGGGGCGCGCGGGTGACGGCCAGGGCGACCAGCTGGCTGCCCTCGTCCTGGACGGCGGCCATGCCCGCGCGGACCGGCTCCAGCTTCGCCGGGTCACCGCCCTCGAGGTACACCGCGTACGGCGACCAGCGGCCTTCCTCGCCGCCGGTGACCAGGGCCAGTTCCTCGGCGGTGATATCGCCGGGGCGCGCCACCAGGTGCACGGCGGGCCGCGCGTCGTCGGCCGCCAGCACGTCGGCCAGCTCGCCGGCCCGCGCGCCCAGGGCGTCCGCGAAGGCCTGCGCGATCCAGACCGGATGCGCGTACTCGAATGCCAAGTGCCCCAGTGGATCCCGCGGCGCGAGCCGTTCCACCCACTCCTCGGGAGTGCGTTCGGCCACCCGCCGCAGCACCGCGTTCACGAACCCGGCCCGCCCCTGCCCGTACTCCGCTCGCACCAGCGCGACGGACGTGTCGACCGCCGCGTGCGCGCCGATCCGGGTGCGCAGCAGCTGATAGGTCCCCAGCCGCAACGCATCCAGGAGCGGTCCGTCGATCTCCTCGACACCTCGCCCCGCGCACTCCGCGATCACCGCGTCCAGCAGCCCCTGCGACCGCGAGGCCCCATAGGTCAACTCGGTGGCCAGCGCCGCATCACGTCCACTGATATGCCGCTCCCGCAACAGTCCGGGCAGCACCAGATTCGCGTAGGCGTCCCGCTCGCGCACGGCCCGCAGCACATCCCGCGCCACCACCCGCACCGGATCGGCCCCGGCCCGCTCGGCCCGCCGGGCCGCGGCACTGCTCGTGCCGGCCTTCGCGTCCGCCGAAGTCCGCTTCGGCCCCCGGCCTTGCCCCGCAGTCCTTTCGCGATCGAACGAGCCACTCCGGCCGCCCGCGCGGTCACCGCCGTAGGAACGTCCACCCGTGGACGCCGTGCGGTCACGTCCCGCACCCCGCCCATCGCCACCGCGAGCCCCACGATCCGACCGGTTCGACCTGGAATCCCGGTCCCCTTCCGGGAATCCGCCGCGCCTGTCGTCGCTCTGCCGACCACCGATCGCCGAATCGCGCCCGCGGCCGGCGCCCGACCCATCCCCGTCGCGCCCGCGAAGTCCGCCACTCGACCGGTTCGAGCCCGAATTGCGTTCTCCCGCAGGGCGTTCGCCCTTGCCGGAGCCCGCGCGCCGCTGGTCCCCGCCGTCGGTCCCGCGTGATCCGGAGGATCGTGCCGCACCCGAATCGCCTGCTGCCCCGCCGGAGCGGCGGAAGCCGCGACGCTGTTCACCCTCACCGGATTGCGTGCCCCGCGAGTTCGCGGCGCGTGCATCACCGGTTCGGTATCCCGGCGCGCGGCGCTGATCACCCTGGGATCGGTCGCTCGCCCGCGAGGTGCCCGAATCCCCGGTAGATGCGGAGCGGCGGAAGCCGCGGCGCTGCTCGCCGTCGCCGGACTGCGGGCGACCGCCGGTGCGCGAATCGCGGTCGCGGCCTTCGCCGTCCGGGCGGGTCACTCGACCACCGTGCCGGGCTCGAGGCGGGCGCCGCGGGCCCAGTCCAGGGCGGGCATCATGCGTTTGCCCTGGGGCTGGACCTGGGTGAGGCGGACCGCGGTGCTCGCGGTGCCGAGGTAGACGCCGGACTTGCGGATGTCGATGGTGCCGACCGGGAGCGTCTCCTCCACCATCTCGACGGGGCCGAGTTTGAGGCGTTTGCCGTCGATTTCGGTCCAGGCGCCGGGGGCGGGGGTGACCGCGCGAATCCGGCGGTCGATGGCGAGGGCGGGCTGGCTCCAGCGGATACGACCGGCCTCGGGATCCACCTTGGGGGCGTAGGAGATTCCGTCCAGGGGCTGCGGAATCGCGTGCACGGTGCCGTCTTCCACGGCGTCGAGGGTGGATTCCAGCAGGACCGAGCCGCTGTCGGCGAGCCGCTCCAGCAGCGAGCCCGCGGTGTCGGCGACGGCGATGCGCTCGGTCATGGTGCCGAAGACCGGGCCGGTGTCGAGGCCCTTCTCGATGCGGAAGGTCGACGCGCCGGTGTACTCGTCACCGGCGAGGATGGCGGCCTGCACCGGCGCGGCGCCGCGCCAGGCGGGCAGCAGCGAGAAGTGCAGGTTGATCCACCCGTGCCGGGGAATGTCGAGCACCGGCTCGGGCAGCAGCGCGCCGTAGGCCACCACCGGGCAGCAGTCGGGCGCCAAAGCCGTGAGCTGCTCGATGAATTCGGGCTCCGACGGCCGCTTGGGCGTGAACACGGGAATCCCGTGTTCATCGGCCAGCCGTCCGATGGGCGAGCGGGTGATCTTGCGGCCGCGTCCGGCCACCGCGTCCGGCCGGGTCACCACCCCGACCACCTCGTGCCTGGAGGATTCGATGAGCCGCCGCAGCGACGGCACCGCCGGTTCGGGGGTTCCCGCGAAGACCAGACGCATGTCAGCGACTCCGTTCCCGGTCACCGGCCGCCGCGCGACGCCGGCCACCGATCTCGGACGCCGGCAGCACGGTGACTCCCTGTGTGAACCAACCGGATTCCCGGATGGTACGCATGGCCTCCTTGCGCGAGGCCGACTCCAGCCGCTGCAGGAACAGCACCCCGTCGAGGTGGTCGGTCTCGTGCTGCACGCAGCGCGCCAGCAGCCCTTCGGCCCGGAACTCGACCGGCTTGCCGTCGATGTCGACCCCGCGGGCCAGCACGGTCAGCGGCCGCGTCACGTCGAAGCGCACGCCCGGAATCGACAGGCAGCCCTCCGGCCCGGTCTGGGTCTCGTCGCCGATCACCTCGAAGACCGGGTTGATCAGATGCCCCTGCGCGTCGCCGGTGTCGTAGACGAATACCCGCAGCCCGACCCCGATCTGCGGGGCCGCCATGCCGACGCCTCCGCTCTCGTACATGGTGTCGATGAGGTCGGTCACCAGCTGGCGCACCTCCCGGTCGAACGTCTCGACCTCCGCCGCGCGGGCGCGCAGGATCGGATCGCCGAACAGGCGGACAGGCTGGATGGTCACGGGCAGCTCCCGATAGCGAACGAATACGGTCGTCTCATTTTACGGACGCCCGTGACCACCCTGATCAGGAATGCGCCGCCAACACGACATCGCTGATGCCGGTGCCCAGTGCGACCGGCACGCAGGCCGGTGTCACGGGGTGCGCGGGATCGAGCAGATTGACCACCAGCCGCTGCACGAACGGGTCGTACACCAGGTGGAAATGCCCGGTCAGGTCCTCCGCGCACTGCTCCTGCAGCACGATATTGGTGGCGCCCGCGCCATGTAGCGCGATGTTGGTGTTGGGCTGGATCATTTCATCGACGCGGCTGCCGATCGTCGTGTATTTCACACCGGGCACCGTGTCGCCGCCCGCGTTCAGGTCCTTGATGAACGGCGATCCGGCCGCCTGTTGAATGGCGGCGGTGGAGGATCCCATCTCCACGAGCTTGTAGATTCCCGGCACCGCGTCGGCGATCGGCACCAGCCCGTACATGATCCCGCCGTAGCTGGGCGAGGCCAGGCCGATCCACTGGCCGACCTTCGGCGCGCCGCCGAGCTTGTTGATCCAGTACCGGGTCACGCTGGCGCCCTGCGAGAATCCGACCAGATCCACCTGGGTGGCCCCGGTCGCCGCGAGCACCTGATCGACGAAGGTGCCGATCTGCGCGGAGCTGGCCCACACGTCCTCGGTGCCGTAGGTGTCCTTGCCGGGTTTGCCGCCGTAGTTGAGGGCGAACACGCAGATCCCGGCCTGGGCCAGCAGTGGGCTGATGCCCGACCAGTCGGAGTAGGCCGAGGAGTCGGTGCCGTGTGCGAGCACGACCGGGCGCGGATGCTCCGCGGTCGGTGTGCAGCCGAAGTCGTTGGCGCCCTGGGGGGCCGCGTCCGGATGCTCCTTGAGATAGCGGGCCGCCGCCAGATGTTCGGTCTGCGGCGGCCCCTGTTGCGCCGGTACCTGAAGCACCGGAGTCACGGCCGGTTCGGCCTGTGCGTACGTCCCCGTCGGTGTGGCGGCCGTACCGATCACGGCGGCCGCCAGCGCCATCACCCCCGCCGGCGCCACGCGGCGCAGTGCGCGGGTCCGGCTCCTCTGTTGTCCCATGTCACAAGATCGCATGGGGCGCTTTTGTCCCATGTCACGATCTTCGCCGGAATCAGGTCGAATGTTCCAGCGGGAACCGCGGTTTCGAGGCCATTACTTTTCGGGTGTGTCGTCCTCGGCGAGGATCCGGTAGAGCGAGCGGCGCGCCTCGGTGAGCACCTCCGCCGCCTTGGCCGCCTGCTCCCGGGTGCCGACCGCGGCCACCTGGGCGACCGCGCCCATCAGCTGGCCGACCAGTCCGCGCAGGTCCAGGGCCTGATCGCCGACGCCGTCCTTGACGTCCTGCCAGGGATCGCCCAGCTCGGTGCGGTTGGCCTCGACGTACTCGGCACCGGATTCGGTGAGCTTGGCCGTCTTTCGACCCGACACCTTCTCGATCAGCACCAGCCCCTCGTCCTCGAGCTGCGCGAGCGCGGGGTAGATGGAGCCCGGGCTGGGACGCCAGACATCCTGGCTGCGTTCGCGGATCTGCTGGATCAGCTCGTAGCCGTGCATGGGCCGCTCCTGCAGCAGCAGGAGGATGGCCGCGCGGACATCGCCGCGCCGGCCGCGCCCGCCCCGGCCGCGACCGCGGCCGAAATGCGGACCGGGTCCGAAGCCGGGACCGAAGTCCGGGCCGAAACCACGACCGTGGCCGTGGCGGTGCGGACCGAAGTCGCCGCGCGGGCCACGCGGGCCACCGCGACGCATCCGCGGGTGTTCGGGGCCCTGCTGCTCTTCGGCGCGCAGTCGCCGCCAGGGGCCGCGGCCCCGTTCGATGTCGTCCATGTGTTCCATGGTCGTGCCTCCTTCAAGGCTCGTCGTTGTGTTTGTTGCTATCGACGATATATCGACAATCTATCCACAACAAGGGTGAGGCAGAACACAAACCGTCCGGTTTGGACTTAGGCGGTCAGGAGACCGTGGGCGCGGCCCTGCCGGGAGCATCGCCGAATCCCGCACCTGCAGAAGCAGACTCATCGCATCCAGCCCGTGAGCCGAGCCACTACTCCTCAACTTGTCTGAGGAATTTGCTACGGTGGGCCCATGACGGATCCGGTGCTGAACGTGAGCGACGTGACGGTGGTGCGCGGCGGAAACCCCATCCTGCAAGGGGTTTCACTCACCGTGCGCGCCGGTGAGCACTGGGCGCTACTGGGTCCCAACGGCGCGGGCAAGACCACCTTGCTGCGCATGCTCGGCGCGTTCGAGCATCCGACCCGGGGCGGTGTGGAGGTGCTCGGGGAGCGGCTGGGCCGCGTCGACATGCGCGTTCTGCGGGCCGGTATCGGCCATGTCGATCCGCGCCACACGCCGAGCGGCCCGCTCACGGTCCGCGACGTGGTGATCACCGGCGTGACCAATACCGCCGGCCTCATCCCCCGCTGGCACGCGACGCCCGCCCAGCTCGCCGAGGCCGACCGCCTGATCGACCTGCTCGGCCTGTCCCACCGCCGTGACGCCGACTGGCAGATTCTGTCCCAGGGCCAGCGGGGGCGCACCCTCATCGCCCGCGCCCTCATGCCCAATCCGCGCCTGCTCCTGCTCGACGAACCCGCCACCGGCCTGGATCTGGCCGGGCGCGAACAACTCCTGGAACGCCTCGACCTGCTCCAGCGCGCCCACCCAGACCTCGCCTCGGTCCTGGTCACCCACCACCTGGAAGAACTCCCGCCGGGCACCAGCCACGCCATGCTCCTGCGCAACGGCCACACGGTCGCCGCGGGCCCGGTCGGCGAGGTGATCACCACCGCCCACATCAGCGCCTGCTTCGACCACCCGGTCCGCATCCTCCGCGACGAGGGCCGCTGGTCCGTGAGACCCGCTCAGCCCCAACTGAACTGACCCGAACTCACCGCGCCGCCCGGGCCCCGAACCGCACGACGGCACCACACTCACGCATCCGCATCCGGCGCCCCCCGGGCTTCACGAGATTGCGCTCAACCAGCTGACCCGAGCCGCTCATCTGCCCGAATGGGCCGATGCGCCTCGCGGCCGGATGGGGGCGCTCAGGTTGCGGGGACGAGGGAGTCGATCCAGCGTTCCAGCCGTGCACCTTCGGCTTCCATCATCGCGGGGTCGCGGAAGGTGTTGGTGAGCAGGGAGATTCCCTGATAGGCGGCCAGGAGGGCGACGGCCAGTTCGTGGGAGTCGGTGCGGCCCATGGCGGCGAACTGGGTGTCGATCCAGTCCAGGAGGCCGCGCATGACGGCGGCCAGTTCGCGGTCGAGGCCGTCGGCGCGTTTGTCGAGTTCGGTGGCGAGAGAGCCTGAGGGGCAACCGAATTGGGCGGCGAGGTCGCGCTGGTCGACCCAGCCGCGGACCAGGGCCTTCAGCCGTTCGGCGGGGGCGTCGAAGAGTTCCAGGGCCGCGATGATCTCCTGGGCGGTGCGGGCGTGGGCGCCGATCGCGGCCTGGACCAGCTGATCCTTGGTTTTGAAGTAGTAGTACACGTTGCCGACCGGCACCTCGGCGGCACGCGCGATATCGGCGATGGTCGTCTTCTCGACGCCCTGTTCATGGAAGACCTTGGCCGCCGCGTCCGCGAGCCGCTCCCGCTTCCCCGCCTTCGGGGCCGCCGCCCGCGGGACTGAGTTAGTCATACGACTCACTATAGACAATGCCCGGTCACATGCCCTATGGTTCGAGTTAGTCAGCCAACTAACTCAGGAGTGGACAGATGATCGTGGTAACCGGTGCGACCGGAAACGTCGGCAGCGCTCTCGTGCGTGAGCTCGCGGAGGCCGGCGAGAAGGTGGTCGCAGTGTCACGGGGCGAGAAGCCGGTGGATCTGCCCGAGGGCGCCGAGCACCGCCGCGCCGATATCGGGGAGCTGGACGGCCTCGCCGAGGCGGTGGCCGGTGCGCGGGCGTTGTTCCTGCTCATCACGGGCCCGCAGCTGGTGACGGGACCGGCGGCCGCCGAGGTGCTGGAAACCGTTGCGGCGGCGGGTGTCCGGCGAGTGGTGTTCCTGTCCTCGCAGGGCGCGGTGACGCGGCCGGGCAGTGACGGCTACGCGCGCACGCTGGAATTCGAGAAGGCGCTGGCCACTTCGGATCTGGAGTGGACGGTGCTGCGGCCGGGCGGGTTCTTCAGCAATACCTTCGCCTGGATCGAGCCGGTACGGGCCGAGCGGATGATTCCCGCGCCGTTCGGGGATGTCGGTCTGCCGCAGGTGGATCCGGCCGATATCGCGGCCATGGCCGCGGCGGCACTGCGGGAGGACGGCCATGACCGGCAGGTCTACACGGTGACCGGTCCGGAGCTCGTCACCCCGCGCCAGCAGGCACAGGCGCTGGCGGCCGCGCTGGGCGAGCCGCTGCAGTTCGCGGAGCTCACCCGCGAGCAGGCCCGGGCGAACATGCTGCGGTTCATGCCGGAATCGGTCGCGGACCACACGCTCACCATCCTCGGCGAGCCGACGCCCGAGGAGCAGCTGGTCAGCGGCGATGTCGAGCGGGTGCTGGGCCGGCGGGCAACCGGATACGCCGAATGGGCGGCCCGCGTGGCTCCGGCCTTCCGGTGAATCTCGCCATTGAACATTTAGTATGCCATCGCTTATCGTACGCGTATGCATACTAAATCCTTCTCGGACGGCACGGTGCTGATGCCGTGGAATCCCGGCCCGAATCACCAGTTCTCGGGCCCGGTCTTCGTCAGCGTCACCGATTTCCTCGCGAGTTCGGAGACGGAGTCGCGCGAGATCTATACGACCGGGCTGGAATTGGGGAAAACGTGGCCGGTCATGCAGGGCGCGGTCGGCCTGTGGCTGTGGGGCAGGCCGGCCGAGTTCCGCGGCGGCTCGATCTCGGTGTGGGAGTCGGAGCGGGATATGCGCCGGTTCGTGCGGTGGCCGGTGCACACCGCGATCGTGCGGGCCTGGCGCGGCCGGGTCGGCATCGGCGTCGACTCCTGGCAGGCCGAAAAGTTCGACGCCGATGCGATTCTGACCCGCGCCGGCGACACGATCGGAAGGCCGCACCGGCACGCCGCCTAATCTTGTCCGCATGACAGACCGTCCGGACCTGGCAGCGATGATCGTCCCCCTGGGCCGCGCCCTCATGGCGGCCGAGCAACCGGTGCTCGCCGCACACGGACTCACCATGTGGGCGTACGTCGTGCTGCTGCATCTGGACGAGGGGCCCGCGCGGGGTCAGGGCGTGCTGGCGCAGGAGATCGGGGCGGACAAGACGCGCATCATCGCGGTGCTCGACGACCTGCAGGAGCGCGGCCTCATCGAACGCCACCCCGATCCGGCCGACCGCCGGGCCCGGCTGCTCGCCCTCACCCCCGAGGGCCGTCGCCTGCGCGACGCGGCACAGGCCGGGATCCAGGCCCAGGAGGATCACCTGCTGGGCAAGCTCCCCACCGCCGATCGCCGCGGCTTCCTCAATGCCCTCATCACCCTCGCCGCCCTCCCCCGCGACGAAATCACCGGCCCCTGACCAGGTTCAGCCGATGTCGATGGGGTCGATCTGGACGCGCAGGGGCGCGTCGGAGCGATGGGTGCTGCGGACGGCCTGAGCGGCGGTGAGGGCGCGGGAGAGGGCCGCGCCGGTGGCGCGGTCGGCGCGCAGGATCATGCGTTCGACCTCGGCGGGAGAGTCGCCGGAGGAGAACGGCTTTCGCGCACCCGGCGGCAGCGGCACCGGGCCCAGGATCTCGACGCCGTCGGGAAGCTGTGCCTCGCCGAGCAATTCGGCGATGGAGTCCGAGGTGCCGTCGATGGCGGCGAAGCGAACCGCGGGCGGGAAGCGCACCTCGGTGCGCTGCTCGAGCTCGAAACCGGCGTGCCACACCGGATCCCAGCGCACCAGCGCCTGCACGGTCGGGATCCCGGCGTCCGCCATGACGATGACCCGGCCGCCGGGGCGCACCAGCGCCGCGGCCGACATCCAGCGACGCAGGGCGTCCTCGGCGGCGCGGAGATCGGCGCGGCCGAGCAGGGCCCAGCCGTCGAGCAGCATGGCGACGGCGTAACCGCCGGGCACCCGGGGTTCCGCGCCGATGGTGGACACCACGACCTGCGGGCCCTCCGGCACGGTGTTCAGGATCGACGACCCGCCCGAACCTCGCACGGGCACACCGGGAAACGCGCGTCCCAGTTCTTCGGCCGTGCGCGACGCGCCGATGACGACGGCCCGCAGCGCCCGCGATCCGCAGGCTCCGCAGCGGAAGGCCGCCTCGGTGATCCCGCACCAGCGGCAGGCCGGGCTCTGCGCCTCGGCCACCCCTTCCCGCCCGCTGCGCAGCGCGCCACGTGACGCGGGCGCGCCGTCCGGCAGCGCCAGTGGACCGTTGCAATGGCGGCAGCGTGCCGGGGTCCGGCACTTGGCGCAGGCGAGCGCCGGAATGTATCCGCGCCGCGGCACCTGAACCAGCACCGGCCCACCGGCCTTGATCGCCTTGCGCGCCTCCGTGAACGCCACGGCCGGAATGCGGATGGCCTGCGCGATCGGGTCCCGCTCCAACGCCGCGTCGGTATCGCCGGGCGCGGTGATGCGCGGCATGGCCTGCCGCACCACGGCCCGATCCGCGAGCAGATCGTGCGCCCAGCCGGATTCGACGATCGCCTGCACCTCGGCCGTCCGCGAGAACCCGCCCGCCACGAACGCCGCCCCGGTCTCGTGCGCCCGCAACATGGCCACTTCCCGCGCATGCGGGTACGGCGACCGCGGTTCGGCGAAGGTATCGTCCCCGTCATCCCAGATGGCGATCAGCCCAAGATCTTTCACCGGCGAGAACACGGCACTCCGCGTCCCCACGACGACCCGCGCCGTTCCCCGCAACACCGACAGCCAGCGCCGATACCGCGCCGAGGGCCCCAACCCCGCCGCCAATCCCACCGCCGACTCCCCCACCAGCGCAACACATTCCCCCAGCACCCGATCCAGATCTCGCTGATCCGGCACCATGATCACCGCACTGCGGCCGCCGCGCACGGTCACCGCCGCGAGCTCCGCCAGCCGCCGCGCCCAGTCCTCCCCCGGCAATGCCTGCCACCCTGCCCGCGGCCCGCGCCCTGCCGCCAGCGCGCCCAGGAACGAATGCCCGTGGACATACCGCCCCCACGCCGGGAACTCAGCGGCCGACGTCGGCGAAGCAGCGGTTACCGGCTGCTTCCCGGACTCGTCTGCCGGCACCGCGGCCACTGAAGCCGTCGAGTGGTCGCCGTCGCCGTGCACAACCAGATCAGGCTGCGCAGCAACGGTTCCCGTCGAGCTTTCGGAGGGGACCGCGGCCGCATCGACGGCCACAGCCATCGACACCGAATCGCTGTCGGCGACAGGAGTCATCTCATCCGTGGCGGATACATCGCTGCTCCGAACCGGGGCGGTGTCCGCGCCCTCGCCGTGCGCGGCGTCCCCGATGTCGCTTCCGCCCGCGATCGCGAGCGCCGACTCCCCCACAGACGGGCCACCTTGCGGAACGGGGTGTGCGGCAGCGTCTTCAGCGTTTCCGGGCACGACGGAGGTCGTCGCGTCACTCGGATGCGATGCGGTGGTGCGGGCCTGCGCAACGTCGGGGTGGGCCGAGTCATCGGCTGCCGCAACAGGATCAGCGGCCGGTGGGCTCTTCTTCGAAGTGCGCTTGGGCTTTTCGGGCTTTTCCACGCCCTCCGATTCGACCTTGGCGTGGCGGGGCGGGATGGCGAGGCGGAGGACGTCGGCGCGAGTGCCCGCGTAGCGGGCGGCCACGGCGGTGACGAGGGAGAGGATCTCCGGGGTGAGGACGCGTTCGCCGGAGACGACACGTTCGAGGCGAACGAGTTTGCCGGTGTGATCGGACTTTGCGCGGCGTTCGAGGAGGTAGCCGTCGACGAGGCGGCCGGAGAAGCGGACGCGGACCCGGACGCCGGGCTGGGCGAGCTCGTCCATCTCGGGCGGGACCAGGTAGTCGAAATCCCGGTCCAGGTGGGCGGGTTCGAGCAGGGGCAGGACCCGCGCGATCGGCCGGGGCTCGCCAACGCGCTCCACCTCCCTGCACTTGGCGGGAGCGTCGGACTCGGAGGGGTTCTCCGTGCCCGACGCTCCCGTCGAGAGTGGTGGGGTGCCGGTCAACTACAGCCCGGCGGCCGCACGCAGCTTCTCCGCGCGGTCGGTGCGCTCCCACGGCAGATCGACGTCGGTGCGGCCGAAGTGGCCGTAGGCGGCGGTCGGCGCGTAGATCGGGCGCAACAGGTCCAGGTCGCGGATGATCGCGCCGGGGCGCAGGTCGAAGACCTGACCGATGGCGTCGGAGATCTTGATCGGGTCGATCAGCTCGGTGCCGAAGGTCTCGACGAACAGGCCGACCGGGGCGGCCTTGCCGATGGCGTAGGCGACCTGGACCTCGACCCGCTCGGCCAGGCCGGCGGCGACGACATTCTTGGCGACCCAGCGCATGGCGTAGGCGGCCGAGCGGTCGACCTTCGACGGGTCCTTGCCCGAGAAGGCGCCACCACCGTGGCGGGCCATGCCGCCGTAGGTGTCGACGATGATCTTGCGGCCGGTCAGGCCCGCGTCACCCATGGGTCCACCGAGCACGAACTTGCCGGTCGGGTTGACCAGCAGGCGGACATCGGAGGTGTCCAGCGGGTTGGGCAGCTGGAGTTCGCCGAGCACCGCGTCGACGACCTTCTCGCGGATGTCCGGGGTGAGCAGGTTGTCCAGGTCGATGTCGGCCGCGTGCTGGGTCGAGATGACCACGGTGTCGAGGCGCTTGGGGATGGCGCCGTCGTACTCGATGGTGACCTGGGTCTTGCCGTCGGGACGCAGATACGGCAGCACGCCGGACTTGCGGACCTCGGTCAGGCGGCGAGACAGCTTGTGCGCCAGCGAGATCGGCAGCGGCATCAGCTCCGGGGTCTCGACGGTGGCGTAACCGAACATCAGGCCCTGGTCGCCCGCGCCCTGACGGGCGATCTCGTCGTCCTCGCCGCCCACGCGGGCCTCGTGCGAGGTGTCCACGCCCATGGCGATGTCCGGCGACTGGGCGCCGATGGCGACGTTCACACCGCAGGAGGCGCCGTCGAAACCCTTTGCGGAGGAGTCGTACCCGATCTCCAGGACCTTCTCGCGGACGATGGTCGGAATATCGGCGTAGGCCGTGGTGGTGACCTCACCGGCCACGTGCACCTGACCGGTGGTCACCAGGGTCTCCACCGCGACCCGGCTGCGCGGATCGGCCGCGAGCAACGCGTCGAGGATGGAATCGCTGATGGCATCACAGATCTTGTCGGGGTGACCCTCGGTCACCGACTCACTGGTGAATAGGCGGCTGCCAGACGTGCGCACAGTTGTTCCCTCTCCCTCAACGGGTTTCTCGTATCGGGTGGCGACAGTAGCGTCTCCGCTGCATCGCACAACCCTTTGTCTCAGGTTATTCCAATATGTTCGTCACAGGGGCGAGCCGCCCTCGTTAAGAAACACATCGTGACTCAGACAGTCGCCGTTAATCTGCCGCCCCAGCGGCAGACAGCGGCAAGTGCCCGAACCCTGCGGTGCCGAGGCTTCAGCGGAGCAAGGGGCCGAGTGCATCCAGCACCCGGCTGGCCAGCAGTGCCTTGGACCCGTGGTCCAGGGCGATCTCGGTGCCGTCGGCACCGAGCAACCAGCCGTCGTTGGTGTCGACCTCGAAGGCCTTTCCCTCCCCGACGGCATTCACGACCAGCAGGTCGCAGCCTTTACGGGCCAGTTTGGCCCGGGCGTGGGTGAGCACATCAGCGTGCTCGTCCCCGGTCTCGGCGGCGAAGCCGACGATCGCGGTGCCCGGTAGGTGCCCGTCGCGACGGGACTGCACCAACCCGGCCAGGATATCCGGTGTCTTGGCGAGCGCGATCGAATCCGGTTCTCCCGCACCC
The DNA here is from genome assembly GCF_040609015.1 of Nocardia sp. NPDC004860. Classification (NCBI taxonomy): domain Bacteria; kingdom Bacillati; phylum Actinomycetota; class Actinomycetes; order Mycobacteriales; family Nocardiaceae; genus Nocardia; species Nocardia sp. NPDC004860. The sequence continues at coordinate 182,310 of NZ_JBEXJI010000008.1, read as the reverse complement.
TTTTTGATCTTAGCCGCCGCCACGTTCACCGGACGGAAGTCGGCCACCGCCGCGGCCATGACGACCGCGTCCGCACCCAGCGAGTGCTTGTCGACGGCCACCTTCAGCTGTTCGGCGGTGGTCACGTGCACGACCTCGACCGCGGCCGGCGGTTCGAGCCCGATGGTATTGCCCGCGATCAGCGTCACCTGCGCACCGCGCTGGGCGGCCAGGCGGGCGATCGCGTAGCCCTGCTTGCCGGAACTCCGATTGCCCAGGAAGCGCACCGGATCCAGCGGTTCCCGGGTGCCGCCCGCGGACACCACGACGCGGCGGCCCTCGAGGTCGCGCGGCAGGGCGTCGGCGCGTTCGAGCAGCAGCCGGGCCAGACCGAAGATCTCCTCCGGCTCGGGCAGCCGGCCCGGGCCGGTGTCGGTGCCGGTCAGCCGGCCCGAGGCCGGTTCCATGACCACGGCGCCGTGCGCGCGCAGCGTCGCCACGTTCGCGCGGGTGGCCGGATGCTCCCACATCTCGGTGTGCATGGCCGGGGCGAACAGGATCGGACAGCGCGCGGTCAGCAGCGTCGCGGTCAGCAGATCGTCGGCGCGGCCCTGCGCGGCGCGGGCCATCAGGTCCGCGGTGGCGGGGGCGATGACGACCAGGTCGGCCTCCTGGCCGAGGCGCACGTGCGGCACCTCGGGCACATCGGCGAAGACACCGGTGTGCACGGGGTGGCCGGACAGCGCCTCGAAGGTGGCCTTGCCGACGAATTGCAGCGCCGACTCGGTGGGAATGACACGAACCTCGTGCCCGGTTTCGGTGAACCGGCGCACGAGGTTGCAGCTCTTGTAGGCGGCGATACCGCCGCCGACTCCGACGACGATCCGGGTCACCGCGGGACTACTCCCCTTCGGAGTGCTCGAGCAGGTCGGCGTGGATCTCGCGCATCGCCACCGACAGCGGCTTCTCCTGCAGACCCGGCTCGACCAGCGGACCGACGTATTCGAGAATGCCGTCGCCGAGCTGGTTGTAGTAATCGTTGATCTGCCGGGCCCGCTTGGCCGCGTAGATGACCAGCGCGTACTTGGACGAAGTCCGCTCCAGCAGTTCGTCGATCGGCGGGTTGGTGAGGCCGACCGGAGTGTCGTAGGCGGGCGCGGTCTTGATGTCCGTACTCACTAGGAGGACTCCTGCGGGGTTGTTCGGAAGGGTGGCATCCGGCTCGCTTCGAAGACGAGCCGGTAGTTCGGGACCTATGACCCCGAATTTGTGCTAACGAACAACGATACCAACTGCTCACAGGCGCTGGTCACGTGGTCGTTCACGATGACGATGTCGAACTCGTCACATGCAGCCAATTCGGTGCGAGCGGTCTGCAGACGACGCTCGATCACCTCGGGCGATTCCGTCCCGCGCGAGGTCAGGCGGGACACCAGCTCGTCCCAGCTGGGTGGGGCCAGGAAGACCAGTTTGGCTTCCGGCATGGTCTTGCGGATCGAGCGCGCGCCCTCGAGGTCCACCTCGATCAGGACATGATGTCCGGACGTGAGCGCTTCCCGCACGGGTGCGGCCGGGGTGCCCGACCGCTGCAGTCCACCATGGATGTCGGCCCATTCGAGCAGTTCGCCCGCCACGATCATGGCGTCGAACTTCTCACGGGTGACGAATCGGTAGTCCCGGCCGTCGACCTCCCCGGGCCGCGGAGCCCGGGTGGTGGCCGACACACTGAATACCAATTCGGGCAGTCGTTCGCGCACGCAGCGCACGACGGTGGACTTACCGACGGCCGAGGGGCCGACCAGGACAACCAGTCGACCCTTCCGAGTGTGTTCGACCACCCTCGGATTATTCGGCGCTGAAGTCGAACCGGGCCAGCAGCGCCTTACGCTGCCGGTCGCCCAGTCCGCGCAGGCGGCGGGTGGGAGCGATCTCGAGCTCGCTCATGATCTCGGCCGCCTTGACCTTGCCAACCTTCGGCAGGGCCTCGAGCAGCGCCGAAACCTTCATCTTGCCGAGGACTTCGTCCTTCTCGGCGTCCGCAAGGACCGTCTTCAGATCGGTGCCACCACGCTTCAAGCGCTCCTTGAGCTCCGCCCGAGCGCGGCGAGCGGCAGCCGCCTTCTCCAAAGCAGCGGCGCGCTGCTCGTCAGTCAGCTGGGGAAGGGCCACGGTTCCTCCGTCTCATCGTTCATTGCTTGATCTACCTCCGGTAACCCGGTGGTCTCAGCGACCGTACCCACGACGCTTGCCGATTGCGAACCCACCCCCCAGGTCAGCGCGTGATTCGGGCCGCGACCGGGCCGGATGGGCAGCGGTGCGGGCAGTGCCGGACCGGCCCCCGCGATCCGCTCCGCACGGTCGCGAATAGCCTTGCAGCCAGGGCTTTTTCGCGGACTTGACAGGGCTCGGAAGAGGTCGGACGGGCCCCGCGCGAAACCGTGACCGACCTGTAATCACGCGACCTGGATTTTTCTTGGATTTCTCGGCGTGTCGTTCGATTCAGCACCGCGTGTCGCGCATCACCCGAGGCGCTGCGAAGGGTGCCGAAACACGCAATTCCGACACCTTCCCTTGCAGGTCGGGCCGTTTCGGGGCGGCCCTGCCACCGTCGGAACGGCCTGTTTTCCACCCCTCACGCGGCCACTGACGGCTCAAACCTCCCGGCGCCGACGAACTACGCCCGCCGCGGTGTGGCGGGCGTGAGAGAGGCGATGCGGACAAGCGTTCGATCGGCTCGCCGGACGGGTTCGCCAACAGCGAACAAGATCGCGTCAGTCGTCGTACCGGCACAGCTCCACGAGCGTGCCCTCCGGAGCCCGCACATGCGCCACGCGCATGCCCCACGCGGGCTGATCGGCGGGCTCGGCGGCGATCCGGGCGCCACGCTCGCGCAGGGTCTCGACGGCCCGGTCGACATCGGCGACGCGCAAAACCACGACGACCGTGTCGATCTCGCCGCGCGGGCGATGCGCGGCGCCGATCGCGGCGTCCATGTAGGCGCGAGTGAACAGCGCGAGATCCTGGCCGCCGAGGGTGAAGCAGGCGTAGGGGCCATCGTCGGATTCGGGGACGTCGCCGGGCACCTCCTGCTTCAGGGGCAGGCCCAGGACGTCACGATAGAAGCGATAGCTGGACGCGAAATCGTCCACCAGGACGCGGGTTTGGCCGTAGGAGACGAGGCCGAGGCCGGCGTCGGACATGAGAAATCCCACCTTTCTACCGAGCAGTCGGGTTTCAGCCTAGTGCTCCGGGCAGGCGGCCGATCAGGCCCTCCGAGACGGAATCAGTTGCTCTGCATGGCGATTCGCAAGCCCAGCCCGACCATGAAGGCGCCCATGGCGGCGTCGAGGGCACGGCGCGCCCGGCGGCGGGTGAACACGTGCCGCAATGCGCCCACGCCGAAGGCCAGGATCACGAACCAGAACAGGTTGGCGGTCGTGCACACCACGGCCAGTTCGAAGGTGCCCAGCGCCGACGGATCGGCGGGCAGGAACTGCGGCACCAGTGCGATGAAGAACACGGCGCACTTGGGATTCAGCAGGTTGGTGAGCAGGCCCTGCCGGAAGGCGACCAGCGCACCGCGACGGTTCGCGGCCGCGCCGGGATCGGGCCGGTAGTCGCCGCGCCGCGCGGCCAGCAGCGCGCGAATGCCGATGTAGGCCAGGTAGATCGCGCCGACCAGCTTCACCACCGTGTACGCCTCGGCCGAGGCGGCCAGCAGCCCGGCGACGCCGATCGCGGTGACCAGCGCCCATACGAACACACCGACCGCGATGCCGCCCGCGCTGGCGACCCCGGCGCGACGGCCGGAGACCACCGAATTCCGCAGCACGATCAGGAAATCCGGCCCGGGCGACATGGAGCCGAGCACGATCACCCCGGCCAGTGTGAGAATCTCGGTGAGCGACAGCACCCGGACAGCCTACGCGTCGGCCCGGTGCCGGTTCCGGCCCCGATTCAGGCGGCGGGCCAGAAGTCCTTCAGGCCGGGAGCCGCCTCCGCGCCCTGGCGCAGGCCCGCCTGGTAGGCGGGCTCCAGAGCGGCGGCGTTGAACAGGTCAGGGCCGTAGGCGGCGATGGCGCCGGCGTCGGGGACGATGAATGCCGTTGCCGCACCGCCCAGCTCGCGATCGGTGGGGCTGTGCGGGAACAGGTGGGCCAGGGGTTCGATGATCAGCATGCGTTCGGCGCCGGCCGCCAGGTCGGCATTGATCGGCGAGCGCATGCCCCCGTCGAAGTAGTAGGCGCCGTCGATCGGGATGGGCGGGAAGACGCCGGGCACCGACGTGCTCGAGGCCAGCGCCTCGGGCAGGGTGGCCTTGCCCTCGGGAGTCCACACCTGGAGTGCGCCGGTGGTGACGCTGATGGCGGTGATCCGCAGATCGCGCTGCGGCCAGGACGCGTTGCCGACGAACCCGCCGATGCGGGCGATATGGTCGGCCGGATCGCCGACCGCCATCTCCAGCGCGCGGGCGCCGGCACGTCGGCGCGCCTCGTCCGGGTCCAGTCCGGGGGTGGCGAGGATGCCCATGATCTCACCGAAACTGTTCGGGTCGAACCGGATCGGCGGCAGGTCGGAGTCCGGGGCGGGCCGCCGCAGCAGCAGGCTCGGGTCGACCTCGGCGGCGAGCGCGGCACCGACGACCGCACCGGCGGAGGTACCGACGATCCGCTCGGCCAGGGCCGGGTCGATACCGGCCTCACGCAAAGCGATGACCACGCCCGCCATCCAGCTCAGGCCGACCGCGCCACCCCCTCCGAGCACGAGCGCGTGACGAATTTCGCTGGGCGGCACCGCGGCAGACATGCTGCCACTGTATCCGAGCGGAAGGAACCGGAGGGTTGCCCTCCGAAATTCGGCTCGGGCCTGAACGGGAGTCGCCCCGGTCGCGCCGGGGCGATTCCGTGTCGGGCAGGGGTTGCGGCATTACCGTATTCAGTTCTGCAGGAAGGCATTCAGTCCTGCAGGAAGGCGAATTCCTCTGCGAGCTCGGCGACCCGCTGCTTCAACGCGGCGACCGACGGACCGGACTTGAGGACCTCGCGGGAGACGTTCGGCAGGACCGCGCCGAGGCTGCTCGCGGGGACCAGCTTGCGGATCGAGTCCGCTCCCCCGCCCTGCGCGCCGACACCCGGCATGAGGATGGGGCCGTTGAGCGCACTCAGGTCCGGAGCCGCGTCCAGCGTCGCGCCGACCACCACACCGACGGAACCGAATCCGGCTCCGGCATTGGCGGCCGCGGCGTCGTCCACCATGCGCTGGGCGATGCTTCGACCGTCGGAGCCCGTGATGTTCTGCAGTTCCACCGCCTCCGGGTTGGAGGTGGCGGCCAGCACGAACACGCCGCGATCATTGGCCTCGGCGAGGTCCAGCGCCGGTGTGAGGGAACCGAATCCGAGGTACGGGGAGACGGTGACCGCGTCCGTGCCGAGCGGCCCGTCGCCGAGCCAGGCGTGGGCGTAGGCGTCCATGGTGGAGCCGATATCGCCGCGCTTGGCGTCGGCCAGCACCAGGGTGCCCGCCGCGCGCAGTGCGGCAATCGTCTCCTCCAGCACCAGGATTCCGGCCGAGCCGTAGGTCTCGAAGAACGCCACCTGCGGTTTGACCAGCGCCACCCGGCCCGCGAAGGCCCGCACGCAGGCGTCGGCGAACTTCGCCACGCCCGCGGCGTCCTCGCTCAGGCCCCAGGCCCGCAGCAGCGGCGGATGCGGGTCGATGCCGACGCACAGCGGGCCGTGCTCGCGCATCGACTCCCGCAGCCGCGCACCGAAGGTCGTCATCCGCGCAGCACCGCGTGGAGTTCCTGCAGGGACCGCACGCCGATGCCGCCGCGAATGGTGGCCTCGATGCCCTGCACGGCCGCGGCCGCGCCCTGCACGGTGGTGATGCACGGGATGTTCGCGCCCACCGCGGCGGTGCGGATCTCGTAGCCGTCCACGCGCGGGCCGTTGTTGCCGTACGGGGTGTTGAACACGATGTCGACGTCACCGTCCTTGATCATGTCCACGATGCTGGGCTGGTCGGCCACCTCATCGGAGTGCTTGCGCACCTGATCGCAGGGAATGCCGTTGCGGCGCAGCATTTCCGCGGTGCCCTCGGTGGCGAGGATGCGGAAGCCCAGGTCGTGCAGGCGTTTGACCGGGAACACCATGGCCCGCTTGTCGCGGTTGGCGATGGACACGAACGCGGTGCCCTCGGTCGGCAGCGAACCGTAGGCGGCCGACTGCGACTTGGCGAAGGCGGTGCCGAAGTCGGCGTCGATGCCCATGACCTCGCCGGTGGACTTCATCTCCGGGGAGAGCAGCGAATCCACGCCGGTGCCGTCGGGGCGGCGGAAGCGGTGGAACGGCAGCACGGCCTCCTTGACCGCGACCGGGGCGTCGATCGGCGCGTAGCCGCCGTCGCCCTCGGCCGGGAGCAGGCCCTCCTTGCGCAGCTCGGCGATGCTGGCGCCCAGCGCGATTCGCGCCGCGGCCTTGGCCAGCGGCACCGCGGTGGCCTTGGAGACGAACGGCACGGTGCGGCTGGCGCGCGGGTTGGCCTCGAGGACGTAGAGCACGTCGTCCTTGAGCGCGTACTGCACGTTCAGCAGGCCCTTGACGCCGATGCCCTTGGCGAGCGCGGCGGTGGAGCGGCGCACGGCCTCGATATCGCTGCGGCCCAGGGTGATCGGGGGCAGGGCGCACGCCGAGTCACCGGAGTGGATACCGGCCTCCTCGATGTGCTCCATGACGCCGCCCAGGTAGACCTCCTCGCCGTCGCACAGGGCGTCGACGTCGATCTCGATGGCGTCCTCCAGGAACCGGTCGACCAGCACCGGGTGGTCCGGGGTGATCTCGGTGGCGCGGGAGATGTAGTCCTCCAGGGACTTCTCGTCGTAGACGATCTCCATGCCGCGGCCGCCCAGCACGTAGGACGGGCGCACCAGCACCGGGTAGCCGATCTCGTTGGCGATCTTCTTGGCCTGCGGGAAGGTGGTGGCGGTGCCGTACTTCGGAGCCGGAAGGCCGGCCGCCACCAGGACATCGCCGAATTCGCCGCGGTCCTCGGCCAGGTCGATGGCGGCAGCGGAGGTGCCGACCACGGGCACGCCCGCGTCGGTGAGGCGCTGGGCCAGGCTCAGCGGGGTCTGGCCGCCGAGCTGGCAGATGACGCCCGCGACGGCGCCGGACTCGGTCTCGGCGTGGTACACCTCGAGCACGTCCTCGAAGGTGAGCGGCTCGAAATAGAGGCGGTCGGCGGTGTCGTAGTCGGTCGACACGGTCTCCGGGTTGCAGTTGACCATGATGGTCTCGAACCCGGCGGCCGACAGCGTCTGCGCGGCGTGCACACACGAGTAGTCGAACTCGATGCCCTGACCGATACGGTTCGGACCCGAGCCGAGAATGATGACCTTCTCGCGTTCCTTCTGCGGCGCCACTTCGGATTCCGCGGCGGGATCCAGCTCGTAGGCCGAGTAGTGGTACGGGGTCTTGGCCTCGAACTCGGCCGCGCAGGTGTCGACGGTCTTGAACACCGGGCGGATGCCGAGGCGGTGGCGGAGCTCGCGCACGCCGCCCTCACCGGCGAGTTCCGGTCGCAGCGAAGCGATCTGGCGATCGGAGAGGCCGTAGTGCTTGGCCGTGCGCAGCAGCGGCTCGTCCAGCACGGGGGCGTCGATGATCTCCTGGCGCAGCTCCACCAGGCCCGCGACCTCGGCCACGAACCACGGGTCGATGCCGGAGGCGGCGGCCACGTCCTCGATGCTCGCGCCCAGGCGCAGCGCCCGCTCCACCTGGTAGATGCGGCCCTCGGTCGGAACCTTCAGGTCGTCCAGGATGGCCTGCGCGTCGGTCCACTCGCCGTCGGGCTGGGTCCAGAAGCCCGCGGCCTTGGTCTCGAGCGAGCGCAGCACCTTGCCCAGGGCCTCGGAGAAGTTGCGGCCCATGGACATCGCCTCGCCGACCGACTTCATGGTCGTGGTCAGCGTCGGGTCGGCGCCCGGGAACTTCTCGAAGGCGAAGCGCGGGGCCTTGACCACGACATAGTCGAGGGTCGGCTCGAAGCAGGCCGGGGTCTCGCCGGTGATGTCGTTGAGGATCTCGTCGAGGGTGTAGCCGATGGCCAGCTTGGCGGCGATCTTGGCGATCGGGAAACCCGTTGCCTTGGAAGCCAATGCCGACGAACGCGAGACGCGCGGGTTCATCTCGATCACGATCAGGCGGCCGTCGCGCGGGTCCACCGCGAACTGGATGTTGCAGCCGCCGGTGTCGACGCCGACCTCGCGCAGGATGGCGATGCCCAGATCACGCATCTTCTGGTATTCGCGGTCGGTGAGGGTCATGGCCGGGGCGACGGTGACCGAGTCACCGGTGTGCACGCCCATCGGGTCCACGTTCTCGATCGAGCAGACGATGACGACATTGTCCTTGCCGTCACGCATGAGCTCGAGCTCGAATTCCTTCCAGCCCAGGATGGATTCCTCGATGAGCACGTTCGCGGTGGGCGAGGCGGCCAGGCCGCCGCCGGCGATGCGATCGAGGTCGTCGTGGTTGTAGGCCATGCCCGAGCCCAGGCCGCCCATGGTGAACGACGGGCGCACGACGACCGGGAAGCCCAGTTCCGCAACGGTTTCGCGGACCTCGTCCATGGTGTAGCAGACCTTGGAGCGCGCCGACTCGCCGCCGACCTTGGCGACGATGTCCTTGAACTTCTGGCGATCCTCACCGCGCTGGATGGCCTCGAAGTCGGCGCCGATCAGCTCGACGTTGTACTTGTCGAGGATGCCGTTCTCGTGCAGGGCGACAGCGCAATTGAGCGCGGTCTGGCCGCCCAGGGTCGCCAGGATCGCGTCCGGGCGCTCCTTGGCGATGACCTTCTCGACGAATTCCCAGGTGATCGGCTCGACATAGGTCGAGTCGGCGAACTCCGGGTCGGTCATGATGGTCGCCGGGTTGGAGTTCACCAGCGACACGCGCAGGCCCTCGGACTTGAGGACGCGACACGCCTGGGTTCCCGAGTAGTCGAACTCGCAAGCCTGGCCGATGACGATCGGGCCCGAGCCGATCACCAGGATGTGGTTGAGATCGGTGCGGCGTGGCATCAGGCTCCTTCCATCAGCATGGCGAAACGGTCGAACAGGTAGGCGGCGTCGTGGGGTCCGGCCGCGGCCTCGGGGTGGTACTGGACGGAGAAGGCGCGGCCGCTCACCAGCTGCACGCCCTCGACGACACCGTCGTTGGCGCACACGTGGCTGACCTCGGCCTTGCCGAACGGGGTGTCGAACACCTCGCCGCGCTCGCCCTCCAGGGCGAAGCCGTGGTTCTGCGCGGTGATCGAGATGCGGCCCGAATGATGCTCGACGACCGGCACATTGATGCCGCGGTGGCCGAACTTCATCTTGTAGGTCTTGCGCCCGAAGGCGCGGCCCAGGATCTGGTTGCCGAAGCAGATGCCGAACAGCGGGATGTCCTCGCCCAGCACCTGCTGGGTGAGCGCCACCATGGCGTCCTGGGTGGCCGGGTCGCCCGGGCCGTTGGACAGGAACACACCGTTCGGGTTCAGTTCCTTGATCTGGTCGAAGGTGACGTTGGACGGCACCACGTGCACCCGCATGCCGCGCTGGGCGAACATGCGCGGGGTGTTGGACTTGATGCCCAGGTCCACCGCGACCACCGTGAAGCGGTGCTCGCCGATCGGGTCGACGGTGTACATCTCGTCGGTGGAGACCTCGCCGGCCAGGTCCGCGCCCAGCATGGACTGCTGGCCGTTGACCTTGTCGAGCATGTCCTCGTACTCGGTGAGCGACTCACCCGAGAAGATGCCCGCCTTCATGGAACCGCGGGTGCGCAGGTGCCGCACCAGGGCCCGGGTGTCGATGCCCGCGATGCCGACGACGTTCTGGTTCTCCAGTTCGTCCTGCAGGGTGCGGGTGGCGCGCCAGTTGGAGGCGCGGCGCGCGGGGTCGCGCACGGCGTAGCCGGCGACCCAGATCTTCGAGGACTCGTCGTCCTCGTCGTTCCAGCCGGTGTTGCCGATCTGCGGCGCGGTGGCCACCACGATCTGGCGGTCGTAGCTGGGGTCGGTGAGGGTCTCCTGGTAGCCCGTCATGGCGGTACAGAACACCGCCTCACCCAATGTCTGCCCGACGGCGCCGAAGGTCGTCCCGCGGAACACGCGGCCGTCCTCGAGCACCATCACGGCAGTATTTCCGCTGCTCATGCCTCGTCTCCCGTCTTCGTAGCTGCTGCGGTCCATGCCGGGTACACCGCTTTGTCGTCGCCGCGGAAACCGGTATCCACCTCGGTCCCGGTCGGCAATGTCCAGCGAATCACCAGCACACCGTCTTCCGTCATTACCTTGCCCGCGTGCCCGCGCTCGGCGCGCACCGCGGTAATGGATTCCTGGGGAATCCAGATCGTCGTCGCGCCGTCCCGCTCCAGCAGGATGCCGCGCTCGAATCGCGTGAGTTCCGCCGTGGCGCGGAAACCCAGGTCGCCCACCGTGATTCGCTGAATCCAGCTGGGGGCGAGGGTGCTGCCGAGGTAGAGCCCCGTGGTCGGCTCCAGCAGCTGCGCGCCGCAGTCGGCGGGCACCGGCGGCAGGTCGCCGACCGCCGAAGCCTGCTTCTTGGCCCGCCGGGTCCACGCCCGGTACATCAGCCACAGGCACAGCGCGAACAGCACCAGCAAAACCAGTACCTGCAGTGTGCGCTCCATTACGGTCCTCCGTGTCCTCTTTGGAATGCGCGGGGGGCCTGCGTGGTTACGCAAGCTTCCGCCTCCAGCCCCTGACCGCTCATTCCTGGGTTCCCCACCCGCCGCTAACCGGCGACGATCTTGCCGTCCCGGGCGGTGAGCCGGCCGCGCAGGAAGGTGGCGGTCACCTTCGCGGGCAGGGTCATCGCCTGGAAGGGCGTGTTGCGGGCGATCGAGGCGAGTTCGTCCGCCTCCACCGTCCATTCGGCGGCCGGGTCGATCAGCGCCAGGTTGGCGGGTTCGCCGACCGCGAGCGGCCGGCCCTGATCGTCCAGGCCCACGATCCGCGCCGGGTTCTCGCTCATCACCTGCGCGACACCGCGCCAGTCGAGCAGCCCGGGCTCGACCATGGTCTCCACGATGATCGACAGCGCCGTCTCCAGGCCCAGCATGCCGGGACGAGCGGCCGCGAACTCGCAGCACTTGTCCTGGTCGGCGTGCGGGGCGTGGTCGGTGGCGACGCAGTCGATGACGCCCTCGGCGAGGGCCTGCCGCAGCGCGGCCACATCGGAGGCCTCGCGCAGCGGCGGGTTCACCCGGTTCACCGCGTCATAGGTCTCCAGGCGCGAGTCGTCGAGCAGCAAGTGGTGCGGGGTCACCTCGGCGGTAATCGAAATACCCTGGGCCTTGGCCCATTTCAGCAGTTCGACGGTGCCGGCGGTGGAGGCGTGGCAGATGTGCACGCGGGCGCCGGCATCGCGGGCCAGCAGCGCGTCGCGGGCCACGATGGACTCCTCGGCGGCGCGCGGCCAGCCGGCCAGGCCCAGGCGGGAGGCGGTCGGACCCTCGTGCGCGACCGCGCCCTTGGTCAGACGCGGCTCCTCGGCGTGCTGGGCGATGAGCACGCCCAGCGAGTTCGCGTACTCCAGCGCGCGGCGCATGATCAGCGGGTCGTAGACGCAGTGACCGTCGTCGGAGAACATGCGCACCCCACCGACTCCGGCGGCCATGGTGCCCATTTCGGCGAGCTGCTTGCCCTCGAGCCCGACGGTGACCGCGCCCACCGGGTGCACGTCGACCAGGCCGACCTCCTGGCCGCGCTTCCACACGTGGTCGGTGATGACCGCGGTGTCGGCGACCGGGCTGGTGTTGGCCATGGCGAACACGGCGGTGTAGCCGCCCAGAGCCGCTGCGGCGGAACCGGATTCGATGGTCTCGGTGTCCTCGCGGCCCGGCTCGCGCAGGTGGGTGTGCAGGTCGATGAAGCCCGGCAGCAGGAATTGACCCTTGCCCTCGACGATCTCCGCGTCGGGTGCGTTCAGGCCCGCACCGATCTCGCGGATCTCACCGTCGGCCAGCAACACGTCGACCGGTTCGCCTTCGCCGTAGAGAAGGACATTCTTGATCAGGACGCTCATGCTGTCTCCTTTCCGCGCGTCCGGGGGCCCTCCGTGGTTACGCAGGCTGCCGCCTCCGGGCCTGACCCGATCACGCGACCACCTCGTCGGTTCCGACCAGCAGGCGGAACAGCACCGCCATGCGCATATGGACTCCGTTGTTGACCTGTTGCAGCACAGCCGCTTTCGGGGAATCGGCCACGGAGAAGCCGATCTCCATGCCGCGCAGCATGGGTCCGGGGTGCAGCACCACCGCGTGTTCGTCGAGCATCTTCATCCGGCGCTCGTTGAGGCCGTAGCGGATCGAGTACTCGCGCGCCGACGGGAAGAAGCCGCCGTTCATGCGCTCGGCCTGCACGCGCAGCATCATGACCGCGTCCGCGCCCGGCAGCTCGGCGTCGAGCGAATCCGAGACCCGCACCGGCCAGGCTTCCACGCCCACCGGCAGCAGCGTGCGCGGCGCGACCAGCACGACCTCCGCACCGAGCGTGTCGAGCAGGAACGCATTCGAGCGCGCGACCCGGCTGTGCAGGATGTCGCCGACCAGCACGACCCGCTTGCCCTCCAGGTCGCCGAGGCGCTGGCGCAGGGTCAGCGCGTCCAGCAGCGCCTGCGTCGGGTGCTCGTGCATGCCGTCACCGGCATTGATGATCGCGGGGCCCGGACCGGCGTAACCGCTTGCGGCCTCGTCCATCTCGGCGAACCAGCGCGCGATCTGATGGGCCGCGCCCGACGCCGGGTGCCGCACGATGAGCGCGTCCGCGCCCGCCGCGTGCAGGGTCAGCGCGGTGTCGCGCAGTGACTCGCCCTTGGAGACCGAGGAACTCGACGCGCTGACATTGATGACGTCGGCGCTCATCCACTTGCCCGCGACCTCGAAGGACACGCGGGTGCGGGTGGAGTTCTCGAAGAACACGGTCATGACCGTGCGCCCGCGCAGCGTCGGCAGCTTCTTGACCTCCCGGCCCAGCAGCGCCTGCTCGAACCGCTCGGCCTCGTCGAGCAGGCCGGTGGCGGCGTCCCGGTCCAGGTCGGTGACCGACAGCAGGTGCTTCACTGGTTGTCACCTTCCTGACGCAGGTAGACACCGTCGCGTCCGTCGTGCTCGCGCAGCAGCACCGAGATGTCCTCGGTGCGGGCGGTGGGAACGTTCTTGCCGACGTAGTCGGCGCGGATGGGAAGTTCGCGGTGGCCGCGATCGATGAGCACCGCCAGCTGTACCGCGCGGGGGCGGCCCAGATCGCGCAGGCCGTCCAGCGCGGAGCGCACGGTCCGGCCGGAGAACAGCACATCGTCGACCAGCACCACCAGCGCGTCCTCGATCCCGCCCTCGGGCACCGAGGTGCGCTCGAGCGGACGGTGCGGCTTGGAGCGCAGATCGTCGCGGTACAGGGTGATGTCCAGGGAGCCGATCGCGGGGCGGACGCCGGAGAATTCCTCGATCCGGCCGGCCAGGCGATGGGCGAGAGTGGTTCCGCGGGTGGGGATTCCGATCAGCACCACGCGAGCAACCTGGGGATCGCCGGAGTCCAGGGCCGTCTTCTCGATGATCTGGTGCGCCATGCGCGCGATGGTCCGGCCCACATCCGAATCCGAGAGCAGCTCGCGTCCGGTCTGGACCCGGTCCGGGTCGTGCCGCTGCGAGAACTCGGCAGCGCTCGACTTGGCCGCCCGGTCTTCGGGCACAGCCATGCCGACCTCCTTCCCCGCCTCACGGGACGGTCCGTTAAAGGATGTCTTTCGAGCGGTCACCCTACCAGCGCGCTTACCCGCCGTTGACCGCGCACCCCCTCCGTAACCGGCGTCGGCGTGCCCTTCGCGACACGCCGCGACCAGCCCGAACCCGAAACGTCCAGACCAACCGGCAAGCCCGCAGCTATGCGAGCCCGGTCGTCCTGTGGCCAGGTTCACGATCCAGCCGCCGGAGCAGTCCGGCGTCAGTGGCTGCTCGGGGTCCTGCGGTCGAAGACCAAGGGGCGGGCGGTGCGCAGGGCGGTGGCGATGGCGCCGAGCAGCACGGCGTCGTCGCCCAGTTCGCTCGGACGGACGGTGGGCCGCAGCGGGGTCGTCCGTTGCAGCGCCGCGCGGACCTGGTCGAGCAGGAGGTCGGCGCTGCGGCCGAGGCCGCCGCCGACGACGATGACATCGGGGTCGAGGACCGCGGTGACGGCGGCCACCACCAGGGCGATGCGTTCGCCTTCCTGGCGGACCACCTCGGTGGCGATGGCGTCGCCGGCGCGGGCGGCATCGAAGACGCGTTTGGCGGTGAGGCGGCCGGTCATGCCGCGGGCGCGCGCGGCGCGGACGACGGCGTCGGCGGTGACGGCCTCCTCGAGGGCGCCACGCCGGGAGACGCCGGCGGCGGAATCGCCGAAAGCGGCGGGAAGGAAGCCGACTTCGCCGGCCGCGCCGTGGGCGCCGGTGAAAAGCTCGCCCCGGGAGACGATTCCGACGCCGAGGCCGGTGCCGATGAGGACGTAGACGAACAGGCGGCTGCCGCGGCCGCCGCCGTGGGCGTACTCGCCGAGAGCGGCGAGGTTGGCGTCATTGTGGACGGACAGCTCGGAAACGCCGACAGCGTCGCGTAATTCGTCGAGCAGGCCCGCGCGGCCCCAGCCGGGCAGGTTGACGGCATAGTGCATCCGGCCGTCCTGGGGATCGAAGACGCCGGGGCTGCCGAGGACGGTGTGGACGATGCGGTCCACGGGAATCGCGGCGTCGCTCAGGGTTTCGCGCACGGCTCCGGCCGTCGCCCGGGCGAGGGCGGTGGCGGTGCGCGCACGGTTCGGAATATCGGTGCGGGACAGTACTTTTCCTGACAGATCGGCCACGGCGGTCCGCAGGAACGCGCGGCCGACATCGATGCCGAGCACGTAGCCCGCGGTCGGATCCGGTTCGTAGAGCACCGCCGTCCGCCCGCGCTCGGGGACGACCGTCCCGACCTCCCGCACCAGCCCGTGCTCCTGCAGCGCGGCAAGGGCGCTGGACACGGTGGGCTTGGACAGGCCGGTGTCACGGGCGAGCTGGGCGCGCGAGCTGGGTCCGGCGGTGCGCAGCTGCTCGAGCAGCAACCACTCGTTGTTGCTGCGCAAACGCTGCCTGTTCCAAGGGAGTTCGTCCATCACCGTCCGATCCTGATGCGTCATCGAGCCGACTGTAAACAATCGGCCGCGGCCCTTGACTCCGATAGTAAAGGAATTTAACTTTACAAAACCCATACGCCCTCCCCTGCGCGACCCGGAGGCAGCCATGACCGGCCCCCGCACCCTTCCCCGAAGAATCGGCCTGTTCCAGGCCACGACCATCAATATGAGCCAGATGGTCGGCATCGGACCCTTCGTCACCATCCCCCTCATGGTCGCGGCCTTCGGCGGGCCGCACGCCGTCATCGGATTCGTCGCCGGCGCGGTGCTGGCGCTGGCCGACGGCCTGATCTGGGCCGAACTCGGCGCGGCCATGCCGGGCGCGGGCGGCACCTATGTGTATCTGCGCGAGGCGTTCCAGTACCGCACGGGACGCCTCATGCCGTTCCTGTTCGTCTGGACCGCGATCCTTTTCATTCCGCTGATCATGTCCACCGGCGTGCAGGGACTGGTGCAGTACCTGACCTATCTGTGGCCGTCCATGACCACCGGGCAGGGTGACATCGTCGGGCTCGCGGTGGTGGCGCTGGTCGTGGCGCTGCTGTGGCGGCGGGTGGATTCCATCGGCCGCATCACCGTGGTGATGTGGGCGGTCATGATCGTGTCGGTGGCCGCGGTGATCCTGGCCGCGTTCACCCATTTTCATCCGAGCATGGCGTTCACCTGGCCCGACCATGCCATCGATTTCGGTCGCGGCGGCTTCTGGCTGGGCTTCGCCTCCGGGCTCACCATCGGCATCTACGACTACCTGGGCTACAACACCAGCGCGTATATCGGTGCGGAGCTGAAGAATCCGGGGCGGGTCCTCCCCCGCTCGATCATCTACGCGGTGCTCGCGGTCATGGTCATCTATCTCGGCATGCAGATCGGTGTGCTCGGCGTCATCGACTGGCACGACATGCTCGACCCGAACAACGTTGCCTCACAATCGGTTGCGTCGGCGGTGCTGGAGAAGACCTTCGGGAAGGGTGCCGCCGATGTGGTGACCGTGCTGATTCTCGTCACCGCCTTCGCCTCGGTCTTCGCCGGATTGCTCGGCGGCTCGCGGGTACCGTTCGACGCCGCCCGCGACGGGGTGTTCTTCCGATCCTTCGGACGGCTGCACCCCGAACACGAGTTCCCGGTGCTCGGGCTGATCGTGATGGGTGCGATCACCGCGGCCGGGTTCGTCTTCGCCCGGCATGTGGGCGCCTCGGCCACCCACCCCCCATTGGCGGTACTGATCTCACTGCTGACCACGGTCATGGTGATCGTGCAGGCCTTCGCGCAGATCGCGGCCGTAGCCGTCCTGCGGCGACGGCAGCCCGGGCTCGCGAGGCCCTACCGGATGCTGCTGTATCCGCTACCGGCGGTCGTGGCGGCCATCGGCTGGGCGGTCATCTACGGGTACGCCGACAAGGCGAATCCGGGCGTGCACCCGATCGAGTGGTCACTGGCCTGGACCGCCCTGGGTATCGCGGCCTTCCTGCTCTGGTCGCGGGCGGAGAAGACCTGGCCGTTCGGGCCGAAGCAGATCCGTGAGGAGTACCTCGACACCGAACCCGCGGCCGCCTGACCGGCCGACCGTGGCGAGATAGACAATTCAGGTTGTTCAATGTCAATTGCGCAACCTGGATTGTCTATCTAGGGTCGAGGCATGACCGATGCCCCCGCGATCCTGTCCGCGTCCTCGGCCCAGGCGGCCCGGGAACTGCGCGTTCTGGTGAGCCGCCTGCGACGGCGGTTCCTCGAGGCGTCGGACAATGTGGAGCTGACGCCCTCGCAGCTGTCGGTGCTGAGCCGGTTGAAGAACGGTGACGCCACCGCCAGCGAGATCGCCGCGGCGGAGCGGGTGCGCCCGCAGGCCATCGCCACCCACCTCGCCATTCTCAGCGACCGCGGCTTCGTACTGCGGCGGCCCGATCCCAAAGATGGCCGGCGGCAACTGGTTTCGCTGAGCCCGGCCGGGCGGGAGCTGATGGCGGGCCGCAGCCGGGCGAGGCAGGAATGGCTCACCACCGCCCTCGAGGAGAAGTACACCGAGGCCGAGCGGCAGACGCTGCTGGCGGCGCTGGAGCTGCTGGAAAGACTCGGGCCGCAATGATCTCGACGCTGCACCGGCGGACCCGGGAGCGACCGCCCGACGGATTCGACCGGCGGCTGCTGGTGCCCATGATCACCAGCTCGATCCTGAACCCGATCAATTCGTCCATCATCGCGGTCTCGCTGGTGCCGATCGGTGTGGCGTTCGGCGCGCCGGCGTCGGAGACCGCATGGCTGGTGTCGGCGCTGTACCTGGCCACCGCCATCGGGCAGCCGGTGGTGGGACGGCTCATCGACCTCTACGGGCCGCGGCGGCTGTATCTCGGCGGCGCCGCGCTCACCGGATTCGCCGGCCTGCTGGGCATGGTCGCGCCGAGTCTCTGGGTACTGGTGCTGGCCCGGGTGATTCTCGGATTCGGCACGTGCGCGGGCTATCCCGCATCCATGTACCTGATCCGCAGCGAGTCCGAACGCACCGGGAAGGACAGTCCGCAGGGGGTGCTCACCGCCCTGGCCGTGGCCACTCAGACCATTGCCGTCATCGGCCCGACCCTGGGCGGTCTCCTGATCCATCTCGGCGGCTGGCGGGCGACGTTCGCGGTCAATCTGCCGCTGGCACTGGTGTGCCTGGTCATCGGATGGCGGCGGATAGCGAGAACCGATGCGCCGCACGGCGGCCGGTGGTCCGATATCGATCTGCCCGGTATCGGGTTGTTCACGGCGATGTTGATCGGCTTCCTGTTCTTCTTGATGAAACCGCAAGCGGCGCACTGGTATCTGCCGGTGCTGGCCATCGCCGCCGGAGCCGGACTGGTGTGGCGGGAGCGGCGGGCCGAGCGGCCTTTCCTCGATGTGCGGCTGCTCGCGGGCGATGTCCCGCTGCTGGCCACCTACACCCGCACCCTGCTGACCGCCCTGGTCGGCTACTGCTTCCTGTACGGCTTCACCCAGTGGCTGGAGGAGGGACGCGGCCTCTCCGCCGCCGGGGCGGGCCTGATCCTGCTGCCCATGTCGGCCACCGCGATCGGCGTGTCCGCGCTCACCGGCCGGCGGCCCGAGGTTCGCGGCAAGCTGCTGGTCGGCTGCACCTGCCAGGTGGTCATGACGGTGCTGCTGCTGACCCTGCACTCCGGCACCGCCCTGTGGTTGCTGGTCGGCGCGGCCGTCATCAACGGCATCCCGCAGGGGCTCAACAATCTGGCCAACCAGAACGCCCTCTACCACCAGGCCGAGCCGGAGCGCATCGGTTCCTCGGCGGGCCTGATGCGGACCTTCTCCTATTTCGGCGCGATCGGGTCGGCGGCGGTCAGTGGCGCATTCCTCACCCCGGGTTCCGGCATCGCGGGACTGCACAATCTGGCCGCGTTCATGCTGGCGGCGGCGGCATTGTGCCTGGTCCTCGCGGTGATCGACCGCTCGCTGTGACCAGCGGCGACCAGCGCGACGGCCGGCTCCGACCGCCCGCGGTCCCAGCTACCGGCCAGTCTTCATACACCGTAAACACGCGTGTGCAATGCTCGAAGGGTGAGCAACGACGCTGAATTCACCGAACCCGCCCGGGTGAGCTTCCGCGGGCACGGCGGTATCACCATCGCCGGGGACAGCTGGGGACCCCAGGACGGCCCGCTGGTGGTGTTCCTGCACGGCGGCGGCCAGACCCGCGGCTCGTGGAAGGATTCCGGACTCGCCCTGGCCAAGGCCGGGATGCACGCCGTCCTGCTCGACGCGCGCGGGCACGGCGACAGCGACTGGGACCCGGACGGCAACTACACGCGCGAGGCCATGGTCGAGGACCTCATCGCGGTGCTGCGCGAACTGGACCAGCCCGCCTTCGTCGTCGGCGCCAGCATGGGCGGCCTGACCGGGCTCATGGCCACCACCCACCCGGAGCGTGAGCGCATCACCGGTCTCGTCCTCGTCGATGTGGTGCCACGTCCCGAGCGCAAGGGCGTCGAGCGCGTCATCAACTTCCTGAGCAGCAACCCGGAGGGCTTCGCCAGCCTCGAGGAGGCCGCCGACGCCGTCGCCGCCTACCTCCCCCACCGCCGCCGCCCACGCAATCCCGAAGGGCTGCAACGCAATCTGCGCCAGCGCGCCGACGGTCGCTGGTACTGGCACTGGGATCCCGCCATGATGGGCGGCCCGCGCGACGGGCGCGGCGAGGAGATCGACGTGCACACCGAGCAACTGGAGCACGCGGCGCGGCAGCTGACCATCCCGGTGCTGCTGGTGCGCGGCGCGCTGTCCGACGTCGTCAGCGAGGAGGGCGTCACCGCGTTCCGGGCCCTGGTCCCGCACGCCGACTACACCGAGATCGGCACCGCGGCACACACCGCCGCCAGCGACGCCAATGACGAATTCACCGACGCGGTGGTCGATTTCGTGCGCGCGCAGGTCAGCCCCCAGGGCCGCTAGCCGCTATTCACCGGCGAACACCCGGTCGAGCAGGTGGTCGAGTAGTTCGACCGCCGTCTCCCGGGTGGTTCCGCCGGCCAGGACCGCCTGACTGATCCCGGTGACCGCGAGCACGATCAGCTCCGCGTCGAGTTCCAGTGCACGCGTATCGGTTTCGCCCGGCCGGTCGCGGCGCAACTGCTCGGTGAAGCTGGTGATCAGGTAGCGCGGCGGTCCCATCATCTCCTCCGAGGTGACGGTATTGCCGGTCAGATTCGCCGCATGGAAGGCCGCGAACACCAGATTGTCCTGGTGCCGAACATCGTCCAGGGGAATCAGCCCGAGCGAGACAGCCCGGATGACCTCGCGCGGTGCGGCATCGGGCCCCAGCGCACCCAGCGCCTCCGCGAACACCCTCCCCCAGTCCTCCACCACCGCACGATGCGTGGCGAGCATGAGATCACGCTTGGTGCCGAAGTAGTACTGGATCAGGCGCACCGAGATCCCAGCCTGCGCCGCCACGGACTGGAACGTGGCGGCATCCAGCCCACCGGCGGCGATGACCGCGCGCGCGGCCGTGGTGATCTCCCGCCGCCGCTGCTCGTGATCCACCAAACGCGGCATATGACCAGCTCTCCTATGACTCCCTGGCATCGAAGTTTTTGATGGTACGCCCATATCATTTTTATGATACGTTCGTATCATCAACGATGATGAGCGGGGAGGCACCATGGCCGGGATCGGGCAATGGAAGAACGAGGCGGCACAGGACGCCTACATGAAGGCCTACGCGTCACTGTCGAAACTGTGGACTATTCGGTACACCGAGTTCGCGAAGGCCGGACTCGGTTATCGGACCCGGACCCCGTGGCCGCAACGACTGAAAGACGAAGAGCTGCAGGCGATCACCGTCCCCGCCCTCCTGATCTACGGGTCCGAGACCGTGCTGGGCAATCCCGAGCGGGCCGCCGCGCGGGCCCGGCGGCACCTGCCGGACTGCGAGGTGGAGATCTACCCGGGCGCGAACCATGGGCTGCTGTTCCACAGCCCGGGCAAGGACGCCGTACTGGACCGGATTCTGGCCTTCGCCCGATCGCACGAGCCGGCCGACCTGCTCACCGCCGAGTAGACGACCGACACAGACCACGCACCGAAGAGGAAGGGAAGGCCCGATGGCCAAGAAGATCGGACGTTTCACCAGCGCGAAGGCCAAGGAGAAGTACCTGCGTGCGTACGACGCGATGGCCGCGCAGTGGCCGGTGCCGTCGATCGATCTCGATATCGACACCTCGTTCGGCACAACACGAGTGCGCAAATCCGGGTCGGGAGACGGCACGCCGATCGTGCTGCTGCCGGGGATGCCGGGCAATGGGCTGTTCTGGGAGTCGGTCATCACGGAACTGTCGCGGGATCACGTGGTGTACACCCCGGATCCGTTGGGCTGGGCGGGACGCAGCGAGCAGACCGAGCCCCTGCGCGACGAGGACGACATCGTGCGCTGGCTGCTGGAGGTGTTCGACGGATTGGGTATCGAGCGCGTGCATCTGGGCGGGTATTCCGTCGGCTCCTGGCTGGCACTGCTGGTCGGTGTCCAGCACTCCGAGCGGGTGGCCAGCCTGACCATGCTCGAACCAGGCGGGGCGACCTTCACCACACCGCGCTGGAGTGTGCTGTTCCGTTTCCTCGTCGGCGGGATGGTGCCGACCCGCAAGCGGCTGGCGAAGCTCTCGGAGTGGCTCACGCCGGGTCTGGAGTTCAGCGAGGAACAGTGGGCATTGACGTTGAGCGCCATCAGGTTCCGTCTCGCCATGCCGTGGGAGCGACCGCTCACCGACGAGCAGCTGGCGGCCGTCACCGCGCCACTGATGGTGCTGTTCGGCGCCACCACGGTCGCCAATGATCCGGAAGTGGGCGCACAAAGAGTCCGTGAACACATTCCGGGGGCCGAGGTCGACATCTACCCGGGCGTCGGCCACGAGATGCTGTGGGCCATTCCCGAGCAGGTGATTCCGCGGTTCCTCGCATTCGTGAACCAGCACGATCAGGTCCCGGCCTGATCGGATGCTGACGGCCGGGCGGGCCCGGCCGTCAGCACATCGACCCGTTCAGCCCTGGGCCGCAGGCTGTTTCGGGAGCAGAAACACGATCACACCCGAGACGACCGCGATGACGCAGGTCGCGAAGGACGCGACGGCGAAGGCGTGACCGGCGGCGGCGACCCGGTCTGCCGCGGCGGGATCGAACGCGCCGAAGAAGATCGCGCCGATCACGGCGACACCCAGCGCTCCCCCGCACTGCTGGGCCGTCGACAGGACCCCCGACGCGACGCCGGCCGACTCCGGTCGCACCCGGCTCAGCACCGTGTTGAGCGCGGGCGTGATGACCAATCCGCCACCGACACTCTGCAATACGAGAGTGGGGATCACCAGCAGTGGCGTGATCCGCGGGCCGGACACCAGCAGCAGGCCGGTCGCCAGGTAGCCGCTCGCCATGACGATCGCGCCGACCTCGAGGACCCGTCGCCCGTATTTCGGGATGGTCCGGCTCGCCACCATGCTGAACACGAAGAAGGCGGTTGCCGCAGGCGCGTAGACCAGGCCCGCGCCCAGCGCCGACAGGCCGAGACCCTGCTGCATCGTCACCGACAGGGCCAGATAGTACGAGTAGATCAGCGCGTACAGGGCGAGCACGAGGACGATCCCGAGCGAGAACGAGCGCTGGCCGAACAAGGTCAAGGGCACCAGCGGATCCCCGCCCCGGCGTTCCAGCCGACGCTCGATCGCGACGAACGCCCCGAAAGCGACTGCGCTGCTCCCGAAGCAGGCCCAGACCCAGCCCGGCCAGCCCGCCTGCTGCCCTTGGATCAATGGCAGCACCAGGAGGAAGAGGGCCACGCTGAGCACCAGCACGCCGGGCAGGTCCAGTCGGCGGAAGGCGGCCGACCCGGTGGCCGGCACAGAGCGCAGGGCGAGCAGGAACATGACGACGCCGATCGGCACGTTCACCCAGAACACCAGGCGCCAGCCGGAATCGAACAGATCCGCGCCGATCAGCAGTCCGCCGATGACCTGTCCGCCGATGGTGGCCATGCCCATGACGATGCCGACCACGCCGAAGACGCTGTGCCGCTTGGCCGCCGGCACCAGCACGGTGACATAGGCGAACACCTGCGGCACCATCAGCGCGGCGCCCAGGCCCTGGACGACGCGCGCGGTGATGAGGCTGCCCGCGTCCGGTGCGAGCGCGCACGCGACCGAGGACAGCGTGAAGACCGCGGCACCGAGCAGGAAGATCCGTTTGCGGCCGTACAGATCGGCCAAGCGGGTAGCGGTGATGATGAAGACCGCGTAGCTCAATTGATAGCCCGCGAGCACCCATTGAACGTCACCGGCGGAGGCGTGCAGATCCGCCACGATCGAGGGCGCGGCGACCACGACGATGAACGAATCCAGAACCGCGACGAACAAGGCGCTCAGGACAATCGAGATCGTCGTCCAGGGAATGGCTTCGGCGTCCGCGGCCACGACCGGCCGACCGCCTGAGTACTGACTGACTGCCACGATGAAAACCTCTTCATTTGTCAGGGCCGGGCACTGTACGAACCCGGACAGTTCGGCCTGCGCTGCTCGCCGTGAGGGGTCAGCGCGAGGTCGAGGACAACTCGGATGTGTTGCGTCCCAGTGATTTCGCCAGCTTCTCGACCGTCTCGGACGCCATGACGGCCTGGCCCGAGGTCGAGAAGTGGATGCGATCCGCACTGAGCAGGTTGTCGCGGTCGTTGACCGGGTGGTCCCACATGTCCACCACGAGCGCGCCGTATTCGGCTGCCAGCCCGCGCACGATCTCGTTGACCCTGGCGATCCGCTCCGGCCAGTCCGGGAAGACCGGGACGACATAGGCCCGGCCGAGTGTGAAGGTGGTCAGCAGTGCGCCGGTCCGCTTCGCCAGGTCGTACATGCGTCGCAGGGTTCGCTCGATCTCGTCGAAGTCCGGTGTGCGCCGCACGATGTCATTGGCCCCGCACGGCAGGTGGAGCAGGTCCGGGGAGAACGCGACTACGCGATCCGCCTGCCGCTCGAGCGCCTGGGCGGTCGTCGCGCCGATCTCGGAGACATTGAGATAGGCCAGATCCGGCCGAACCGATCGCAGGATCCCGGCGACGCGGTCCGGCCAGCCCTGATCGCCGTAGCCCGGGGTGGGATCGCCGGTTCCCGCGGAAAGGCTGTCTCCCAGAACGGCATACCTCCCCCAGGGAGCCCCGATCAGCCGTGCGACGGCAGCCGCTCTGTCCAGACAGAAGGGATCGGTCGCCTCGGTGAGGACATGTTGTTCCATGCAGAAAACCATACGGTCGCCCGTATGTAAACACAAGGCGTGACCTACGCCCACGCGCCGAGTCGGCGAGTGCGAGTACGACTGGTCGGTCGGATTTGAAATGCCCGGGCGCGCAATCAATACCGACCCGGCGGTTCGAATCGATTGCAGCTCCTACCCCGAAATGCCGCCCGGCATCGGAGCACAAGTTGTTGCTGCGCATTCGCCGATGGATCGCTATTCTGGATGGAGCCGAAGGTGAGTTTGTGAAACCATCAGCGCCCCAATGAGATCGGTGGCGTTGACACTTGCGCGTCGTGCTCAGCGTGTTCGCTCGTCCAAGTTGCGGTGGGTCCGGAATAGTAGCGCCGTCGAACGGCGCTGCAGAGCTCGCCAGTGATCACGCAGTGGCACAACGCGTTCGGCTCGAGATCGATCGACACGCGCACATGACGCCCGACCAGGGCAGGCACGTTGTCCGTGCGCGCCAGCGAAGAGGTTCCCGCCGACAGAGGAGACGAGCCATGACGCTCACGCACGACGCCACCGCCCTGACCGGTCCGGGCAGCGGCGCTCGCATCGATTCACCGCGTGCGGACTCGGCGGGCAGCGACCTCGAAACACACCTACACACGCTACGGCGACGCGTTCCGCATCTGATCGGATCCGCGGTGGCCTCGAGCGACGGCCTGCTGCTGGCCGACGATCTCCCGGATGCCATCGAAGCCACCGGCATTGCGGCGCTGACCGCGGCGCTGCTGTCGGTGTCGCTGACCTTCGCGGCCGCCACCCATGGCGCCGACCTGCACGAGGTGGTCCTCGACAGCGGCGTCGGCCACGTGGTGGTCTACCGCGCCGGCCCCATCGCCTGCCTGGCCCTGCTCACAGGCCCCGACGCCACGCTGGCCCGTGTTCACCTGGAAGCCCGCCCGGTGGTCCGCGCCATCGCCGCGACCCTGGCGCCGGCCCCTCACGACTGACGGCACCCGAATTCCACCGATCGAGGACATCACACGGAAAGGGAGACACATGTCGAATCTGGATGTGGCACTGAAGGACATGATGACCATCGACGGGGCGCTCGGCGCCGCGATCGTCGACTACAGCAGCGGGATGACCCTCGGCACCGCCGGCGGATCCCGATCCCTGGACCTGCAGCTCGGCGCGGCCGGCAATACCGAGGTGGTCCGCGCCAAGATGCGCACCATCGAACAGCTCGGCCTCGACGAAGGGATCGAGGACATCCTGATCACCCTGACCGGTCAGTATCATCTGCTGCGCCCGCTGAGCGCGCACCCGGCGAGTCGCCTGTTCCTCTATCTCGCCCTCGACCGCATCCGCGGCAACCTGGCCCTGGCCCGTCATCAGCTCCGCAAGATCGACGAAGAACTCGACATCTGAACAGCCCTATCGAACATACGTTCGGAATTGTGGTATGTTCTTCGACATGTCGACGCCTTGGCAGGGATCACTTCTGGACGGCTTCGGGGAGGTGGAACTCGGTGCGCTGCAGGGGATACAGCGCACCGAACTCGGCGACGGCGCCTGGGTGGATGTGCTGCCGGGCTGGTTGAGCGGCGCGGATGTGCTGTTCGAACGGCTCGTGACGGAGGTGCCCTGGCGCGCGGATCGGCGCGCCATGTACGACCGGATGGTGGACGTGCCGCGGCTGCTGTGCTTCTACGAGGCGGAGCGGGAGCTACCGGATCCGGTGCTGGCCGAGGCACGGGAGGCGTTGAGCACGCACTACTCCGCTGAACTGGGTGAGCCGTTCACCACCGCGGGCCTGTGCTACTACCGCGACGGAAACGACAGCGTCGCCTGGCACGGGGACACCTCCGGGCGCGGGGCGACCGACGACACCATGGTGGCCATCGTGTCGGTGGGCGCTGCACGGGCGTTGCTCTTGCGACCGCGCGGCGGTGGAGCCAGCGTGCGGTATCCGCTGGGGCACGGGGATCTCATCGTCATGGGTGGTTCGTGCCAAAGGACCTGGGAGCATGCCATTCCCAAGACGAAGCGGCCGGTGGGGCCGCGCATCAGTATTCAGTTCCGCCCGCGCGGCGTCCGGTAGGACGAGGGGTCCGGACGCCGCGGCCAGGCCGGCCCACCGCCTGACAAATCCCTACAACGCGGATATCCTGCGCCGCAGGGGCTTTCGCTCCCCCGCACGGACAGTGCGGTTCAGTCGCGACGAGCGAACGCGGGTACCGGCTCGGGTAGCACACCTCGGCCGACCAGGAAGGTCGGCAGGCTGCGCACCACGGGGATGCGCCGGAAAACGCGTAGAGCCGTGGGCGTTTCGGTGGCGTTCGAGACGTCCAGGCGACCCGCCACCGCCGGGCGGATGACGCCGGCGTGGGCCAGCCGCTGCATGCTCTGGACAACGGCCGTCGGCAGGGCTCGCCGGCGCTGGACCCGGGCCAGGTCGGCGGTGGTTACGGTGTGCGACAACAGTTTCGGGCCGAGAATGCGCGCGGTGGCCACCGCGTCCTGCACCGCCAGGTTGATGCCGACGCCGCCGACCGGGGACATGGCGTGGGCGGCGTCGCCGATGCACAACAGGCCGTCGGTGTACCAGCGGTCGACGCGATCCAGCTTGACGTCGAGCAGTTTCACCTCGTCCCAGGTCCGGAGGGCGTCGGTGCGGTCGCCCAGCCACGGGGCCACCGCGCCCAGATCACGCATGATGACGCCGACCGGTTGGCGCGTGCGCAGGTCGGTGTCGCTGCCCTTGGCGATCAGCGTAGCGCTCTGCCAGTAGTCGCCGCGGTCGAACAGCACCGCCACGCGGTGGGCGCTGACCACCGGGATCAGACCGGCCGGGTCGGTGCCGTTGCGCGGGATGCGGAACCACCACGCGTCGAACGGCGTGGGC
Organism: Nocardia sp. NPDC004860; assembly: GCF_040609015.1. NCBI lineage: Bacteria > Bacillati > Actinomycetota > Actinomycetes > Mycobacteriales > Nocardiaceae > Nocardia > Nocardia sp. NPDC004860. The sequence goes on along the minus strand of NZ_JBEXJI010000008.1, from coordinate 155,507 downwards.
CAGTTGTGAACCCCGAGCCCGGCGGCCGCACGCAGCACCGAGGAGCGGCCGTCGCAGGCCACCGTCAGGTCGGCGCGAATCTCGCCGGTCGCACCATCTTTCGTGCGATAGCGCACACCCGCGACGGCGCCGCCCTCGTACACCAGATCGACCGCCTCGGTGCTCATGCGCAACCGGAAGGTCGGCTCGACGTCGCCCGCGCGGGCCAGTAGATCCAGCAGGTCCCACTGCGGCACCATAGCCACATATTTGTGCCTGCCCGGGATGTGCGCGAACGTCGCGAGCGGCACCATGCGACCGCCGATGGGTATCTGTATGTCGTTCAACCGCCGCTGCGGCAGTTTCGCGAAGTCCTCGCGCAGACCCAGCGCGTCGATGAGTTCCAGGGTGGTCGGGTGCACGGTATCGCCGCGGAAGTCGCGCAGGAAGTCACCGTGTTTCTCGAGCACCATGACCTCGATGCCACCGCGGGCCAGCATCAGCCCCAGGAACATTCCCGCCGGTCCCCCACCGGCGATCAGACAGGTCGTGCGTTCCATCGGGACCTCCCGAGTCGAAGACCACTGTCCTCTTCGATGGTAGGCCGAGGTCGACTCGGGGACAGACGCTTCGTGCAGGCGGCTAGCGGTCGCGGTAGAGGACGAAGAAGTACGGTTCGTTCAGCCCGCGCATATCCATGACGCCGAGCAGCGTGTCGTTGTCGACTCGCCGGAAAATATCGATGATCGGCAGGTGATCGTAGATCATTGCGGCACTGGACTTTCCACGAAACTCCAGGTTCCGCAGCCGGGCGCGCGGAGTCGTCGTCCGCAACACCGGCCGCAACACCCCGAGCGAGCGGCGCACCGGGCGCAGGCCGGTCACCGGCACCTTGCCCGCCAGGAACAGCGGGACCCGGCGCGGGTCAACGGGGAAGATGCCCCCGTCCGGCCCCGAGAACAACAGCGGCTGCACATCATCGGCGCTGTCGAATTGCTTGCCATACCAGCCGGATTCGACGAGCAGCCCGTCCCACGGATGACCCGTCGCGACCTCGTCGCCCCGCCACCGGCCGGTGGTGATCTCCTCGACTCGCACCGTGGGCAGGGCGTCGAACAACGCCCATGCCTGCGCGGCGGTGGCACCGTGCTCCATCGATGCCCGCAGGCGCGCGGCAGGCTCCGTCGCCGTATCAGCGGCAACCATCATGATCTCCTCGGTGAGAGTCGACGACATCGTTTCTCTCACCGTAGCCCCGGATCGGGCGGGCCCATTAGACCTAGGCTGACATCATGACGACCGCATTGGCCGAATATGTCGATGCCGCCAACCGCCTCACCGCCCGCTGGTGCGCCGCCGCCGGGACCGGGGACTTCGTACTGTCCGGCTGCGGCGTCTGGCCACTGCTCGCCCTGCTGGCCTCCGCCGCCGACGAGCCCGGACGCAGCGAACTCGCCACGGCCACCGGCATTTCCGCCGCCGACGGCAATGGTCGGGCGCTGGACCTGCTGCGCACCCTGACCGAGGCCGACTCGGTCTCGGCGGCGCTCGGCCTCTGGGTCCGGCGGGACCTGCCGCTGCGCCCGGAGTGGTCGCGACGACTGCCGGCGGGAACCGTGGAGACCCTCACCGATCAGGCCGCCCTCGACACCTGGGCGAGCGGCCACACCGACGGCCTGATCGAGAAGTTCCCGCTCCCGATCGACGCCGCGACGGTCCTGGTGCTCGCCACCGCGCTGGTCGCCCGCACCCGATGGGAGGACCCCTTCCGCCGGACCACCATGGAGGTCACCGACGGACCATGGCGTGGCCACAGCGGTCCCGCTCTGCGCCGGTTCTCGTCGCGCCCACAGCACGCGAGCGTACTCGGCGCGGATACGGCGGTGACGCGCGTAATCGTCTACGGCACAGAAGATCTCGACGTACACCTGCTCCTGGGCGAGGGCACGCCGGGCACAGTGCTGACGACCGGCCTCGACGCACTGGACGGCACCATCCCGATCCGGACGGACCTGCCGGCAGGCACCGAAGCACCCGGACTGAGAGTGCAGGCCGTGGCCGATCACGGGCAGGGCGACAGCCTGGAAACCCTGTTGCCGCCCTTCGAGATTCGCAGCCTGCACAACCTGATCGACCAGTCGGCACTGTTCGGCCTGACCACGGTGACCGACAGCGCGCGGGGCCATTTCCCGGCGATGTCGGCGCGCCCGCTCTATGTCGACCAGGCCGCGCAGGACGTGTTCGCGCGCTTCACCGAGACCGGGTTCGATGCCGCCGCGGTCACCGCGCTGTCGATGAACCTGGCCAGCGCCCGGTTCCCGAGACCGGCGCACACCGTGCTGCACACCACGGTGACGTTCGACCGCCCGTTCGGATTCCTGGCCGTGCACCGGCCCACCGGGCTGGCCGTGGTCGCCGGATGGGTCGCACACCCCGGTCGCTGACCACCCGGCCCGCCCGCCAGGCTTTTTGTCGAAACTACAAAAAGTTCCCCCGAACCTCTGGTGCGCATTGTTTTAGTCATCTAGCCTAAAACCATGACGACAGCACGAGAGACCGCCGAGAGCATTCGGGCGGCCCGGCGGCCCGAGGATCTGTTCGGTGCTGCCGCAACGGATTCCGCGGCCCGGCAGGACGCCCGGCGGCGCTACCACCGGCTGGCGGGGATCGTGCATCCCGATCGGGTGCAGGCCGTCGACGCCGGCATCGCGGGGGTCGCGTTCGCACGGCTGGCCGAGCTGTACCGGCAGTGGCTGGAACTGGACGAGCCCGCCTTCGAGGTGACCGGCGCACACGGGACGTACCCGGTGGGTGCGCTGCACGCGTCGGGCTCGGTCGCGGACGTGTACCGCAGCGGCTCGGACCGGGTCGTGAAGATCCCGCGCCGGACGGCGGCCAACCGGCTGCTGTCCGGGGAGCGAAATGCCCTGCGCGACATCGCGATCGTGGCCACGGAGCACAAATGGCCGGGGCCGTACTTCCCGGAGCTGATCGATACGGTCGACCATCTGGACTCCGCGACCGGCGAGCAGCGCACGGTGAACGTGCTCGCCGCGCTCACCAGGGAGTTCGTGACGCTCGAGGAAGTCCGGGCCGCCTACCCCGGTGGCCTGGACCCGCGCGACTACGCCTGGATGCATCGCCGGCTGCTGCGCTGCCTGGCCGGAGCACAGCTGGCGGGGTGGGTGCACACCGCCATCAGCCCGGCCAATGTGCTGGTGCATCCGCGCCTGCACGGAATCGTGCTGGCGGGCTGGTCTTTCGCGACCCGGCCCGGGAATCCGGCGGCGGCCACGCTGAAGTCGCTCGACTATCCGCCGGAGATCCGGGACGCGGTCTCCCCCGCCACCGATGTCCACCTCGCGCATCGCCTGATGCTCACCATGCTCGGCGACCGCGCACCCGCGGCCCTGCGGTCCTACGCCACGGGGTGCCTGCAATCCGATCCACGGCTGCGGCCCGACGCCGCGGACCTGCTCGGGGAATTCGACGATCTGCTCGACCGGCTCTACGGGAAGCGCCGCTTCCGGCCCTTCGAGCTCACGAAAGGTAAGTGATAGCAATGGGTTACGGACGCTGGGACGACAGTGCCTACGACGCGGCGCGGACCTTCCGCGCGGCGAAGGGGCTCGACGACTTCGGCTACACCGCGGATATGCGGTCGGTGCCGTGGGATCAGTGGAAGGCGCACCCCACCCTGGATCCGTTCGGGGTGGACAAGCGGGAGTCGCGGGACTCCGACGACCACGGCAACTCACTGCCCATCGCGGTGCTGTTCGACGTCACCGGATCCATGGGCAGGGTGCCCCGCATCATGCAGGAGAAGCTGGCCAAACTGCACGGGCTGTTGCAGCGCAAGGGTTATGCGGAGGATCCGCAGATCCTGTTCGGGGCCATCGGCGACGCCGACAGCGACCGGGTGCCGCTGCAGGTCGGGCAGTTCGAATCCGACAACCGGATGGACGAGCAGCTGCGGCTCATCCTGCTGGAGGGCGGCGGTGGCGGGCAGAAGTCCGAAAGTTACGAGCTGGCAGCGTATTTCATCGCCCGGCACACCGCCACCGACGCGTGGGACAAGCGGGGCCGCAAGGGCTACCTGTTCATCGTCGGCGACGAGCTGAACAAGAAGCGGCTGGCCGCTCGCCACCTTCGCGCCGTCATCGGCGACGACGTCGACCACGACATCTCGGTCGAGTCGATCTACCGCGAGCTGGCCGACCGCTGGCACGTGCACTACATCCTGCCCAATCAGTCCAGCTACTACCGGGATCCGGAGATCGCCGAGCACTGGCAGGGGCTGCTGGGTGAGCGGTTCCTGCGGCTCGACGATCCGGCCGCGGTGTGCGAGCTCATCGCCCTGACCATCGGCATCGCCGAGGACCGCATCGACCTCGGGGCAGGGCTGGCCGATCTGCGCGATATCGGATCGACCAGCGAGGCCGACGCGGTGGGCAAGGCCCTCGCACCGCTGGGCGGCGCCCGGCGCGGACGCAGCGTCGGGGCGCTGCCGGCCGCCACCGGGACCGACGACGTGGATCTCTGACCGGATCCGATGGACGAAGGGACACAACATGTTCGGCGACAGCCACCTGATCGTGGTAGACCTGGGCTTCGGCGATGCCGGCAAGGGCGCCACCGTGGACTGGCTGTGCTCACCGCAGGCCGGGCTCGACGTGGCCGCGGTGGTGCGGTTCAACGGCGGGGCGCAGGCCGCCCACAATGTGATAGCCGACGGCCGCCACCACACCTTCCACCAGTTCGGGTCCGGCACCCTGTCGCGGGTGCCGACCCTGCTGTCGCGGCACATGCTGGTGGAACCGCTGGCTCTGGCCGCCGAGGCGCGCGAACTCGCCGCGCTCGGCGTCGCCGATCCGCTGTCCCTGCTCTACGTGGACGAGCGGGCCCTGCTCACCACGCCGATCCACGGAGCCGCCAATCGTTGCCGGGAGGATACGAGGGGTACCGCCCGGCACGGTTCGTGCGGCATCGGCATCGGCGAGACGGCGAGCTACGCGCTCGGCCACGACGCACCCCGGGCCGCCGACTGCCGTCGACCGGAGGTGTTGCGGCGCAAACTGATCGCGCTCGAAGAACACTACGGGCCGCTGCTCGCGGGCGGACGGCACCGCTACGACCCGATCGACGATCTGGTCGCGGCGTACACCGCGTTCGCCCGGGCCGTGGCCATCCTGCCGGGCGAGCAGCTCGCCGCATTCGCGCGTCAGGGCCGGCTGGTGTTCGAAGGCGCGCAGGGGGTGCTGCTCGACGAGTGGCGCGGCACCCACCCGTACACCACCTGGTCGACCGTCGAACCCCGGCACGCGCGCGCCATGCTGGCGCGCCTCGGCGCGCCCGGCTACGTGCTCGGCGTGACCCGCGCGTACATGACCAGGCACGGGGCCGGGCCCTTCCCGACCGAGGACCCGGCGCTCGCGATTGCGGAGCCGCACAACGGAACCGGCGAATACCAGGGCGCGTTCCGGCGCGGGCACCTCGATCCGCTGCTGCTCCGCTACGCCGTCGAAGCCTGCGGCGGGATCGACGGCGTGGTCGTCAACCACCTCGACGCCCTCGGCGACATCCGCACCGCCACCGGCTATCTCACCCCCGACGGCTGCGTCGAGCGGCTGGCGTGCGGTGTCTGGCAGGACCTCGGCCACCAGCGGCGGCTCACCGATCTCCTCGCCGCCGCCACCCCGGCCCTGGCCGACCTGCCCGCCGACATGCCCGGCTACCTGGAGGCCGAACTCGGCGCGCCCGTGGTGCTCACCGCGTGCGGGCCGGACCGAGCCGATCGCACCCTCCGGATCCCGGCTCAGCGCCTATACAAGGACTGATCGTTTCAACGTTCCGAGGATGGGCGGATTGTCGATTCGTCTGGTGCGCACCTCATTCGGCCAACTCCACACCGCAAATCCTGTCGGTGTCCTGTGTCACACTCGCTCGTGATGAGCAGGCACACCACGTTCCGTTACCGGCTTGACCCCACAGCCGAGCAGCACACCGTGCTTACCCGGCACGCCGGTGCCGCGCGGTTCGCGTTCAACCAGTGCCTGCACATGGTGAAAACCGCCCTCACCGCACGCAATAGCGATCCCGATTACCCGATCCCGTGGACCGGATTCAGTTTGATCAACGCCTTCAATGCATGGAAGAAGACCGAAACTGCCGGTCGGGTCTTCACCGTCGACCCGTCCGGGACCACGCAGATACAGGTCACGGGGTTAGCGTGGCGGGATCAGGTATGCCAGCAGGTGTTCGAAGAAGCTGCCGTGGACTGCGGCCGCGCTTTGAAAGCCTTCTCGGCGTCGCGTCACGGCAAACGTAAGGGCAAACCTGTCGGTTTTCCCCGTTTCAAGACCAAGGCACGCACAACCCCGGCATTCCGGCTGCGCACCAAAGGTTCGAACGGTGGGCGTGCCTCGATTCGTGTCGGTGATGACGGCATCGCGCGATCGGTCACCTTGCCTGGCATCGGTCTGATTCGGGTTCGTGCCGATACCCGCCAGTTGCGGCGAATGCTTCGACTCGGGCGCGCGAAGATCTTATACGCCACGGTGTCTCAACACGCAGGTCTATGGTGGGTCAGTCTCGCAACCGAGGCCGCTGACCTGCACCCAGCCCGTCGCCACCCGCTCCGTGACCCGGCAGATCCGGGTGGTTGGACAGAATTGGATCGAGGATTGTCGGTGTTCGTGGTCGCGGCCAACGCCGACGGAACCGCGCTCGCCCGCATCGCAAACCCAGCCAAACCCGCCGCTTCCGGGCTTGCTCGACTGCGGGGGCTGTCGAAAGCGTTGTCCCGCAAGCAGAAAGGATCCCGCAATCGAGGCGAGGCCGCCGCGAAACTGGCCCGCCACCATCGTAAGGTCGCCGATAAGCGCCGTCAGTTCCTGCATCAGGTCACCAACGAGCTGGTCAAAACCCACGACCGGCTCGTCATCGAGGACCTGAACGTGACCGGGATGCTCGGCAATCACCGCCTGGCCCGCGCTATCAGCGATGCCGGCTGGACCGACTTCGCCCGCTTGCTACGGTACAAACAGCACTGGCGCAACGGCACGGTGGTCACTGCTGACCGCTGGTTCCCGTCGAGCAAACGCTGCTCGAAGTGCGGCACTATCAACGCCGGGCTGGTATTGGCGGATCGAGTGTTCCTGTGCGGGTGCGGGTTCCGCGCCGACCGGGACGTGAACGCGGCCACCAATCTTGCGCTATGGCCGAACATCCAAGAAAGCAGCTCGTCACGATCCCCGGACCTCCCAGCAGGGGGCCGGGTAACCAATGCCCGCCGACGGGACGGCACTGACCGGCACCCCACCGGTGCCAGTGAAACCAGCCCGACAGACGCGGGAACCGATACTCACCGCTACCGGCGTGAGTGGACGCCCGAGAAGGGCGCTGTCGAATCGACCGGGGGTCAACCCGGGATATTCGACAGGCTGTCAGGCATGATTGTCGATTTGTGGAGCAACAATCCGCAGTGTCCATCGACGTGATCACCCTGCGCTACGGACCCGACGACCCCACCGCCGTCCTCGGCATCGCGCCCCGGCGGTGGGAGCCCTTCGCCGGTGAACTCGCGCTGCCGGGTGTGCTGCTCGGCCTCGGCGAACGCCTGGCCGAGGCCGCCCGCCGCGCGGTCCACACCAAACTCGGGGTACCGGCCGAGGCCATCCTCGCCGTCGGGCAGGTCGCCACCTTCGATGAGCCGCACCGCGATCCACGCGGGCCGACACTGTCCATCGCCATGTGGGCCGTGGTCGGCCCGCACGGAACCGGCAGCGCGACCTGGGTCCCGTTCGACGCCGTCCCGCATCTGGCCTTCGACCACAACCAGATCGTCGCCGCCGCCCGCGCCCGGCTGGCCGAGATGCTCTGGAAGGACCTGGCATTCACCCGCGCCCTGACCGGCGACCAGTTCACCGCCACCAGAGCCGTCGACCTCACCACCGCCCTGCACGGCGCGAAACCCGACCCCGGCAACCTCAACCGGACCCTGGCCGCCATCCCCGGACTCTCCCGCACCGGCGAACGGGTTCGTGTGAAGGCCACCGGCCGCCCCGCCGCCGTCTGGTCCTTCACCTAGCCGACCGGGTCACCCACCCGGCCTGAACCGGTCCGGAACCCGCACGGCGCGGGACACATTGGCCAGGGCAGCGGCCTCCAGCTTGCCGCGCAGAGTGGCCGACGCGGGCCTGCATCGGTTCCGAGGCCGCCATCGTCGCGGCCTGCTGGTCTGACGACATGCCGGACAATTCGCGCATGCCCCGGGAACCCGCCGGTTCAGGGCACCAGTACGAGACGGCCGCGGAGGCCCCTGGCGGCGAGCCTGTGGTGGGCGTCGGCGACCCGGTCGAGGGGCAGGGTGCCGGCCACACGAGGAGTCAGGCGGCCCGCATCGACCAGGGCGGCCAGCTCGGCGAGGCGGGGACCGTCGGCGCGAATCCAGGTGTTGGCGACCCGGATTCCGCGCAGACCCGCCGGTTCCGCGCCACCCACCACGGCCGCGAACCCGCCCCCGGAGCGGACCGCGTCGAGAGCCTCGGCGCCCAGGGACGCGGCGTCCACCGCGCCGTCGGCACCGCCCGGGATCAGGGCGCGCACCGCCTCGCCCAGGCGCGCGCCGCGCGGGACGAAGAATTCCGCGCCGAGTTCACGGACCAGGTCCTCGTCCGGGGCGGCGGCGGTCGCCACCACCCGAAGGCCCTGGGCCACAGCCAGTTCCACCGCGAAGCCGCCGACCGCACCGGCAGCGCCGGTGATCAGCACGGTCTGCCCGGCGGTGAGCACGAGCGCGTCCAGGGACTGCACGGCGGTCAGGGCATTCAGCGGTATCGTCGCCGCCTCGACCGCGGAAGCACGGCGCGGGGCGAGCGCGACGGCCGCGGCGTCCAGGACGACGAAATCCGCCTGCGCGCCCAATGGCACGTCCAGGCGGTCCGACAACCCGTACACCTGGTCACCGAGCGCGAAAACCGGGACGCCGGAACCGATCTCGTCGATCGTGCCGGCGACGTCCCAGCCGAGGCCGATCACGTCGCGCGGCACCATCAGGCCCGCCTGTGCCAGACCGCCCGAGCGGGTGTGCAGATCGACCGGATTCACCCCGGCGGCGGTCACCCGAATCCGCACCTGCCCGGGACCCGGCGACGGCACCGGCACGCCTGCCAGCTCCAGCGCCTCGGGACCTCCGAACGAACGAATCACGACGGCACGCATGTGAGTTCTCCTCTGCTGTACGGTTTTCCATCCAGCCCCGAACCTACGGAGTGTTACTCTCCACTGGGAAGTACGCACCTCGGAGTGCGTACCGTACGCGAGGGAGAGCCATGGCAACCACGACCGCGGCCCAGCGGCGCACCGAAGCCCGCCGCGCCTACGACGCCTACGTCCAGGAATGCCCCACCCGGCACCTGCTCGACCGCATCAGCGACAAATGGGTGAGCCTGCTGCTCACCGCGCTCGCCGGCGGACCCCGCCGCTACAGCGACCTGTCCCGCATCGTCGCGGGCGTCAGCCAGAAGATGCTCACCCAGACCCTGCGCACCATGGAACGCGACGGGCTGGTCAGCCGCGCGGTCACCGCCTCGGTGCCGGTCCGGGTCGACTACGAGCTCACCGAACTCGGACGCAGCCTGCTCCCGGTCATGCAGGCGATCAAGAGCTGGGCCGAGACCCACATCGAGGACGTCCTCGCCGCCCGCGAACGCTACGACGACAGCCCGAACTGACCTGGACCGTTCCCGCTCAGGCATATCCGTCACCCGCGGGCAGATCCCTCGCAGTTCCGGCATATCTTCGCGACCCGGGCATATCCGTCGCAACTCGGGCAGAGCGGTTGCGGCTCAGGCACATCCACGTCGACTCGGGCGAATTCGCTGCGGCTCTGGCGGATTCGTTGCGACTCGGGCGAGTCCCCAATCGGGCAGGTCCGCAGTCTCACGCAGCTCCGTCGAGAACCGATTGGACCAGCTGCCGGACGGCCTCGAGAAGCCGGTCCTTCTGGCCGTTGCGGACCAGGTAGGGCACCAGGTCACCACCCAGGGGCGCGAGCAGCAACCCGCCGACCACGTCGGCGTCGAGATCGGGGCGGATCTCGCGGAGCAGGCTGCTGATGTGGGCGGCCCAGAAGGCGTGGAGTTCCTCGGCACGTGGATGCGGAGGGATTGCCCGATAGGCGACCGAGATCTCGATGTCGTCGGCGACCAGACGGGTCATGGCGTCGAAGTAGGCCAGCAGGCGCTCCCCGGCCGGAGCGCCCGGACCGAGCGGCGGCGGACCCGACCGCACGGCCTCCATCAGGTCGAACGCACCCTCGGCCATCAGTTCGTGCAGCAGGCCGGCGCGGCTGCCGAAGCGGTGGAAGAGCGTGCCCTTGGCCACCCCGGCCGCTGCCGCGATCCGTTCCATCGTGGCGGCGTCGGCCCCCTCCTCGGCGAACAGCTTCCGCGCCGCCGCCAGGATTGCCTGCCGGTTGCGCGCTGCGTCGGCGCGTTCCTTGGGCCGGTCCATATCACCACTTTCATTGACAACTTGACCGACGGTCAATATCTTCGCAGACATATCTTGACCGTCAGTCAACTTATGAGAGGTTCTCAATGCACGCAATCCTATTGACCGCTACCGGCGCACCCGACGTCCTGGTGGCGAGCGAGGTGCCCGCGCCGCGCCCGCAGGCCGGAGAGATCCTGGTGCACACCGAGGCGATTCCGGTGCTGTTCCCGGAGACCATGCTGCGGTCGGGCACGTTCCCGCTGCCGGTGGAGTTCCCGATCGTCTTCGGCACCCAGGCCGCGGGCGTCATCGCCGAGGTCGGCGCGGGCGTGGACCCGGCGCTGATCGGGCAGCGAGCAGTGGTGAGCAGCAACAGTTTCGGCACCTATGCCGAGCAGGTCTGCGTTCCGGTGGAGACGGCGACCGCGATTCCGGACGGACTGGGCACCGCCGAGGCCGCGGCGGTCGCCATGAGCGGGTCGGTCGCGATCCCGCTGCTGGAGACCGCGCGGCTCACCGGCACCGAGACGGTCCTGATCGAGGCGGCCGCGACCGGCGTCGGCGCCTATCTCACCCAGCTGGCCAAGGAGTACGGCGCCGCGCGGGTGATCGCCACCGCGGGCGGGGCCGAGAAGGCCTTGCAGGCACGCGAATTCGGTGCGGACATCGTCGTCGATCACCACATACCCGGCTGGACCGAGCAACTGCGCGAAATGCTCGGCGGCACAACGCTGGACGTCGTGTTCGACTCGATCGGCGGCGAATCCGCCCTGGCCCTGCTGGATCTCATGACGCCGCTGCGCGGCCGCATGCTCAGCTACGGCTTCCTGTCCGGCGCGCCCGCACAGGTCGGCGCCATGGACCTGATCATGCGCGGCCTCACCCTGATCGGCTGCTCCGGGCCGGACTGGCTGGCGGGGGTCGCCGCCGCGCGCGCCGCGGCACTGAATCGCGCCGCGACGGGTTCACTGACCCCGCTCGTCGACCGCGTGCTACCGCTCGATCAGGCCGCCCACGCCCATCAGCTGCTGGCCGACCGGGCGGCCAAGGGCACGATCGTGCTGCGTCCCGCCGGGGCGTGACGAAAGTCCGGATCAGCCGGTGATTTCCCACTCGTAGACGGTGAGTTCCGACGCGCCCGTCGTGTGAATCGGGTCGGTGCGGATCAGTTCCTGTGCGGCAGTCAGGTTTTCGGCGGTGATCACGTACGCACCGCCGCTGCCGTCGGTGAATTTGCCGGTTTCCACCAGCTGTCCACGCTCGCGGACGGCCGTCAGCCAGTCCTTGTGCGGGACGATGACGGAGTCGTCGAAGCGCGGGGTGCGCATGGCCATCACGAGATACTTGCGCACCCTGCGCTTCTCCTTCGAACTACTTCTCGTCCTACTTCTCGTCGTCGGCGACGGTGGCGCGGGTCGCGGCCGCGGCGGCCCGCACCTGCGGGGCCACCTGGACCACCTGCCCCAGCACACCATTGATGAACGACGGCGAATCGTCGGTGGAGAGCTCCTTGGCCAGCTCCACCGCCTCGTCGACCGCCACCACCGGTGGAACGTCGTTGCCGTGGAACAACTCCCACACCGCCACCCGCAGGATGGCACGGTCCACGGCGGGCAGCCGTCCCAGCGTCCAGTCCTGCAGGTACGACTCGATGGTGCCGTCCACCCGGTCCAGATCGTCGGCGACGCCTTCGACCAGGACCCGGGTGTAGGGGTTCACCGGCGCCACCGACTCCTCACGCACCGCCAGCGAGACACGCTCGGACAGCAGATCCGCGGGATCGATATCGCGGGCCTCCGCCTCGAAGAGCAGATCCACCGCGCGCCGGCGCGCCTTGTGCCGTGCGCCGAGCTTCTTGAACGACTTCTTGTCCGATTGATCGGCCACGGAAGACATTATCCGTCGCGTCAGTTGTTGACGCGGCTGATGTAGCTGCCGTCCCGGGTGTCGATGCGCAGCTTGTCACCCTGGTTGATGAACAGCGGCACCTGCACCTCGGCGCCGGTCTCCACGGTGGCGGGCTTGGTGCCGGCCGAGGAGCGGTCGCCCTGCAGGCCCGGCTCGGTGTGGGTGACGATCACGTCGATGGCGACCGGGAGCTCGACGAACAGCGCCTCGCCCTCGTGCATGGCGATCTGCACGGCCATGTTCTCCAGCAGGAAGCCCGCGTTGCGGCCCAGCAGCTGCTCGCTCAGGTGGATCTGGTCGTAGGTGTCGCCGTCCATGAAGATGTAGTCCTGACCATCGTGGTACAGGTACGTCATGTCGCGACGGTCGACGGTCGCGGTCTCCACCTTGACGCCCGCGTTGAAGGTCTTGTCGACAACCTTGCCCGAGACCACGTTCTTCAGCTTGGTGCGCACGAAGGCGGGACCCTTACCCGGCTTCACGTGCTGGAACTCGACGATCTGCTGCAGCTGATTGTCGATCTTCAGCACGAGGCCGTTCTTGAAGTCGCTGGTGTCCGCCACTGTCCTCGGATCTCCTACTAGTCGGTCGAACCGTGCGTCAGTCGACGACGGTCAGGTCTTTGCTGGTGCGGGTGAGCAGCTCCGGGCCCCCCTGGCGAACCACGAGTGTGTCCTCGATCCGGACACCACCGCGGCCGGGGAAGTACACACCTGGCTCGACGGTCACCGCCACGCCATCCAGCAGTGTACCCGTGCCGGTTTTGGCTATTCCGGGCGCTTCGTGAATCTGCAGGCCCACACCGTGCCCGAGGCCGTGCACGAACAGCTCACCGTGCCCGGCGGCCTCGATCACCGCGCGCGACGCCGCGTCCACCGCCTTGGTCGAGACGCCCGGGGTCAGGGCCTCGCGGCCGGCCTGCTGCGCCCGCTGGACCAGGTCATAGACCTCGCGCTGCCAGTCCGTCGGCGCACCCAGCACGAAGGTGCGGGTCATGTCGGAGTGGTAGCCGCCGACCACCGCGCCGAAGTCGAGCTTCACGAAATCACCGGTGGCCAGCACCGACCCGGTCGGGCGATGATGCGGGACAGCCGAATTCGCGCCCGCGGCCACGATGGTCTCGAAGGCGACCGCCTCGGCGCCGTGCTCGAACATGAGCCACTCCAGCTCCCGGGCCACCTCCCGCTCGGTGCGGCCGGGACGCAGCCCGCCGCGCTCGAGCAGGGTGGCCAGGGCCGCGTCGGCGGCGTCACAGGCCGCGCGCAGCTGCTCGACCTCGAAGTCGTCCTTCACCATGCGCAACTGCTCGACCAGCCCCGAGACCGCGACCAGGTCCAGGCCGGTGCCCAGCGCGGACAGGCCGCGATGCTGTTCGACGGTGACCACGTGGCTCTCGAAACCGACCCGGCCGGTCTGCCACTCCCCCGCGATCTCCATGACGCGGCGCGCACTGGCCCGGTTGATCTCGGCGCGCAGATCGGGCACCTGCACGCCGACCTGGGTGAGGTAGCGGCCGTCGGTGCAGATGATGGTGCGGTCCTCGCTGGAATCCCAGGCGTACACCAGCAGCGCGGCGTTGGAGCCGGTGAAACCGGTCAGGTACCGGATATTGATCAGGTCCGTGACCAGCAGGGCATCGACGCGGTTCTCCACCAGCAGATTGCGCAGGCTGGCCCTGCGCAGCGCGTAGTCGGGGCGCCGGACCGGATCGTGATCAGCAGACATGCGTCAAAGCTACCGCCGACACGCCGCAACACCGACACGCAACACGTGAATGACCTGGTAATGGAACCCAGGCTGTTCACATCGCAAGCGGTTCTCCACATTTCGCGATCACGCCCTCCGCACCGGCCGCCGCCGCGCGATCCTCGATTCATGTCTCCGTTGCCCGTCCTGCTGCTGACCCTATGGTGCGTCGCCCTGAGCGTCTGCGATCTGCGCAGCCGGCGGCTACCGAACGTCCTCACCCTGCCCGGCGCCGCGCTCGTGATCGGCTACGGATTCGCCACGGGCAGGCCGGCACTCGCGGTCTCCGGCGCCCTGCTGCTGACCGTTCCCTACCTGTTCGTCCACCTCTGCTGCCCGCGCGCCCTCGGCGCGGGCGACGTCAAACTCGCCTTCGGTCTAGGAGCGGCAACAGCCCTCTGCGGCGCCCAGACCTGGTCCTGGGCGGCGTTGGCCGCGCCGATGCTCACCGCCGCCGCCGGCCTGGGCGGCATGCTCGGGCATCGGCTGCCGATCCCGGGCGCGGGCCGGCGGGCGGTCGTCGCCGGGACGCTCGCGCACGGGCCCGCGATGTGTGCCGCGAGCATGGTGGCGGTGGTGGCCGTGCGCTGACATCGGGCTACGCACGGGCCGTGTGTTCGAGCGCCCCCGTTGTCATGGAAAGATGTCACTCGTGTTGCGCTGGATAACTGCCGGAGAATCCCATGGTCCTGCTCTCGTCACCATCCTCGAGGGGATGGTGGCCGGTGTCGAGGTGACCTCCGCCGAGATCGGCGCGCAGCTGGCCCGGCGACGGCTCGGGTACGGGCGCGGCGCGCGGATGAAGTTCGAGGCCGACGTGGTCACCATGGTCGGCGGCGTGCGCCACGGCCGCACCATGGGCGGCCCGGTCGCCATCGAGGTGGCGAACTCGGAGTGGCCCAAGTGGACCCAGGTCATGTCCGCCGATCCGGTGGACGAGGCCGAGCTCGCGGACCTCGCCCGCAACGCCCCCCTCACCCGTCCCCGGCCCGGCCACGCCGACTACTCGGGCATGCTCAAGTACGGCTTCGACGACGCCCGCAATGTCCTGGAGCGGGCCAGCGCCCGCGAGACCGCGGCGCGGGTCGCGGCGGGCACCGTGGCCAAGAACTTCCTGCGCCAGGCGCTGGGCGTCGAGGTGATCTCGCACGTGGTGTCCATCGGCGCCGCCGCGAACACCACCGGCGTGGTCCCGACCGCCTCGGATCTGGACGCCATCGACGAGTCGCCGGTGCGCGCGTTCGACAAGGACGCCGAGGCGGCCATGATCGCCGAGATCGAGGCGGCCAAGAAGGACGGCGACACCCTGGGCGGTGTGGTCGAGGTCGTGATCGAGGGCCTGCCCGTGGGCCTGGGCTCGTTCACCTCCGGTGAGGCGCGCCTGGATTCGCGACTGGCGGCCGCGCTCATGGGCATTCAGGCCATCAAGGGCGTCGAGGTGGGCGACGGTTTCGAGACCGCCCGCCGCCGCGGCAGCCAGGCCCACGACGAGATGCGGCCGGGCCCCGACGGCGTGCTGCGCTCCACCAACCGCGCGGGCGGCCTGGAGGGCGGCATGACCAATGGCGAGGCGCTGCGCGTGCGCGCGGCCATGAAGCCGATCTCGACCGTGCCGCGGGCGCTGTCGACGGTCGACATGTCCTCCGGCGAGGAGGCCGTCGCCATCCACCAGCGCTCGGATGTGTGCGCGGTGCCCGCGGCCGGTGTGGTCGCCGAGGCGATGGTGGCGCTGGTCGTGGCGCAGGCCGTGCTGGACAAGTTCGGCGGCGACTCGCTGCCCGAGACCGTCGACAACATCCACGCCTACCTGAAGCGGATCAACGCCCGCCCGCACATCCCGGGCCACGCCGGGCAGTGACCGCTGACGACAGCGCGGTGTCCGGCGAGCACGAACCCACCGCGGCGGCCGGTGAAACCGACCGGCCCGCAATCAGTCTGGTGCTGGTCGGCCCGCCGGGCGCGGGCAAGTCCACCATCGGGCGCAAGCTGGCCCGGGAACTCGGCGTGGACCTCTACGACACCGACGCCGCGATCGAGGAGCGCGCCGGGCGCACGATTCCGGAGATCTTCGCCGAGGACGGCGAGCCGGAGTTCCGCCGCATGGAGGAGGAGGTCGTCCGTGACGCCGTCCTCGCCGGGCACGGCGTGGTCTCCCTCGGCGGCGGCTCGGTGCTCTCGGCCGCGACCCGCGCCCTGCTGCACGACCGTACCGTCGTCTACCTGGAAATCAGTGTGGGCGAAGGGCTGCGCCGCACCGGCGCCAGCACCAACCGCCCGCTGCTCAACGGCGACGACCCCGCCAAGAAGTACCGCGAACTGATGAAGATCCGCCGCCCCCTCTACCGTGAGGTGGCGACCGTGCGGGTGCGCACCGACGGCCGCAGCCCCGGCCGCGTCGTCCGCATGATCCTGGCCAAGCTCGGGCTGGAACCGATTGCGCGCCCGGAGGATTCGGGCACCGAGACCGCTACCGTCGAGCCCGGCGTCAGCTCCCGCTCGCGCGCCCGCCGCAAACGCCGCCGCGGCGGCCGCGGCCGCGGCGAGAACAGGCCGGGCGAGGGCACGAATACGACTGCCGCCGAAGCCGATTCGGCCCCGGCCACCGAGGCGCGCAACGGCCAGGGCTCCCCTGCCTCGCCCGCCGGCGCGGCCGAGGCCGCCGGGGACGCGAAACGCTCTCGGCGCAACCGGCGTTCGCGCCGCCGTGGCGGCCGCACCACCGCGGCCGCTCCACTCCCGCCGAACGCGGAGACCACCGTCGGCGCGGCGGTCGCGCCGCCCGCCGCTGGATCAGGGAACGCGTCGCCTGACCGGTCCGGCGCGCCCGCGGTGGCCGACGCTGTAGGTGGTGGATCCGGAGCAGTGGGTGCGCGTACCGGCGGACGCCGTCGCCGCGCCTCCCGCATCGCCGGTGCGCCCTCGAGTTCCGCTGCCGGTGGCCAGGATTCGCCCCGCACCGCCGCTCCGGCCGGAGCGGCCGACGCGGCTGCCCCGAACACACCCGCCGCAGCGTCGGATGCGGCCCGCGTACCCGGCGCCGTCGCCGCGCCCGGCAGCGGACGCTCGCGCCGTGCCCGGGCCCGACGGGCGCGGGCACGCGCCCGCGAGCAGCAGCACACGCCGGCCGACGGACCGGTTCCCGGCGCCACTTCCCCTGCGGTGGAGGGAGGTTCGTGATCCTGAGCGCACCATCGCGCGCCACGGGCACGCGCCGCCGATCCGATCGACAACTTCCCCGCACCACGGGGTCACGCTATTCCCCGCCGCTGGGCGGGACCATTCACGGAGGAGTCCTATGAGCGAGCCGACTCGCATCGAGGTCCGCACGGCCGACCCGTACCCGGTGATCATCGGCCGGGGGCTGCTGGGCGACCTGGTCGACCAGGTGACCGGCCGGTCCGGCGTGCGGACCGTGGCGATCTTCTACCAGCCGCCGCTGGCCGAGACCGCCGAGGTGGTGCGGAAGGCCCTCGCCGACAAGGGCATCGATGCGCACCGGGTGGAGATCCCCGACGCCGAGGCCGGTAAGGACCTGCAGGTCGCGGGCTTCTGCTGGGAGGTGCTCGGCCGTATCGGGCTGACCCGCAAGGACGTGATCGTGAGCCTGGGCGGCGGCGCGGCCACCGACCTGGCCGGTTTCGTGGCCGCCACCTGGATGCGCGGCGTGGACATCGTGCACGTGCCGACCACGCTGCTGGCCATGGTGGACGCCGCGGTGGGTGGCAAGACCGGCATCAATACCGAGGCGGGCAAGAACCTGGTCGGCAGCTTCCACGAGCCGGCCGCCGTCATGGTGGACCTGGCCACGCTGGAGACGGTCCCGCGCAACGAGATCGTGGCGGGCATGGCCGAGATCATCAAGGCCGGTTTCATCGCCGACCCGGTGATCCTGGAGCTGGTGGAACGCGACCCGCAGGCCGCCCTGGACCCGACCGGCGACGTGCTGCCCGAGCTCATCCGCCGCGCCATCCAGGTCAAGGCCGATGTGGTGGCCGCCGACCTGAAGGAATCGAATCTGCGCGAGATCCTCAACTACGGCCACACCCTCGGCCACGCCATCGAGCGCCGGGAGCGGTACCGCTGGCGGCACGGCGCGGCCGTCTCGGTGGGCCTGGTCTTCGCGGCCGAATTGGGCCGCCTGGCAGGCCGTCTCGACGACGCCACCGCCGAGCGGCACCGCACCATCCTGGACAGCATCGGTCTGCCCACCACCTACGACGCCGATGCGCTGCCGCAGCTGATGGACGCCATGCAGACCGACAAGAAGACCCGTTCGGGCGTACTGCGTTTCGTGGTGCTCGACGGCCTGGCCAAGCCGGGTCGGCTGGAGGGCCCGGATCCGAGCCTGCTGGCCGCGGCCTACTCGGCCATCGCCCGCGAGGACGGCCCGACCGGCGGCGCGATTCTGCTGTAGGGCACAGCGGCTTTCCTCTCAGCGCCCGTCGCCGGACTCCGGCGGCGGGCGCTGCCGTCGGTGCTCCCGGATACGAAAAACCCCGCGCCACCCGATCGGTGGCGCGGGGTCGAGCGCGGACGGGAGCTCAGACGCCGGCGGGCTGCGGGTTGGGTGCGGAGCCGGCGGGGGTGCCGGACTGCTTCTTGCCGCCCCGGCCCGCCAGCCAGCGGCCGAGGGCGACGCCGAGCACGCCCGGGATGAAGATCAGCAGCACGATGAAGGACGCGGCCGAGGTGATGTTGAAGACCAGACCCTGATCACCCAGGTCGAAGCCCGGAACGAAGTCGAGGATCCAGGCGGCCAGGCCGGAGCCCAGGCCACCGGCGAGCGCGGCCTTGAGCCAGCGCATGGTCAGATCGGTGCCGCGCTCGGGATCGGCATTGGCGCGCCGATCGGCGCGGCCGTCCAGTACGCCCCACGCGACCACCGAGCCGACCAGCACGATCAGGCACAGGATCCGCATCCAGGCGCCCGTGGTCGGCCAGTACCTCATGCCGAAACCGAGCAGGGCCTCCAGCACAACGGTCAGCGCCCCCAAGCCCACGGCGCGCAACACCCACGCATTCATGACGATCACCTTAACCTGCGCGGCCGCGCGGCCGAACCGAATGAATTGAAACTTGTTCCAGAACCATAGCCGGAGCGGGGCCGCGGGACACACCCGGGCCCGGCACGCTGCTACAAAGACAGCGTGAGCATCGAAGCCGTCGCCCTGCTTCAGGATCCGATCCGCAAGCGGCTCTACGACCATGTCGCGGCCGCCGACCACGACGTGAGCCGGGACGAAGCGGCCGCGGCCGTCGAGATCAAACGGCCGCTGGCCGCCTTCCATCTCGACAAGCTCACCGAGGCGGGACTGCTGGACGCGGTCTTCCGCCGCCCGGAGGGCCGCACCGGGCCCGGTTCGGGACGGCCCGCCAAGTTCTATCGCCGCGCCGACGCGGAGTTCGCGATCACGCTGCCGGCCCGCGACTATCGCACGGTCGCAACGATTCTCGCCGAGGTGGTCGAGCACGAGGGCTTCGAGGACGCCATCGCGAAGGCCGCCGCCGCGCACGGGCCGGCCCTCGCGGGCCGTGACCTGTTCGAGGTGCTGCGTGAGCGCGGCTACGAGCCCTATCTCGACGGCGACGCGATCCGCCTGCGCAACTGCCCTTTTCACCGCCTGGCCGTGGACTTCCCGCCGCTGGTCTGCGGCATGAATCTGGCGCTGCTGGCAGGTCCGGCGGCCGAGGCCGGCTGGACCGCGCGGATGGATCCGGCGCCGGGCCGATGCTGCGTAAGTTTTTCTAAAACCAATGGAGACTAGTTATAGTCGAGGAATGTACCTCGCACAGCTGAACATCGGGCGCATGGTCGCCCCCGAAGGCGATCCCCGGGTCGCCGAATTCTTCTCGGCCCTCGACGAGATCAATGCCGTCGCCGAATCCTCCCCCGGCTTCGTCTGGCGCATGGTGGACGGCGAATCCAACAACGCCACCTCCCTGCGCCCGTACCACGGCGAGCCGGACATGCTGGTGAACATGAGCGTGTGGGAATCGCGGGAAGCGTTGTTCGACTACGTCTATCGCAGCGGCCACATGGACTACGTGCGCCGCCGCCGGGAATGGTTCACCCCGCTGCGCGAGGTCTTCACGGTGCTGTGGTGGGTGCCGGAGGGCATGCTGCCCACACTCGCCGACGCCATGGCGCGACTGGACCACCTGCGCGAGAACGGGCCGACGCCTTACGCTTTCACCTTCCGGCAGGCCTTCGAACCGGAAACGGCCGCGGAAATATCCGCGGCCGTCCTCGATTAGCGGGTCACATCCGTGATCAATCCCGCAGGGCCGCAGCCATTTCGGCGCGCGGAGCGGACTTGCCGGTGAACTGCTCGACCTGCCCGTAGGCCTGGTTGAGCAGCATCTCCAGGCCGCTGACCACGGTATTGCCCACGCGGGCAACCGCTTCCGCGAGCGGCGTGGGCCACGGGTCGTAGATCGCGTCGAGCACCACCGGGGCCGCCGCCACCGAATCCGCCACGGCCGCGGCCGCCACGGCGGGCACGGTGCTGACGACGGCGTCCACGTCGGAACAGACGAACAGCAGGCCCTCGGGGTCGAAATCGAGCACCTCGGCCGACATGCCCAGCTGCTCGGCCAGTTCCAGGGTCCCGGCGGCGCGGCCGCGATCGCGGGCCACGATGGTGACGGTGTGCGCGCCCAGGTCGGACAGCGCCAGCAGGGCCGGGCGGGCGGTGCCGCCCGCGCCCAGCACGACGGCGCGGGAGATCTCCTGCACGCCGGCGCCTTCCAGCGCGCCGCGCACGCCGTCCACGTCGGTGCAGTCCGCACGCCAGCCGGAATCGGTGCGCACCAGGGTGTTCGCCGAGCCGACCAGGACCGCTCGCTCGGTGCGCTCGTCGGCGTAGCCGAGCGCGGCGACCTTGCCCGGCATGGTCACCGACAGCCCGACCCATTCCGGTCCGAGCCCGTCCACCAGGCCGGGCAGCTGCTCGGCGGTGCACTCGATGCGCTCGTAGCTCCAGTCCAGGCCGAGCGCCCGGTAGGCCGCCAGATGCAGTTGCGGCGACCGCGAATGCGAGATCGGGCTGCCGAGCACGGCCGCCTTCCGGTTACCGCCCACTGTCGAGAATTCCACTCTGCCTGGCCTTTTCGATATTGCGCAGGTGCTCCTTGTAGTCCTCGGTGAACAACGTGGTGCCCTGCTTGTCGACGGTCACGAAATACAGCCACGGGCCGGGCGCCGGATTCTCCATGGCACGCATGGCATCCAGCGACGGCGCGGAGATCGGCGTGGCGGGCAGACCGGCCATGGCGTAGGTGTTCCACGGGGTCTTGTGCGCTCGGTCGGAGTCGGTGGTGGCGACCTCGGTCTTGTCGAGGGTGTAGTTGACGGTGGAGTCGAACTGCAGCGGCTGCTGGGCGGCGAGCCGGTTCACGATGACCCGCGCCACCTTCGACATGTCCTGCGGCAGCGCCTCCCGCTCCACCAGCGACGCCGCGATCAGCGTGTCGTAGGGGCTCAGGCCGTTCGCCGCGCCGGACTGCGCCACCCCGGTGGCGTCGTAGCTCGCCGCGCTCGCGGTCACCAGCTGCTTGAGGATGTCCAGCGCGTTGGCGCTGGGGTCGAAATCCCAGGTGCCACCGGCGATCAGGCCCTCGAGCTGGCGGGAACGGTCCGGCACCGATCGCACCCGGTCCAGCGCCCACACCGGCACGCCCAGCGTGGCCGGATCGGCGGTGGCCCCGGCCTGGTCGAGCTGCTCGTAGGTGACGCACTTGGCGGCGGTGCCGGTGCCGACACAGCTGGCCTCGGCGATCTTGCGGTAGATGCCGTCCTTGCGCGCGCCGGTGGTGACGTCGCTGGAGTCGTGCAGCTGGCGGCCCTCGGAGATGACCACATTGCCGACCCGGGCGTCCTTGCTGAACAGCGCGGTCACCGCTTCGGAGCCCTTGCTGTGGCCCGGAATGGCGTAGTAGCCGGGCTGGATGGAGTTCATGTTCGTATTGCGCACGGCCGCTTCGTAGAACGCGCCGCTGCTGGCCACCACGTCCTTGTCGGCCATGGTCTGCGCGATCTGGGTGGCGGTGTCACCCGGCTTGATCTGGATGACCACCAGCGGGCCCTGCGGGCCCGAGAAGTCGGGGGGCGGGCTCAGCTTGCCGACGAACTTCCAGCCCGCGAATCCGACTGCGCCGACGAACAATACGGCGAACACACCCGCGATGACGAACAGATTGCGGCGACGCCGCTTGCGCTCGGCCGCTTTCCGCGACGCCATCCGGGATCGCTTGGGGCGCTGGCTGCCTCGCGACCCCGCGCGCGACTGCGATCGGGTGGCCCGGCGGCCCGGCTCGGCACGCTGGCCCCGGTCGCCGCGGCGGCCGCGCTCGGCACGCTGGGGCGCGCTGCGGCGCGGGGGTTCCGGCTCGTGCGGGAGCTCCTCGTCGTAGTCCTCGCCCTCATAGTGCTCGTCGTCGTAACGCTCATCCTCGTAGCGGGGAATGACGGTGGTGTCGTCTTCGTAATCGTCCGCCTCGGACCAATCCAGATCGTCGCGGCGGTAACGCCGTTCGGCGTTCTGGCGGTAGCGTTCCTCGGCCCGCGTCCAGCGGTCGGTCATGCGTCATCACCGCGCGGCTTCAAAAGGGCACTCCGTTCGTCCAACCATCCTTGCAGGATCGACACGGCGGCGGCCTGATCGATGACCTGCCGCTGCCCGCGTGCGCGAACTCCACTGTCTCGCAACGCACGTGCAGCAGACACCGTAGTCAAACGTTCGTCGGAAAGTCGCACCGGCACCGGCGCGATCAGGCTCCGCAAACGCCCCGCGAAGGTGGCCGCCAGCTTAGCCGACGCGCCGCTCTCCCCGCGCAATGTGCGCGGCAGGCCGACGATCACCTCGACGGCCTCGTACTCCCGCACAATGTCGGCAATTCTGGATAGATCGGAGGCGAGGGCGCCGGGCGCGACCTTCTTCGCGCGCGGCACCGTCTCGACCGGGGTGGCCAGCAGCCCGTCCGGATCGCTGGAGGCGACACCGATGCGCACCGACCCCACGTCGATGCCGATGCGCCGGCCGCGGCCCGGGTCCCGTTCCGGGGAGGGCCGCTCCGACGCGAAGCCCCGCCCGCCGGCCGAGACCCCGGAGGCCTCGGTCGGCGTGCGAGCAAATCCGGAGGAATGTCCCGAATCCGGCCGCGCCGGGTCTGCTTCGGGTACGGGCCGGGTCCCGTCTGCGGGACCCGGCGTGTCAGATGTGTCCGCGTCGCCCATTTATCCGGCGAGCTCGGCGACCCGCGCACGCAGGGCGGCCAGACCCGCCTCGATGCCCGACGGGTCCGAACCCGCGCCCTGGGCCATCTCGGGCTTGCCGCCACCCCGGCCGGAGATGGCCGGACCGAAGGCGGATACCAGATCCCCGGCCTTGATGCCGAGATCCTGGGCGGCCTTGGTGACCGCGGCGACGAACGGCACCTTGCCGTCGGCATGGCCGAGCAGCACCACGATGGCGGGCTCGGAACCGAAGCGGCCCTTGATGTCCTGCACCAGGGTGCGCAGATCGCCCGCGCCCACGCCCGCGGGCGCGGCGGCGGCGACCAGCAGCACCTTGCCGACCCGCTGGGCCTGCTCGACGAAGGTGCCCGCGCTCGACAGCACGGCCGCCATCTTGGTGCGCTCCAGCTCCTTCTCGGCGGTCTTGAGCCGCTCGACCAGCTGCTCGACGCGCCCCGGCACATCCTCGGAGGGCACCTTCAGCGACGAGGCGACACCGGCCAGCAGCGCCCGCTCCTTGGCCAGGTACTTGTAGGAGTCCAGGCCCACGAAGGCTTCCACGCGGCGGATGCCGGAACCGACCGACGACTCGCCGAGCACGGTGATCGGGCCGATCTGCGAGGAGTGCTGCACGTGGGTGCCACCGCAGAGCTCCATGGAGAACGGCCCGCCGATCTCCACGACCCGCACCTCGTCGCCGTAGTTCTCGCCGAACAGGGCCATGGCGCCCATCTTCTTGGCGGAGGTCAGGTCGGTGACGAAGGTGTTGACCTGGAAGTCGTCGGCCACCGCGTCATTGGAGACGGCCTCGATATCGGCCTTCTGCTGCTCGGACAGCGCGCCCTGCCAGTTGAAGTCGAAGCGCAGGTAGCCCGGCTTGTTGAGCGAGCCGGCCTGAACCGCGTTGGGGCCCAGCACCTGTCGCAGCGCGGCGTGCACCATGTGGGTGCCCGAGTGGCCCTGGGTGGCGCCACGCCGCCAGCCCGGATCGACCTGGGCCAGCACGGTGTCGCCCTCGGTGAGCTGACCGGCCTCGACGGTGGATTTGTGCACCCACACCTTCTTGGCGATCTTCTGCACGTCGTTGACCTTCACCTTGAGGCCGTGCGACGAGGCCAGCGACCCGCGGTCGGCGATCTGGCCACCGGACTCGGCATAGAGCGGGCTACGGTCCAGGATCACCTCGACGTCCTGCCCGGCCTCGGCGACCGGTACCCGGACGCCGTCCTTGATCAGGGCCAGCACCGTCGCCTCGGTCGACAGTTCGTCGAAGCCGGTGAACTCGGTCGCGCCACGGTCCACGAACTCCTTGTAGACGGTGAGGTCGGCGTGCGCGTGCTTGCGCGAGAGCGCGTCCTCCTTGGCCCGCTTGCGCTGCTCGGCCATGAGCGCGCGGAAGCCCTCCTCGTCGACCTGCAGGCCGGCCTCGGAGGCCATCTCGAGGGTCAGGTCGATCGGGAAACCGTAGGTGTCGTGCAGGGTGAACGCGTCGGTGCCGCTGATCTTCCTGCTGCCCTGGGCCTTCACCTCGTCGACGGTCTCGTCGAACAGCTTGGTGCCGGTGCTCAGGGTCTTGAGGAACGCGGCCTCCTCACCGACGGCCACCGTTTCGATGCGCTTGAAGTCGGTGGTGAGTTCCGGATAGGACGGCGACATCAGGTCGGCGACGACCTTGATGAACGCACCCATCACCGGCTGCTCGGCGCCCAGCAGGCGGGCCGAGCGCACGATACGGCGCAGCAGGCGGCGCAGCACGTAGCCACGGCCGTCGTTGCCGGGGTTCACGCCGTCGCCGATCAGCATGGCCGCGGTGCGGGCATGGTCGGCGATGACGCGAAAGCGCACGTCGTCGGCGTGCTCGACACCGTACGAGCGGCCGGTCAGCTCCTCGGCCTTGTTGATGATCGGGCGCAGCAGATCGGTCTCGTAGACATTGTCGACACCCTGCAGCAGGAACGCGACACGCTCGATGCCCATGCCGGTGTCGATGTTCTTCTTGGGCAGCGGGCCCAGGATCTCGAAGTCGTCCTTGCCGCGCCCGGCGCCGCGCTCGTTCTGCATGAACACGAGGTTCCAGATTTCGAGATAGCGGTCCTCGTCGGCCTCGGGGCCGCCCTCGATGCCGTATTCGGGGCCGCGGTCGAAGTAGATCTCCGAGCACGGGCCGCACGGGCCGGGGATGCCCATGGACCAGTAGTTGTCGGCCATGCCGCGGCGCTGGATGCGCTCGTCCGGCACGCCGAGCTCACGCCAGATCTGCTCGGCCTCGTCGTCGTCGAGATACACGGTGACCCAGAGCTTTTCCGGATCGAATCCGTAGCCGCCGTCCTCGACGGGGTTGGTGAGCAGCGACCAGGCCAGCTCCATGGCCCCGCGCTTGAAGTAGTCGCCGAAGGAGAAGTTGCCCGCCATCTGGAAGAAGGTGTTGTGGCGGGTGGTGACGCCGACGTTCTCGATATCGCCGGTACGGACACACTTCTGCACGCTGGTCGCGGTATCGAAGGGCGGGGTCTGCTGACCGAGGAAATACGGCACGAACTGGACCATGCCTGCGTTGACGAACAGCAGGTTGGGGTCGGCCAGGATCAGCGAGGCACTCGGTACCTCGGTATGTCCGGCCTTTACGAAATGCTCCAGGAAGCGCCGTCGAATCTCGTGGGTCTGCACAACCATCCAGCCTACCGGTCCGGGTCCAGGGAGTTTCCACCCACCACCGGGCGATAGCTACCATCGCCGGGGTGACTGTGATCCCGGACCCATCCCAGCGCTTCCCCCTCCCCCACGCGCGCCGCACCGTCTTCCTGAAACCGCACGTCACCTCGCCGAACATCGAGGTCGGCGACTTCAGCTACTTCGACGATCCGGACGCGGCGACCGCCTTCGAGACCAACAATGTGCTCTACGCCTTCGGCCCCGAGAAGCTGATCATCGGCAAATACTGCGCCATCGCGAGCAACACCCGCTTCATCATGGCCGGCGCCAACCACGCCACCTCGGGAGTGTCGACCTTCCCGTTCACCATCTTCGGCGGCACCTGGGCCGAGGAGACGATGGACATCATCACCTCGATTCCGTCCAGGGGCGACACCGTGGTCGGCAACGACGTGTGGATCGGCTACAACTCGTTGATCATGCCGGGCGTGCACATCGGCGACGGCGCGATCATCGCCACCGGCGCCGTCGTGACCTCCGACGTGCCGCCGTACACGATCGTCGGCGGCAACCCGGCGCAGGTGGTCAAGCAGCGTTTCCCGGACCAGGACGTGGCGCGCCTGCTGCGTGCCGCCTGGTGGAACTGGCCGCTCGAACTGGTCACCGAGCACGTGCGCGTGATCATGGCCGGCACCGCCGCCGACATCGAACGCATCGCCATCCACGAGGGACTGCTGGCGGACTGACCAGCGCCGCAAGCGCATTCGCGGCGCACCGAGCGACTGTTTCCGGCAGTCGCTGCAATTCGGCGCGTGACGCATCGGCGCACTCGGCGCTATTTACCCCGGACGATGCGGCGCAGTTTGGTGACGCGAGGACCCACTTCACGTTCGTAGCCGTGATCGGTCGGCCGGTAGTAGTCGACCCCGACCAGCTCGTCCGGTGGATATTGCTGGGAGAGAACGCCGTCCGGGTGGTCGTGCGGGTACTTGTAGCCCTGGGCATTGCCGAGCGCGGCGGCGCCGGCGTAGTGGCCGTCGCGCAGGTGGGCGGGCACCGCGCCCGCCTTGCCCGCGCGTACGTCGGCCATGGCGGCCGCGAGACTCTTGACCACCCCGCCCGACTTCGGGGCCGTGGCGATGTGAATCGTGGCCTGGGTCAAGGCCAATTGGGCCTCCGGCATACCGACCAGCTGGACGACCTGGGCGGCCGCGACCGCGGTCTGCAGGGCGGTGGGGTCGGCCATGCCGACCTCCTCGCTGGCCTGGATCATCAAGCGGCGGGCGATGAATCGCGGATCCTCGCCCGCGCTGATCATGCGGGCCAGGTAGTGCAGCGCGGCATCGACATCGGAGCCGCGCAGGGATTTGATGAAGGCGCTGATGACGTCGTAGTGCTGGTCGCCCGCACGGTCGTAGCGCACCGCCGCCTTGTCGACGCTGGCCTCGACCAACTCCACATCGACGGTGCCGTCCAGGGAGGATTCGGCCGACGCCTCCAACGCGGTGAGCGAACGCCGCGCATCACCGCCCGCGATCCGCACGATGTGGTCGAGCGCCGCATCCGTGACGGTGTACTCCCCCGCCAGCCCGCGCGGGTCGGCGATGGCCCGGGTGAGCACCGTGCGAACGTCGGCCTCCGACAGGGACTGCAGTTGCAGCACCAGCGAGCGGGACAGCAGCGGCGACACCACCGAGAACGACGGATTCTCCGTGGTCGCCGCGACCAGCAGCACGATCCGGTTCTCCACCGCCGCCAGTAGCGCGTCCTGCTGCGTCTTCGAAAACCGGTGCACCTCATCGATGAACAGCACGGTCTGTTCACCCACGGTGAGGCGGCGGCGGGCCAGATCGATGACCGCCCGCACCTCCTTGACGCCCGCCGACAGCGCCGACAGCGCTTCGAACCGCCGTCCGGTGGCCTGCGACAGCAGCGAGGCGAGGGTGGTCTTGCCGGTCCCGGGCGGTCCGTACAGCAGCACCGAAGCCGCCCCGGACCCTTCGATCAGCCGCCGCAGCGGCGACCCGGGCCCGAGCAGATGCTGCTGCCCGACCACCTCGTCGAGGGTGCGCGGTCGCATGCGTACGGCCAGCGGCGCGAATCGGTCGTCCCCGCTGGGAATGCGCGCGGCTCCCGCCTCGAAGTCGTCGACTACGGCCTGCGTGCCCGGCGCATCGAACAGCCCATCACTCACGCAACCGACCCTACCGACCGGCTCCGACACACTCGCCGACCGCGACGCCATCCCCCGACAGCGCGCGGCGGATCACTCCTCCCAGTGCTCTTCCAGCGTGGCCGAGACGTGTTCGGCGAAGTCGCCGAGGGTGTCGTCGCCGGTGCAGCGGGCGTCCTCGGCCAGGGCGGCCCAGCGGTTGATGAGGGCGGCCGAACGCGGGATGGACAGGCCGTGCTCGCGGGCGGCGGCGATGCGGGCGTGGTCGGCGGGCAGGAACCAGTAGGTGGACAGCCACACCCAGATGAGGCGCGCCTCGAGGATGCGCTCGGCGAGCACCTCGTCATCGGCGAGGGCCGGCCACACCGCCACCACCTCGGAGCGCCACGCCTCCACCATCTGGCGGGCGCGTTCGCGCGACAGCTCGAAATCGCACAGGCAGCCCGGGAAGGAGACCAGGGCATAGGCGATGTCGAGGGTGGCGTCGCGGAAGCCGCCCCACTCGTAGTCCAGGAACCGCGCGCCCTCGTCATTGAGGATGACATTGTCGGGGCACAGGTCGGAGGGGCTGAAGGCGCGGTAGCGCCCGGCGGAGAAGAGCCGGTTGCCGCGCACGATGCGCTCGGCGATCTCCCCCGGCACCTCGATGCCCAGCTCGCGCTGCAACATGATCGGCACCTCGGCGACCGCGGATTCGGCTTGCTGCGCGATGCCGTCCACGCGGTGCACCACATCGACGCGCCGCAGCAGCGCCACGAAGTCCGCCTCGCGGCCGACGGTCGCGGCGTGCATGCGGCCCAGTGCCTGAGCGAATGCCATGAGCGCATTGCGCCCGCTCGGTTCCACGCCGGACTGCAGGACCGCGGTCAGGGAGGTGTTCTCACCGAGGTCGCTGAGTATGAGCAGGCGGTCCGGGAGGCTGTAGCCGAGCAGGTAGGCGCCGGGCCGGTGGTCACGGCCGAGGGCGGTGGTGAATTGGTAGGAGACCGCCTCGCGCAGGAATGCGGAGTCGATGCTGGCGACACCGGGAGCCATGCCGCCGGTGCGCCGCTGCGTCGCCGTACCCGCTACCTGCTTCACAATCAGTGTGCGAGGTAGCGAAAAGGCGTTCTCTGCAACGCGGACACGGAGTACCGTCGTCCTACCACTGCCGCTGAGTTCCATCGGATCGCTCAGCTTCACCGGAGCACCCATTCGCTTCGTGAGCAACTGTTGTGCCGCGGACACGACTTCGGCGGCGCGTTCGGCCAATAGTGCGGTCATCGGAACCCAAGTTACTCCCGTCAGGTCACTTTCAGCGAGCGGTTGCGCAACCTTTCGCGCGTCGGGCGGCGTGTCTTTGTGATGGGTTTGCCCACGCGGCGCTGGTTGCTTGACACAACCAGGACCGTCTAGTTGTCTCATGGTCACTTGCTGTGCGCCACACCGTAAACCGGGAAATGTGAAAGGCTTGCGACCATGACTGGCACGCCGCCCTCAGCACCGTACGAGCCCTCCGGCGACCGTCCCGTCGCAGGGGGCGGCGAGCAGTATCCGTCCCACGCCGGGCAGCACCAAAACACCGAGCCCGCACCGGTTTCCGGCGCGCCCGAGCCGGGCCCCTCGCCCGGCCGCCACCAGCTGCCCGGCCTCGCCGGATACCCGCAATTCGACGGCCCCGGCGCCGCGCAGTACGGCAGCGAGCCGGTGGAACCTCCGCCGGCCTTCACCCCGCAGCCGGGCGCGCCGCAGCCGCCGGCCGGCTACGGCCCGGGCACGCCGCAGCAGTTGCCGCCGGCAGGCATGCCGCCCGGCGCGAATCCGCCTCCACCGGGCGGATTCCCGCCGGGTGCGATGCCGCCGCCCGCCGGTGCCCCGCCCGCCGAGCCGGCGCCGAAACAGGGCTATACATCCCCGCGCGAGACCCTCGACGTCGGCGCGGCCCTCGCCTACGGGTGGGATCGGTTCCGGCTCAATCCCATTCCGTGGGTGGGCATGGTGCTGATCGGCATGATCGCCTGGCTGGTGGTCACCTTGCTGGTGAATATGGTTGACGTGCAGTCGTTGTCGGCCGTCGTCCTGCTGTTCGCGGTGGCGTCGCTGGTGGTGTGGTTGCTGCAGGCCGCCATGATCCGCGGCGCACTGTACGAAACCGACGGGACGCCACCGGATTTCCCGGCCTTCTTCGGCTTCGTGAATGCCGGGAATGTACTGATCACCGCGCTCATCGTGTTCGCGCTGTGCCTCGTGGCCTCGATCGCGTGCGTGTTCCCGGCGATAATCGTGGGCGTGCTGTGCATGTTCGCGCTGCACTTCGTGATCGATCGGGACCAGAACCCGATCGCCGCAATCCAATCCAGCGTGCGGCTGGTGATCGCCAATGCCCTGCAGGTGACCCTGCTGGCGCTGGGGGTGCTGATCATGACCGTGATCGGCACGCTGCTGTGTGGATTGGGCCTGCTGGTGGCCGGACCGGTCACCGCCATCGCCACCACCTACGCCTACCGCTCGCTCACCAACGGGCTGGTGGTCTGAGCTCGATCCGCCCGCACGCGCGAGCCGCTGTCGACGACGGAGCCCGCCGGTATCGCTGATACCGGCGGGCTCGCGACGGTCCGGGCGCGCCCTTACTTGGCGTCGTCCTTGACCGGGTTGCCGTTCGCGTCGAGCTTGGCGTTGAGGCCCGCCTCCTGCCGCTGCTGCAGGGTGATCGGGGTGGGCGCGTCGGTGAGCGGGTCGACGCCGCCACCCGACTTCGGGAAGGCGATGACCTCGCGGATCGAGTCCACGCCGGCCAGCAGCGCGGTGATGCGGTCCCAGCCGAAGGCGATGCCACCCATGGGCGGCGCGCCGTAGGAGAAGGCGTCGAGCAGGAAGCCGAACTTCTCCTGGGCCTCCTCCTCGCCGATGCCCATCACCTGGAACACCCGCTCCTGCATGTCCCGGCGGTGGATACGGATGGAGCCGCCGCCGATCTCGTTGCCGTTGCAGACGATGTCGTAGGCGTAGGCCAGCGCCGAGCCCGGATCGGTGTCGAAGGTGTCCAGGTGCTCGGGCTTGGGCGAGGTGAAGGCGTGGTGCACGGCGGTCCAGGCCGAATAGCCCAGGGCCACATCGCCACTCGCGGTGGCGTCGGCGGTGGGCTCGAACATCGGGGCGTCCACGATCCACACGAAGGCCCAGGCGTTCTCGTCGATGAGGCCGCACTTGCGGGCGATCTCGCCGCGGGCCGCGCCCAGCAGCGCGCGGCTGGACTTCATGTCGCCGGCCGCGAAGAACACGCAGTCGCCGGGCTCGGCGCCGACCTGCTTGGCCAGACCCTCGCGCTCGGCGTCGGTGAGGTTCTTGGCGACCGGGCCGCCGAGGGTGCCGTCCTCGTTGAAGGTGATGTAGGCCAGGCCCTTGGCGCCGCGCTGCTTGGCCCACTCCTGCCAGGCGTCGAACTGGCGGCGGGGCTGCGACGCGCCGCCCGGCATGACGACCGCGCCGACGTAGGGAGCCTGGAACACGCGGAACTGCGTGTCCTTGAAGTACTCCATCATCTCGGTGATCTCGACCTCGAAGCGCAGGTCCGGCTTGTCCGAGCCGTAGCGGCGCATGGCCTCGGCGTAGGTCATGTGCGGGATCGGGGTCGGAATCTCGTAACCGACCAGCTCCCACAGCGCGGCCAGGACGTCCTCGGCCAGCAGGATGACATCCTCCTGCTCGACGAAGCTCATCTCGATGTCGAGCTGGGTGAACTCGGGCTGGCGGTCGGCGCGGAAGTCCTCGTCGCGGTAGCAGCGCGCGATCTGGTAGTAGCGCTCGATGCCGCCGACCATGAGCAGCTGCTTGAACAGCTGCGGCGACTGCGGCAGGGCGTAGAACTTGCCGGGCTGCAGGCGGGCCGGAACCAGGAAGTCGCGCGCGCCCTCGGGGGTGGAGCGGGTCATGGTCGGGGTCTCGACCTCGACGAACGCGTGCTTGGCCAGCACGGCGCGGGCGGCGGCGTTCACCTTGGAGCGCAGGCGGATCGTGTGCGCCGGGCCTTCGCGGCGCAGGTCCAGGTAGCGGTACTTGAGGCGGGCTTCCTCGCCCGGCTCGTCGTCGAGCTGGAACGGCAGCGGCGCGGCCTCGTTCAGCACCTCGAGCTCGGTCACGTTGACCTCGATGGCGCCGGTCGGCAGGTTCGGGTTCTCGCTACCGGCCGGGCGGTTCTCGACCACGCCGACGATCTTCACCACGAACTCGTTGCGCAGCTTGTGGGCGGCCGCCGCGGGTTCGCCTTCACGGAAGACGGCCTGGGCAACACCCGACGCATCGCGCAGATCGATGAAGATCACGCCACCGTGGTCTCGCCGCCGGGCCACCCAGCCGGTGAGGGTGACGGTCTGACCGGCGTGCTCGCTTCGCAGCGAACCAGCCAAGTGGGTGCGCAGCACGGGATTCCTTTCGACGGGCTCGAAGCACCGGTGAGGTGTGACCAGGTGCAGACCCATCGTAGAGAGACACGTTCAGCGAGTGGAAACCGATATCGACTCGCCCGTGTCACAGTGATAGCCATGACCTTCAACGAGGGCCTGCAAATCGACCCGAACCGGGCGAGTGGTGGCGGTGGCGGACCGGGTATGGGCGGTGGATTGGCTCTCGGCGGCGGTGCGCTGGGCATCATCGCGGTGATCGCGGCACTGATCTTCGGCGGCGACCCGGGCAGCATTCTCGGCCAGTTCACGGGCGCGGACAGCAATGCCAAGTCGGGCACCGCGATCCTGCCCACGCACTGCAAGACCGGTGCCGACGCCAACAAGTACGTCGACTGCCGCGTCATCCTCACCGCCCAGAGCCTCGACGCGATCTGGGGCACCGAACTGCCGAAGCAGACCAACCGCAAGTACGTGGTCCCGAAGCTCAACCTCTTCTCCGGCGCGGTCAGCACCGGCTGCGGTCGTGCCTCCTCG
This sequence comes from Nocardia sp. NPDC004860, assembly GCF_040609015.1. Classification (NCBI taxonomy): domain Bacteria; kingdom Bacillati; phylum Actinomycetota; class Actinomycetes; order Mycobacteriales; family Nocardiaceae; genus Nocardia; species Nocardia sp. NPDC004860. The sequence continues at coordinate 122,401 of NZ_JBEXJI010000008.1, read as the reverse complement.
GCGGTCGGCCCGTTCTACTGCCCCGCCGATCAGACCGCCTACTTCGACACCAGCTTCTTCCAGGAACTGGTCGACCGCTTCGGCTCCAGCGGCGGCCCGCTCGCTCAGGAGTACGTGGTCGCCCACGAGTTCGGCCACCACATCCAGAACCTGCTCGGCGACATCAACCGCGCCCAGCGCGACCCCCAGGGCGCCACCTCCGGCGCGGTCCGCACCGAACTCCAGGCCGACTGCTACGCCGGGGTCTGGGCCAACTACGCCGACAAGCTCCCCGCGCCCGGCTCCAACACACCCTTCCTGAAGCCGTTGACCGACAACGACATCCGCGACGCGCTCTCCGCCGCGTCCGCCGTCGGCGACGACCGCATCCAGAAGGCCGCCACCGGCCGCGTCAACCCCGAAGCCTGGACCCACGGCTCGTCGGAGGAACGGCAGAAGTGGTTCCTGACCGGCTACAAGACCGGCCAGGTCAAGGCCTGCGACACCTATTCGGCCCGGGACCTGAACAACCCGCCCGCTCTCCGCTGACCCGACATTCCTCCGGTCCCCAGCCTCGAACAGGCTGGGGACCTTGCCATTTCCGGCCCCTCACCCGTTTCGCTCGGGGCGAGGGCGGGATCCGGGGTGGGTCGGCGTGGCAGCACGGGTGTGGCGTGCGGTTGGCGGCAGAATCGGCGGCGGCGGGTGGCTGCCCGCAAGGGAATTCGGAGGAATGTGATGCGGACAGCCAGGGCGGCAAGACTTTTCGGCGAGGATCGTGTACGCGCCCGAGCTCGGCGACGGGCTCGACGATGACGAGAAGGCGTCCCGCAAGCGCTTCGACGATCTGTTCCAGCGCTTGCTGAACGCCTTCGTTCCGGCCTAGCGGCGAAAGATCAGCCGACCGTCCAGGTTTCGCGGCCGGTGAGCAGCTCCTGCAGCGAGTTCTCGCTCACCGGTTTGCGTTCGACGGCGGTGGTCAACTGGGCGCGGACGCCGTCGTCGTAGGTGGGGCGGGAGACGCTGCGGAAGATGCCGGTCACCACGTGGGTGAGGTCCTGGTCGGACAGGCGGGACAGGGCGTAGGCGTATTCGGGGTGGTCGGTATAGGCGTCGTGGACCACGATCTCGGCCTCGGCGACACTGTCGGCGCGCGCCACCCGCAGGCCGAAACCAGCACGGACCACCGCGAATTCACCGTCCGCGCCGAACCGAATGGGCTCACCGTGCCGCAACCGGACCAGATGGGATTCGGCGTTCTCCCGGCGTAGCGCGTCGAAGGAGCCGTCGTTGAAGATCGGGCAGTCCTGCAGGATCTCCACGAACGAGGTGCCGCGGTGTTCGGCGGCGGCGCGCAGCACCTCGGTGAGCCCGGCCCGATCCGAGTCCAGCGCACGGGCGGCGAAGGTGGCCTCGGCGCCCAGCGCCACCGACAGGGTGTTGAACGGATGGTCGACCGAGCCCATCGGGGTGGACTTGGTGACCTTGCCGGTCTCCGAGGTCGGTGAGTACTGGCCCTTGGTGAGACCGTAGATCCGGTTGTTGAACAACAGGATCGTCATGTTCACATTGCGGCGCAGCGCGTGGACGAGGTGATTGCCGCCGATGGACAACGCGTCGCCGTCACCGGTCACCACCCAGACCGACAGGTCGGGCCGGGTCACCGCCATGCCCGTGGCAATGGCCGGCGCGCGACCGTGGATCGAGTGGATCCCGTATGCCTCCAGGTAGTACGGGAACCGGCTCGAGCAGCCGATGCCGGACACGAACATGAGGTTCTCGCGCTCGAGACCCAGATCGGCCAGGAAGCCGCGCACGGTGGCCAGAATGACGTAGTCGCCGCACCCGGGGCACCAGCGCACCTCCTGATCGGAGGTGAAGTCCTTCGCCTTCTGCGGCCGGTCGGCCCGCGGCACGCCGGACAGTCCGGTGAGGCCGAGATCGGTACCCACGAGCGGGTTTTCGAGAATGGTCATCAGTTGCCCCCTGGGGTGCGGTAGGTCGCCCGCGCGCGAGCGGCGAAGGCCTTGGCCTGTTCCATCTCCGCGATGGAACCGTCCAGGGCCGCGTCGATGACGCCGACCAGTTCCTGTGCTTGGAAGGCGGTGCCGGCGATCTTGGTCCACGGCTGCACGTCGACCAGGTAGCGGGCGCGCAGCAGCATGGCCAGCTGGCCGCCGTTCATCTCCGGGCAGACCACGGTGCGGTAGCGGCGCAGCACCTCACCGAGGTTGGGCGGGAAGGGGTTCAGGTTCCGCAGATGCGCCTGCGCCACCGGCACCCCGCGCCGCCGTGCCCGCCGGCATGCCTCGCCGATCGGCCCGTAGGAGCTGCCCCAGCCGATGAGCAGCAGTTCGGCGCGGTCACCCGGATCGTCCACCTCGAGGTCGGGCACCGCGATGCCGTCGATCTTGGCCTGCCGGATCCGCACCATCAGCTCGTGATTGGCCGGGTCGTAGGAGATATTGCCGCTGCCGTCGGCCTTTTCGAGCCCGCCGATGCGGTGGGCGCGGCCCACGGTGCCGGGCACGGCCAGCGGCCGGGCCAGGGTCTCCGGATCGCGCGCGTAGGGCTGGAACGAATCGCCCTCCGCGCCCTCGGGTTCGAAGCCCGGATCGATCGGGGCCAGCTCGGTGACCTGCGGAATCGCCCACGGCTCGGAACCATTGGCGATGGCGCCGTCGGACAGCAGCAGCACGGGCGTGCGGTAGGTCAGCGCGATGCGGGCGGCGTCGACCGCGGCGTCGAAGCAGTCCGCCGGTGAGCGCGGCGCGACGACGGCCACCGGCGACTCGCCGTTGCGCCCGTAGAGCGCCTGCAGCAGGTCGGCCTGTTCGGTCTTGGTGGGCAGGCCGGTGGAGGGCCCGCCGCGTTGCACGTCGATGATCACCAGCGGCAGCTCGGTCATGACGGCCAGGCCGATGGTCTCGCTCTTGAGCGCCAGCCCCGGCCCAGAGGTACTGGTGACCCCGAGCGCGCCGCCGAGTGCGGCGCCCAGCGCCGCGCCGATGCCGGCGATCTCGTCCTCGGCCTGGAAGGTGGTGACGCCGAAGTTCTTGTGTTTGCTCAGTTCGTGCAGGATGTCCGAGGCCGGGGTGATCGGGTAGGTGCCCAGGAAGACCGGCAGCCCGGACAGCTGCCCGGCGGTGACGATGCCGTAGGCGAGCGCGGTATTGCCGGTGATCTGCCGGTAGGTGCCGACCGGCAGCGTCGCGGGGGCTATCTCGTAGGTGGTGGCGAAGGCCTCGGTGGTTTCGCCGTAATTCCAGCCTGCCCGGAATGCGAGGATATTCGCTTCGGCGACATCCGGTGTGGCCGCGAATTTCTCCCGCATGAACTGCTCGGTGCCACCGATGGGCCGCCCGTACATCCACGACAGCAAGCCGAGCGCGAACATATTCTTCGCGCGCTGCCCATCTTTCTTACCCACACCGGTCGGTTCGGTTGCCCCGAGCGTCAGGGATGTCATGGGCACCCGGTGCACCACGAAATCGGTCAGCGTGTCATCGGCGAGCGGATCACCGGCATAGCCGACCTTGGTCAGATTCCGTTTGGTGAATTCGTCAGTATTCACGATCACCGTCGCACCGCGGGCCAAATCCTCCAGATTCGCCTTCAGCGCAGCAGGATTCATGGCGACCAATACGTCGGGCTGGTCCCCCGCGGTGAGGATGTCGTAGTCCGCGATCTGGATCTGGAACGACGACACGCCCGGCAGCGTGCCCTGGGGCGCGCGGATCTCGGCAGGGAAGTTCGGCTGGGTGGCAAGGTCATTGCCGAAGGCGGCGGCCTCGTGGGTGAAACGGTCACCGGTGAGCTGCATACCGTCACCGGAGTCACCCGCAAAGCGGATGACGACTCTTTCCAATTTCTCGACCGCCAATTTCGCTGTGGCGCCACCGTTTCCGGCCGCCGCGACCCCGCCGTCGGACGGAGCTTTCACAGTGCTGTTGTGCAGCGGAGCCACAGTATCCTTGTGCGGCAGCGCCGCAGGGTCGTCATGCTGCGAAACCATGCGCGTGCATCACTTCCTCGTCAGGTGTGAGGTACCAACGCCAAACTACTCCGCAATATTCGCGACACACCCGTGATGCGCAATGGTTTCGATCAAAGAACCGCCGTCAGGCGAACAACGCCAGCTGCGGATCGGGCGTGTGCGATTCGGCGACGCGGACCTCGGGTTCGGCCGGCCGATCGCGGTTCAAACGGTGTTTCTCCAGCAACGGCCCGATTCGGCCGCGTAGCCACGCAGAATACTCCGGTGTCACCGAAGCACCCCGACCATACAGTTGCCGGTAGCGTCGCAGCAGCGCCGGGTGGGCTTCGGCCAGCCAATTGAGGAACCAGCCGCGCGTGGAGCCGCGCAGATGCATGGGGAACGCCGTGACACCGGCGGCCCCGGCCTCGGCGATGGCGGCGAAGAGCGCGTCGAGATGCGCCTGGGAGTCGGTGAGGTATGGAATCACCGGGGCCACCATGACATTCACCGCGAATCCGGCGTCGGCCAGGGCGCGCACCAGTTCCAGCCGCGCCCGCGGCGAGGGCGTGCCCGGCTCGAGGCCGCGGTGCAGCTCCGGATCCAGGATGGCGATGGAGACGGCGAGGTGCACCGGCACCTGCCCGGCAGCCTGGACCAGCAGCGGCAGATCCCGCCGCAGCAGCGTGCCCTTGGTGAGAATGGAGAACCCGGTGCCGGAGTCGGCGAGCGCGGAGATGATGCCGGGCATGAGCCGGTAGCGGCCCTCGGCGCGCTGATAGGGATCGGTATTCGTGCCCAGCGCAACCGATTCCCGCCGCCACGACCGCTTGTGCAGTTCGCGCCGCAGCACCGGGACCACATTGGTCTTGACCACGATCTGGGAGTCGAAATCGGCCCCCGCATCCAGGTCGAGGTACTCGTGCGTGCCGCGGGCGAAGCAGTAGCGGCACGCGTGCGAGCAGCCCCGCATGGGGTTGATGGTCCAGCTGAAGGGCAGATTGCTGTCGGGCACCCGGTTCAGGGCACTCTTGCAGAGCACCTCGTGAAACGTGATGCCCTCGAACTCGGGCGTCTGTACGCTGCGTACGAAACCCGCACGTTCGAGCCCGGGTAGCGCGCCGTCATCGGCGCCGAGGGTTTGCCTTTGCCAACGCACCACCCCAGTCGAACACGTGTTCTAACGACTGTCAAGCAATCTTCTGCGTGTCGGACTCGATCGGCTGCCCGTTGTAGAAGGCGACCAGATCCCGAATGGTCTGCTCGGCGGGCCGCGGCCGGTAGCCGAGTTCCTCGGTGGCCTTGGTGTGCTCGACGATCGGCGCCGACAGCAGCGCGCCCATGGCCGCCTTGGAGATGCGGTCACTGCCCAGCGCACGGGCGACGGGCTCCATGACCGGCATGCAGGCATTGATGACCTTGGCCGGAATCGCGAAGGCGGGCTTCATCTTCCCGTTGACCTCGGCGGCGGTGCGGGTGGCCTGGAACATGTCGGTGAAGTGCCCGCCGAGCAGGTAGTTCTCACCGGTGCGGCCGCGCTCGCTCGCGAGCACCAGACCCTGGGCCACGTCGCGCACGTCGACCAGGTCGAAGCCGCCGCTGATCATCACCGGCACCCGGCCGCGCGCGGCGTCCCACAGCGTGGTGTTGATGCGCGAGGCGGTGTTGTCGATCGGGCCGTACACACCGGTCGGGTTGCACACCACCGCGTCCAGGCCCTTGTCGATGATCTTGCGCAGCTCGATCTCGCCCTGCCACTTGGAGCGGTCGTACACCGGCAGCTCGGGATCGATGGACCGCGGCGAGCGCTCGTTGATCCGGCCGCCACAGCTGTACTGGTTGAACGCGTGAATGGAGCTGGTGTGCACCATCCGCCGCACGCCGACCTCGCGCGCGGCGTCCGCGACGATGCGCACGCCCTCGGTGTTGACCCGCCAGGCCACGTCGTTCTTGTGGGCCAGGGTGATGAGCGCGACCAGGTGGTAGACCACCTCGGCCCCGTCCAGCGCCGCGCGCATGGACGCCGGGTCCAGCACGTCACCGTTGACCCAGGCGACACCGGGCCGGCTCGCGCCCGCGACCCGGTCGATGGCAGTCACTTCGTGACCGCGATCGGTAAGCAGGCGAAGCAAATTGGTGCCAAGGAACCCGGCGGCGCCGGTGACTGCGACCTTCATGGAGACGAGAATATAGAACTTGTTCTAATTTGCAACAACGGTGTGGTTGCGGTGTGGCCGCGCACGCCACGCCGGTCTGGACGATGGACGGGATATATTCGCCATCCGCATGTCCATGACGATCAGGGGGGTACTGCCATGGCCGAGCTCTGGTCGACACCGGTGCGGTGCGTACATTCGCCGCCACCCAGGACGGCGTCGCCGCCGACATCGCCGCCCAGGGCGGCCTCGACACGGTGTCCCACGTCGCGGCCATGACACCGGTCTTCGGACTCGTCGGCGCGGACTTCCTGGCCGGCTTCGCGGTCGCCGAACTCCTGCACGATCGCGACATCGCCGCCCTCTCGGCCCGCTTCGGCGTCCTCGGCCGGGCCGCCTTCGGATCGGCCGCCACCTACGACACCACCGACGCCGACTTCGCCGGGGGCCTCGGCACGGCCGCCGGGCAGATCGGCGAACGGGTATGAGGCCGATCGACTCCGGCGTCATCGATGCCGTCCGCCCGGCAGATCCGGACACCGGTGCGAGGGGAGCCGGCAACGTGAGCGTCATCGGTCCGATCCCGGATCTGCCGCTGGGCACACTGCCCACCGACATGCCGCCGTTCGAATCGCCGGAATTCGCGCTCGCGCGTAAGGAATTCGAGCAGGCCGGCTCGCCGCTCGCCGGAGGAGTCCCGGGCGGTGCTGCCGCGGAGTCACGGACCGGCACGCTCGGCGACACGGTCGCGCCGGCGCTGGACGGTGCCCACGGTGCACTCTCGGGCGCGCAGGACGCACTCGGCAGTGCCGAGGCCGTGCTCGGTTCCGCGGACGCCGCCCTGACCGCGGTGCCCGCCGCGCTCGATGCCGCCCAGGCCGCATTGGCCCGGGCCGCCGCCGATCCCGCGGCCGCGTTGCCGCCGCTGCCCGCCGATCCGGTCGGCGATCTCATGAAGGGCCTGGCGCTTCCCGCGATTCCCGGACTGGACGCGCTCTTCGAGCCGTTCCTGGACCTGTTGCAGAGCTTCGGCACCGGCATCCTCGGCCCGCTGAATCCGGCGACCCTGCTCAGCACCGGGTCGAAGGTCATCGTGGCCGCGGTACAGATCGGCGGGGGCGCGCTCGAGACCGTCGAATCCCTGTGGCAGGGCCAGGCTTCCCAGCGTGCGCAGGAGTCGGGCCGGCAGGCCGGGAATCACGGCCGGGCGACCGCCCAGCGCGGCTGCGATCTGTCGTCGATCACCACTCGGGCCGCGGCCGTGGTGCAGCGGGGCAATATCCAGCTCACCGCCATCGCGGAGGCCTTCGCCGCCGAGGCCACGGCGCTGGCCCCGCTGATCCTGACCCCGATCGGCCAGACCACGCTGATCGCCTCGGCCACCCGGCATCTCGGCGAGGCCGTCGCGGTCGTGAACGCCACGCACGGCGAACTCTCGGTCTACACCGCGCAGGTGCACGCCATCATCGGTCAGCTGCTCGGCCAGGGCGGCGGCCCGAACCCGGCCGAGGTCGCACAGTGGCTGGCACAGAATGTCGGCCGGCCGATCCTGGCGCAGGCCGAGGGCCTGTTCGGCAGCGGCCTGCAGGCAGCCACCCACACGCCCGGCGCCCCCCGGAAGGCCGATCCGGTCAGTGGTCTCCCGAACACCACGGCCGCAGGGGCCGGCGGGCCCCGAGCCGGTGCCGGCGGTCTCGGCGGCGGCCTGCCGTCAATCCCTGGCGGCCCCGGGTCCTCGATCCCCGGTGGCAAGGTCACCAACCCCGCCAACCCGTTCGGCGCAGGCGCGGCCCGCATCCCCGGCCTCGGCGGCCCGGCCGGTACGGGCTACATGGGCTCCCCTGCTGCGGCGGGCACGAGCCAGGGCGGTGCGGCCGATGCCAAGCACGGCCGCACCGTGCGGCCGCATCAAAGCCACACCGCCGAAAGCGAACTCACCGGCAACCTGGGCACCTTCGCCCCCGGTGTCATCGGCGGGCCGGCGGAAAGCACGGACGCGGCCGAGACCGATCCGGCCTGATCCGGGTGCGGCACAGCCGCTTTCGTGGCGGCACGGTCGTCTCCGGACAGCAGAATGCCGCGGCGATCGGGTCGGGTACCCCGGTCACCGCGGCATCGGTGGAGGCCGAAATGCGGCTGTACACCCCGCGGGCTCGGCCACCGTTCAGGGCGCGCGGTCGGCGCGCCGCGGTGGATTACACCGCGGTCGGCCGCGTCTGCGCGTCGATTCCGCCGTCGATGACGAACTGGGCGCCGTGGATGAAGCCGGCCTGCGGGCCGACCAGATAGGCGATGAGGGAGGCGATCTCCTCGGGCTTGCCATTGCGGCCGATGGGGGCCACGAAGTTGCGGATGGCGTCACCGTAGCGCGGATCGTCCAGACCGGCCTGCAGCAGCGGGGTTTCGACGCTGCCGGGGGCGACGGTGTTCAATCGCACGCCGGCGGCGCCCCACTCGACGGCGCGTTCGCGCACGGCCACGGTGACGGCGTTCTTGGAGGACGCGTAGGCGTAGTGGCCCGCGAAATCCCCGGCCTGGGCGAAGGCCTCGGCCTCGGTGCCCGTGCGGATCGGATTGTCCTCCCACTTGATCTGGGTGGAGGCCACCGACGAAACGACCACGGCCGCAGGGTTTTCGCCCTTGCGCAGCGCGGGCAGCAGGGCATCGAGCAGGGCCACGGTGGCCCGGTAGTTGATCTCCACCACCAGGTTCGGGTCGGGCACCTGCGGGCCGACACCGGCACACAGCACCACGCCGTCCAGCACTCCCCCGGATCGCTCCACGATCTCCTCGACCGCGGCCGCACGCGCCGCGGCGTCGGTGAGGTCGACGGTGATGTCGGCGTTGCGCAGGTCGATCCCGATGATGTCGTGCCCGGCGGCGCGCAGAGCGGCGGCGGTGGCCGCGCCGATGCCCGAGCCGGAGCCGGTGATGGCGATCGTCATGACGCGATTAGAACAAGATCCAGGAATCCGGACAAGCCCACCGGGACGGGCATCTCAGCCACCGGGACGGCTACGACCGGGCGGTCTGCCGCTGGGATACGACAGGTGAGCACCTCCAGCAGGATCGGGTGCGGAGGGTGCGGATCGCTCGTTCGACTGCCTTTCCCGCGAGCCTCCCGCTAGCATCACTCACAGAACTAGAATCGGTTCTAGTTTTTGTACTGGCTCACTGTCGAGAGGACGATCGATGCGCTTCACCTACGCGGAGGCGATGACCAACCCGGATTACTACATCCCCCTCGCGCAGGCCGCCGAGGCCGCCGGGTTCCACAGCATCACCGTGGCCGACAGCATCGCCTACCCGGCCGAGTCGGATTCCAAGTACCCCTACACCGCCGACGGCAATCGCGAGTTCCTGGACGGCAAGCCGTTCATCGAGACCTTCGTGCTGTCGGCCGCCCTCGCAGCGGCCACCACCACGCTGCGCATGACCCCGTTCGTGCTCAAGCTGCCCATCCGCCCGCCGGTGCTGGTGGCCAAGCAGGCCAGTTCGCTGGCCCGCCTGAGCAACAACCGCTTCGCCCTGGGCGTGGGCATCAGCCCGTGGCCGGAGGACTTCCAGATGATGGGCGTCCCGTTCGAGAAGCGCGGCAAGCGCCTGGACGAGTGCATCGAGATCGTGCGCGGCCTGTCCACCGGCGAGTACTTCGAGTACCACGGCGAGTTCTACGACATTCCCAAGATCAAGCTCACCCCCGCCCCGACCCAGCCACTGCCGATCCTGGTCGGCGGGCACAGCGATGCCGCGCTGCGCCGCGCGGTGCGGCTGTGCGACGGCTGGATGCACGCCGGCGGCAAGGGCGACGACCTGGACAAGTACCTGGCGCGGATCAACGAATTGCGCAGTGAGCGCGACAATCCGGGCGAGTTCGAGATCCACGCGGTCTCCCGCGACGGCTACACCACCGACGGGGTGAAGCGCCTCGAGGAGAAGGGCATCACCGATCTGATCGTCGGCTTCCGCAACTCGTACGCGATGGAGCCCGACACGGAGTCGCTGGAGGAGAAGATCGTCAAGATCAAGTGGTACGGCGAGAACGTGATCAGCAAGCTCAGCTGATCACCTCCGCTCGCCGGTACTGATCAGGACCGCTTGGCGTACCCCAGGTCGACCACGGCGTCGCGCTCGCTCACGAGTTCCGCGACGCTGTGGTCGATCCGGGTGCGGGCGAACTCGCCGATCTCCAGGTCCGGCACGATGGTGTACTCGCCATCGGCGCAGGTCACCGGGAACGAGCTGATCAGTCCCTCGGGCACGCCGTAGGAGCCGTCCGAGGGCACCGCCATCGAGGTCCAGTCTCCGGGCGCGGTACCCAGCACCCAGTCGTGGATGTGGTCGATGGCGGCGCTGGCCGCGCTCGCCGCCGAGGACGCGCCGCGCGCCTTGATGATGGCGGTGCCACGCTGCTGCACGGTCGGGATGAAATCGCCGGTCACCCAGGCATCGTCGGCGATCAGCTCGAGCGCGCCGCGCCCGCCGACCGTCGCATGGGCGAGGTCCGGGTACTGCGTCGCGGAGTGATTGCCCCACACCGTGATCCGCGCGATGTCGGCGGCCGCCGCCCCGGTCTTCTTCGCCACCTGCGCGATCGCGCGATTGTGGTCGAGCCGGGTGAGCGCGGTGAACCGCCCGGCGGGCACGTCGGGCGCATTGCTCATGGCGATGAAGGCATTGGTATTGGCCGGATTCCCGACCACCAGCACCCGGATGTCCTCTGCCGCATTGGCATTGATGGCCGCGCCCTGATCGGTGAAGATCGGCCCGTTGGCCGCCAGCAGGTCCGAGCGTTCCATGCCCGCGGTCCGCGGCCGCGCGCCCACCAGAATCGCGATATTGGCCCCGTCGAACCCGATCCACGGATCATCGGCGATATCGATGCCCGCCAGCAGCGGGAACGCCCCGTCCTCGAGTTCCATCGCCACGCCCTCGAGCGATCCGACGGCGGCCGGAATCTCCAGCAGCCGCAACCGCACCGGCGTCTCGGACCCGAGTAGCGCCCCCGACGCGATGCGGAAGAGCAATCCGTAGGCGATCTGCCCGGCGGCTCCGGTCACGGTGACGGTCACTGGCGCGATGGTGCTCACGACGATCTCCTCGCGATGGCGGGTAGGTCCGTCTTCACCCTAGCCAGGCTCACTCCCCCGCGTCCCGCCCCGTGAGCAGCACGTGAGCAAACAGACACCGGCACCGGCCGGTGAATCCGGCTCGGGGATCGGTGAATTGACCGCTCAGTGGGCGAGGTCGGCGATGTCGGAGTCGCTGAGGACGACCGGGGCGACCTGGTCGCGGTCGCGGACCATGCGGACGGCCCGGTAGAGGGGCCGTTGCTCGGCGACGGCGTCGCGGGCCTCGGCGCGCAGTTGCTGGACGAGCAGTCCGGAGATGGCGAGGGCGGCCGCGAGGGGGCAACCGGCCAGGGCGTCGGCGAGTTTGCGCAGGCCCAGAATGTGGAGTTCGCGGCCGCTGCCGGAGTCGCTGTAGATGGCCAGCGGCACGACCTGGGTGTCGGCGCCGGCGGTGACGCGCAGCACGATGCGGCTGATCTTGCCCGGGTAGACCAGGATTTCGGCGGCGGTGGCGCCGGCCAGGTCGAGGCGGCGTTCGCCGCGCCAGGTGCGGGCACGGATGACGGTGCCGGACACCGTGATTCGACGGCGCTGCACGGCCACGGCGTAGAGAGCGGTGGGCGCGCCGAGCACGAGGCCGGTGACGAGGGCGATCGGCCAGTGCACGAACAGCGCCATCAGCAGTCCGACCCCGATGCCGATGCCGAGCGCGGCCAGGGTGAGCCTGCGCAGGGCCGGGGCCAGCAGTTCGGGGGCGACCAGGTCGAGGCCGATTTCGCCGTCGGACCCCGGTTTCGATTCATCAGTCACAGCAGCGCATTCGTCCAAGTCTCGATGGGTCGGGCCTGCCGGCGGCACGCACCGCCCCCGCGGGACGCACCGCACGGTACCAGCAGGTCCTAACCCCATACCCCGATTTGCCCCACCCCAAGCCCCATCGGCGCGGCGGCTGCCGGCCGGGCCGGGCAGCGGCGCTGTCCGGCTCGGCCGACGGATCAGTTCTGCTCGCCCGCGAGTGCGGCCGCGACCTGGGCGACGGCCTCGTCCAGGGGGATCTGACGCTGTTCGCCGGTGCTCAGATCCTTGAGCCCGATCTGCCCCTCGGCGACCTCGCGGTCACCGAGCACCAGGGCCAGCTGCGCGCCGGACTTGTCGGCCGCCTTCATCGCGCCCTTCATCCCCCGGCCGCCGTAGGCGAGGTCGACGCGGATGCCGGCCCGGCGCAGCTCGGCCGCGAGCACCACCAGGCGCTGCTTGGCCACCTCACCGAGCGGGACGCCGAACACCTGGACGCGGGGACCGTCGACGGCGGACTTGCCCTCGGCCTCGAGCGCCAGCACCGTCCGGTCGACGCCGATGCCGAAGCCGATGCCCGAGAGCGGCTGCCCGCCGAGCTCGGCCATCAGCCCGTCGTAACGGCCGCCGCCGCCGATGCCGGACTGCGCGCCCAGCCCGTCGTGCACGAATTCGAAGGTGGTCTTCGTGTAGTAGTCGAGCCCGCGCACCATGCGCGGGTTGACCACGTACGGCACGCCCAGCGCGTCGAGGAGGCCGAGCACCTGCTCGAAGTGCGCCTTGGCCGACTCCGACAGGTGGTCGATCATGAGCGGCGCTTCGGCGGTCATCTCCTTGACCTCGGGACGCTTGTCGTCGAGCACCCGCAGCGGGTTGATCGCCGCCCGGCGCTTGGTCTCCTCGTCCAACGGCAGCTTGAACAGGAAGTCCTGCAACAGTTCTCGATATTGCGGCCGGCAGGTCTCGTCGCCGAGCGAGGTGATCTCGAGCCGGAAACCCTCCAGTCCGAGCCCCCGGAATCCGGCGTCGGCGATGGCGATCACCTCGGCGTCCAGCGCCGGATCGTCGACGCCGATGGCCTCCACGCCGACCTGCTGCAGCTGCCGGTAGCGGCCCTTCTGCGGGCGCTCGTACCGGAAGAACGGACCGGCGTAGCAGAGTTTGACGGGCAGCGCCCCGCGGTCGAGGCCGTTCTCGATGACCGCCCGCATGACGCCGGCGGTGCCTTCGGGGCGCAGGGTGAAGCTCTCGCCATTGCGGTCGGCGAAGGTCCACATCTCCTTGGTGACGACGTCGGTGGATTCGCCCACACCCCGCGCGAACAGGGCGGTCTCTTCGAAGATCGGCAGCTCGACATGCCCGTATCCGGCCAATCGCGCCGTGCCCACGAGGGCGTCGCGGACGGCGACGAACTCGGCGGACGTGGGTGGCAGATAGTCGGGGACCCCCCTCGGGGCACGGAAGCTGCTGGTCTTGGTCACGATGCCCAGTTTTCACCACGCCCGTCCGCCAAGTCCAACCGGTTACCGGCCGTCGGTCACCAGGGCCTGCCATATGTAGGTTTTTCTCAGCGAATGCAGGTAATGTCTGCCGCGGCCGCTGGGCTGACGGCCGCAGTCTGTACAGACATCAGATACCGACCGTTCACGGAGGGACAGTTAGTGCCGAGCAATGAACAGCGACGCGCTGCGGCGAAGCGGAAGCTGGAGCGTCAACTGGAGAATCGGGCCCAGCGGGCGCGTAAGCGCAAGCAACTCACCATCGCGGCCTCGGCCCTGGGTGTTGTGGTCGCGGTCGCGGCCGGTGTCGGCATCTACTTCCTGACCAAGGGCGATGACAACAGCACCAGCGCCAAGGCCTCGGAGACTCCGGACGCCTCGCTGACCGCCGCTCCCCCGCCGGCCGCCAAGGCCAAGCCGGCCTCGGTCAGCTGTGAGTACCGCCCGTCGCAGAAGCCGGCCGACAAGCCGGTGAATCCGCCGAGCACGGCCAATGTCTCCACCGCCGGTGATGTCAAGGCGACCATGGACACCAGCCAGGGTCCGATCTCCATGACCCTGACCCCGAGTGAATCCCCCTGCACGGTCAACAGTTTCGAGAGCCTGGCCAAGCAGAAGTTCTTCGACAACACCAGCTGCCATCGCATCACCACGGGCAAGGGCCTGGAGGTGCTGCAGTGCGGCGACCCGACCGGCAGCGGAATGGGCGGCCCCGGTTACGAATTCGACAACGAGTACCCGACCGACCAGTACGACCCGAATGACCAAGCCGCCCAGTACCCGGTCGCCTACAAGCGCGGTGTGCTCGCCATGGCCAACGCCGGGCCGGGCACCAATGGCAGCCAGTTCTTCCTGGTCTACGGCGATTCCCAACTGCCGCCGCAGTACACGATCTTCGGCACGGTCGACGACGCCGGTCTCGCCACCCTCGACAAGGTCGCCAAGGCGGGCGTCCAGGGCGGCGGCCAGGACGGAAAGCCGGCCGCGGACGTGAACATCCACTCGGTCCAAATCAACTGACCAGCATGGTTTTTCGGGCCCGGCGCTTCCCCGCGCCGGGCCCGGTTCTTTTCCGGCGAAGGTCTCGGGAAGGTCCCGTTGAACCTCTTGCCTAAGGCTTCCCTAACCAAAGAAAATCCTGACTTTTCCACGACGTGCCGGAATTGTGCGATATATGCTGGATCGCGACGCGCGCGTGCGGTGGTTTCGGAGTTTTCGCTGGTAACCTCGTAGAACGGAGTACCAAGGCGTAGTAAAGCCCACCGGGCAATCCCCACCGGGCCGTTGCGACGCCTGATGGGCTCCGGGTGTCCACGTTTGCAGGCGGGATATGGCTACGCGCAACCACCGTTCGTGTGGCGATGTCCGTGACGAAGCACCACAATCATCCATAGTGATCTAACTGCAGCATCGGGGAGCAGGCAATGGCCGAGGAACTCGACGACATCGGCCGCGAAACAGCGGCGATGATGAGGCAAATGTTGCAGCTCGCGACACTTGTCGCGCTGCGCACCCGGGAACGTGGCCAGAAGGAAGCGGAAGCACGCGTCAGGGTCACCGAGGCCCGCCAGAAGGAGGGCCGCGAGCGTCGGCTGCGTGAGGCAGCGGATGCCAAGGCACGTGATCCGCGTAACCGCGAACTCTCGCGAATCTTGGAGCGCCCGACGCGTGAACGGGGCGTATCTCTCGAAAAGGATCGATTCTCCGCGCAGGCGGAGGCATCTCGGATGGCCGCGCAGCAAGCCAGCCGCGGCTCCGTGCGATACGACTCGGTGGAACGGCGAACCGCGCTGGCGCAACACCTTTCGCGCATGGGCATCTCGCCCGAACTGCAATCGGTACGGCTGCTGATGGAGGTCGGACAGGCCCAGTCGGCACAGGATGCCGTGCGGCTGCGGGAGCAGGAGGCGGCGCAGCGGCGGGTGCGGGAGCAGGAAGCGCACGAGCGGGAGCGCGAACGCGCTCGCTCACGTGAACGAGTCTGAGCAGCAATAACTTCGAACCGTGGCGGATCGCAACCCGATCCGCCACTTTTCGTTTCGGCGCCGGCACCATACCGAGGCCGACGGTTCATCTCAGAGCGGGAACTCCCCCATCGTGGGATTGCTGAACAAGCCCTGCTGGGGGGACTTCAACGGCAGCGGGGTGAGCATGTCCTTGTGGCCGTTGCGCACACTGCAGTACTTGAACGGGCCCTTGGGATCGAACAGTTTCGCCATGTGCGGGTCGGCGTGGTCGAGGAACCAGATGCTGAGCCCGGTCTTGCCGTCGTGGCGGAAGTGCTCCCACGCCCGCCACATGGCATCCAGTCGCGCGACCGCCTCGGCGTGCTTCCACCATTCGGGGCACCACACGGTGTCGCTGATATCGGTCACCTGCCGGCGGTACACGAGGCTGAGGTAGTTCTCCACGAACTCGACCACGCTCGCGTAGACCATGGGTGTTGACTCTTCGCTCACAGCGGTCGAACCTCCTTGGGCGCCGAAACATCCGGCAGTGTCTCTTTGATCAGCGCGGGACTGATCAGATCGGAAATCTCGGTCTTGCGCGTCGGTGACGGGTCGTGGGCTTCGATCGACCGCTCGACCGCGGCGGCGTCGGGGCCCTCCCACCACGGCACCGTGCGCAGCAGCACGGCCGGTGTGCCGGAGGCGAACAGGATGGCGCGGCCGCGCGGCAGGGTTGCCAGGGCATGGGCGTTGAAGGTCCGCGACGAGCTCAGGGAGCGCGAATAGCTCTTGCCGCCCTTCGATTCCGAGACCGACTGCGAGATGCTGTCGTAGTCGCCGATGGCCTCGGAGCGCTGTTGCAGGAAGGTCATGTCGTCGATGCCGCTGCCGATGACCTTGATGTTCGCGGCGCCCCAGAGCGCCTCCATGCCATCGGGTCCCCAGCAGCGCGCGCCCTGCGCCCAGGACTGCAGCACCGTCATCACCACGATGCCGCGAGAACCGAAGTGGCTGTACTGCTTCGGCAGATCCTTCCAGCGCACGACATTGGCGGCCTCGTCGAGGGCGGCCAGCAGCGGCACCGGCAACCGCCCGCCCGGCGACCGTGACGCCTCCCGGGAGGCCACGTCGATGACCGCCGCGGTCAGGGCGCTCACCAGCGGCGCCGCCGAGCCGCGGCCCTCCAGCGACAGGCAGTAGAGCGTGCCGTTGCGCTCGAGGAATTCCAGTTCGTCGAAGGCCGACCGGCCGCCGTTGGGGATGATCCACGGCTGGATGTGCGGGAACTTCAGGCACCTGATCATCGCCTTCGCGCCACCGAAGATGCCGTCGCGCGTGCGGATGTCGAGGTTGTACTGGCCGGCGAGACCCTCGGCCATGTAGTGCTTGGAATGGGCGCGCAGGATCTCGATGGGGGTGGTGTCCATCGGGTTGTTCACCCATTCCCAGGCCCGCAGGATGTTGCTGCCCTCGAAACCCGCGGCCAGGAACAGTGCCGCGAGCAGATCCTCGGCCTCGGGGTCGAAGTACGAGTCCGCGCCCTGGCCGGCCGAGGGACTGCCCTCCGCGTCGGAGAAATGACCCGCCAGGCTGACCGCCCGCACCTCGCAGCCGGGCCGGTGCACGTCGACCCATGCCAGCGGATCCCAGTACCAGCCGGGTTCCTGCTGTGCCTGCAGGTCGTGCGAATCCGGGGCCACGCCTTGCGGATCGAAGACGAAGATCTGACTGCCCTTGCCCACCCGCACATCCCGGGTGGCGTCGACGACGTCACGCTTGTTGGAGGTGACGACCACCGGGCCGATGGCGGCGAGCACGGCCGGGATCACCCGGGAGGTGGTCTTGCCCTGTCGCGGGCCCCAGATGTCGACCTGCAGATCCTCGTAGGAGCCGTACATCATTTCGCCGTCGGCGACCGACATGCCGATCGGGATACCCGGAACCAGCATGTCCCCGGGCCGCATCAGCGAACCGGGAATGAGCATGTCCCCGGTGAGGTGCTTGTGCAGCGGCACACCGATCTGGCCGGCCTTCTCCCGGACACCGGACAGCGTGAGCGCCTTGATGGCTCCGCCGGTGCCCATGTGATCGGCCTTGTCGTCGATCGCCAGTCGGCCCTTCTTGGCGTTCAGCTCGCGGCGGCGCCGGTACAGCACCCAGCCCAGCGTCCCCCCGAAGACGAGCACGATGATCACGGTGGCGGCGGCCGGCCAGCGCAGCTCGCCCTTCAGCAGGTTGACCACGATGGCGATCGGGTTGATCGGCACGTGCTGGCGCGGCGAGCTCAGCAGGTTGCCCAATTGCACGGCCAGCCACACGGTTCCGAAGAAGTAGAAACCCGCGTAGACGAGGTGCAGGACACGATCCGGACCCGGGTCGGCCGGGTCCGCAATCGGTTTCTTCGCCATCTCTAACCTCCTGGGATGACCTGTGAGTCGTTACCGCTCAACGGAATTCGTCCAGCAACCAGCCACCGGCAGGTGCACGCACGACGGTGGCGACGACCGTGGCCGGGGGTAGCGATTCCCGCCTGCCGTCCGGATAGACGACCGTCTGCTCGATGCCGATCTTGTACTGCTGCCGGTTCGGGTCGGCGCCGGTGGGAGCCTTCTCACCGGAGGCGAACGCGAACGCCTCGACGTGAGCGCCCGTCTTGGCCCAGTCGGCCCAGCGCAGTGACGGTCTCGGGGTTTCCACGCCGGTGGACGGGTTGTCCAGTGTACGGATCAGGCTGGGGCCCAGCCATTTCCGGGCCCGGCGCAGCGCGTCACCCTCGGACTCGGTGGCCGGGTACCAGGTGTAGATCTGCTCCAGCGCGGTCACCGCGACACCGTCGGGCGTGGTCGGGTCGGGGGCGGGGGCATCCTCCAGCAACCGCGTGGTGGACGTGGGCGGTTGCCCGGCAGACGGATTCGAGCCGCCGCCGGTCGAGCTGCCGCCGCCGCATGCGGTGGCCAGCACTGCGACGCTCACTACCAGCATCACCACCCCAATCGCGGGACGCATGCCTGCGCTCGCACCGTGCACACCCGTGCTCGCGCTCACCGGCCCGCGCCGGCGGCGCAGCACCGGACCACCCTTCCAGGTTAGTCGCTGAGCGCTATACCCGGTCCATACCAGCGGGTTTCCCGAGTCGGCGTGTTCGTACTCGCGGCAGCGGCTCATGTGCCGCGCTTGGCGTCGTGGAGGGTTTCCACCAGCGTGCGGTTCATTTCGGCGGCGGCCGCGAGCTGCTGTTGCAGCAGAGCCACTTTGCGGCGCAGCGCGATCGCATCCATGCGTTCCAGGCCGGGGCTCTCGGCGGCGCGCACCCAGTTGCGCACCGAATTGGTGTGCACGCCGATCTGTTCGGCGACCACCCGGCAGGCCTCGGATTCCGAGCGCAGTTTGCCGGTGAGGGCGATGACCTGCTCGACGGCGGCCTGCCGGACCTCCGGCGACACTCTTCGATACGACCGGTGCGGCATCATGCGGCGCTCCCCTCGTCCGAGCCGCGGCTCGCGGTGGTCTCGGTGAATTCGCTGAAACGCTGATTGGTGTCGTGGATTCCGCTCTCCCGTTCCGAGAGCGTGAACTCCATGTGGAACGGGATGCCGGGCCGGCGGTCCTCGCCGATCTTGAGCAGGAACTTACCGGTGCCGGGCGCGGGCGGGCGCTGCTGGCCCGGTTTGAGTGCCTCACCGGTGAGCGCCTGCGGCGCGGACCAGCTGGTCACCATCTCCTCCTCGGCGGCGGTGAACGGCACGGTGGAATCCAGACGCGCGATCTCCTCGGCCGGGAGCGCGCCGAAGATCTTGGCGCGGGCGCGTTCCAGGAAGCCGAGGGCCTTGGCGATGGCCGCCTCGGAGCCCAGGGCCTGCAGGTCCTTGATGGTGTGGCTGATCATGATGAGCGAGGTGGCGATGCCGCGCTGCAGACGGGTGAGCTCGTCGACGCGGTCGACCATGAAGTCGCCCAGGCCCAGCACCTGCCACAGCTCGTCCATCACCACCTGGAAGTAGCGCTGCGGGCCCAGATCCGCGTCGGCCAGCACGTGCGCGGCCTCGACGGAGGCGAAACCGTCGGCCCAGCAGGCCAGCATGACGGCGGCCTTGAGTTTCTTGTCGCCGTTCGGGATGTGGGAGACGTCGATGCAGACGGCGGTGGCGGTGGTGTCGATGGGAGTGGTGGTGTGGCCGTTGAAGACCGCGCCGAACGGGCCCTGGGTGAGTGCGCGCAAGGAGCGGCGCAGACCCTTGATGGCCTCCTGGTATTCGTCCGGATTGTCCGCGCCCGCATCGAGTTGCAGTTCGTCGCCGCCCGCCACGACCACATCGAGCAGGTCCTCGATGATCGGCGGGTGGTCCGGGGTGAAGACGCTGCCCTCGCGATAGAGGATGCGCAGCGCGGTGGAGATGAGGGTCTCCTCGAAGTCGCGCACGCGCGCGCCGCGCACCAGCTCCACCAGACCGGCCACCAAAGTGACCTGGCGGGCGCGCATCTCCTGTATGACCTGGGTCTGCAGTTCCGGGAACTCGCCCAGCATCGGCACGATCGAGCCCAGCACACCGGCGGCGAGCGGATTGAGCTTGCCGTGGCCGTAACCCAGGTCGATGACCTGACCGCCGACCAGTTCCACCAGCTTGCGGTAGTCGGGCTTGACGTCGGCCAGGATCAGCGGGGTGATGCCCTGCGCGACACCGCCCAGCACGATGCGGCGCACCAGCGAGGATTTGCCGAAACCATTGAGGCCCAGCACGAACAGGCTGGGCGCGGTGATGAAGCTGCCGCGCATGAACCAGTTCATCGGGTCGAAGCAGACCGGAGCGCCGGTGTGCAGGTGCGAACCCAGCGGGGTGCCGATGAGCGGCGCACCCGCGCCGACCGACCACGGCCACAGGCCCGCGACCTGCGCGGTGGTGGCGCGGTACTCGACCGGGCGGCCGACCACGTTCATCCGCCCGCCGCCCGCGCCGATGTAGCCGCGATCGGTGAGTTGTGCTGTGGTGCGGTCGAATTCGTCGAAGCTGCCGTACTCCATGCGCTCGGCGCGCGCCGCGAAGTTGCGCCGCCGCAGATCGTCGGTGTGCAGGCGGAAGGTGGCCCAGGCCGCCCTGATGCCATTGCCCTCGCGCGCGGTGACCTCGAGCTTGGCCCGCATGGTGTCGTCGAGCAGCTTGGGACCGGACTGCTTCTTCTTGGCCGCGGCCTTGCGCGCGGCGGCGCGCTTGGCGGCCGCGTCGCGCTCGGCCTGGTCGGCGACCTTGTCCCGCTTGTCCTTACGGGCGCCGCGGCCACGCTCCTCGGTGCCGGTCCGCTCGGGCCGCCCGTCGCGCGCGGGCCGGTTGCGCACCGGCCGCTCCCCTGCCTCGCCCTCCGGCCGCGCGGCACGGGTCCGGCCGGGGGCGCCGGCCCGTCCGCCCAGATGCACCCGATCCGCGTCCGTGGACCGCCCGCGGCCCTCGGAGCCATTGCCGCGCCGGGCATCCCGCTCCGGGTCGGCACGGCGCTCACGCCCGCCTTCGGCTACACGCCGTTCGCGCCCGGATTCACCGTCACTGCGCCGCTCTCGTCCGGGTTCGCCCTCGGCGCGCGGTCGTTCGCGGCGCCGTTCGCCGGGCTCCCCGCGGCGTACCGCATCCGCCTCGGATGTGGTCTCGCGACTCCGCTTGCGCTCCATGCGATCCCCCTCGGTCCGCTCCGGCCCGCGCGCCCGTGACCGAGCCTCGCCCTCGCGCACACCGCCGGACCGCGCCACCGCACCACTCCGGCCGGATCCCTTGTCCAGCACGCGCTCCGACCGCTCGGTGCCGCCGGGACGCCCGGCCGATCCGGCCGTGGGCTCCCCCAGCACATCGGCCGCGGCCCGCAGTGCATCCCCCGAATCGGCCTCCGCGCGTACCGCCAGCTCTCGCCCGGTCGCCACGACCTCGGCGGCGACACCCTGGGCCGTGCCCGATTCGCCTGTGCCACCGGTGGGTTCGAGGGCGGGCATCGCCGGAAGCCGCCGCCGGGCCGCCTTCTTCACCGGCTCCGCGCCGCTGTCCGCTTCGGGAACTTCGATCGGCTCGGCCACCGTCTCGCTGAGCTGCGGTGCAGTGACGACCTCGACCGGCTCCCGGCTCGTGATCTCCGGGTGCGTCTCGGCCCGCTCGGGCTCGGCCTCGGGCATCGGGACCGACGCCCCGCGCTCCTCCACCGGCCGCTCGCCGACCGGCGGTTCCGGCTGCGCCATCGCTTCCGGATCATGCTGGGGCGCAGCGTGATCCGTGATGATCCCCGGCTCGGCGCGCAGCGCTTCACCCTCGTGCGCGCTCACGACCTCGGCCGGCCGATCCTGGTCGGGCGGCTCGATGGGGTCGCGGCGGAGCATGCGGCGGTCCGGGAGGGTGCCGCGCCGGGGCCGGTGCTCGTCGCGCATGACGCGGGAGGACGGGGGCGGGTACGGGTCCGGCTCGTCGTAGCGGTCGACGGGAGCCGGGTCGCGGCGGGAGCCGCGCCGGGTGGGCGGCGCGGCGTCGCGTTCGCGGACCGAGGGGTCGAAGTCACGTGGCATGGGTTACCCCGCAAGCGCTTTCGGAATGGTGGCGTGTTCGGGGAGGATCACCCCGCAGCCGAGCGAGGCCGCGAACGCCGCCGCCTGGTAGCGGTAGCAGCGGCGGATCTTGAGGCGGGCCTGGGTGGACAGGTCGCGGGTGATGGCCTCGATGCGCGGCAGGTCGCCGCGCAGGGGTTCGGTAATGGTGACCAGGGCGCCGAAGCGGGTGACACCGTGCCCGCGGGCCTGCTCCTCGCGGGCCTGCTGGGTGGCGCCGACGCGCAGGGTGGCGGCGGCGGACACGACGCCGCGCTCGGATTGCTGTGCCACCAGGGCGTTCTTGTAGTCGTCGTCCACGATCTGGGCGGCGTCGCCGGCCGAGTGCGGGCGGTAGACGATGGTGATGCGCTTGCGCGGCACCTCCGGATTCGGCGCGAGCAGCCGCTGCAGCACCCGCTCGTCGACCGCGCCCTCGGGCGCGGTGTCCATCTCCCAGGTGACCGAGCGGCCACCGTCGTGAATGAAGTGGTCCCAGCGCTCCTCGTGCGAGACCGGGCCCGCGTCGGCCCAATCCAGGCCGTGCCCACCGGGTTCGCCCGCGGCCACCTCGAGATCGGCCTGGGCGGCCGGGTCGTAGCTGCGGCGGATGAACGAGATGATCTCGTCGGCGGCCATGGGCTGGGCACGAACGCCGGCCTCCGCCAGGGCCGCACAGATGCCGGGCAGGCGGCGGCCGATCTCGACCGCCTCCTCCGCCGGATTCTTGCGGCGCTCCGCGGTGGTCGCCTTGAAGGTGATGGCGACCCGGGGCAGCAGTTGCACCCGCTCCTGCGGCAGTTCGGTGGCCAGCTCGTACATGACCTGCTGCGCGAGATCGGGGGCCTCGGGCCGGGTGATGGTGGAAACCTCGGTGAGCAAACGGTTTCCGGTCTCGGGCACGGTGTCGATGACCGGCACCACGGCCACGATGTCGGAGGTCTGCCCCAGCGAGGCCAGGAACGTGCCCCACGCGCCCACCCAGCGGTCGATGACCGGCTGGTCGACGGCCTCGTGGCCCTGCGGCCAAGCGCGCAGAACCACTGTGTACTGGGCGAATTGCGGTAGGTGGATCATGCCGAAGCTGTAGCCGCCGGCGTCGATGCCCTCGTAGAGCCGTGACGGGGCCATCAGTCCGGGCAGGCGGGTGACGCCGCCCGGGATCCGGGAGAACCGCCCGCCCCGGTACACGTGCTCGCCCTTGGAACGGCCGCGCAACCAATGGAACATCATCAATCCGTTCTCGTAGCCGGAGCGGCCCCCCGTCCGCCACACCAGTGGAACCATCACGACCGTGCCGATGCCCGCCACCACGGCGGCCGGTTTCGGCCCGGCCGCCAGCGCCGTCAGCAGCGCGGTGATCACGACAGCGAAACCGACCACGGTCTCACCCCAGCGCAGGCCGAAAAGCCCGGCGCTGCGGGGCTTCTGCCACAGTCCGTACGAGCGGCGCTCGTAGGTCTCGGTCATCGTCATCGCGGGATGGTGCTCCTGCCGAGGTCGGGTGAACGGTTGGCCCAGCGGTCACCGGCCAGGTCGCCCGCGGTGGACTCGGCCTTGCTCAGCGAGGCGGTCGCCGCGCGCGCCTGCGCGACCCGGTTGGCGACGCGGGACGCGCCTGACGGTACTGCGCCGCCACCGCCTTGGGCGGCAGGACTCGCGGCGGGCGCACCGCCGCCACCACCCGCCGGGCGTGGCGAAGGTGTCGGGCGTGGCGCGCCGCCGGGACCGCCGCCCCCGGGACCGGGACGGGGACGCCCGCCGCGACCGGGTCCGACGAATCCGGCGGCGCCGGGTCCGGCGGCACCGCGCGGGGCCACCGCGCGCGAACCGACCGCACCGAGCGCGGCGATGCCGACCAGGGTGCCGGTGGTGGCGGCCAGACCCGAACCGCCGGAACCGACGATGGCCACCGCCGGGGTCACCAGGCGCATGAGCGCCGGCAGCACGAACGCGACCGTGCACAGCAGCACGATGGCGACCAGCATGCGCTGGGCCTCGTCGGCGTCGGGCAGGTTCACGGTGCCGGTCAGGTCGTCGGTATTGCCCGCGGTGGTGAACGCGATCATGTACACGATCGCCGCCACCGGCTTGTAGAGCATGAACGCGATGATCCAGCCCAGCAGCTTCGAGTACGAGGTGCGCCCGATCTGGGTGCCCGACGCGGCCGCGGCCAGCGGCAGCACGCCCGCGGCCACCACCAGCAGACCCTGGCGGACGATGGCGAGCACGATCTGGGCCAGCGCCCCGAGCAGGCCGACGATCGCGATGATCAGCACCAGACCCGGCGAGAACGCCTGCAGCTTCGAGGTTTTCACCATCAGCTCGGCGATGTTCTTGGCATTGCCGCCGGTGGAGTCGTTGATGATCCACTCGGAGAACTTGTCCGAGGCCTGGGTGGCGGCCACGATCACCGCGCCCAGCATCCAGGAACTGAACACCACGCGCGCGAACATCCAGAACGATTCCGTGGCCTCGCTGACCGCGGCTCCGCGTCTGGCCTGCGCCAGTTTCAGGCCGGAGAGGATCACCGACGCCATCAGTAACAGGATCTGGACCTGATAGGTGTAGTCGTTGATCTTCGTGAAGAGCGCGCCCGCGTCACTGACGCGTTCGTTCGGGATCTTCATCCAGAACGTCAACGCCAGGGTCAACGCCTCGCCCAGACCGTTCATCAGCGAGTCCACCACCTTGCCGAAGGTGGAGTCCCACGCCTTGTCGCGCACGGTGGCGGCGGCGTCGGTCGGGTGGGTCGCGACATTGCCCGCCTTGCACGCGGCCGAGGCCGCGTCGCCGAGCGAGATGCCGGGTACGCCCAGCCCGTCGAGGGAGTCGTGTAATTCGTTGCAGGCCTGGTCGAAACCGTACGTCTGGCCGTAGGCCACCGTCGGGGTTGCGATCATGACGGTGAAGACGACCGCAAGGATCGTGACTAGCCGCCTCAGCATGTGGTCCACCTCTCGATGGGTCGCGATGCCATTTCTGTTGTTGTCACCATCGGGTCCATCCCGCAAGCGAATCGACGTATTCGGTTTGCGCGGTCTTGGAAGTCGAAGGTTTGAGCCGCCAGTCGCCGGCGTCCCAGACCATGATCAGGCGCACCGCCGCCCACAGCTGCCGGTTGTCGACCACCGGCCCGCGCGCGGCCAGCCGCACGATGGCCATGTCGTCGGCGTAGTTCTCGATCTGGAAGCCGTCGGGGGCCACCAGATATCGAGTCACCTTCTGGGGCTGCTGTTTCGGCAGCCGTTGATCGGCGAGCGCCTGGTCGTACGCGGTGAGCTGTTCGGCGGGCACCCGCACCTGCCGGACGTAGAGCTCCCGGTCGGCCGGGCGGGCATTGAGCCGGTAGGTGATCTGGGCCGCGGCCAGCGCCGCGCCCTGCGGGGTGTGCGAATAGCCGACGGCCAGCCCGTTTTCCAGGCGCGCCGGACCGTCGGAGGTGGAGAAGGGCACGGACGCGCCGTAGACCCGCTGCCAGCCGTGGGGATCGGTGGTCCCCAGCGGGGCGGCGGTGAGCCAGTCGGCGTCGGTGGCCTTGCGCTGCTTGGACGGATCCTGCGGCAGCGGCTGGCCGGCCGTGTTGTTGGGGACGTCGACCCGGCGGCCGAACAGATCCACCTCGGGCGAGGCGAATCCGGTGGCGCCGGAGTCGGAGGCCGCCGGGACGGTCCCGTCGGGCTTGGCGCTCGGCTTGCTGTCGCCGTGCCCGAAGTAGACCACCAGGCCGGCGATCAGGATGACCGCGACCAGGGCGGCCGAGGCGATGACGCCGAACGAGACGCGGTCACGCTCGGGCGACTCCTTCTCGCTCATCGCATGGCCTCCGAAATGTGTGTGCCAGTGGACAATTCAGCTGCCCGTGCCCGTCAGGTCGGCAGCAGGGCCAGCGCGATCCCACTGGCCGAGGTCGCCATGATCGCGCCCAGCAGGCTCATCACCACCCCGTGCGTCGCGTCGTTGGCGGCCAGGTCGTCGCGGAAGGCATACCAGAGCCGGCCCGCGGCCAGGATCATCCAGGCCAGGCAGAACAGCAGTACACACCACAGCAGCCAGTCGATGAGCTGCATGATCGGCCGGATCACATCCGGCGGCATCTGCTTGTAGGCCAGCACGGCGTCCATCGCTGGCGCAACCAGCGCGGCGGACATTAGGTGATCACTGCATTCATGATCGTGCCCGCGCTCGTGGCGACGATTCCTCCGATCATGGCCCCTGCCACCATCTTCGGCGACTCCAAACCGCCTCCTGTCCATTTCTCCCAGGCGAACCGGCCACCGGCGTAGGTGATGCCCAGGATTCCTGACAACAGAACGAACCAGGTGAAATACCGAACCAGTTTCAGCAATTTGTCCGACGCGGGCGGTGCCTCGGGGGTCGGATTCCCGACCTGGGCGAGGATCTGGCCGTACGCGTCGTGTACGGCGAGGAGCATGCTCATTGTCTGTCCTTATCCAAAAGCGAACTGCTAGTAACAATCTCGCCTATGCACGGCCCGGCCGTCCAACCGGCGACGACAACTCCTTCTACTGACTGCCCTGCCACCTTCCCTGGGGACCGGGCAGGTCCCCGCAACCGGGAACTTCTTCCCGCACAACACAATCCGTCGGTGTCCATGATCACTCTCCCCGGTCCGGGAACGCGGGGCGGGGGGCGTCGAGCGCGTCCTGCACGGCGGCCACGATGCCGGCGCCGAGCTCCCGCACGTCGGGCGTAATCTCTTCCAGCGGATCGGATTTGCGCTTGCGCTGCTGCGGCACCGGGTCGCCGGGTGACCACACCGGCAGCTCATCGGCCTCGACCAGGGTCCATTCCTCGTGCCACGGCAACTTCCACACCTGACCCGCCAGCGAACCGACCACATCGCGGTAGCGGCGGATCTCGGCGGGCAGCCGGCCCGGCCGCGCGGCCACGGTGATCAGGCCCAGCACCTCACACGAACCGGCCAGCCCGGCGTGATGCTGGCGCAGCAGATCGTGGGCGCGGGTGAGCCCGGCGATGGTCTCGCGCGCCACCAGCACCACGAACGGGGACTCCCGGTCGAACACGCCCGGCCAGCGCCGATACGAATCCGCCGCCGGCGCAAGCACATGCGAGAGCGTCGTCGCGCCCGCGCCCCCGTGCACGCCGAGCAGCCACACCAGGGGCGCTCGGCCATCGCCGGGTACGGGTCGGTCCCAGATCGGTGCGCGGCGGGATTCCGGCGGCGGCACCACACCGGCCGCCAGAGCGGCCTCGGAGGCGGATCGGCGTTCCTTCATGGCTGCGGTCATGATGCCACTCCAGCAAGCAGGCGGCGATACGCGCGGCGTGTCTCTGCGGCCAGGTTGCTGTGCCGCACCAACTCTCCGCGTGCGAGGTGTGCGTCATAGGGTATCTCGACGATCTCACGGACCCAGCCGTCCAGATGCTCCCGCAAATGCTCAGCGACCCGAGAATCACTGCCCGGCAACTGATGTGACACGACAATGGTGGTGTCGCCGACGATGCCGTCACCCTGCCCCTCGCCCTGCCCGCCGAACTGATCGTCGAGCCACTCCAGCGTCACGCGCAAGCGGTTGGCCGCATCCACGCGCGCCGGAATCGACAGCACCAGTGCGATATCGGCGTCCTCGAGCAGCGGGCGCAGATGCCGGCTCGCGATCGGATTGCCGCCGTCGTAAACCGGGGTGTACCCGGTCTCGCCGAGCGCGCGGGCGACGGTCAGGTAGGTGGCGCGCCGGCGCAGCGGGGCGGGATCGCGCCACAGCAGGCCGATGCCGGAGGTGGAGCGGGAGAGACATTCCTTGAGCGGCGCGGCCTCGTCGTCGCCGCGGCCGTAGAGCCAGGCCTGCAGACTGATCGGGCTCAGGTGCTCGTCAGCGCCCCGCAACGCGAGATCGCTGCCCGCGAAAGTGCCGTCCACAGCGACGGTTTCGGCGCCGGCGGCGCTCATCTCCCCCGCGATGCCGAGCGTTGTCGTGGTGGTGCCCGCGCCGCCGCAACCACCCACCACCAGAATCGGGCGCGGCGCGGGACCGGCCTCGCCGGAGTCGCCGCGGCGCTTGCGCAAGCGCATCACCGGAGCCTTGGAACGCGCGGCACGGCCCGTCGATTCGCCCTCTTCGGGTTTCTCGTCGAGCCAGCGGCTCCAGTCCTGATCCATTGTCTCCGCTCTCCTCTTATCCGGCCGGAATGCCCGCGGCGGGTCCATGGTCGCCGATGATCGCGGGGGCCGTCATTTCGTTGTACGCCGCCGTGACGGCGATCGGGCCGGAACGGGGTCCCGCCTCGCGTGTGCCGATGGATTGCGCAGTGCCGCCGTGGGAATTCAGCACATATAGAGCAACTCCACCGGCAATGGCTAGCAAAACAATGGCAACGATCAGGAACGCGACGGCGAAAAACCGCCGCCCCGCGATGCGCCCGCCCGGCACGGCCGCGCGGTCGGCGACCGCGTCGAGCAGCTGCGAGGCCCTGTCGACCGCTCTCGGGACGCGCTCGCCGGTCGATGCCGCACCGGCTTCGCCACTCCCCGTGGGGAATTCGACGACCGTGCTGCCGCGGTAGCGCAGCGGCGGTGCGTAGGAGGCGCTCTCGCCGGAGTCGGTCATCCAGTCCGCCCAGGCCCCATCGAAGTGGTTGCGCCGCAGCACCGATTCGGGCACCGGCGGAATCTCGAGCTCGGGTTCGTCGTGGATGTAGTGCGGGTAGCGGGCCGGGCCCTGCTCGTCGGCGAACGCCGAGTCGGCGTCGGGCCGTTCGGGGGCAGGGGCCTGTACGTCGAGTTCCAGGGCGGGGTACCAGCGCGACACTTTTTTGTACGACTTCAACATTCCCGCTGGGGGCACGTCGCTCGGCATCGTCTGACCCTCTCGGCGGTCGGTCGTGGCTGACGGTGTGTTGTCGTCGGTGATCGTCGGTACTGTGCAGCCCGCCGTCGTCGCGTCGCCACGGGCGTCGCGCACGAAACGGTCCCGATCGGAAATTCTCTCGCATGAACAGGATTCCAACGACTCGACGCGCCGGACGACACTCCGTTCAATCCGCGCGCGCGTGCGAGTAGCAGGGTTCGCGACATCGTGTGAACGCCACGCCGACGGGGCGGTCTTCCCTGTGGACGGAGCAGAATCTACATTAACAAGACCAAGAATTTTGGAGGTTTTGTGAAGACAGCAGACATTGCCGCGGTCGTGACCGGTGGTGCGTCGGGACTCGGACTGGCCACCGTGCGGGAACTGCACGCGGCCGGCGCGAAGGTCGTTATCCTCGATCTTCCCTCGTCCGACGGCAAGGCCATCGCCGAGGAACTCGGTGAGCGCGTGGTGTTCTCGCCCGGTGACGTGACCAGCGAAGCGGATGTGACCGCCGCGCTGGACGCCGCCCAGGAGCTCGGCACGCTGCGAATTGCGGTGAACTGCGCGGGAATCGGCAATGCCATCAAGACGGTCGGCAAGCAGGGCGCGTTCCCGCTGGAGTCCTTCTCCAAGATCATCAACGTTAACCTGATCGGAACGTTCAACGTCATCCGCCTGGCCGCCGAGCGCATCTCGGCGGTCGAGGAGGCCGACGGCGAGCGCGGCGTCATCGTCAACACCGCGTCGGTCGCCGCCTACGACGGCCAGATCGGCCAGGCGGCCTACTCCGCCTCCAAGGGCGGCATCGTGGGCCTGACCCTGCCGGTCGCCCGTGACCTGGCCTCGTACAAGATCCGCGTGATGACCATCGCGCCGGGCCTGTTCCACACCCCGCTGTTCGCGACCCTGCCGCAGCAGGCCATCGACGCCCTCGGCGCGCAGGTGCCGCATCCGTCGCGCCTGGGCGACCCGGCCGAATACGCGGCGCTGGTCCGCCACATCGTGGAGAACCCGATGCTCAACGGTGAGGTCATCCGCCTCGACGGCGCGATCCGCATGGCCCCGCGGTAATCAGCAGGGCCACGCGGTGGTCACCGCGGCGATCACCTGGTGACGGCACCGGCGCGGGCACTCGCCCGCCCGGTGCCGTCACCGTTTCCGCGCAGCGCGAGCAGCTGCCGGGTGTGGCCGGGGATTTCGACATCGATCAGGCCGATGAACAGATTCCGCAGGGGCATGGCCTGATCCAGCAGCAGTGCGCCCGCGGAGAGCAGGCGGGTCGGAACCGGGCTGTCCAGTTCCGCGTCGCTGAGCGCGGGCCCGCCGAAACCGCACAGCATCTCGGCCTGGCGGCGCAGGCGTTCGCGCAGGCCGGGGAACCCGCCCGCGAGATCGACGACGCGATCGATGGTCCAGGTGTCGAGGGCGAGGCGATTGTCGTAGGTGGCGTGCTCCCCCGCCGCCACCGCCGACGCGGCGGCCATGGTGGCGGCGGTGACGAGGGAGACGTGGCCCAGGATCCGCTCGGCGTTCCACTCCCCCGGCGGAGGCGGCAGCGGCGGGCCCGAATCTGCCACGGCGGCAGCGGCTTCCAGCAGGGTGTCGTAGACCTCGCGCAGCGTGGTGGCGTCGAACATCAGGCGTGGGCCTGCGACATTTCCCAGGGCGCCTGCGGCAGTACGGCGCCGGTCTCCAGCAGCGACTTGAGGTTGGCCAGCACGGCGGGCCAGCCGCTCGAAATGCCCTGTAGCATTTCCTGATTCGGCAGGTTCTCGTGGGTGACGGTGAGCCGGACGATGTCCTGGTGGGACTCGATGAGGAAGGTCACCACCGACGGGGCGCGGTCCGCCCCGATCGAATCCTCGAAGGTGAGGACGAGGCGCCGGGGCTCGTCGACCTCGAGGACCTTGCCGACGACATCGATCTTGTCCGAACCGTCGACGCGGCGGTGCTCCCATTCCGAGCCGGGCTGCCAGTCGGACACATTCGCGTGCCCCCAGTACTGCGCGGTCAGGTCGGCGTCGGTGAGGGCCTTCCACGCCTGCTCGGCGCTGGCGTGGATGTAGGTGACATAGACGTAGTTCGGCACGGTGGTGGCGGTCATGGCGTACTCCTCTGCCTGGTTTTTGACGGCGCGCAGGACATCCAGCCGGGGGCGATCGAAGACGGAGATCCAGCGCTGTTCGATGTCGTGAATCGGGGTCGGATTGATGTAGTGCACCCGTTCGCGACCGCGCCGCAGCACGGTGACGAGGCCGGCCCGCTCCAGGATGTCGAGGTGCTGGGTCAACGACTGGCGGGCCATCTCGACCCGTTCGCACAGTTCGCGCAGGGTCTGGCCATTGTTCTCCCGCAGCCGGTCCAGCAGCATGCGGCGGGTGGAGTCGGCCAGGGCCTTGAAGACCGCGTCCATCTCGGGTTCGGGTTGCACGGGAAAATTATGCAGGCATTTACCTGCATAAGTCAACGCCCTACCGCCGCGCCCCGCCGGACGGGCGGCCCGGCACCCCCTCTTACGTGGGAATTTCGTTCTCGGACATGACAATCCGCGCATTCACCGTCAAGATGATCAACGGCCCTCGGCCAGAACTGACATCGTTGTCTCAGCAGCGCCCGGTGTTTCGCGGCGCGGACAGGAGCGCCCGTGGCGACGCCGCAGACCTCGGACCCCGTCTCATCGGTGATCGTGGAGACGATCCGGCCGGCGCGCATCGGGACCAGGCTCGCCCATCCGGTGCTGCGCACCACGGTGCAGCAGTTCCTGCGCGCCGGAGCCTGGGTCGCCGACCTCGGCCCGCGCCCCGCGCACCTGGTGTTCCGGATGACGCGGCTGTCCGAGCAGCCCGCCCGGGTGCTCGGCACCCCGCGCGGCACCCGCCGCGAACCGGTGCGGTTCGAGCACTGCGACGCCGAATGGCTGTGGAGCGCACCGGTTCCCGATCCGCGGGTGGACCGCGACGCCGCGATCCTGTACCTGCACGGCGGCGCGTTCATCGCGGGCGGGCTCAACAGCTACCGCCGCCACACCGCCCGGCTGGCCGCGCTGAGCGAGCTGCCGGTGCTGACCGTCGACTATCGCCAGCTGCCCGACGCCCACCCCAACGAGAGCCTCGACGACGCGCTCACCGCCTACCGGCACCTGCTGGCCGAGGGGTTCCCGCCCGAGAAGATCGTCGTCGCGGGCGATTCCGCGGGCGGCGGACTGGCGCTGCGGCTGGCGCTGACACTGCGCGAGCTGGGCCTGCCGCTACCCGTGGCACTGTCGGTGACCTCGCCGTGGGCGGATTTCGACTCCGCCGCCCGCCTGGCGCATCCCAATGCCCGCTACGACGCGGTGCTGCCCGCGGTCGGCCCGGACATGGTGGTGCGCCGCGGTATCGCCGTGGACGGCGAGCTGGATCCGAGCTGGTCGGTGGTGAACCACGACTTCACCGGTCTGCCACCGATTCTGCTGCAGGTCGGCTCACGCGAGATGCTGCTCGCCGACGCGCTGGCGGTGGCGAAACGCGCCGAGGCGGCGGGTGTCCCGCTGCGCCTGCAGGTGCGGCCGAGCGCCCCGCACACCCTCATCCACCTGGGTGCGGACCTGCTCGCGGACGGCCGGGACGCCGCCCGTGACGCGGCCGATTTCCACCGTGCGATGATCGATCCAGGTCGCCTCGGCCGCAGCGCCGCCTGATCCGCACCGGCGGTCCCGACCCTCCGATCCGAGAGGCTCCGATGTCCCAGCCCGCCAATGCTTCTCAGCCCGCGATCCTCGTCACCGGGGCGGCCGCCGGTATCGGCCGCGCCATCGCCGCGCGATTCGCCCGCGAGGGCTGGACCGTCGGCCTGTACGACATCGACGCCGACGCGGTCGCCCGCACCGCCGCCGAGATCGGCGGGCGGACCGTGACGGGGGCCTTCGATGTCACCGACCCGGCGGGCTGGGATCGGGCGCTGAAGGACTTCGACGACGCGACCGGCCGGCTGGACCTGCTGGTCAACAATGCGGGCATTCTGGTCTCCGGGCCCTTCGGCGAGATCCCGGTGGAACGCCAGCATCGTCTCGTGGACGTGAACGTCAAGGGCGTCCTCAACGGCTGCCACGCCGCCCTTCCCTATCTGCGCCGCACCTCCGGCAGCCGGGTCATCAACCTGGCCTCGGCCTCGGCGCTCTACGGTCAGCCCGGCCTGGCGACCTACGGCGCGACCAAGGCCGCGGTGCGCAGCCTGACCGAGGCCCTCGACCTCGAATGGCGGCACTACGGCATCACGGTCAGCGACCTGCTGCCCCTGTTCGTCGCGACCGACATGATGACCGAGGTGAGCCGCGGCTCGAAATCCGCGACCACGCTGGGCGTCCACCTCACCCCCGACGATGTCGCGGAAGCGGTGTGGCACACCGCGATCGGACGCCGCCCGCTGTCGGGCCCGCACGTCCTGGTCGGCCTGCAGACCAAACTCACCGCCCTCGCCACCCGCCTGTCCCCGCCCTTCCTGACCCGGGCGGTGGTGGGCTGGATCAGCAAGGCCGATTCGCTGCGGTAGTGCCTCGTAGGAGCCGAATCGGCTGGTCGCGGGCGTTCAGGGGAATCGATGCCCGACCTTGACCTCGTCGGGCGGGGGCGGCGTGCGCATCACGTGGCCGGCAGTGCGGGCGCGATGTCCGACTCCGGCGTGCCCGGCTGCGCGGCGGTCCGCGCGGGTGGTGCGGCGCGCATCGGCCGGGACACCACCGCCCTCGCCAGGACCCACGCCAGGCCCAGGTAGCCGCGGAGCGCGGGGATCGAAAGCGCCAGGGAGACTACGGTTTGCGTGGTTCCGGCCGGGAGCGGACGACCGGCGAATCGATCGGCGAGCCAGTTCTCGCACAGGGGCGCGGCCAGCAGTCCCAGGCTGGCGTGACCGCCCAGCACATCGCGCAGATAGCGGACCGAGGCGCCCTCGGCCCGGTAGCGATCGACCAGCCGATCCACATTGCCGCACGGAATGATCAGATCGTGCACGCCCTGCACCGCGAGCACCGGGAACCGCGGCGCTCGCGCACCGGGTTCGGCATCGGCCAGGACGGCCCGCACCTGCGGCAGAGTCCGCAGCGTCGCCAGGGCCGAACCGTCGCGATCCTGGAGCCGGGACCGGCCGCTGCGCAGCAGGAGCGGAATCGTGGCGCTGGTTTCGGCGCGGTCGAGCAGGTCGAGGGACTCGGCGTCGAGGTGCTCGCGCAGGGTGCGGTCCAGGGCCGGGTAGGTGCGGCACAGTCCGGCCACGCACAGGGTGGCCAGCCCGGCGAAGGCCGAGCCGTTGAGCCGGAAGAAAGTCGATTCGAGGTTCCCCACCGGCGAACCCAGGACCGCGGCAAGGATATTCAGCTCCGGGGCATAGCTCGCCGCGAGCTCGGCGGCCCATACCGTGGCCAGGCCGCCGCCCGAGTACCCCCACAGCGCCACCGGCGAATCATCCGGCCGCGCCAGGAAATTCAGGGTGGCGCGCAGGCCGTCCAGGGTGCGGTGCCCGGGCTCGCGCGGGGCCCCGAACCGCCCCGCGGTCCCGGTGTGGTCGGGCACCGACACCACCCAGCCGCGGGTCAGGGCGTGCTCGATGAGCAGCAGCTCGAACTGCGGAACCGCGCCCAGCGCCCGCGCACCGCGACGAAACGCATACGACGGCAGGCACTTCGAGGCGACGGCGTCGATAGCGCACTGAAAGGAGACGAGCGGCCGGTCGGCGGCCGGGTCCGCACCGGACGGCAGCAGCACCGTGGTGACCGCCGCCTCGGCGCGGCCGTGCAGATCGGTGCTGCGGTACAGCAGCTGGGTGGCCGTGACGCGCTGCGGAATGCGGCCCAGCAGTGCGAGTTCCACCGGACGCGAACGCAGGACGGCCCCGGGCACGACGCGGTCGAGTCCGCGCGGACGCCGGTAGAACGGGTCGTGCTCGGGCAGCAGCGGTTGCGGATCATCGTCCCGCGGCGGCTGCGGCGCCCCGGTTGGATACGCGATCATGCCAATCCCCTTTCGGCCGACGGTCATCCGGTAGCGGTCCGCGCGCTCGTCTCGGTCCGGGACGCCAGCGCGA
This sequence comes from Nocardia sp. NPDC004860, assembly GCF_040609015.1. Classification (NCBI taxonomy): domain Bacteria; kingdom Bacillati; phylum Actinomycetota; class Actinomycetes; order Mycobacteriales; family Nocardiaceae; genus Nocardia; species Nocardia sp. NPDC004860. The sequence continues at coordinate 87,529 of NZ_JBEXJI010000008.1, read as the reverse complement.
ACCGCAGTTCGCTGCGGCGAGCGACCGCGAGTTTGCGGTAAACCCGAGTCAGGTGCTGCTCCACCGTACTGGTGGTGATGTTCAGGGCCTCGGCGATATCGCGGTTGCGCTGACCGAGCGCGGCCAGTTCGGCCACCCGCCGTTCGGCCGGGCTCAAGGCGTCGAAACCGGTGTCGACCAGGGTTTCTCGCGCGGCCGGCACCGGGTCGACCTGTAGGCGGGCCAGGAGCGGTTCGGCCCCGCAGATCTCGGCGAGTCGCGCCGCCTCCCGCAGCGGGGGCCGGGCCCGGTCCGACTCCCCCAGCGCCCGGTAGGCGTTCCCGAGATCGGCGAGCACCGTGGCCAATTCGAGTTCGTCGCCGCCCGAGCGGGCCAGCGCCGCCGAGCGGCGCAGCAGCGTCACCCGCCGCAGCGGATCGCTGGTCGCGGCGAGCAGGCGCAGCGACACCCCACCGGTGTGGTGCTGCTCGGCTCCGCCGATCAGATCGAGATGCCGGGTCACCAGATTCCGCACCTGCCGCTGCTGCCCGGATACCAGGCCGGCCGCTGCCAGGTCATTGCGCCACGGCGCCAGCCAGGCGAAGTCCATGTCCCACTCGTCCATCAGCCGCCCGCACCGGCGGAAGTGCCGCAGCGCCTCCTCGGGTCGGCCGGTGGCCAGGCAGTGCTCGCCGCAGGCGCGCAGATAGCCCAGTGCGAAACGGGATTCGAACATGGCGCGCGGCATCGGCCGCTCCAGCTGTGCGGCGGCCTCGGCGTGCCTGCCCTGTGCGGTGAGCGCGCGCACCAGCACCGCGACCGCCCGGCCCAGCCACACCCCGAGCTGTTCGGCGGGCAGCAGATTGAGTGCCGCCAGGGCATGTCCGGCCGCCTCGACCGGATTTCCCTTGCGCAGCAGCGTCTCCGCGCGCGCCGAGGCGAACAGCGCCTGCCAGGTCGGGGCGCGGCGCGCGGTGGCCTCGGCCAGCAGGGCGGTACACCAGGCGTCGGCGGCGTCGAGGCGATCGGTGTGCAGCAGGCAGTCGACCGCCGCCACCAGCACCTCGACGGTGGCGGGGGTCAGCCGGTGGTGTGCCAGGATGCGCTGGGCCGCGGCGGCGGTCTCGGCGGGTGAGCGCTGCTCCCACAGTCCCGCCAGCAGCGCGGCGGCCTGCCGGTGGGGTGAATCCCGGTCCGGTGACGGCGATTCCGGGCCGGAGCGGGCGCGGGCCAGCCACGGATGCCGTTGCGCCTGCACCGGATGCGTGTAGCGCAGCCACGCCCCGACGAATTCGACCCGATCGGCCGCCGCCGCGTCCGTGCTGCGACGCAGCTGGACCAGCGCGTGATCGGCGTGCAGGACATGACCGTGCCAGAGCATCTGCAGCACGGTCATGGGCAGCTCCGGATACGGCACCCGCCCGGTGCGCAGGGCCGCCTTGAGCCGGCCGAAATTGCGGGTGCGGCACGACGGGTTGATCCGCCACTCCACCGCCACCAGCCGGGTCGCGATGGCGGCCCGCTCGTCGGCGCGTCTGCTGGCCCGATAGGCCAGCTCCAGATAGGTTCCGGCGCTGTCCAATTCATCGGCGTCGAAGGCGCGGTCGGCGACCTCCAGGAGCACCTGCGCCGCCCACGAGCCGCGGGCGTCGCCCGCCTCGACCAGGTGCCGGGCCACCGTCGCCGCGGGCAGGCCCTCCCGGAACAGCAGTTCGGCCGCCCCGGTGTGCAGGGCGCGCCGATCCTCGTCGGGCAGGTCCCGCAGCACCGGGGCCGCCAGCTCCGGGTGCGGGCGGCACTCCCCCACGATCAGCCCGGCCGCCGCCAATTCCGTGACCACCGCCCGGGTCTCGTCGAGTTCCGTGTCCAATAGTGCCGCGACCCGCCCCACCCCCGCGGCGGCCCCCAGCACCGCCACCGCGCGCGCGACCCGCAGCCGCTCCGCGTCCGCCGCGCTCACCTGGGTGGCGACCGCCCAGCTCGTCCTGGCGCCGGTCCCCACCGGCATTTCCCCTCGGTCCCGAGCGACCGACCGTGCCATCTGACGTCCCTTTCACCGATCGGGATGCGCCCGACTGACAGGCGTGGCACGGCGAGCTTCGGTGTGCTGGAGCGGCATCATTGCAGCGAGGGCGCATGGGCGCCCAGGATCAGCCGGGGGCACAACGGTTTCGAAATGTACTGCCAAACAGTGTATTTCACATTCGCCTAGGAGGTGGTGACGAGCGCCTGCGGGCGATAGACCAGGGCGGCCGCCGAGGTGTCGTCCACCGCCAGGAACACCACCGCGCGCGCCTCGTCGAGCATGCCCTGGGTGGCCGCGCTCAGATACGCGTGCACGGGGCCCGCGGAATACGGGTCGCCGACGAACGGGTCGATCCCGGCGACCGCGGCCGAGGGCACCCCGATCCGGTAGGCCACCCGCTCCCGGAAGCCGGGGACGGGGGCCGGGGCCAGCAGTACCGCGCCGCCGGTGGCGAAGTCGCTGGGCTGCAGTCCTTCACCGGCCAGGCATTCGCGCAGCGCGGCCTCGGCCAGCGCGAGCGGGTCCCCGGTCTCGGTGCGCACGGTCAGCGCGGTGCGGCCGCCGGTGCCCGCCGCCTCCAGGTCGGCCCACGCGGTCGGGGCGAGCGCGCCCGGGGTCTCGGTGGTGTAGATGCGGCCGAAACCGCCCGCGCTGTCGGAGGAACGCAGCAGGACGGCCGCACCGCTCGCGGCGTACGGGAAGTCCTCGCGGTCGCGCTCGGTGGACGGATGGGTGTCGCCGGCCACGATGAGCGCGTACTCGACATCGCCGAGACCGGTGAAGCACTGGGCGGCCATGAGCGCGTGCACCACCCCGGTGCCGCCGTTGAGCAGGTCGAAGGAGAACGCGGGCACCCGCCCGGTCGCGTACTCCAGGCCCACCTCGAGGCGCTTCTGGATCAGCGCGGCTACCGCGGGTTCGGCGATATTGCTGTCCCGGAACACCCCGGCGTTGACCACCAGGCCGACCCGGTCGGCGGAGACCTCCGCCGCCGTCAGCGCCTGCGCGCCGGCGCGGGCGGCCAGCTCGAAATAGCTGCCGGTGTCGGCGTCGGTGCAGACGGCCGCGGAAACGATTGCGGTGCTCATGGATTCAGGCCTCCAGCCGGGAGATGGTCGCGGCGAGGTGCCCGGAGACCACGCCGGACGCCTCGGGGATCAGCAGCACCTTGGAGCCGCGCGGAATCCGGCCCTGCGCCAGGTGTTCGCGCAGCACCACGAAGTGCGAGGTGGACGCGGTATTGCCGTATTCGGCGTAGACATTGAGCGCCTGCGGCATCGGGGTGTCGAAGTGCCGCTCGGTGAGCGAGCTGATGTAGTCGATGGCCGGGCCGCTGAACTGGTGGTGGATCCAGTAGTCGTACTTCTCGCTCTCCCAGGCCCGGCCGGTCTCCAGCAGGAAGTCGGCCATGCGCGAAATACCCTGCAGGAAGCGAGATTCGCTGGCCAGCGCACGGTTGTCGGTGTACATGGCGATACCGGTGGTCTTGTCGCTGGGCATGCCGATGCAGTGCTCGGCGCCGGCCGAGGTGGTCATGAGCTCGATGTAGTGGATCTCGTCCGCGTCGTCGCCCTGGTCGTCGACCACCACGGCCACGGCCGCGTCGCCCACGGTGAGGGCGGCGAACTGCGGGTCGTAGGGCTGTGAGATCTCGCGGGTGGCGGTCTCGGCGATGGGGGTGATCTGCTCGCCGCTGACCACCAGGCCGCGGCGCACCACACCGGACTTGATCATGCGGTCCAGCACCAGCACGCCGGTGATCATGCCCGCGCAGGCGTTGGACAGGTCGAAGTGCAGCGCCCGGCCCGCGCCGATGGCCGCACCCAGCTGGGCGGCGAAAGACGGTGCGAAGCAGTACTGCCCGGGCGCGGTGAAGCGGGTGATCGACACCGAGATGATGACGTCCAGGTCCGCGGCATCGTAGCCGGAGCGGGCGAGGCAGTCCTCGATGGCGTGGCGCGCCAGTGCGAACGACGATTCGTAATTCTCCGGATCGCTATTGTGCACGCGCCTGTTCTTGATTCCGGTAATTCGTTCCAGGTCCAATGCCCTGGGTACCGAAAGGCTGTTGATCACGTCCTCGGTGGAACGGATGGTCGTGGGTGTGTACGCACCGATCGATTCGAAGCGTGTACGCATGTGGCCCCCTGCTCTCTGGACTGAGTGCGTCCGGTCGAATGTGGCTGCGGCGGCCGCAATTCGGTGTCCCCCGAGCCGGCCCCGCTGATATCCCGTAGCCCCGATGCCAAGTGAAACGCTACCGTACCCGCTGGTAGGCGAGTGCCCCACGCGCCTCACCAATCACCGTGCGTTCGAGCGATTTTCGCGGCGTAATCGCTGGATGGAAGTGGTGCGCACGCCGATCGGCGAGTCACTCCGTAGGGGTGGAATAGGGGGTTGCGAAGAACCGGTGTCGGTACCCGGGGACACACTAAAACTGTTGTATATCAAACGAATACGGAGCGCCACGGCTAGCGGTCCGACATCACCCCGTGTAGCCTCACCGATACATTCCTCGCATTCCTCGACAATTCACTGGGGGAAGTGTGTCGCATTCCTTGCCCACCATTTATTGGCGCGCTCTCGATCGTTTCAGCGATATCGTCGCCGCCCATCCCGAACGGGAGGCGGTGATCTATGCCGACGGCAGGAATCGGGACGGCCTGCCCGATTACCGTCACCTCACCTACGCCGAACTGGACGCGTGGTCGGACACCATTGCCGAGCGGTTCGCCGAGGCCGGCGTCACCCGCGGCGTGCGCACCATCGTGCTGGTGCGGCCGGGACCCGAGCTGTACGCCGTCCTCTACGGGCTGTTCAAGATCGGCGCGGTGCCGGTGGTGATCGACCCGGGCATGGGCATGTTCAAGATGCTGCGCTGCCTGCAGGCCGCCGACGCCGAAGCCTTCGTGGGCGTCACCGAGGCGCAGGCGCTGCGCATCGTGTTCCGCGCCTACTTCCGCAAGGTGCGGATGGCGGTCACGGTCGGGCGCTCGTGGTGGCAGGGACCCACCCTCGAAAGCTGGGGCCGCACACCGGCTTCCGCGCTGCCCGAACGCGAGCCCGCGCCCGATGACGAACCGCTGCTCATCGCGTACACCACCGGCAGCACCGGGCCCGCCAAGGCGGTGGTGCTCACCCACGGCAATCTCAGCGCCATGATCGACCAGGTGGACGCCGCGCGCGAGCACGTCGCGCCGGGCACCTCGCTCATCACCGCGCCGGTGGCGGGCATCCTGGAGCTGCTGCTCGGATCCCGGTGCGTGCTACCGCCGCTGATTCCCTCCAAGGTCGGGGCGACCGATCCGGCGCACGTGGTCGACGCGGTGCAGCGGTACCAGGTGAAGACCATGTTCGCCTCCCCCGCCGTGCTGATCCCGCTGCTGCGGCACATCGAGCAGACCGGGGCAGCGCTGCCGAGCATCGAGAGCATCTACTCCGGCGGAGCGCCCGTCCCGGACTGGTGCATCGCGGCGCTGCGGCAGGTGCTGCCCGAGCCGGCGAAGGTGTACTCCGGCTACGGCGCGACCGAGGCGCTGCCCATGGCGACCATCGAATCCCGCGAGCTGCTGGGCGATCTGGTGGAGCAGGCGCACACCGGGTACGGGGTGTGCGTGGGCACGCCCGCGCTCCACGTGCAGGCGCGCATCATCGCCATCACCGATGATCCACTACCGGACTGGCCGGATGTGGAGGCGCGGGCAGCCGATCTGGCGGCGTCACGCGGGATCGGCGAGCTGGTGGTGTCCGGGCCGAATGTCAGCCCCCGCTACTTCTGGCCGCAGGCGGCCAACCGGACCGGCAAGATCGCCGACGGCGAGGTGATCTGGCACCGCACCGGAGACCTGGCCTGGATCGACGACGCCGGGCGAATTCGCTTCTGCGGGCGCAAGAGTCAGCGGCTGGAGACGGCGAGCGGGCCGATGTTCACCGTGCAGGTCGAGCAGGTGTTCAACACCGTCGAGGGCGTGGCCCGCACCGCGCTGGTGGGCGTGGGTGCGCGCGGAGACCAGCAGCCGGTGCTGTGTGTGGAGCTGGCGCCGGCGGCCGACCGGGCCGCGGTCGAGGACCGATTGCGCGGGCGGCGCGACGAATTCGACATCACCAAACCGGTGGCGGAATTCCTGTTCCATCCGCGATTCCCGGTCGACATCCGCCACAATGCCAAGATCGGCCGCGAGAAGCTGGCGGTCTGGGCGGCCAAGCAGCTCGACGGGTAGGGCCGCAGCATGAGAAGCCCGGCGCCGCAGGTGGTTCCACTGGTCACGCGGTTGTACTTCCTGGCCGGGATCGCCGCCCGGCTGTATCTGGTGGCCGGACTGATCGCCGCGGTGGCCGGGCGCGCCCCGTCGAATCCCGCGCTGCGGCTGCTGTGGTGGGCCGACGCGGCACTGTGCGCCGCGGATCCGGCCACCCGCATACCGGTCAGCATGGCCGCCGACGAACTGGCCAGCCGGGTCGGCTGGGGCACCGCGGCACTGACGCCGCTCCTCGGCCGCGCCCGGCGACGCGACCACACACTTCTGGAGGCATCGTGAAAGCAGCAGCATCGTGAAGGCATTGGTGACGGGGGCCTCCGGCTTCCTGGGCGGCGCGCTCACGCGCCGGCTGGTCCGCGACGGGGACCACGAGGTGGCGATTCTGGTGCGGCGCACCAGCAATCTGCGGGACCTGGCCCCGGTGCTCGACCAGGTGGAGCGGGTGGTGGGCGATCTCGGCGACCCCGACTCGCTGGAACGCGCCGTCGCCGGGGTCGATGTCGTGTTCCACAGCGCCGCCCGCGTGGACGAGCGCGGCACCCGCGCCCGCTTCTGGGCCGAGAACGTCGCCGCCACCGCGCGATTGCTGGCCGCTGCCCGGGCCGCGGGCGCGCAGCGGTTCGTATTCATCTCGAGTCCGAGCGCGCTCATGGACCGTGACGGCGGCGACCAGATCGACATCGACGAGTCGGTTCCGTATCCCCGCCGCTACCTCAACCATTACTGCGAGACCAAGGCCGCCGCCGAACGCCTGGTGCTGAAGGCGAATACGCCCGGATTCACCACCTGCGCGCTGCGGCCGCGGGCCATCTGGGGTGCGGGCGACCGATCCGGGCCCATTGTGCGGCTGCTCGAACGGGCGGCGGCCGGGACCCTGCCGGATCTGTCGGCCGGGCGCGAGGTGTACGCCTCGCTGTGCCATGTCGACAATATCGCCGAGGCCGCGGTCAAGGCCGCTGCCAGCGAGAATGTCGGCGGCAAGCCGTATTTCATCGCCGATGCGGAGCGGACCGACGTGTGGGGGTTCCTCGGTGACGTCGCCGCGGACCTCGGCTATCCGCGGCCCGGCCGCAAGCTCGATCCGCGCGTCGTGGCGCTGGTGGTGTCGGTGATCGAAAACCTCAGGCGGGTACCGTATCTCGCCGAACACTGGACGCCGCCGCTATCGCGGTACTCGGTGGCGGTGATGACCCGCTCGGGCACCTACGACACCTCCGCGGCGACCCGCGATTTCGGATATCGGCCCGTAATGGATCGCGACACCGGCATGACCGAACTGAAATCCTGGATCCGCAGCGGGGAGGTGATCGCCGGATCCACCCGCTGACCAGCGCTCGGACGCTCCCCTCAAAAACTTGTGTTACGCGCGGTACCGGCTAACATGGCTGGTACCGCGCGAGGGTGAGTCGGTGCTGACGGCCCTCGAGGCCGCAGACGCAGTGCAGCACCGCTACTCAATGAGGAGAGCGCCCGATGCCGGAGTTCGACTATCACGGCGTATCCGTCGCCTACGATCGCGCCGGGTCCGGGGATCCGATCCTGTTCCTGCACAATATCGGCGGTGACCGGCGCATCTGGGTGAACCAGACGCGCGCGCTGGCGGCCACCAACACCGTGTACGCCCTGGACCTGTTCGGCTACGGCGACTCCGACTCACCCGAGGACGGCTACACCGTCGACAACTATGTGCGCATGGTGTCGGAATTCATCGACACCCACGGGCTCACCCATGTCACGATGGTCGGCAACTGCTTCGGCAGCGCGCTGTCCCTGCTGTACGCGCGCCGCAACCCGCAGAATGTGCGCGCCCTGGTGCTGTGCAGCCCGCTGACCGCCGCCACCCTGCGTCCCACGCCCACCGGATGGACCGCGCGCGCGGCTGCCCGGCTCCCGCTCGACTCGGTCGCGGGCGCGATCCGGCTGCCCGGTTTCGCCGCGAATCTCGTCGTCCGCGAACAGCTCGGCCCGCGCGGCCGCGGCATGGGCTCCTCCCCCTTCATCGGCCTGCGCCACCGCTGGAGCGAACCCCGCCGCCTGCTCCCACCCGCCGCCATCGCCCGCGACCTTCCGAAGCTGGCCGTCCTCGACAACTTCCGGCCCGCCCCCGGCTTCCCGCCCATCACCACCGTCTGGGGCGCCAAGAACCACATTCTGTCCGCCGCCGCCGGCGCCCGCCTCAACACCACCCTGTGCCCGTCCGAGGCCATCGAACTCCCCGACTGCGGCCACCTGGTCATGCTGGAACAACCCGAAACCGTCACGGCCGCCATCCGTTCCGCCACCCGCACAGCCCTGGCGGGCTGAATCGGCCGCAGAGTTTGCATTGCCGGCGGTCCAGCTGCCCGGGCGCCTACGCGCAGGTCAGCCGGCCGCCCGGTGCAGTCGGGTAGCCAGCTCACGCAGGTGAGCCGCCAGTTCCGGCGGCTCGAGGATCCGGAAGTCGAAACCGAAACCCGCCACGTGGACGGCGAGGGCGTCGAGTGAATCCGCGCCGGTGTGCAGGATGCAGGTGTCCGGGTCGACGGCCTCGAGGACGCCGACCGTCGGGGCGATCAGCTCGGCCGCACGCTCGACCGAGGTCATCAGGGCGATGCGGGCCTGATAGCGGTAGGGCGCGGTGGTGACGCCGCGGGAGACCTGAGCGGCGGCGTCGGGGGCCTCGCGTGGTGTGAAGCGGGGGCCGGTCGGGATACGCGGGGTGAGGCGGTCGACGCGGTAGGTGCGCCAGTCCTCGCGGTCCACATCCCAGCCGGTCAGGTACCAGCGGCGGCCGATGTGCACCAGGCGGTGCGGTTCGGTTGTCCGGCGCGAGGATTCGCCATCGTGGGTGCGGTAGTCGAATCGGAGGCGATGCTGGTCACGGATGGCCGCGGCGATGGCGGTCAGGGTGTCCGGGTCGACGCGCGGGCCGCCATCGGGGACGGCCACGGTCGCGGTCTGCAAGGCCGTCACCCGATGCCGTAGCCGCGAGGGCAGGACCCGCTCGAGTTTCGCCAGCGCCCGCAGCGAGCTCTCCTCGATGCCCGCGATGGTCCCGCCCGCCGCCGTGCGCAATCCCATGGCCACGGCGACGGCCTCCTCGTCGTCGAGCAGCAGCGGTGGCAGCTGTGCGCCCGCGCCCAGCCGATATCCGGCCGCGCCGGCGGTGGCGTCGACGGGATAGCCGAGGGCGCGCAGCTTGTCGATATCGCGGCGCACGGTGCGCACGTCGACCGCGAGCTGGGCGGCCAGTTCCGCGCCGCTCCACTCGCGCGGGGTCTGCAGCAGCGACAGCAGGCGCAGCAGCCGGGCGGAAGTTTCCAACATGAATGCGATTCTGCCGGACAGCTAGGGCAGTACCTGTCCTAACTGCCTTCTACCGTGGTTCTCATGAGCGAACAGATCACGCCCTTCCGCATCGACATCCCCGCCGAGCAGCTCGACGACCTGCGCCGGCGACTGGATGCCGCGCGCCTGCCCGCCCCGCTGCCCGGCGACGACTGGGACACCGGCGTTCCGGTGCACTGGCTGCGCGCGCTGGTCGACCACTGGCGCACCGGATACGACTGGCGCGCAGCCGAAGCCGAGCTCAACCGGTATCCGCAATTCGTCACCGAGATCGAAGGGCAGCGCATCCACTTCCTGCACATCCGCTCCGCCGAACCGGGCGCGGTGCCGCTGCTGCTCACCCACGGCTGGCCTGGTTCGATCGCCGACTTCCTCGACGTCATCGGCCCCCTGAGCGATCCGCGCACCCACGGTGGCGATCCGGCCGACGCCTTCCACCTGATCATTCCCTCGCTGCCCGGGTTCGGATTCTCGGGACCGGTCGGCGACTCCGGTTGGACCCGGGCCCGTATCGGCCGGGTCTGGGCGGAGCTGATGAACCGGCTCGGCTACGAGCGCTACGCCGTGCAGGGCGGCGACATCGGCGGCGCGGTCAGCCCCGAAGTGGCCCGCACGGCACCGGATCGGGTGATCGGCGTGCACGTCAACGGCGGCCCGAACCTGCCGCCGCCCTCGGCCGCGGACGACATCGACGAGCTCACCGAGCTCGAGCGGGACCGGGTGCGGCGCATCCAGGCGTTCATGCGAGAGGAGTTCGGCTACGTCGCGATTCAGTCCACGCGACCCCAGGCCCTGGCGTACGGGCTGGTGGATTCGCCGGTCGGCCAGCTGGCCTGGATCATGGACAAGTTCCGCGAGTGGACGCACCCGCGCGGCGTCGATCCCGACAAGATCATCGACCGCGACCGCCTACTCACCACCGTCATGCTCTACTGGCTCACCGGCACCGCCGGGTCGGCCGCGTACGTCGGATACGCGAACACCGGGGAGTGGGGTGTGCCCGGCGTGAACTCCGGTGTCCCGACCGGTGTCATCGCGTTCGCGCACGACGTCTGCATCCGCCGCTACTGTGAGCAGTCCAACACCATCACCCGCTGGGTCGACGTGGATCGCGGCGGGCATTTCGCGGCCATGGAAGAACCCGAGCTGCTGGTCGCCGACATCCGCGAATTCTTCCGCGACCTGCGCTAGACCGTGTGGCAAGCCTTCGGCGGCATCAGGAAACGAGGGGCCTGACCTGCTCGGCGGCGAACCGGACGAAACCCACCGGGTCCGGTTCGTCCCCGGTGGGTTGCAGGACCACGCTGGTGGCGCCGGCCTCGATCCAGCGGAGCACGGTGTCGGCGATGGCCCGGGCATCTCCCGCCACACCGATATCGGGAATGGTGTCGCGTCCCTCGCCGCGCAGCTCCGCGGCCACCCGTTCGGCGGCACCGGGACCGGTGGCCGCCAGCAGGTACACGACGATCGGATACGGCTGCGCCGCAAGCGCTTCGGGCCGCGCGGCCCGCACGATCCCGGCGGCCGTCCGAATCCCGTCGGCGGGTGTGGAGCTGGTGAGGATCACGCCGTCGGCGGCCTCCCCCACCACACTCAGCGTCCGCGGCCCGGTCGCGGCGGCCAGGATCGGCGGTGCGGCGCTCGGTGGCCAGTCCAGCGCGACGTCGTCGAGCCGGACATACCTGCCCTTCACCGTGATTCGCTGCCCGGCCAGCAGCGCCCGCAGCGCGTCGAGGTATTCGCGCAGCAGGGTGATCGGCGAGGCAATCCGCTCCCCCACCTGCCCCATCCAGTCCTGAACCCCGTGTCCCACACCCCAGATCCCCCGCCCGGGGAACATCCGCTCCAGCGTCGCCAGCTCCATCGCGGTGACCGCGACATTGCGCAGTGGCACCGGGAGCACCCCCACCCCGACCCGCACCCGCTCACTCCACGCGAGCGCCGCTGCGGCCGTGGCGATCCCGCCCTCCAGGAAGCAGTCCTCCCACAGCCACAGCTCGTCGAGTCCCGACTCGTCCGCCGCCCGCACCACGTCCCGCAGCCGCTCGGGCGGTTGCTGCGGCCGGAACACCACTCCCAGGGTCGTCATACCCCATGCGTACCACGCCGGAGCCGGAAATGGCTGTGGCCCGGTCACATTCGCGACCGGGCCACAGGGTTCGGAACTCAGCCGAAGTGGCAGACGTAGTGAACCGGCTCGACGACCTCGATCTGGAAGCTGGAGTTGCCCGGCACGGAGAACGACTCGCCGCCCTTGTAGGTGACGGCCTCGGACTCGCCGGCGAGGGTGACGTTGCACTGACCCTCGAGCAGCTCCATGATCTCCGGCGCACCCGTGTTGAAGGTCAGGGTGGCGGGGAGGATGACACCGATCGACTTGCTGGTGCCGTCGGCCAGTTCGATGTTGTGGCTCACACACTTGCCATCGAAGTAGACGTTGGCACGCTTGGTGACGGTGACATTCTCGAACTTCATGCTGGTACGGTGCCCTTCCTACGGGTGACGACCGGCCGCGCGGGCCGGTCCGGTTCGCGCCGATCGTACCCGCGACCGCCGGGCAATCGTTCAGTCGGGCAGGGCGTCGAGGGCGCGGTCGGGCAGGGCATCGAGGGCCCGAGCCGTCAACGCCCGCCCCTGCTCGATGATCGGCGTGGCGCGATGGAAATCCATGGTGCCGCAGATGTTCTGCGGCACCTCGATCACCAGATCCGGCGGGTGGGCGGCCAGATGCTGGCGGGTGAGGGCGGCCAGCATGAGATCGATGGCCCGCTGGGCGACATCGGTGGCGCGGATGCTGCTCAGCGCCGGGGGCTGCGCCGGCATCTCCTCGACCGGGGTGCGCGGCCCGCCGAGCCGCTGCGCCGAGGCCCGCCACCACTGGGTGAACCAGTTCGTGCGCGGCTGCGCGCGGTCGTAGGCCGGGTCCGGCGCACCCGAGAGGTCGACGCCGATGGTCATGTCCGCGGGGCCCAGCGCCATGGTCGCCACCACCGGCAGCGGATCGAGCACACCGCCGTCCACCAGCACGTGCCCGTCGACGAGCACCGGGGTGATGAATCCGGGAATGGCGATCGAGGCCCGGATGGCGGCATCGAGTTCACCGGCCTGGAACCAGGTCGACCGCCCGGTCGTCATATCGGTGGCCACCGCGACATACGGGATGGGCAGGTCCTCGATGCGCAGGGCGCCGAGCATCTCGCGGATCCGGTCGAGGACCTTGCCCGCACGGATCACGCCCGGTTCGCTGAACGCCGGATCCAGCAGCCGCGCCACCTCGAACTGGCCGAGAGTGGTTGCCCAGGAGGTGAATTCGTCGAGCCGCCCGGCGGCGAACAGCCCGCCGACGAGTGCCCCCATCGACGATCCGGCCACGCCGACGATCTCGTAGCCGCGCTCCTGGAGCTCGGCGATCACGCCGATGTGCGCGTATCCGCGTGCGCCGCCACTACCCAGGGCGAGTTTGACGCGCTTGCCCGTCGACATATGGATCTCCTACCCGTCCGGGAACCAGCAATCGAGTCGGCGACGCGTTCCGCTGCTCCACCCAGCCGCTGCTGTGCGCGGACTGACCTGTCCCCCACCGGCTTTCGCCGGGGCGGGACGGGATCAGGCGGCCGAGGTCACGCGGTAGACGTCGTAGACGCCTTCCACATTGCGGACCACGTTGAGCAGGTGGCCGAGGTGCTTGGGGTCACCCATCTCGAAGGTGAACTTGGAGATGGCGACCCGGTCACCGGAGGTGGTGACCGCGGCCGAGAGGATGTTGACCTTCTCGTCGGCCAGCACCTTGGTCACGTCCGACAGCAGGCGGGTACGGTCCAGGGCCTCGATCTGGATGGCCACCAGGAACACCGACGACGGCGACGGCGCCCACTTGACCTCGATGATCCGTTCCGGTTCCGAGCGCAGCGAATCGGCGTTGGTGCAGTCGGTGCGGTGCACGCTGACCGCGCCGCCGCGGGTCACGAAGCCCATGATCTCGTCGCCGGGCACCGGGGTGCAGCACTTGGCCAGCTTGGAGACCGTCCCCGGCGCGCCCGGAATCTCCACGCCCGCATCACCTGTGGTGCGCTGACGCGCCGGCACGGTGGACGGCGTGGACCGCTCGGCCAGTTCGTTCTCGACATCGCTGACGCCGCCGAGCTGGGCCATGAGCCGCTGCACCACGTGGTGCGCGGACACCTGGTTCTCGCCGACGGCCGCGTACAGCGCCGAGATGTCGGTGTAGTGCAGCTCGTGGGCGAGCGCGCTCATGGCGTCGACGCTCATCAGGCGCTGCAGCGGCAGGCCCGAGCGCCGGACCTCCTTGCTGATGGCGTCCTTGCCCGCCTCGAGGGCCTCCTCGCGGCGTTCCTTGGCGAACCACTGCCGGATCTTGGCCTTGGCGCGCGGGGACACCACGAAGTTCTGCCAGTCCCGGGAGGGTCCGGCGTTCTGGGCCTTGGAGGTGAAGATCTCGACGACTTCACCGTTCTCCAGCTGCCGTTCCAGCGCGACCAGCCGCCCGTTGACGCGCGCGCCGATGCACCGGTGGCCGACCTCGGTGTGCACGGCGTAGGCGAAGTCCACCGGGGTGGACTTCTGCGGCAGGGTGATCACGTCACCCTTGGGCGTGAACACGAAGATCTCGGGCGATTTGAGGTCGAAGCGCAGCGACTCCAGGAACTCGGCCGGGTCGGCCGCCTCCCGCTGCCAGTCGAGCAGCTGACGCATCCACGCCATGTCGTCGACTTCGGTGGAGTCGTTGGAGTGCTTGCCCTTGGTCTCCTTGTACCGCCAGTGCGCGGCGATGCCGAACTCGGCGGTCCGGTGCATGTCCTGGGTGCGGATCTGCACCTCCAGGGGCTTGCCGTCCGGTCCGACCACGGTGGTGTGCAGCGACTGGTAGACGCCGTAGCGCGGCTGGGCGATGTAGTCCTTGAACCGCCCGGCCATGGGCTGCCACAGCGAGTGCACGACACCGACCGCGGCGTAGCAGTCGCGCACCTCGTCGCAGAGGATGCGGATGCCGACCAGGTCGTGGATGTCGTCGAAGTCCTTACCCTTGACGATCATCTTCTGATAGATCGACCAGTAGTGCTTCGGACGGCCCTCGACGACCGCATTGATCCGGCTCGACGCCAGGGTGTTCACGATCTCGGCGCGCACCTTGGCCAGGTAAGTGTCACGTGATGGCGCGCGGTCGGCGACCAGTCGCACGATCTCGTCGTACTTCTTCGGGTGCAGGATCGCGAAGGCGAGGTCCTCCAGCTCCCACTTGACGGTGGCCATACCCAGCCGGTGCGCCAGCGGCGCTATCACCTCGAGGGTCTCGCGGGCCTTCTTGGCCTGCTTCTCCGGCGGCAGGAAACGCATGGTGCGCATGTTGTGCAGCCGGTCGGCGACTTTGATCACCAGCACGCGGGGGTCGCGGGCCATGGCGATGATCATCTTGCGGATGGTCTCGGCCTCGGCGGCCGCGCCCAGGTTGACCTTGTCCAGCTTGGTGACGCCGTCGACCAGATGGGCGACCTCGGTGCCGAATTCGGCGGTCAGCTCGTCGAGCGAGTACCCCGTGTCCTCGACGGTGTCGTGCAGCAGCGCGGCCACCAGCGTGGTGGTGTCCATGCCCAGCTCGGCCAGGATGTTGGCCACGGCCAGCGGGTGCGTGATGTACGGGTCGCCGGACTTGCGGAACTGGTGGGCGTGCTTCTCGTCGGCGACGTCGAAAGCCCGTTGCAGCAGAGCGAGATTCGCCTTCGGGTACAGCTCCCGGTGCACGCTGGCGAGGGGCTCGAGCACCGGCTTGACGGCGGCGATGCCGCGCTGCCCGGTCATGCGGCGGGCCAGGCGCGCGCGGACGCGACGTGATGCGGAGGTGGGAACGGCGGTGGTGTTGCGAGCGGCGGACTGCCCGTTGGCCGATGGGGTGGCGGACTCACCCTCGGGCGATTGCCCCGAGTTCGCCTGCTCCAGATGCTGTGTCATGCCACCTCCGCTCGCGGCCTCGATCGGAAAACCATATCGGACCGTTCAACCACCCAGATCATCCACTTTAGTCCTGGAATCGGATCCCGACCGGACAGCGATCACCGCCGGTCCGAACAGCTCCGGAGCGATGAACGATACCCGGTCGGGGCTCGGTTTCGCGCCCGCATGGGACCCGGATTGTTCCGGTGTCGGCCGGGCCTCCCTGCTCATTGTTCGCCCGCGCTCTCGACCAGGCCCTCCGGGGTCAGTTCCAGCCGCCTGGTCACCCCGATCTCGGTGAGGAACCGCGGGTCGTGACTGACCACGAGCAGCGCGCCCTGGAAGCTCGCCAGCGCCTCGGTGAGATGGGCAAGGCTGGGCAGGTCCAGGTTGTTGGTCGGCTCGTCGAGCAGCAGCAGTTTGGGCGCGGGTTCGGCCAGCAGCAGCATGGCCAGGGCCGCGCGCAACCGCTCACCGCCGGAGAGCGCGCCGGCCGCGACATCGGCGTCGGTGCCGCGGAACAGGAACCGGGCCAGCTGGGCACGGATCTGTTCGGCCGAGGCGTGCGGCGCGGTGGCCGCGACGTTCTCGAACACCGACCTGGATTCGTCGAAGACGTCCAGGCGCTGCGGCAGCATGCGCCAGGGCACCCTGGGCGACTCCTCCCGGATGCGGTGCAGCAGCGTGGTTTTGCCGATGCCGTTGCGGCCGGTGAGCGCGATGCGTTCGGGGCCACTGACTTTCAGCGTCACCGTCGGCCCGCACGGGAGCCGCGCCTCGGTCAGCTCGAGCACGTCCTGGCCCGGGTAGAGCCGGGTTTCCGGCAGGTCGACGCGGATCTCGCGGTCGTCGCGCAGCCGGTC
This sequence comes from Nocardia sp. NPDC004860, assembly GCF_040609015.1. NCBI lineage: Bacteria > Bacillati > Actinomycetota > Actinomycetes > Mycobacteriales > Nocardiaceae > Nocardia > Nocardia sp. NPDC004860. The sequence continues at coordinate 71,126 of NZ_JBEXJI010000008.1, read as the reverse complement.
CTGCATGTCGGTCAGATGATCCCTGGCCTCCTCGACCTTGCCGATGTGGTTGTTGCGCAGCTTGCCCGCCGAGACCTGGGCCTGGCGCTTGCGCTCCCCCATGACGATCTGGGGTTCACGCTTCTGGTCCCACATCTTCTGCCCGTAGCGTTGCCGCCGATCGAGTTTGATGCGGGCCTCGACGAGTTCGCGCGCCTGCTTGCGGACATCGCTGCGTGCCTCCCGGATCGCCGCGCGGGCGGCGTCCTGCTCGAGCTCGATGATCCGCTCGTACTCGCTGAAATTGCCGCCGAAGAGCCGGATCTCGCCCTGGCGCAGCTCGGCGACGGCGTCCACGCGGTCGAGCAGTTCACGGTCGTGGCTGACGGTGAGCACGGTGCCGGGGAACTGGCCGACGACCTCGTAGAGGCGTTGCCGCGCCACCTGATCGAGGTTGTTGGTCGGTTCGTCCAGCAGCAGGACGTCGGGTTCGCGCAGCAGCTCGGCGACCAGGCCCAGCAGTACGGTCTCGCCGCCGGAGAGGGTGTCGAGCCGCCGGTCCAGCTGCGCGACATCCCCTGCGACGTAATGCAATCCGAGCCGTCCGAGCAGTGCCACGGCGCGTTCCTCGATATCCCAGGCGGTGCCCACGGTTTCGAAGTCGGCGTCGGTACCGGATCCGGATTCGATGCGGTGCAGGGCTTTCCGGATCCCGGCCAGCCCAAGCACCGCGTCGACCCGCTGCCCCGCGGCCAATCCGAGGTCCTGACGCAGGTACCCGAAGCGCCCCGGAATGCTCACCGAACCGCGCGCGGGGCGCAGTTCGCCGGTGATCAGGCGGAAGAGGGTGGACTTCCCCGCACCATTGCTGCCGACCAGGCCGAGGTGACCGGGTCCGAGCTGGGCGTCGAGACCGTCGAAGACTCCGGTGCCGTCCGGCCACGCGAAGGTGAGATCGGAAATGGAAATAACGGGCATTGACATGCGGGCCTCCTCGAGAGTGAGCGAATGCGGCGCGCGATTGCGGGCCACTCGGCGATCACCTCAGAAGAGCAACGGCATGTCTCCGATCGGACGGGAAAAGAACTCGACTACAGTAACCGAGCTCAACGAGACCGTGCAAGAACATATTTCGTGAGCCGAGTCTCACCGCGGGTCAGCGCGCGGCTCGCGCGGTGCACCGCAGGTAGCCGAGCGCGATCACGGCCAGCAGGGCGGCCAGGCCGTACATGACCGTCGCGCCGTGCCCCAGGGTGATGCCGCCGAGCGCGGTCCCCGCGCCGATGCCGATGTAGATGCAGGAGGCGTTCAACGCCACCACCAGCCCGGACTCCTGCGGCGCGGCCGCGATGAGCCGGTGCTGCTGTGCCGGCGTCTGGCACCAGCTGGCCGCACCCCAGCCCAGGGCCAGCAGCCCGACCAGGGCGGGAACACGGGTGTCCGTCGCCGCCAGCACACCCATGCTCGCCAGGGTCGCCGCCATCAGCGCGTATCCGGCGGTCAGCACCCGGGTGGCGCCGAAGCGGTCGGTGGCGTAACCGGACGACAGGTTGCCCGCCACCGCGCCCACCCCGTACAGCATCAGCATCCACGCGGTCGTGGCTGCCCCGATTCCCAAGGCCCCCAACGCCGGAACGGCATACGCGTACACGACATACGCCGCCCCCATGCCCAGCACCGTCAGCGGCAGCACGGCCGCGACCGACCGATTGCGCAGCACCGCCAGCCGTTTCGCCAGCGGGACCGCGGGATTGCCGGGCAGCGCCGGCACCCACGCCGCCACACCGGCCGCCGCGAGCAGGCACCCGATCGCGACCCCGGTCAGCGCCGACCGCCAGCCCAGCCAGTGCCCCAGCAGATCACCCAGCGGCACGCCCAGCGCGGTCGCGATGGTCAGGCCGCCGACGACCGCCGCCAGCGCCCGCCCGCGCGCTTGCGGCGGCACCAGCGCCGCGGCCACCGCGCCAGCATTGGGCGTGAAGGCCGCCGCTCCCAGCGCGGCCACGATCCGGGTGGCCAGCAGGATCGCGAACGTCGGCGCGAGTGCCGATCCCAGATTCGCCAGCGCGAGCACCAGCAGCGCCGACACCAGCAGCGCCCGGCGCGGCAGCCGCGCGGTCATCGTGGCCAGCGCCGGCGACCCCAGCGCATAGGCCGCCGCGAACACCGTCACCGCCGCGCCCGCGGTCGCCGTGGACACCCGCAGCGATCCGGCCAGGTCCGGCAGGAAACCGGCCAGGATGAACGAGTCGGTGCCGACCGCGAAGGTGCCCAACGCCAGGATCAGGGTGCGCCGCAACCCGTTCGGCGCGGCCGTGGTCTCGGCCGTCGACGGCCGGGCAGCAACCGGGATATTAGCCATCCCGAATCTCCTTCCGAAAAAACCCGGCGCGGGCCGGGTCGGTTTCTCGCGAGCGGCGCGACCGCTCAGGCGGTCACATGTTCATAGAAGCTGCGTGTGTGAGCCGAGGCATTGACCGGGGCGGCGGCCATCAGGTCGGCCACGGTCTGCGCGGCCAGCTCGCGCCGCCAGGCCAGCTCGGCGCGCCCCATGGCCCGGGCGATGCCGCACGGTTTGGCGAATTCCGTACTCGCCCGGGTGGCTCCGGCCCCGCGACGGCGAATCTCGGTGCAGCGGAAGGCTTCCGTGCGCCCCTCGACCGCGGACACCACGTCCATGAGCGTGATGCGCTCGGGTGTGCGCGCCAGCCGGTAGCCCCCGCGCGCGCCGGGCGTGGAGTCGAGGATTCCCTCGCGCACCAGCGGTTGCAGCCGCTTCTTCAGGTATTCGGGCGGCAGCTCGAAGATCTCGGCCAGGCGGGCGGTGGCGATCGGCGCATGATCGTCGAGCCAGGCCAGCACCGCGCAGCAGTGCAGTCCCCATTCGACGCCTTCACCCATCATCATGAATAGGGATAATACATGTCCCGGATACCCGGGGCCAACCCCGATTCAGCGACTGATGCGGCGGGCCTTCATGCCGTTCGAGAGCGGCACCTCGGTCACCTTGCCGCCGGATTCGGCGTGCAGCATGCGGCCGCTGCCGGTGTAGACGCCGACATCCGAGGGCCCGCGCGGGCCGAAGGACCCGAACACCAGATCGCCGGGCTCGGCATTGAGCAGCTGGACCTCCACGCCCTGTTCCCACTGCTGTTCGGCCGTGCGCGGCAGGCTGATGGTGCTGCCGCTGGCGGCGAATACCGCGGCCGCGGTGAAGCCCGCCTGGTCGAATCCGCCGTCGCTGGGCCCGCCCGGGCCGCCACCGCCGAAAACGTAAGGGGTGCCGACCCATTGCTGTCCCGCCGCCACGATCTGCGCTCCCAGATCGGCGTTCGGGTCGGCCTGGAACCGGCCCTCGCTGCCGAGGCTGCGGAATCCGGGCTCGGCGGCCAGGATCCGCGCCACGTACGGCCGGGTCTCGGTGTAGTGCCGGGAGATCTGGTTGGGCATACCGCCGGAGGCGAGCACCGCGCCCTCACCGGCGTTGTAGGCGGCGATGGTGAGCGCGGTCAGGTCGCCGGAGACCTTGCCCTCCGACATCCAGCCCTCGATGGTCTTGGCGATGGCGCACATGTAGCGCCCCTGCCCGATGATGGCGTCGGCCGGATCCAGCACGCTGGCATAGCCTTTGCCGTCGGCGTCGATGACGTACGGCTGTCCGTCGGGCGCGAGGGCCTTGGCGGTGCCGGGCATGAACTGGGCGATGCCCTGCGCGCCGTCCGGGGACACCGCGTCGGTGCGGAACCCGGATTCGGCCTGGCCCTGGGCGGCCAGCAGCGAGGCGCCGATCTCCGGGCACAGCGAACCCGCGCGGCGGTACCAGATCTCGAGTTCGGGCGGCACCTTCCCGGAGGCGAGATTGCCGCCCGGCGTGCCGAATCCGTTCTCGCAGTAAGGCGTACTGGGTGCGGGGATGCTGCCGCCGGCCAGCCACGGCATGGGGTCGACCTGGTGCCCGCCGGTCAGCCGTCCGCCGGGCACCAGCTCGAAATGCAGGTGCGGGCCGGAGGATTCGCCATTGCTGCCGACGTCGGCGATGCGCTGGCCCATCTGCACAACGTCGCCGGTGTGCACGAAGATGCCGTTCTGGTACATGTGCCCGTACACGGTGGAGTACCGGCGGCCGCTGCCATCGAGGGAGTCGATGACCACCCAGTCGCCGAAGCCGGACGCCGCGCCCGCGGCCACCACCAGTCCGTCGGCGGCGGCGTAGATCGGCGTGCCCGCGGGGGCCGCCAGGTCGACGCCCATATGGGTGCCGCCGCGCGCGCCGAACACGTCGCTGACGGTGAATGTGCCTGCGGCGAGCGGATATTGGTGCCGTCCGGCCCCGATGAGGCTGCCCGCCTCGTTCACCGTGCCGGGCGCCGCCGCCATGGAGGCATTGGCCGGCGCGAGCTCGGTGGAGGTGGGGGCGACGTCCTTGATGGTGACCTGGACCCGGTCCAGGTGATTGCGGGCGACGTCGCCGCGGTCGCCGAGCGGGCTCCACTCGGTGCCGGCGGCCGCGCCCGGAGTCCAGCTGCGCTGCTTCCAGATCAGGTAGTCGACCCGGAAGGCGGCCGCGTTCTGCTGCAGGAACGAGACGATGGCGTCGCCCTTGCCCGAGTCCGCGCCGACGATGAATTCCACCGAGCGCCCGGCCTTCAGGTCCGGAACGGAGTCGTCGTTCACGATGCCGCGCATGTCCATCATGCCGAAGTGGGCCACCGTGCAGCGCAGCACGCGCAGCGCGCCCTCCTGCAGACCGGCCTCGACGGGCGAGCCGGTGGTGGGGCAGTTGGGTTCGGTGCGGGCCGAGGTGACGGCCGGAACGCTGGGTGTGCCCGGGCCGCAACTGGTCTCGCTGGCGGGCAGGATGATAACGAGGACGAGGGTCAGCAGACCCAGCACCAGGGCGACCGCCCCACCTACGAGGACTTTGGGCTTCACGCCCGAACGCTCCCGGCCGCCGCGGTGATCACCCGGACATCATGCCATGGCGGACACACGGTTTCACGGATCTGTGTGTCTGTTTCAACAGGCATACAGCGGGCATCCCCCTGATATGCCGTACGTCGCCCGCAATGAAGTCCACGCCGCTCGCATCATCAGCGGCGTCGGCGCGTTGTTCGCCCTCGTCGAGGGCGTCTACATCCTGATGTTGATCCTCAACGCGGATCAGTCCAATAAGTTCTTCGTCTTCATCAAGGGGCTCGCCGAACCTCTCGCATTATTCTTCCCAGGGCTGTTCCACACCGGCAGCCCGAACGTCGACACCATCCTGAATTACGGCCTGGCGGCGGTCTTCTGGCTGGTGGTCACCGGTTTCGTCGCCCGGGTCATTGCCCGCTAGAGGCCGGCGGCCGAGAGATCGAACGCGGTGAGAGCCGCGGCGAACAGGGGTGTGTGCTCGGAGCGGCCGGGATCGTATCCGGTAAGGGCGGCGATGCGGTTCAGGCGGTAGTTCAGGGTGTTCCGGTGCACGACCAGCGACTCGGCGGCCGCGACGCGATTGTGGTCGCAGGCCAGATACGCGCGCAGGGCCGCCATCAGGTGCTGATGCTCGGCCAGGGGCGCGAGCAGGCCGAGCAGCCAGGCGCGGGCGGGGCCGGGGCGGGCGAACTGGTACTGCAGGGCGAGGTCGGCCATGCGGTACACACCGTTCGGCCGGCCCAGTCCGAGGGCGAGCCGGGCGATCTCCCCCGCCTCCTCGGCACGCCCGGGAATCTCGGAAACCGTTGCGGCGGTGGCTGTCCCGGCTATCACCCGGCCACCCGCGGCGGCGGCGATCCGGCCGACCGCGGCATCGACCCGGGCGGCCGGTTCGCTCACCGGCACCAGCACCCAGCCCCCGGCCCGATCCAGCACGGTCAGCGCCAGCGGTGACAGCGCGTCGACCTCCCCGTGGATCACGCGCATCGCGGGCCGCGCGCCGTCCCCTGCGGCGGGCCGCACATCACCCACCGGGGCGGCCGTGCCGGCGGTGCGCAGCGCCAGCACGTGGTAGCCGCCGAGCGTGATCCCGAATCGATCGGCCAGCAGTTCAGCCGGTTTGCCCTGCAACAACGCCTGCGCCAGAGCGCGTTTGGCTTCCCGCTGTTCCCAGTGCAGGTCCTGCCGCTCACGCAGATAGGACCCGGCCACGCCCGGAATGACGACGCCCAGGTACCGCAGCAACTGCGGCACGGCCCGCAGCAGCTCCTCCCGCTCATATTCCGTCCGCGCCTGCGCCGTGAGGAAGTTCCAGGACGCCAGCGCCCCTTGGTGATACACCGCCAGCACCGCGTCCAGCGGGATACCCTCGCGCGCCCACCGCACCGCGACCGCGATCAGGTCGTCCAGATCGCCCGCCCGGGGTTCGCGTCCCTCCCCCAGCAGTCGCGCGAACAGCCGCAGATTGTCCTCGGCACGATGGATCACGTCCCGCTCCAGCAGATCCCGAGGCAACTGCTCGTAATCCGGGACGCTGCGCACCACCGCCGCCAGGACCTCCCGCGCGGCCTCGGGCAGGTGGGTCGCCAGGAAGTCCGCGAACGCGGCCTGATCCTCGAGTGGGTTACTCACCGGTACATTGTTGCCGCGACCGAATCCCTTTGCGGGGCAAATGAATCCAGCAGGGCGAATAGCCGCCACCGCCGGACCGGCCTGTCATTCCACCAAATCCAGCCGATCAACTCCGAGCCCCGTGTGCAGAGACCGCGACCGCCCTTGTCCGGGACGGTTCAGCCCACATCGTCGTGGCACAGAAGACCGTCCATGCCGGTGTACATCCATGCGCAGTACGAGGAGATGCTGCCGAACGCCGGCGTCGACCGCCTGGTGGACAAGTACTGTGCCGAGGGCGCACCCAGCGTCGTCTGCGAACGGGAACTGGTGGCCGAGCACATCACCGGTGTCGCCGGGCAGCTGCCCGGGGTCTTCCACTGGCCGCGCGATCGTCTCGACGGCGTTCCGGCCCCCCGAGGGCGGCACCATCACCGATCCGGTCCTCGTGATGGCCGAGCCCCGGTTCTGGCAGACCCCCGGGGAGATCGTCCCCACCGCGGTGCAGGCCCTGATCGGTCAGGCCATCGGGGCGGGGAGGTGACCGGTCACAGCTCGACGATGGAGGTCAGCGGGTAATCACCCTGGCGCTCACGGCCTTTGAGGAAGCCGAGCTCGAGTACCACCGCCGCCGCGACCACCTCGGCCCCGGCGGCGGCGAACAGCTCGGCCGCCGCGGCGAGGGTGCCGCCGGTGGCGAGCACGTCGTCGAGCAGCAGGACCTTACGGCCCTTCAGATCGATGCCGTCGGCCGGGATCTCCAGTGCCGCCGAACCGTATTCGAGGGTGTACTCACGCGAGATGACCGGCGGCGGCAGCTTGCCCGCCTTGCGGACCGCGATCACGCCGGTGCCCAGCGTGGCGGCCACGCCCGCCCCCAGCAGGAACCCGCGCGCGTCGACACCCGCCACCAGGTCGGCGTCGGGAGCGCAGGCCGCCAAGCAGTCCAGCACCGCGCGGAAGCCCTCGGAATCGGCGAACACCGGGGACAGATCCGCGAAACGCACTCCCGGCGTCGGGAAGTCGTCACGCCAGCGGGTCAACCGCTGCACCGCGGCCTCCGCGCGGGCGGCCCGCTCCCCCGCCACCTCGGCCGTCTCCATCATCTCGTGCTTGCTCATCCGCACCCACTCCTCATTCACCACGCCACCACGGCTCTCACCGTTTCAGCACCCAGCGATCCATGTTCCAGCCCGCTCCCGCCTCGGTGGGACTGGCGATGCCGTTCTCCATACCGTCGCCGAACCCGATGGTGCGGGGGGCGGCGAACAGCGGAACCGACGGCATCTCGCTCCAGAGCAGGTTCTCCTGCTCGGTCAGCAGGTTCAGCACGGTGCCCGAGTTGTCCTCGGCCGCAAGCTGATCCGCGATGGCATCGTAGCGGCCGTTGCCGAACCGGCCGAAATTCAGCCCCGCGCCGGTGCGCAGCGACGCGATGGCGTCGGTGCCGGTCAAGGAACCCGACGGGCCCGGCATGCCGGCGGTGCCGCCCAGGATGGCGTCGACCTTGCCGTCGGTGAGCTGCGACGCGGTGAAATCCGGTGCGCCCGCGTCGACCACGGTGATGCCCGCGGCCTTGCAGGCGTCGGCGATGGCGGTCACCGTGGCCGCGCGCCGCTCGTCCGGCTTGACGTAGCCGATGCGCACGGTCTGGTTCTGGACACCCGAGGTCGCCGCGGCCTGGGTGGCGGTGGCGTCACCGCCCTTGTACTTGTCACCCGCACCCGAGATCGCCGAGTAGTACACCGAATCCTGTTGCACCGTCCGGGAATTCAGCAGACTCGCACCCAGCCCCAGCTTGACGTCGTAGCCCGGGTGCCCGAACTTGTCGAACAACGCCTGCCGCGGCACGCACAGCGCGAACGCCCGGCGCGCATCCGCCGATCCGAACACCCCGCCGGTGCTCAGCACCAGCTGCTCGACGCCGCGGCCCGGCAGATTCTGTTTGTGGAACCCGCCCAGGCTTACGTCGCCCAGCGACCCGGCGCCCACATCGAGCACGCCGATCGACTTGTCCGACACCTTCGACTTCAGGTCGGAGTGCCGGTCCCACACCACGATCCGCGGCGTCCGGGGCTGATTGCCCCACCACTTCTCGTTCTTGACCAGCACCAGACCGTCCTTGTCACCGAACGAGTCGATCCGGTACGGCCCCGAGGACGGCAGCAGCGTCAGGTCCACCTTGCCCGGGGCGAGCTTCCAGCCGTTGTTCCAGAAGTCGGCGATGCGCTCGAGGGTGGGTTGATCCCCGGTCTGCACCGGCGTCACCACACTCGGGATCTTCACCTGTGCGGCGATCACGTGCGCGGGCATCAGCTCGGTGGCATTGAACAGCGTCTTCCACGCCGAATAGTGCTTGCCCGGCCGGAACACCACAGTGGCGTCCTTGGATCCGGGCTGACAGTCCACCCGCTCGATATCGCGGTAGCCGTCGGTGCTCGCGGCGTCGAACAGCGGCACCGGCCCGCCCGGACCGGCCTTGGTGAATCGCCCGCTGCGCGCCGCCCAGGTCAGCACCAGGTCATCGCAGGAGGTCGCCACGCCGTCGGAGTAGACGCCCTCCGGGGCGAGGCGGTACTGGATGGTCTGCGCGTCGCCCGGGACCTCCTTGGCGGTGCCGGTGTCGGTGTCGGCCACCGGCTGCCCGTCCGGGCCGGTATAGAAGAACCCGGTCAGCACCCGCGAGAACACCGCGGCCGTACCGCTGTTCGCGCCCAGCATGCTGCCGCCGTTGTAGCTGGCGACGACCGCGTCCACGCCGTACCCGATCGAGGGCACCTGATTCTTGCTGGAGCACCCGGCCAGCGCACCGGCGGCGAGGGTACCCGCCACCAGCGCGACGGCGGTCCGGCGCACAACCCTGTGATCTTGCTTCACGGTCGCACCCCCTGCGCTCAGTGCCGTCGCTGCTGTCGTTTCCCACTCGGCCGGGCCCCGGGACGCGGCGCCCCGGCGCTCTGACTGCGCGGCGCGTGGTCGCGTCCGAAACCATTGGCGTCGGCGCCACGGCCTGCGGCGCCGGCCCGCTCGGCGGCCGCCACGCCCACCCGCGCCTTCGCGCCACCGGAGCGGCGGTTGAGCACCTTCTTGGTGTGCGCGGCCACCGGACCCCAGGTCTCCTTGAGCGTCACCAGCACCGGCACCGCGAAGAAGATGGACGAGTAGCCACCCACGATCATGCCGACCAGCTGCACCAGCGCCAGATCCTTGAGGGTGCCGACACCGAGCAGCCACACCGCGACCACCAGCATGCCGATGATCGGCAGGATGCCGATGACGGTGGTGTTGATCGAGCGCATCAGCGTCTGGTTGGCCGCCAGGTTCGCCTTCTCCGCGTAGGTGTGCTTGGTCAGGTGCAGTACACCGCGGGTGTTCTCCTCGACCTTGTCGAACACGACCACGTTGTCGTAGAGCACATAGCCCAGGATGGTGAGCAGACCGATGACCGCCGCCGGCGTCACCTCGAAACCGACCAGCGAGTAGATGCCCGCGGTGACGATCAGGTTGAAGAACAGCGAGCCGATCGCCGCGAACGCCATATCGCGTTCGAAGCGAATCGCGATGTACAGCGTGGTCAAGCCGACGAACACCACCAGCGCCAGCAGCGCCTTCTTGGTGACCTGGCCACCCCAGGTCCCGCTGATCTCGGCGACGCTGATGGCGTTGCGGCTGGCCTGGCCGTTGGAGTCCTTCGGATGGAAGGTGTCGAACAGCGCGGTCTGCAGCTTGTCGGCCTGCTCGGCACTCAGCGTGTCGGAACGGATCTGGATGGTCGCCGAGGACCCCGAGCCCGCCTTCTGCACGGTGACCGGGTCGTGGCCGAGCGTGGACCGGTAGACGTCCTCCACCTTCGAGGTGGTGACGCTGTCCGAGGCGGGCAGCTGGATCCGGGAGCCGCCCGCGAAGTCGATGCCCAGGGTGAAGCCCTTGAACACCATGCTGGCCACCGCGATGGCGATCAGCGCCGCCGCGATGCCGTAGTACACCTTGCGCTTGCCGACGATCTCGAAACCACCGGTACCGGTGTAGAGCCGCTCGAACAGGCTGTGCCGCTTGCCTGTCGGCACGGCCTCGTAGTCGAGCTCGGAGTCGGAATCCACGACGACGGGAGAGGACTTGGCCATGATCACGCCTCCTTCACCAGGACGCCGGCGGTGGCCTTGCGTTCCTGTGCAAGCTCTGTAATAGCGCCCAGGCCGTTCACCGACGGCTTCGCCCAGAACGGCGAGCGCGAGACCAGCATCATCAGCGGCGAGGTCACCAGGTACAGGACGACGACGTCGAGCACGGTGGTGACACCGAGGGTGAAGGCGAAGCCCTTCACCTGGCCCGCGGCCAGCACGTACAGCACGGCGGAGGCGATGAGCGAGACCGTCTTGCCCGACAGGTTGGTGCGCTGCGCGCGCTGCCAGCCGCGCGGGACCGCGGACCGGAAGCTGCGGCCCTCCCGCATCTGGTCCTTGATCCGTTCGAAGAAGACGACGAACGAGTCGGCCGTCATACCGATACCGATGATCAGACCCGCGATACCGGCCAGGTCGAGGGTGAAGCCGATCCAGCGGCCCAGCAACACGATCAGCGCGTACACCGCCACACCCGCCGCGAGCAGCGAGAAACCGGCCAGGAAGCCGAGCATGCGGTAGTAGGCCAGGCAGTACAGCAGCACCGCCACCAGGCCGATGGCGCCCGCGATCAGACCGGCGTGCAGCGACGAGATGCCCAGGGTCGCCGAGACCGTCTCGGCCTCGGAGGTGCCGAACGACAGCGGCAGCGAACCGTACTTCAGGGTGTTCGCCAGTTCCTTGGAGGTCTTGGCATTGATGCCCGGACCCGAGATCGCGGTGCTACCGCTGAACTGGCCGCCCTCCTTGATCACCGGCGCGGAGACCACGCGGGAGTCCAGGGTGAAGGCGATCTGCTTGCCCACGTACTTGTTGGTGAGGTTGCCCCACTGGTCGGTGCCGCTGGACTTGAACTGCAGGCTGACCACCCACTGGGCCTGCTGCAGCACGCCGGAGGCGTCCTTGATCTCGGTACCGTCCATCACGGACTTGTCGAGCAGGTAGACGGTGGTGCCGTCGGTGCTGCAGGTCACCAGGGGCAGGTTCGGATCGTCGTTGCCCTGCAACGGATCCGGCTTGGAGCAGTCCAGCGTGGCCATGGCTTGCAGCTGGGCGTTCTGGTCGGTGCTCTGGCGGGCCGCCTTGGCGGCCGCGATCTCCTGCGCGGTCTGCTGCTGGCCGCCCGGCTGCGCGGGCGTCGACGGCGGCGCGGACGGGGTGGTCGGGGCCTGTGCCGGGAAGACCCGGTTCTGCGGGGCCTCGCCGGTCGTCGTGGGGGCCGGAGCCTCGGCCGTGGCCGGGGTGGTCTCGGCCGGCGTCGCGCTCGTGCTCGGCGGCTGCTGCGGCTGGGTCTGCTGCGGCTGCTGGGCCTGCTTACCCGCCTGCGCGGGGGCGCTCTGCACCACCGGGCGGAAGTACATCTTGGCGGTGGTCGCCAGCGATTTCGCCTGTGCGCCATCGGCACCGGGGACGGTGATCACCAGATTGTCGCCCTCGATGACGACCTCGGAGCCCGCCACGCCCAGACCGTTCACGCGCTGCTCGATAATGTTCTGCGCCTGCTTGAGGCTGTCCTGGCTCGGCTTACCGCCATCCGGGGTGCGCGGCGTCAGGGTGACGCGGGTACCGCCCTGCAGGTCGATGCCGAGCTTCGGGGTGTGGTGCTTGTCCCCGGTGAAGAAGATCAGGCCGAACATCAGAGCCACCAGCGCGGCGTAGATGCCGAGCAGACGCAACGGGTGCGCCGTTCCCTGAGAAGGTGGCACAGTACTTATCTCCTAGGCGGATTCGAAGGTGGAACGAGCGGGGCACACGCCGCAGCGCCACCGGCCGCCGGGAATCCGGTGCGGCCGATGGCGCGGAGTATGTCAGTCCTTGGTCAGCCGCGGCGCGTCGTCGGCGGCTTCGGGGGCGGCGACGTGATCGTCGGCGACGCCGTTCGAAGACGCGGCTTCGGTGCTCTCGGCGGTGGTGTCCTCGGTGGCGTCGTCGTCGTTGCGCACCTCGCGGATCGATTGCCGCAGCCAGGTGGTGACGACTTCCTCGGCGATCTCCAGATCGACGGTGGTGTCATCGAGCTCGACCACGGTGCCGAAGAGCCCCGACGTGGTGACGACCCGGTCGCCGACCTTCAGGCTGTCCTGCATCTCGGTGACCTTCGACATCTCCCGCTTCTGACGGCGGACACCGAGGAACATCGGGATGAGCAGGGCAACCAGCAGTAGCGGCAGCAGAAGGTCCATCGTCGAAGTCAGCCCCTAGTAAGTGGTCGGTTGGGTGCGTTTCCCACACAGTCTGCCAGTAATCCCTGAGAGAATGCGCGGCGACCTGTTCTAGAGTCCACGCTCGTCCGCGCAGGGCTGATAATCCTGTTTCCCCCAGCTGCGCGGTCGACCGCCGACTCTGCCGACCGCGCAGTCCCACTCAGGCCGGCTGCTGCCCGTAGGTGTAGTCGTCGAGTGGGAAGGTGGTCGCCTCGCGGTGGGCGTTCAGGGTGCTTGTCGGGCGCAGCAGCGCGGCCTCACCGTGCTGGTTGAAGTAGTAGCTGCGGGCCGTGGCGCACTGGCCGCTGTAGAAGACCGACGAATCCAGTTTCTCGGTGACGCGGTCCAGGAATTCGGCATTGGCGCGCTCGGTGACCTCGAAGACCCGTTCGCCGCGGCGGAACATCTCCCCGAACAGGCGCGCCATGTGCTTCATCTGCGCCTCGATGGTGGTGAAGTAGGACAGGCCGCTGTAGGAATAGGGGCTGTTGAGGCTGACGAAGTTGGGGAACTTCGGCACCGTGATGCCCTCGTAGGCCTGGAAGCGGTTGTCGCGCCAGAACTTTCCGAGATTGCGGCCGTCGCGGCCGATGATCTCGATGGCCGGGAAGTTGACGTCCCACAGGTTGAAGCCGGTGGCCAGGATGAGGGTGTCGATCTCGGTCTTGTGGCCGTCGGCGGTGACGATGCCGTCGGGCTCGATGTGGTCGATGGAGTTGGTCTCCAGGCGCACGTGCGGCTCGTTGAAGGTCTTGAAGTAGAGGTTGGAGAAGGTGGGTCGCTTGCAGCCGAAGTCGTAGTCCGGCGTCAGCTTCTTGCGAGTCTCCTTGTCGCGCACCTGGGTTCGCAGATGCGCCTTGGCCAGGATGCCCGCGGCCTTGTTGAGCGGCTTGGCCTCCTTGAAGTGCAGCACGCCGACCACCATGAGCGCCTCCAGCATGGAGGTGTTGACCAGGCGAGCGGCCTTCTGCGTCAACGGAACTCGCGCGAACAGATGCTGCACCGCGGGCGGAATCGGGGCGTCGACCTTCGGGACGACCCAGATCGGGGTGCGCTGGAAGACGGTCAGCGCCCGCGCCTGCTTGGCGACCTCCGGGATCAGCTGCACGGCGGTCGCGCCGGTGCCGATGATGGCGGACCTGGTCCCGGTGAGATCGACCTGGTCGTCCCACGCGGTGGTGTGGATGATCTTGCCCGCGAAGGTGTCGATGCCCGGGAACGGCGGGGTGTAGGGCTGGGACAGGAATCCGGTGGCGGCCATCAGGTAGCGCGCGGTCAGCGATTCACCGTTCTCGACGGAGACCACCCAGTACTGCTGCTCCTCGTCCCAGCGCGCACCCCCGACGACGGTGTCGAACCGCATGCGCCGGCGCAGGTCGTACTTGTCCGCGACGTGCTCGGCGTACTTCTTCAGCTCCGAACCCGGCGCGAACAGCCGCGACCAGTACGGGTTGGGCTCGAAGGAGTACGAGTAGGTGACCGAGGCGATGTCCACGGCCAGGCCCGGGTAGCGGTTGACGTGCCAGGTGCCGCCCAGGTCGTTCTCCCGCTCGAGGATGACGAAATTGCTCAGGCCGAGCCGATCCAGCTCGATGCCCGCGCCCATACCGCCGAATCCCGCGCCGACCACGATGGCGTCGTACTGAGGTGCCACGCCGAACCTCCTGCAAGAACTGTGTTCGAACAAAACTGTGTTCACACAAAGAAATGATGCACATGTCACGGAATGACATCTCATTCCGTTTGTGATCACCGTATCATCGGGCTCGTGACGAAGCCATCCTCGAGAATCGAACGGCGCAAGGCCGAACTCCGGCAGGAGATCATCGACACCGCGTTCACGTGTTTCGCCGAGCGGGGCTACCACGCCACCGGCATCGCCGATATCGCCGGCGAGCTCGGTATCGGGCACGGGACGTTCTACCGGTACTTCGAGAACAAGCGCGACATCATCGACCACGTCATCGACGACCTTTCCGCGCGGATCATCGAGTCGCTGGGGACCGACAATGCCCCCGACGCCGCCGACAGCCTCGAGGAATACCGCGCGCAGGTGGATCGCATCGGCGACGCGCTGAACCACATCTTCCTCGAGGACCGCCGGGTGGCACAGCTGCTGCTGTTCCAGGCCACCGGCATCGACACCGAATTGACCGCGCGCCTCTACGGTTTGCTCGACACCGCCGACATGCTGACCGCCGGGTACCTCGAGCACGGGGTCGAACGCGGTTATCTGCGTGCGGATCTCGACACCGTGAACACCGCGCGGGCGGTGACCGGCATGCTGCTGGCCGCCATTCTGCACGGCATCCGGACACCCGAGGCGCAGGCGGTCGACGATCTCAGCCACGCCATCCGGCATCTGCTCATCGACGGCGTCCGCAAGCATTGAACCACCCTGTACAAACGGACCCGTTTGTCCGGTGCGGCCGGATTCGGCTGGGGGCGGAGGTAATTCGGACATGAAGCCATTGGCACAATGACCCGAGTGACCCCAGACGACGTCCGCCGCACCCGGTTCGGCCACGCGCCGTCCGGGCCCCACGGCTACCACCCCGCCCAGGTGGACGCCTTCTGCGCACGCATCGCCGACACCATGCTCGGCCGCGACCATCTGAGCATCGCCGACATCCGGCACATCGAATTCGACGGTCCCCCACCCGGACATCGCGGCTACGACATCGGCGAGGTCGACGACTTCCTCGACCACGTCTGCACGGAACTGGAATACCTACGCCGCGGCCGCGGACGCGTCCCCGCCGGCCGCACCCCCGACGCCCTCACCCCCGCCGACGTCCTGCGCATCCAATTCTCCGCACCCCCTTTCGGTTTCCGCGGATATCTGGCCGACGAAGTGGGCGCGTTCCTCGACCGCCTGGCGGCGACGCTCGCCCACCACGGCCCCAACGGCCTCACCCCCGAGGATGTCCGGGACATCACTTTCCACCTCGCCACCGACGGCGCGCCCGCCTATCACCGCGAGGAGGTCGACGCCTTTCTCGACCTGGTGGTCCACCAGCTCGAGAAGTCCGAAGCATCCCGGCACTGACACCCGAAGGCGTGGACCGCAATCTCCCGCTGCCGGCCGTGTGCGCCGGCGAGATGTACCTCATGCGCCCAGAGGGCGACGCGCTCGATGGCCGCGGCCGGCCGGATCACAGTGGCGTCGTCGAGGTGGCGGCCGATGATCTGGCGTCCGACCGGGAGGCCTGAGTCGGTCCAGCCCGCCGGAATGCCGGCGGCCGGCTGGCCGGTGAGAGTGGCGGGTCGTGACTCGACAGGGTTCGGCCCCGCCTATCCCTGCTGCTTCAGACCCTTTGCGGGGTCGATGAATTCGTTGGTGACCAGGTCCGCGGCGGTGAGGTTGTCGGGGACCTGCTGGCCCTTGGCGCGCAGCAGCGGAGTGACCTGGGCGATGGCGCGGGTGACGCGATCGGTGTCGAAATTGCCGAGGGTATTGCCGGGGCCGTTGGCGACGATCTTGCTGTCCAGCTGGACCCGGACGGAGTCGGTATTGCCGGCGGCGGAGATGGGCGGGCCGTCCGGGATCGTCTGTGCGATGCGGAGCAGGGCCTGGTTGGTGGGGTCGGGGTTGGTGACGTAGTCGATCTGGGCCTGCTGCAGCAGGGGGACGAGCTTCTGCAGGCAGGGACGCAGTTTGTCGAGTTCGCCGCTGCGGACCGACCAGGCGTGCGGGTAGCTCTCGTATCCGGCGTCGGCGACCAGCAGGTGACCGGTCGGCTTCTGCCAGCCCTTGACGTCGTGCTCCCAGCGGTACGGCTCGTTGGAGACGTAGGCCTGCTGCATGACCCGGCCGTGCTCGGCGACGAAGCGGCTGGGCGTGCCGTCATAGGAGGCGTCGGCCTGTTCCTTCTTCACGTACCCGCTGGCGATCAGGTAGTCCATGTAGATCTTGCCCTCGGAGTACAGAATCGGGGCGTTGGTCGCGGCCACGTCCTTCCACGAGTTGATGGTGTAGGTGGCGGGATCCCACATGATGATCTGCGGGTTCTTCGCGAGTGAGGCGAAGACACCGGTCAGCGGGAATTTCGCCTTGGCTCGCACCTGCTCGTCGGTCGGGACCAGCCCGAGGGTGATGGAGTCGTCCTGGTACATCTGCGCGGGTACCGGTTGGCCGCCGAGGAACGGACCGCCGAGGCGCACTTCGACATTCACGCCGGTGTCGCCCAGCGGGCCGGTGTACGCGCCCTTCTTGGGGTCGACGGTGCCGTTCGGGCCGACCAGCTGATAGGCCGACGCGCGTTCGGGTGTGGCGTACCAGTCCGTCTGGATCACGACGGTGGACGGACAGACTCCGGCCAGCACACCCTGCCCGGAGGGTTTCGGGGTGGAGGCGCCGCCACCGCAGGCGGCGGTGAGCAGGACGCTGCCGGTGATCGCGGCAGCGGCGAGGACACGTTTTTTCACGAGCATTCCTAGAAGGTTGAAACTGATTGCGGGAGAGTTTGTTCGGCTATTCGCCGACGCGCTTGCCGTGGGCGCGGTCCACGCGCCCGGCCAGGAAATCGAAGATCCAGAACAGGACCAGGCCCACCAGTGAGGACAGCAGCAGCGCGGTCAGCAGTTCCTCGGTGGCCAGCCGCTGCCGGTAGACGTCGATCATCCGGCCGATGCCCGGATTGCCCTGGCGGAAGAAGAAATCGGCGACGATGGAGCCGATCACGGCCATGCCCGCCGAGATCTTGAATCCCGAGATCATGGCGGGCAGCGCCGCCGGGAGTTGCAGTTTCAGCAGCCGCTGCCACCGGTTGGCGCCGTGCAGCGTGAACAGGTCGTGCTCGGACGCCTGCACCGACTTCAGGCCGAACAGGGTATTGGTGATGACCGGGAACAGCGACACCATCACGCACACGATGACCCGGCTGCCGAATTCGTAGCCGAACCAGAAGCCGAACAGCGGCACCACGGCCAGCACCGGAATCGTCTGCAGGATCACGGCATACGGGTAGAGCGAATACTCGGCCCAGCGCGCCTGGCTCATGATCACCGCGAACGCCACCCCGAGCACGATGGCGATCACCAGACCGACCAGCGCGATCTGCACGGTCGAGGCGAGGGCGGTGAGAATCTCGGCGCGGGTGGCGGCATCGAGCAGGCCCTTGGACACCACCGATTCCGGTGGCGGCAGCAGGAATCGGGATTCCTGCGGGATCAGAAGGTGGCTCGCGATCGTCCAGGCGGCCATGACCAGTGCGAACACCAGCGCGGGCGCGAGCACGCGCACCGGGGTGACGGCGAAGGGCCAGCGGAGTTTCCGGGGCGTGCGCGGCGGCCGCGCGGTCGCCGCTGTCGTCCTGGGCGGCACGGCCGTCTCGAGCACGACGATTCCGCTGTCGGCGGTCGCGGCGGTCATGCGGCCCTACCCCCGATCCGCGCAATTCCCCGCTCGGCGTCGTGCAACGCCGCCGACACCTCCGCCGCGACGGCGCCGAACTCGGGTGTGTACCGCGACTCCGGCGATCGCGGGAAGTCCAGCGGCACCGGGATATCCGCCGCCACCCGGCCCGGCCGCCCGGTCAGCACGACGACCCGGCTCGACATGAACACCGCCTCGGCCACCGAGTGCGTCACGAACACCCCGGTGAAGCCCGATCGCCGGTACAACCCGCTCACCTCCTCGTTCAGGCGCTGCCGGGTGATCTCGTCGAGCGCACCGAACGGCTCGTCGAACAGGAACAGTTCGGGTGCACCTGTCAGGGCCCGCGCGATCGACGTCCGCATGCGCATGCCGCCGGAAAGCTGTGCGGGCTTGTGGTTCTCGAAGCCGGACAGCCCGACCAGCTCCAGCGCTTCGCGCGCGGCCGCCCGCCGGGTGGCCTTGTCCACGCCGGCGAGCTCCGCGGGCAGCTCGACATTGCGCAGCACCGAGCGCCACGGCAGCAGCGTCGCCTCCTGGAAGACGTAGCCGAGTTTGCCGGTGGCGACGGAAACCGTTCCGGCGGTGGGCTGCTCGAATCCGGCGGCGAGGCGCAGCAGGGTGGACTTGCCACAACCGGACGGGCCGACCAGGGAGACGAACTCTCCCGGCCGGATGGCGATATCGATGTCGTCGAGCGCGTGCGTGCCGTTCTCGAAGGTCAGGCCGACATGCTGAAAGGCCAAGGCCGGATCGGTGTATACATTGCCGCCCTCGGCGGCCTCCGTATTCCCGTCCGGGCCTTGGCCTTTGACGATGGTTGAGGCGGTGGTGCGCATGTCCACAGTTCTATCGGCGGATCATTGCCGGATGCGGTCCACGCGATTACACCTTTGTTTCGTATACGATCAGTCCGCGCTGAGCCGGCCGTCCCGCGCGACCACCCGGCCGCGCTTGACCACCAGCTTTCGGGTCGGAACGGAAACCACAGCGGCAGCCGGTGTTTCGGCGTCGACGGTGAACAGGTCGGCGGGCGCACCCACCCGCAGTCCGTAATCCTCGATTCCGAGAACGGCGGCGCCGCCATAGGTTCCGGCCGCCAGCGCGAGTTCGATATCGGCATCGGACACCAGCCGATCCCGGAAGGCCACCTGCATGATCCGGCGCAGCATGTCGCCGTCGCCGTAGGGCGTCCACAGGTCCCGGACACCGTCATTGCCCAGCGCCAGCCCGGCTCCCGCCTCGTACATCACCCGCACCGGCACCACCGGCGCGTCACCCACCGCGCAGGTGATCATGGAAACCCCGGCGTCGGCAAGGTTTTCGGCGATCCGGCGCTGCTCACCCGGGGCGAGCTCGCCCATCGCATAGGCGTGGCTGATGGTGACCCGTCCCGCCAGCCCGGTGGCCCTGGTCCGGGCCGCGATCAGGTCGAACTGCCAGGCGCCCAGCGCGCCCCGGTCGTGCAGATGGATATCGATGCGCGCGCCGTATTTCTCGGCGAGACCGAAGATCAGATCGAGCTGACCGGTCGGATTCCCGTCGTACCCGGCCGGATCCAGCCCGCCGATCACCTCGACACCCTCGGCCAGCGCGGCTTCCAGCAGCTTGCCGGTGCCCAGCCGGGTCAGCAGACCGCCCTGCGGAAAGGCGACCAATTGCACGTCGACCCGGTCCGCGTGCCGCGCCGCGGCCGCCCGGACCGCCTCCACGCCCCGCAGCCCCACCTCCGGGTCGATGTCGATATGACTGCGGACGTGCGCGGTCCCGCCGGACACCATGGCCCCCAGCAGGTTCGACGCGTAGTCGGCGCTGGGCAGCCCGAGCTCGTCACGGCGGCCCTCGCCGTTGGCGATCCGCCCGGCCAGCGTCGGCCCGCCGGTATTGGGCACCCAGGGCCCGCCGAACATGGTCTTGTCGAGGTGACAGTGCGACTCGACCAGGCCCGGAAGCACCAGCGCCCCGGCCAGATCCACGGTGTCGACGCCCTCGGCGCTCAGATCGGGTGCGATCGCCGCGATCCGGCCGTCCCGGACGAGAATGTCGGCGCCGGCGAGCGGGACTCCGGGAGTCCAGGGGCGTCCGCCGCGCAGCAGGAGATCGTTCATGGAGTGCACCACCTGTATCGAAGAGAGAACGGCAATTCGGAAAACCTTCCGATCGGAATGGCCGCATCGTATACAAATCCTGCCTGCTCAGCGACCGGAAACACCTGCGACACAGCTGGACCCGCGAATATCTGACCGGTGCAGTAGATTTGCGGGATCCCGTCGGGCGAGGCCACGATGGATCGTATGCAAATCCCCATCCCACCGATCGTCAGATGAGGCCGCAGTGACCAGCACCGCCGGGCGCATGACACCGCAGCAGCTGTGCCGCGCCATCCGCGACGACATCATTCGTGGCGCGTACGCCCCCGGCCAACGACTCACCGAGGAGGCGCTCGCCGAGGGCTACGGCGTCTCCCGCGTGCCCGTCCGGGAAGCGCTGCGCACCCTGGAAGCCGAGGGTTTCGCCTCGTCACGGCCCTACGCCGGGGTGTTCGTGGCGGAGCTCACCGAGGACGAGGCCGCCGACCTGCTGGAGATCCGGGCCCGCCTGGAGCCGCTCTGTGCCTCACGGGCGGCGGTGCGGCGCACGCCCGAACAACTGGGCCGCCTCAAGGAACTCACCGCGCTGGGCCAGGACGCGGTGCGGGCGGGCCGCCTGGACGAGCTGGCCCGGCTCAACAGCCGGTTCCACGAGGTGCTCGCCGAAGCATCGGGCAGTACCCTGCTCGCGCAGCTGATCATGCAGCTGAGCTGGAAGATCGCCTGGGTGTACTCGGTCGAACTGCCGCGCCGCGCCAGTGATTCGTGGAGCGAGCACGAAGAGATCTGCGCCGCGCTGGAGGCCGGTGACCCCGACCGCGCGGCCGATGTGGTGAGCGCCCACATCGCGCACGCCGCGAACGCCTACCGGTTCCGGAAACACACCGAGGACACCGCGTCGCCGCGCACCGAAAACACTGCGCGACAGCGTGCTTCGAGGTCGCACACTTCGTAACATCGGCGCAGCAATTGCCACCTCGGGACGAAACACGGCTCTCGTATACAAAACGGAGTCACTTCGTCCGGGGAGGTCACCATGGCGGATCCGTTGCCGCACACCGTGGATCTGATGTTGCGCGCGGCGCGTATCGCCGACGACGCGGAGCTGGTCGACATCGCGATCGACGGCGGTGTCATCACCGCGATCGGGCCCGCGCTCACCGGCCGGGGCGCCGAGGAAATCGACTGCGCCGGACGAGTCGTCATTCCCGGCCTGATCGAATCCCATGTGCACCTGGACAAGGCGCTCCTCGACGCCGAGAAGTCCAATCCGGACGGCACCCTGGCCGGGGCCATCAGCGTGACCGCCGAACTCAAGCGCGGCTTCACCGTCGCCGCCATCCGCGACCGCGCCCGACGTGTCCTCGACATGGCGATCGGCAATGGCACCACCGCCATTCGCGCACACCCCGATGTCGACCCGATCGTGGGCCTGCGTGGGGTGACCGCGCTGCTCGATCTGCGCGAGGAGTATCGCGACCGCCTGGACATTCAAATCGTCGCATTCCCGCAGGAGGGCATTCTCCAAGCTCCCGGCACCCTCGACCTCCTCCGCGAGAGTCTGCACGCGGGCGCGGACGTCCTCGGCGGCTGCGCCTACAACGAACGCACCGTCGAAGACTGTCGCCGCCACATCGACCTCATCTTCGGCCTGGCCGCCGAATTCGATGTGCCGCTCGACATTCACGCCGACTTCGCCGACGACGCCACCGACCCCCGCTATGCCATGGCCGATTACATCGCCGAGGTCACCGAGCGCACCGGCCGGCACGGGCGGGTCACCCTCGGTCACATGACCTCCCTGGCCGGTCGTCCCCGCGCCGACCGCGCCCGCATCCTGGAGCAATTGGCGGCGAGCGGAATCTCCGTCGTCCCCTTGCCCGCCACCGACATGCATCTCGGTGGCCGATCGGATGTCACCAACGTGCGCCGCGGCATCGCCCCGATCCGAGAGCTCTGGCAGGCAGGAATCACAACGGCCTACTCGTCCAACAACATCCGCAACGCCTTCACCCCGTACGGCAACGCCGACATTCTCGATATCGGACTCTTCCTGGCCCAAACCGCGCATCTCTCCGGCCCCGACGACTTGACCCGGGTGCTGGCAATGGCGACCACCGAGGCGGCCCGCACCATTGGCATCTCGGAGCGATACGGGCTACGCGTCGGCGCGGCCGCCGATCTAGTGGTGCTGTCCACGCGGAGAGTCGAAGGTGCCCTACTCGACCGCCCCGATCGGAACTATGTCTTCAAGTCCGGACGCCTGACCGCCCGCACCACCCGCGTACAGGAGGTAATACGGAATAACGAAAACCCAAGAGACAAAAACTAAAAGACCAAAAACAAAGAACCAAAGATCAAAGACAAGAGAGGCCTGGAGAAGGGAGGGGGCCGGGCTCACGTCCGCGCCTGCACCTACCAGCCCCCTCACCTTTGAAGCCGCGTGTGGGGTTGCTGCAGGAGGTATTGCTTCAGATCACGGGGTTGGGGTCGCCACATGATGGTTGTCGGGTTCGTGGTGGCGGCGGCAGTGGCGGTTGGGATCGGAGAAGCAGTGGCAGCAATGCCGGTGCGGGCGTCCGGTGTTCGGCGAGAACCGGTGAGCCGGCGGGGCGGGGGCCGTCGCCGGCGGTCACGGTCACGATCGCGGACGCGGTGGTGATTGCTGCCGCAATAGCGGTCGCGGGATCTGGTCGCGGTGGAGACGGCCGTACCGATCCTGGCAGCGGGTATATCGCTGTGGACGTCTGGGTGTGCGGGGATCTGCGGTGGGGGTGTCTGTACAGGTGATGCGTGCAGTCCGTGGGCCGGGATCGGCGGGAAACGCTCCCGACCCGGCGTCAGCCCAAGTCCGGCAGGGCAGGCGACACAACCACACTCTGCGGTCCTTGCGCACGCCAGCAGCACACGAGCAGCCGGGAATCACGCCGCCCATGAAACCCCACCTCCGGCAACCGGAATCGATCGCAGCGGCGACCTGCTGTCCCAGGTGATGCCGATCGTTCGCCGCACCTCCCCGTGCGCTGCGCACGCCAGCAGGGCACGAGCAGCCGGGAATCACGCCGCCCACGAACCCCACCTCTGGCAACTGGATTCGATGGCAGCGGCGACCTGCTGCCCCAGGTGATGCCGATCGTTCGCCGCACCTCCCCGTGCGCTGCGCACGCCAGCAGGGCACGAGCAGCCGGGAATCACGCCGCCCACGAACCCCAC
>NZ_JBEXJI010000008.1:0-47518 GCF_040609015.1 Nocardia sp. NPDC004860 | reverse complement strand
CCTCTGGCAACTGGAATCGATCGCAGTGGCGACCTGCTGGCCCACGTGATGTCTATCGTTCACCCGAGGAATGCCGGTGGGGTCGAGACGTTTCGGGGCAATCCACCCGGTCCTCCCCCGATACGGGGAATCCTTGCCCATGACAACGGTTTTCCAACCCTCGGCACTGTCATTCACGAGCGCGTGGCAGTGATCGCACACCAAGGTCAGGTTGGCCAGATCGGTGGGTCCGCCCTTGGCCCAGTCGGTGATGTGGTGCACCGCGCACATCGACGCGGGTGCATCGCATCCCGGGCGGGTACAGCCCTTGTCTCGGGCAACAAGGGCCAGGCGCTGGGCGGGAGTGGCCAGGCGCTGGCAGCGGCCCAGGTACAGCGGCAACCCGTCCGCGTCGAGGACCGCCAACACCGGGCGCGTGCCCTCGGCCAACTTCAACGCCTGATTGATCGAGACGTGCCCGCCGGAGGCGGTGGTCGCGACCCCGGCCCCACGCTCGAGGTCGGCGACGGACATGGTCAGGATGGCCTGCACCGGCAGGCCACGGTGCGAGCCGAGCTCGGCGGGGTCGACGCCGGGCTGCAGGAGCGCGAACAGGGCATCGTGGGTGCGCTGACCGGCGTCGCGGCGGTCGCGGCGGGCGGCGGCCTCGAGAACCTTCGAGTCGACGACCTTGACGGTGGCGGCAATGCTGTCGGTGTCGTCGATGTTGCACATGCCCGGACGCGCGAGTTTGGCGAAGACGGCATCGAGCAGGGCGCGCAGTTCGGGGGTGATCCAGCCCTCGATCCACGACATCCCATCCACCCCGGCACGACCCAGGACCAGGCCCCGGCGGCGACGGCGGTCGGCGTCGGAGACGACCTTCCCGTCCGGGTCGACCCGGGCGAGGATGTCACGACCGATCTTCGGCAGATCATCGGGCCAACCGACCCGGGAGTGATCGACCAGGATGTCCTCGGCCTCCGCCCGAGACTCGACGGGAATGTCGGCGGGCAGGTGGTGCATCACGTCGATGATGTTGCGGACATGATCACGCGAGATCGCACCTGCCTCAAAGGCTTCGGCAGTCGCGGCCAAGGTGGCCGGGCGCAGGTGTCCGGTGGGTTCGAAGAATTCGCCGCACTGGCGGGTGATCTTCACCCGCACCGACGCGTCGTACCTCGACAGCCCCAGTGTCTGCCGCAGGAACGGCACCACATCCTTCGCCCCGCTGCCCTCGGGCAGCGAACGATTGCAGGCTTCGATGATCAGGCGTGAATCCAGCGCCGACAGTTGCCTTTTGCAGGTTTCCAGGCGCTGCATCAGCTCCACGACATCACCGTCGGAGAACGGGTTCAGGTTTCCCTGCAGGACGGAATTCGACAGGGTTTCGACCGCGGCTGCCAGGTCGGCGATGCCGCATGTGTCGAGTGTTTCTCCCTTCGAATCCATGTGCCAATTCTACCGCCGCGTGATCATTGAGAGAACCCGAATTGTCCAGTATCCCTGGCCTTTTCGATTGAATTTCGAATGAGGGTTCGATCCATACCGGGCGCCCCAATCAAACACAGACCATTTGGAATTCCATCGATATCCGCCAGCGGTAAGGTGACGGCAGGTGCGCCTGCGATAGCGGCCAAACAGGTCAAATGCAGGGTACGCGTCCGGCCCGATTCCAACGCTTCGGCGCCGGCCGTCCGGGGCGGCGGCGGTGTGGCGGTGGTGGGCAATATCAGAATCCGGTCGCGCAGTGCGGCGCGGAGATGTTCGGCGGCTATGCGTAGCACTTCGCCGGCCTCCGCCGCTTGCGATGGAGTGATCGTCGACGCGAACCGGAAGCGCTGCGCCACTTCGGATTCGAGCGCTCCGGGATGCGCCTGGATCCAGGCTCCATGGTTGGACCAGGCTTCGAAGGCCTGGACGGTCCGGAACGCCGTGAACCACGATGCTGTGTCGGCGTTCAGATCTGCCTCGACGGCACCCATCCGCTTCGCGGCGGCGAGGCTCACGGCCGCCGGCTCGTCATCGGCGACAGCGCACACCCTCGGATCCACGATCAACTGTGCGTCGCCCGATTCCTGTTCGGGCAGCAGACATTCCGCGACGGCAGCCAAAGTGGGCGCGTCACGCGTCATCCATCCCACCGTGTCGAATGATTGCGCGAGCGGCAGCACTCCCGTGGTAGGTATCGCGCCGTGCGAGGTACGGATTCCCCACAACCGCTGATAAGCGGCCGGAACCCGGATCGACCCGGCCGTATCCGTGCCGAGCCCGATGGTGACCGCGCCGCTCGCCACGGCGACCGCGGAGCCGCTCGACGATCCACCCGGAACCCGTTGTGGAGCAGCGGGATTCACCGGCATTCCATAGCGTCCGTTGCCGCCGGTGATGCTGTAGGCGAATTCGTCGGTCTGCGCGATACCGGTGATGTCGGCACCGGCCGCGAGCAGGCGGGCCACCACGGGTGCGTGGGTCGGCGCGGGCGCGCCGAGATAGTCCGGAACTCCTCCGCCGAGTGGAAATCCGGCGACGGAGTAGAGATCCTTCACTGCCACGGTGTGCCCGCTGAGAACACCGGCACCAGTGGCGCGGACCAGCGGTGCCCCCAGTTCACGCCATACCCGCCGATCGAAATCCGTTGCCCGATCGGGGATCTGCTTCACGATCGTCATCAGGCCCGCTCGAGGACGCGCCGGGCCAGTTCGGTCGCGGCGTGGTGGGCGAAGTCGGCGACCCGTATCTCACCGTGCACCCCGCGCACCTGGTCCACCGCCTGTGAGATGGTGAAATCCGCCGCGGCGCTGAGATACAGGTACGCCTGCCGCGGGTCGGCGTCGAACAGCGAGACCACCAGTTCCACCGCATTGCGGACGCAGACCTCGAGCGCCCGGTTCAGGTCCTCGTCCAAGCCGGTCGGGATGACCAGCCCGTGTGCGGCGGCGAACGGCCCGATCGTCCGGCGCAGTCCGGCCGCGACCTGCGCGCCCGGAATCACGTCGACCGTCAGTCGCGCCCGCAGTGGCGCTTCCAGCGCGGTCAGTGCCACCTCGCCGTTTCCCTGGGCGAAGTGCGGGTCGCCGATATAGAACAGCGCGTCCGGAACCTGAACCGGCAGGAACAGTGTCGCGCCGGCCGTCAGGCGGCGGAGGTCGATATTGCCGCCGTGCAGCCCCGGCGGCACCGACGACACCCTGCTGCCGGTGTCGGTCGCGACCCCCATGATCCCCAGGAACGGATGCAGCGGAAAACTGGCCCGCTGCGGCCGATCCGGATGCAGGGGCATGGCGCCGAACCACCTCCCCTCCCGGGATTCCACCGCACAGAACTGCCCGTAGTTCCCGTCGAATCCGCGCCGATGGGCCAGGACGCCGCGCGCGTGCCGCGTGGAGACGACGCCGTAGGGTGCGCGCATGGTCAGCTCGTCGATGCGGATGGCGAGCAGGTCGCCCGGCTGGGCGCCCGTCACCGCGATCGGCCCGGTAACGATGTGCGGCCCGGCCAGCGAGTCACGGTTCCTGGTCGCGGCGACGTCGACGGCGTCTGCCAGCACCTGGTCGCGTTCGACGCCGTTCCGCCCGAAATACCCGACGGGATCGGAGCCCTGGTCGTCGAGAATCCCTTCGTGGCTGACGGTGTCGACCACGATGCTGCGTCCCGGCTCGACGGCCGCGATCGGCCGGTCCCGCGCACACGGCAGTCTGCCCCACAGCACCGCCGACGGATCGACCGGCAGATAACCGGTCTCCGAGCCGATCCCCTCACCCGATTGCAGGACCGGAAACGCCGGGATGAACTCCCGCACGATCGACGTCACGCTCACTACCTCTCCTACCCGACCGAATTGGTCGGACCATCCGATGTGCCGACCATAAGCCGGGCGAACGGGCGGTGACGGCGCTCGAAACCGAACGTAACTGGCGTTTTACCTGACCGAAATGGCCTGGCCGGGAACGGATTTAAACTCGGGCGATGACAGCATCGATTCCCCCGCTGCGCCGGCGCGCGCGCAGCGTCAGCGCGGAGGTCGCCGCGCATCTGGAGGCGCTGATCACCAATGGCGAGTTGCGGGCCGGGGATCGGCTGCCGTCGGAACGCGAGCTGGCCGCGAATATGAACGTGTCGCGATCATCCTTGCGCCAGGCCATGTTCGAGCTGGAATCCAAGCAGCTCATCGAACGCCGTCAGGGCCGCGGCAGCACCGTCACCGAAACCCCGCGGCACGCGGACGCGCTGACGGAGGGCCTGCGGGCGCTGGATATCGAGCTCGGCCACGCCATCGAATTGCGTGATCTGGTGGAACCGCGCATCGCGGAGCTGGCCGCCCTGCGTGCGCTGGACTCGAACCTGCTGTCCCTCGACGACGTCCTGACCCGTTCCAGCGACACCCTCTCCCCCGCCGAATCCCTCCGGCTCGACATCGAATTCCACACGCTGCTGGCGCACGCGGCGCAGAATCCGCTCCTGGTGACGCTGTGCACCATGACCACCGAGTGGACCAGGAGCACCCGCACGCTCTCCCACCGCTCACGTCACGCCCGCCGCCTGTCGCTCGAGGGCCATCACCGGATCTACGAGGCCGTCGCGGCCCATGACAGCGCGGCCGCGGCCGCCGCCATGGAGCGGCACCTGCGGGAGGTACGCGAACTCAGCATCGCACCGCGCTGAGCGCTCAGGCGCGCATCGCGCCGACCGCCACCTCGGTCCGGAAGGTGCGCCGATAGGCCAGTGGCGACACACCGATCGCCTCGTGCAGGTGCTGGCGCAGGGAGGCTCCGGTGGCGAAGCCGACCTCCCCGGCGATCCGATCCACGGAAAGCTCTGTGGTCTCCAGCAATTCGCGGGCGCGGAACACCCGCTGCTGAATCAGCCACCGTCCCGGGCTCATCCCGACCTCGTCGCGGAACCGGCGGGCGAAGGTGCGGCCGCTCATGCGCGCTCGATCCGCGAGGTCGGCCATGGTCAGCGGCCGGTCCAGATTCTCGAGCGCCCACTGGCGAGCGATGGCCGTGCCCGCGGCGTTCGGCGGGGGCACCGGCTGCTCGATGAACTGGGCCTGGCCGCCTTCGCGCCAGGGCGGGACGACACAGCGGCGGGCCACCATATTGGCGACCTCGCTGCCGTGGTCGGCGCGAATCAGGTGCAGGCACAGGTCGACTCCGGCGGTGGCGCCGGCGGAGGTGAGGATGTCGCCGTCGTCGACGTAGAGGACGTTCGGGTCGACGTGGACCCGCGGGAAGGTCCGCCGGAACCGGTCGGCGAAGTTCCAGTGGGTGGTGGCGGGCCGATCGTCGAGCAGGCCCGCGGCGGCGACCACGATCGCTCCCGTGCAGATGGAGACCAGCCGCACACCACGACGGATGGAGGCCAGCGCGTCCGAAACCGCCTGCGGCAGGCCATTCTCCAGGATCGGCGCGACATCGCACGGCGGAATCACCACGGTGTCGGCGGTTTCCAGCCGGCTCGCGTCGTGCGCGACCGCGATGTCGAAGTCGGAACCGCTGCGCACCGGCCGCCCGTCCAGCGAGCAGGTGATCACCTCGTACCGCCCATCGGCCGTGCCGAACACCCGATTCGGGATGCCGAGCTCGAACGGGTAGACCCCGTCGAGTGCCAGGACGACGACCCGGTGCGGTTGCGCCTTCTCCGACTGCATGGCACGAATCTATCGAATATTGGCAATCGTGCCATTTCCTCCCCGCTGACCCGGCGGCAAGCTGGAGGCATGAGCGAGAAGGAGATCACCATCCCCACCACCATGAAGGCCATCCGCCAGGACATCCTCGGCGGTCCCGAGGTCCTGCACGAGGTGGAAATGCCGGTGCCGCAGCCCGGTCCGAGCGAGATCCTGGTGCGGGTGCGCGCCACGGCCCTCAACCCGACCGACTGGGGCCACCGCCGTCGCGCGGGCCTGTTCCTACCCCCGCCCCCGTTCGTGCTGGGCTGGGACGTCTCCGGCGAGGTGGTGGCGACCGGGATCGGCGTCACCCTGTTCAAGCCCGGCGACGAGGTGTTCGGCATGCTCCCCTACCCGCACGGGCACGGCGCGGCCGCCGAATACGTCACCGGGCCGGCCCGGGCCTTCGCCCGCAAGCCCGCCAATCTCGACCACGCGCAGTCCGCCGCCATCCCGCTGGCCGCCCTGACCGCCTACCAGGCGCTGGTCGACACCGCGAATGTGCAGGCCGGGCAGCGAGTTCTGATCCACGCCGCCGCCGGCGGGGTGGGGCACTTCGCGGTGCAGATCGCCAAGGCGCGCGGCGCGTACGTGATCGGCACCGCCAGCGCCGCCAACCACGATTTCCTGCGCGGCATCGGCGTCGACGAGGTGATCGATTACCGCACCACCGATTTCGCGGACACGGTCCACGACATCGATATGGTCCTCGACCCCATCGATGCCGACCACGCCCAGCGCTCCCTGCGCACCCTGCGGCCCGGCGGCATTCTGGTTTCCCTGCGCGCCAATGGTGGTGACCACTACAAGGCCGATGCCGAGCAGCTCGGCGTGCGTGCCGAAATCCTGCTCGTCGAGGCCGATCACACCGGGATGGAGGCGCTGCGCGAGCTCGCCGAATCCGGCGCGCTGCGCCCCACCATCGCGGGGTCGTTCCCGCTCGCCGACGCGGCCAAGGCCCATGCTCTCGGCGAGACCGGCCGCACCGTCGGAAAGCTCGTCCTCACCGTCGGGTGAAGTAGCAATGGAACCGCACCGCCCGCCGGAGAACGGCAAGCGGCGCGGTTCCATTCACGGAAGTTCGCACCCGTGAACGGTTTACGGCTCGAACAGATCCAGCTGGGGCTCGTGACGCCGCACTTCGATCGATCCGAAAACCAGGTCCGGCGGCGGGACCAAGCCGAGGTGCTCCCACGCCGCCGCTGTCGCGATGCGGCCGCGGGGCGTGCGGGCCACCAATCCGGCCCGTACCAGGAAGGGTTCACACACCTCCTCGACCGTGGCCGCTTCCTCGCCGACCGCGACGGCGAGGGTGGAGACCCCGACCGGGCCGCCGTTGAAGCTGCGGATCAGCGCGCTCAGCACCGCGCGGTCGAGGCGGTCCAGCCCCAGTGCGTCCACGTCGTACACCGCCAGTGCGGCACAGGCGATTTCACGCGTGACAAGTCCGTCGGCCTTGACCTCGGCATAATCGCGGACGCGCCGGAGCAGCCGGTTCGCGATGCGGGGCGTGCCACGGGAGCGGCCCGCGATCTCGGCCGCCGCGTCGGACTCCAAGCGCACGCCCAGGATTCGGGCCGAGCGTTCCAGAATCTTCTGCAGCTCTTCGGGTTCGTAGAAGTCCATATGGCCGGTGAAGCCGAAGCGGTCGCGCAGCGGGCCGGTCAGGGCACCTGATCGAGTGGTCGCGCCGACCAGCGTGAAAGGCGCGATATCGAGTGGAATCGACGTCGCGCCAGGGCCTTTGCCGACCACCACGTCGACGCGGAAGTCCTCCATGGCCAGGTACAGCATTTCCTCGGCCGGCCGCGCCATGCGGTGGATCTCGTCGATGAACAGCACATCACCCTCGACCAGATTGCTGAGCATGGCGGCCAGGTCGCCCGCGCGTTCCAGCGCCGGGCCGGAGGTGAGCCGCAGCGCGGTGCCCAGTTCGCCGGCGATGATCATGGCCATACTCGTCTTGCCCAGCCCGGGCGGGCCGGACAGCAGCACGTGGTCGGGGGTGCCGCCGCGCAGTTTCGCCCCGCGCAGCACCAGCGCCAGCTGTTCACGTACCCGCGGCTGGCCGATGAAGTCGTCGAGGGACTTCGGGCGCAGGCTGGCCTCGATCTCGCCGTCGGATTGCAGATAGCTTGCGCTGACGGCGGATTCGGTGTCGTCGATATCGTCGAACTCGTCGGTCATGACGGCCTATCGATTCTTGCCCAGCAGCCCGAGCGCCGTGCGCAGCGCCTGCGAGGTGCCGATGCCGGGGTCGTCGGCCAGCACGGCGTCCACCGCACCCTCCGCCTGCCGGGCCGGGAAGCCCAGCCCGATGAGCGCGTCCACCACCTGCTCGCGCACCGGGGTGGCCACGGGCGCGGGCCCGGATCCGGGCGGGCCGGACTGCACCGGAACCAGATTCACCTTGTCCCGCAGCTCGACCACCATGCGTTCGGCGCCGCGCTTGCCGACACCCGGGACCCGGGTCAGCGCCGCCACATTCGATTCCGCGAGCGCCTTGCGCAGCGCCTCGGGTTCGAGCACCGCGAGCACGGCCATGGCCAGCTTCGGGCCCACCCCCGACACGGTCTGCAACAGCACGAACAGCTCCCGCGTCTCGGTGTCGGCGAAGCCGAACAGCGTCATGGAGTCCTCACGCACGATCATGGTCGTGTAGAGCCGGGCGTCCTCGCCGCGGGTGAGCCCGGCCAGGGTGACCGGGGTGGCATTGAGCCGGTAGCCGACTCCCGCCGCCTCGATGACCACATGGTCGAGCCCGATCTCGAGTACCTCGCCGCGTACCGACGCGATCACCGCGTTACCGCCTTCCGTTGCTGGGCAAGCCTTTCCTCGTACATGCGCCGTTGCCGCTCGGCCATCGCCTCCGCCTTGGCCATGCGTTCCAGCATGGGTGCGCGCCAGCAGTGGCAGATCGCCAGGGCGAGCGCGTCGGCGGCGTCGGCGGGCTTGGGCGCGACGGCCAGCCCGAGGATACGGGTCACCATGGCGGTCACTTGCGCCTTGTCCGCCGAACCATTGCCGGTGACGGCCGCCTTCACCTGAGACGGCGTGTGGAAGTGCACCGGGATCTGCCGCCGGGCGGCCGCGAGCGCGATGACGCCACCCGCCTGCGCGGTGGCCATGGCGGTGCGCACATTGTGCTGGGAGAAGACGCGTTCGATGGCCACGGCCTCGGGCTCATGGGTGTCCATCCAGGCCTCGGCGGCGTCGGCGACCAGCAGAAGCCGTTGCGCCAGCTCCATTTCCGGCGGGGTGCGCACCACGTCGACGGCGAGCATCGAGACCTGCCGGCCCATGCTGCCGACGACCATGCTGATGCCGCACCGGGTGAGCCCGGGGTCGACGCCCATCACCCGCACCGAAACCCCTCTCACCATGAACGAACAACTGTTCGAGAGTCTAACGGACCCTCGCGGCGACATTGTCCATCGACACGGCCGGTCGCGGTGCGGGCTCGGGTGATCCGCCGGAATCAGGAGCCGCTGGGCGCCGGGGCGCCGGGGCGCCGGCGGCCGCTGTTGTCGACCACGGCACTCAGGTAGTCGATGCCCGTCAGGTAACTGGGCTCGAACCTGTCGGGCTCCTTCTCCATCGGAGGCGAGTTCCAGGTGCCGTCCGGGTTCATCGAAGGCGTGCCGGGGCGGAATCCGCCGGACACCCAGCGGCCGGTGCACCCCACCTGTGTCTGTTCAGTGGTGTGGCTGTTCACCCAGACCGACGTCTCGTACCCGTCACCGAATCCCGAGCAGTGCACCCGCACCTGGATGCGATAGATGTCGTCGGTGTCGTTGCGGCAGCTGCGATCACTGCACGAAACCCCCTCGGCCAGATCCGTCGCGAATGCCGCCGGGGCCAGGGCGCCAGCCGCGGCGGTGATCAGGGCCGCGGCGCCCAGACCGACCAGCAACCGTTGAGCCATGTGTGAATCAACTCCTATCAACTGTGACCCGACCCGGGATTCAGCTTGCCGCACAGGAGGTTTCACGCCTATCGGGGTAAACCCGGAATTCGCCCGCTCACCCACCCTGATGCGCGGCGAGCGCCGCGGCGAAGATTCCGAACGCCTCGTCGCCGAAGAGGACGAACCGCACCTCCCGCACCCGGGTCTCGGCGCCCCGCACGGTCTCCACGGCAATGCGGGCGCCGTCGTCCATGGGCCAGCCGTACACGCCGGTGGAGATGGCCGGGAAAGCCACGGTGTCCGCGCCGAGTTCGTCTGCCACGCGCAGGGATTCGCGGTAGCAGGAGGCCAGCAGCGCGGAGCGGTCCTCGGTCACCGACCACACGGGGCCGACGGTGTGAATCACCCAGCGGGCGGGGAGGTTTCCGGCGGTGGTCGCGACCGCCTGCCCGGTCTTCAGGCCGCCGCCGTACCGGGAGGCCCGCAGTGCGCGGCAGGCGGCGAGGATCTCCGGTCCGCCCTTGCGGTGGATCGCCCCGTCCACTCCCCCGCCGCCCAGCAGGGAGGAATTCGCGGCGTTCACAATGACATCGACCTGCTGTTCGGTGATATCGCCTCGCACGGCGCGCAATTCGGGCACGCCGCGATTCTCGCATCCGGCACCCGTGGAGCCCGGGAAATACGACGCGGGCCGCCTCCCGGTTCGGGAAGCGGCCCGCGTCGTTCGGAGCTCGATCAGGCGTCGAGCTCGGCCAGCACCTCGTCGGACACGTCGATGTTGGTGAAGACGTTCTGCACGTCGTCGCTGTCTTCGAGCGCGTCGATCAGCTTGAACACCTTGCGCGCGGCGTCCGCGTCGACGGCCACCGACATCGACGGCTGGAAGCTCGACTCGGCGGAGTCGTAGTCGATTCCGGCCTGCTGCAGGGCGGTGCGCACGGCGATCAGGTCACCCGGCTCGGAGATGATCTCGAAGGCGTCGCCCAGGTCGTTGACCTCTTCGGCACCCGCGTCGAGCACCGCCATGAGCACGTCGTCCTCGGAGAGGCCGTTCTTCTCCAGGGTGATGAGGCCCTTGCGGTGGAACAGGTACGACACCGAACCCGGGTCGGCCATATTGCCGCCATTGCGGGTCATCGCCACACGCACCTCGCCGGCGGCGCGGTTGCGGTTGTCGGTGAGGCACTCGATCAGCACGGCGACACCATTGGGGCCGTAGCCCTCGTACATGATGGTCTGCCAGTCCGCGCCACCGGCCTCTTCACCACCGCCGCGCTTGCGGGCGCGCTCGATGTTGTCATTGGGGACCGACGACTTCTTCGCCTTCTGGATGGCGTCGTACAGAGTCGGGTTGCCGTCCGGGTCACTACCACCGGTGCGGGCCGCCACCTCGATGTTCTTGATCAACTTCGCGAAGAGCTTGCCGCGCTTCGCGTCGATCCCGGCCTTCTTGTGCTTGGTGGTGGCCCATTTTGAGTGGCCGCTCATTCCCTACTTCCTCGTTTCAGGGGGCGCTGTCGTTCAAGTCGCAAACTACCCGCCCCGGAGGACGGACAACTGCACCAGTCTACTCGAGTGCACTTTCAGACTCCGGCGCGCGGACGCACCACGGTGTCGACGAACAATTTGTGCACCCGCAGATCGCCGGTCACCTCCGGATGGAAGGAGGTGGCCATGACATTGCCCTGCCGCACCGCGACGATGCGCCCGGCCGCCGGGCCCGCGGGCACCCGCGCGAGCACCTCGACGCCGTCCCCGGCCCGCTCGACCCAGGGGGCGCGGATGAACACCGCGCGGACCGGGCCGTCGTCGAGGCCCGCGAAGTCCAGATCGGCCTCGAAGGAGTCGACCTGACGTCCGAAGGCATTGCGCCGCACGGTCATATCGATGCCGTGCAGCGGCTGCATGTCCGGGCGGGTGTCGAGGACCTCGGAGGCGAGCAGGATCATGCCGGCGCAGGAGCCGTAGGCGGGCAGGCCGTCGCGGAGTCGCTGCCTGACCGGTTCCAGCAGGTCGAAGACCTCGAGCAGCTTGCTGATGGTGGTGGATTCGCCACCGGGCAGCACCAGACCGTCGACGGCGGCCAGCTCGGATTCGCGGCGCACGGGCACCACATCCGCCCCGCACGCCTCGAGAGCATGCAGGTGTTCACGCACATCGCCCTGCAGCGCCAGCACACCAATCCTCGGTTTCACGCCGTCGAGCATACGGTTGCGGGGGTGTGTGGCCCTGCTCACCTACGGTGTCAGGGTTCCGTTAGGGCGGGTGTCCAACAGGCGTTTCGGGTGAACACTGCGGCATGTGACTGATTTGCTACCGCAAACCTCGCCCGGGCCGCGCGGCGGAGTCGACGCACCGCCGCCCCGGCACGGGCTGACCGTCGCGACCGGGCTGGCCGGGCTCTCGCTGGACGCCATGGCCTCGGTGGCCTACGGGCCGGAGGCGATCGTGCTGGTGCTGGCGGCCGCCGGGACGGCCGGGCTCGGCTTCACACTGCCGGTGACCCTGGCGATCGTGGTGCTGCTGGCCGTGCTCATCGCGTCCTACCGGCAGGTCATCGCCGCCTTCCCGAACGGCGGCGGCGCGTACGCGGTGGCCAAGGCCCGGCTGGGCCGGCGGACCAGTCTGGTGGCCGCGGCCTCGCTGATCGTGGACTACGTGCTGAATGTCGCGGTGTCGATCGCCGCGGGCGTGGCGGCACTGACCTCGGCGTTCCCGCAGCTGTTCCCCTACACGGTGTGGGTCTGCCTGGCCGTGCTGGCCGGGATCACCGTGCTCAATCTGTACGGCATCCGCGAGAGCGCCCGCGCCTTCATGGCCCCGACCGCGGTGTTCGTGCTCGGCATCTGCGCGGTGATCATCGCGGGCCTGCTGCGATCGGAACCGGCCACGGTCGCCACCGGCGCGGCGGTCGCGGAGAACGCACGCACCATCGGAATCCTGTTGCTGCTCAAGGCCTTCTCCAGTGGCTGCGCGGCCTTGACCGGCGTGGAGGCCATCGCCAACGCGGTGCCCAGTTTCGCCCGGCCCAAGGTCGAGCGCGCGCAGCGGGCCGAGGTGGCGCTGGGTGTGCTGCTGGGCCTCATGCTGCTCGGGCTGGCCACGCTGATCGGCAAGTTCTCGATCCACCCGATCGAGGGCACCACGATCCTGTCACAGCTGACCGAGTCGGCACTGGGCCACGGAATCGCCTACTACATCGTGCAATTCGCGACCGTGATCCTGCTGGCGCTGGCGGCCAACACCTCCTACGGCGGCCTGCCCACGCTGACCAAGATTCTCGCCGACGACAATTCGCTGCCGCACCGGTTCGCGGTGAGCTCGCAACGGCAGGTGTACCGGTTCGGCGTGCTGGCGCTGGGCGTGTCCTCGGCGGTGCTGCTGGCCGCGTCCCGCGGCGATATGAACGCGCTGGTGCCGCTGTTCGCGATCGGCGTGTTCGTGGGCTTCACCATCGCCCAGGTCGGCATGGTCCGGCACTGGCTGGACGTGCGCACGCCGGGCTGGCAGTGGCGGGCGGCGCTGAACGGCTTCGGCGCGGTGCTCACCTGCGTGGCGCTGATCGTCACCACCGCGATGAAATTCACCGAGGGCGCGTGGCTGATCGTGGTGGTGCTGCCGCTGCTGGTGGTGGCCATGGAGCGGATCCGCGCGATCTACACCCGCATCGACGGCTGCCGCGGCGCCGGCTGTGTGCCCGCCGAGCCGAAGGCCACCGAGACCGCGATCGTGGTGCCGGTGTCGGAGGTGTCGGAGCTGAGCCGCGAGGCGCTCTCGGCGGCCATGTCGCTGGGCCGCGACGTCACCGCGGTGCACGTCTGCCTGCCG
This sequence comes from Nocardia sp. NPDC004860, assembly GCF_040609015.1. NCBI lineage: Bacteria > Bacillati > Actinomycetota > Actinomycetes > Mycobacteriales > Nocardiaceae > Nocardia > Nocardia sp. NPDC004860. The sequence goes on along the minus strand of NZ_JBEXJI010000008.1, from coordinate 34,130 downwards.
GGCGAGAACATCACCGTCTTCACCAAGGAGTGGGAAGCCTGGCATCCGGATGTGCGCCTGGTGCTGCTAGAGGACGGTGATTCGACGGTCGGCGGCCCGGTGGCGCGCTATGTCGCCGATAACTTCACCGGCCGCCGCAAGGTGGTGGTGATCGCCGAGATCGAGCCGCCCGCCGGGTGGAACCACGTGCTGCCCAGCCATCGCAGTGACGAGCTGGAGCGGGTGCTGCGCAAAATGAACGACACGGTGGTGTGTCACCTGCGGGTGCAGACCGCCTGATCTCCGAAAACCTGGGCGCGCCGCCGGAATTCACCGGCGGCGCGCTCGATGTGTTTGCAGCTCGGACGGTTTCGGGTGCGGCTCAGGCCGTACCGGCCGGGTACGACTCGGCCTGCTCGTCACGGAAGGTACGGATCAGACCCTCCTGCACGACCACCGCCACCAGTTCCCCGGCCTGGTTCCAGATCCGCCCGCCGGTCAGCGCGCGGCCCGCACCCGCCGAGGGCGACTGCTGGTCGTAGAGCAGCCAGTCGTCGGCGCGGAACGGGCGCAGGAACCACATGGCGTGGTCGAGCGAGGCGTTCTGGGTGGGCTCGTCGGGGTGGATGACCTTGGACGAGCCGAGCAGGGTCATATCGCTCATGTACGCCAGGGTGCAGACGTGGAACAGCGGATCGTCGGGCAGCGCGTGCCGGTAGCGGAACCACACCTGCTGCTGGGCGGCGAGGCCGTCGCGGCGGTCCACCTCCTGCTGAGGGATGGTGCGAATGTCCCAGTGCTCCCATTCGCGCATGGCCCACAGCCGTTCCGGGCTCATGGACTCCTTGGCGTCGGGCAGCTCGGCCGGCGGCGGCACCGAGGGCATCCGGTCCTGATGCTCGGGTCCCGCGTCGCCGACGTGGAAGGAGGCCGACATGGTGAAGATGGCCTCGCCGTTCTGCACGCCGGTGACTCGGCGCGTGCAGAAGGAGCGGCCATCGCGGATGCGGTCCACCAGGTAGACGGTGGGTCGCTCCGGATTGCCCGGCCGCAGGAAATACCCGTGCAGTGAATGCACCTGATAGTGCGGATCCACCGTGCGTACCGCCGCCACCAGCGCCTGCCCCGCCACCTGCCCGCCGAATGTGCGTGGCAGCTGCGTCTTGGTGGACGCGCCACGGAAGATGTCGCGTTCGAGTTGCTCTATTTCGAGCGCCTCTTCGATCGTCGCCATGCACCCGTCCCTTCGCGTTTGTCGCGCTCAGGCTAACAACCGCGCAAATCTATCAATCACTACACGATCGTTTTTGCTACGATAGTTTTATGAGCTGGAAGCGCCGGACCCTCATCGCCGTGAGTTGTGTTGTCGCACTGGTGCTGTCGGCGGGCGGATGGGTGATCGTCCAGCACGACTTCGACATTCGCGCGGAGCGGGTCACCGTCACCGGGGGCGCTCAACCGCTGCAGGGCACGCTGGCGCTGCCGGAACGCGGGGACGGACCGTTCGGGCTGGTGGTTTTCGTGCACGGCGACGGCGCGGCCACCGCCGATCGCGACGAGTTCTACCGGCCGATCTGGGAGACCTTCGCGCGGGCCGGGTACGCGTCACTGGCGTGGGACAAGCCGGGTGTCAACGGCGCGCCGGGCAACTGGCTGGACCAGAGCATGCCGGATCGGGCCGCCGAGACCGAGGCCGCGATCGCGTGGGCACGCGGGCGTCCGGACATCGACGCGGGCCGCATCGGCCTGTGGGGCATCAGCCAGGCCGGGTGGGTCCTGCCCCAGGTGGCGGTCCGGCATCCGGAGCTGCGGTTCATGATCGCGGTCGGCACGGCCGTCAACTGGATCCGGCAGGGCGAGTACAACCTGCGCGCCGAACTGCGCGAACGGCACGCCTCCGACGACGAGATCGCCGCCGAGCTACGGCGACGCGAGAACGATCTGTCACTGCTGCGCGCGGGCGCGAGCTATGACCGATACCTCGCGGCCACCGCGGATTCCCCGCCCATGTCGGCGGACCGCTGGCGGTTCGTGGGCAAGAACTTCCGTTCCGATGCCACCGAAACCCTTGCGCAACTGCGGGTTCCGACGCTGCTGCTGCTCGGCGAGCACGACCTCAATGTCGATGTCGCCGAAACGGCGCGCGTGTACCGGGAATCGATACCCGCGAGCCTGCTCACCATCCGGACCTTCCCGGACGCCTCGCACAACATCGTGACGTTCGATCTCGACAAGCCCGACAGCCTGCGGTCCTTCCTGGTCGCGCTGTTCGCGCCCCGATCCCTCTATGCCCCGGGCTATCTCGACGCGCTGCGCGAGTACGCCGCCCAGCCGCCGAACCACTGATGCTGCACAGGAGTACGCCATGAAGGTCCTCGCTCTCGGCGCGGCGGGCGCGATGGGCGCCGCCGCCGTCGACACCGCCGCCCGGCTGCTGGGCGTCGAGCGGATCGTGATCGCCGATCGGGACGGGCAGGCCGCCGCGGCGGTGGCCCGGCGCTTCGCCGGCGCCCGGGTACCGGTGTCCGCGTGCCCCCTCGATGTCACCGACGCCCCCGCGTTGCGCGACGCGCTCATGCAGGTCGATCTGGTGCTCAATACCGTCGGCCCCTACTACCGATTCGGCCGCACCGTGCTGAGCGCCGCGATCGACACCGGCACGCACTATCTCGATATCTGCGACGACTGGGAGCCGACGGTCGACATGCTCGGGCTCGATGACCGGGCGCGGGCGGCCGGGGTGTGCGCGATCGTGGGAATGGGCGCCAGTCCCGGGATCAGCAATCTGCTGGCGGCGCTGGCGGCGGCCGAGCTCGACACCGTCCTGGACGCGTATACCGCGTGGCCGGTGGATGTTCCGGGCGCGGGCGGCGGTGCGGAGTCGCTGCTCGGCGACGAGCAGCCGACCGCGGCGGCCGTCCACTGGATGCAGCAGAGCAGCGGCACCATCTCGGCGGTGACGGCGGGCCGGGTGGTCGCACAGCGTCCCCTGCGCCCGGTCGAGCTCACCCTGCCCGGCGGGCGGCGCGGCACCGCGTACACCATCGGCCATCCCGAGCCGATCACCTTGCAGCGCAGCCTGAAACCGGTCGGCGACGCGGCCAATCTGATGGTGGTGACGCCGTCGACGCTGGCCTATCTGGAGATGCTGCGCCGCGATATCGACGCGGGCCGGCTCACCAATGAGGAGGCCGCGCAGGAGCTGGCGCGGCCGACGCTGGCGCGGATCGCCCGCTCGGTGCCGACGGCCCTGCGGACCCGGGGGCCGGGGAATCTGCCGCCGTTCTTCGCCGCCCTGTCGGGCCGGCGAGCCGGGCGCGAATATCGGGTGCTGGCACACCTGGACCCGTCGGTGGCCGGTGGCATCGATAAGCTGTTCGGCGATATGGCGCGGGCGACCGGGATGCCTTTGGCGCTGGGCATGTCCCAGGTCATCGACGGCTGCGCCCGCCGGCCGGGGGTGCATCCGCCGGAGGCGGTCATCGACGCGCCACGGTTCTTCGCGGATCTGGGCCGCGAATTCGGGGGCGGCTCACCGGTCGTCATCGAGCGGGAACCGGTCGGGTAGCACCGTGCATCGTGGAGTGAGGAGTACGCCGTGGACGATCTGATTCCGGCCACCGAGATTCCGACCCGGACGCTCGTGGAGAGCATGATCCGGGAGGACGCCACGATCGACGCCGGTGAGCTCTACGATGTCGCGGCCGTGCTCGGCATGAGCGATCAGCAGGTGCGGCTGTGTATCAAAAGGCTGGTGGCCGAGGGCCGATTCACGCACGAGGGGCGCGGGCGCAAGGCGGTGCTGCGCGCCACCGAGGACACCCGCGGGACCATCGAACCCGATCTGGAGTATCTGCGCTTCGCGTACGCCCAGGATCGCGGGGAGGTGCAGTGGGACGGCGTCTGGCATCTGGCGGCGTTCGCGGTGCCCGAGGCGAATCGGCAGGCGCGTGACGCCATGCGCGAGGACATCGTGTACCGCGGCGGCGCGCCGATCCAGGGCGGGCTGTATGTGTCGCCGCACGCGTGGGAGGACCGAATCCGTTCCCTGGCAAGCAAACTCGGCATCGACGGACAGCTCACCACGCTGTCGACCGGTGAGCTGTCGGTCGGGGGGATCACCGGGGGTGTCGAGCTCGCGGCGCGACTGTGGCCGTTGGACCGGCTGGCCGCCGGGCACGAGCGGCTGCTCGCCGCCGCCGAGCGCACCCTGCCGGCACTGCGCACCGCGGATCCGACCCGGCAGCTCTCGCTGGCAATCACGTTGGCGAGCGAGTTCGATCGTGCGGTCGTGTCCGATCCGCTGCTGCCGCCGGAACTGCTTCCCGAGCACTGGATCGGGGTGACCGCGCGGGCCGCCGTCGCGGAGTGCTGGGCGGAGCTGAACGCCGCTCCCCTGCCGCCGATTCGGCTGTTCCGCTGGTACGCGGAAGCGGTTGCCGAGATCACCGCCCCCACCGGCGCCCGGGATTAGACCGACAGCACATCATCCCCCGGCTCGGCCGCGACGGTGACCCGGAACCCGGAAAATCCTTACGGTTTGCTTACGCTCAGCGGTGGGAGCATGTGCTGACGGGCTCACGCCCGATGAGGGACATCGCTGAAACGGGGGGTGCCAGTGTTGGCAATAGCCGAGGTCGATCAGGCCTTGGCCGGGCTCGACGCCGACCATGGTGAAATCGCCGCGAATCTCGCTGAGCTGCAAGACGATCCGGGCGTCCGGTTTCTGGACGGGGTACCGCCGACGGGTGTGAGCGCCGCCCGCTACGGCCGTGCCTACGAGCTACTCCATTCCGCCCCTTGCGATCTCGCCGTCGCCACCCGCGCGGTGGCCGAGTTTCAGCGGGCTATCACCGAGAAGACGGCACGACCATGACCAACTGCCTGCGGCCGGATTGCGGCGGCACCATTCAGGACGGCTTCTGCGGCGAATGCGGGCTGGCGCCCGCCGCACCGGCACAGGACGTTTCGACACCGGTCCTCGCGGCCGCCTTCACCGGGGCCGCGCCGACGCCCGATGGGCATCCGGTTTCCCGGACCGGGGTGGGCGCGTCCCGCTCGGGCCGGCAGAGCCGCCGCGGCTCCAGCCGCTCCTCCTCCCGCTCGACTCGCACCGCGCGGTCCAGCCGGGGCCGCCTGGGCGCGGGCCTGGTGTCGATTCCGCAGGTGCCCTACCGGGATCCGTCCACGGCGGTCATGACCGATCCGCGGGTGCCCGAGCACGAACGCTTCTGCAGCAACTGCAATCAGCGCGTGGGCCGCGGCCGCGAGGGCGCGCCGGGCCGCACCGAGGGCTTCTGCCGCCAGTGCGGCACCGCTTACTCCTTCACCCCGAAGTTGACGGCCGGTGATCTGGTGGCCGGGCAGTACGAAGTGCTGGGCTGTCTGGCCCACGGCGGCCTGGGCTGGATCTATCTGGCCCGCGACCGCAATGTCAGCGACCGCTGGGTGGTGCTCAAGGGCCTGCTCGACACCGGTGACGCCGACGCTCTGGCGGCGGCGGTGGCCGAACGGCAGTTCCTGGCGGCGGTGGAGCACCCGAACATCGTCAAGATCTTCAACTTCGTCCGCCATCCCGACCCCCGCACGCAGGAGCCGGTCGGTTACATCGTCATGGAGTACATCGGCGGCGCATCGCTGAAAGAGCTTCGCTCCCAGCACGATCCGTCCGGACGGCTGCAGCCGCTGCCGCTGGCGCGGGGGCTGGCCTACATTCTCGAGATCCTGCCCGCGCTCGGCTACCTGCACGGCATGAATCTGCTGTACTGCGATTTCAAGCCCGACAATATGATTCAGACCGAGGAGCAGCTCAAGCTCATCGACCTCGGCGCGGTCCGGCACAGGGACGACGAGGACAGCGCCGGGTTCAAGACCGACGGCTACTGTGCGCCGGAGCTGGAAACCGAAGGCGCGTCGGTGGAGTCGGATCTGTTCACCGTGGCGCGGACACTGGCCGTGCTGACCTTCAACTTCGACTATCAGCGCGCCTACCGGTACACCCTGCCGCCCGCGACGGAGGTGCCGCTGCTGACGCAGTTCCCGTCGTTCCGGCGGCTGCTCGAGCGCGCCACCGCCGCCGACCCGAACGAGCGGTTCGGGTCCGCCTCGGAGATGGCCGAGCAGGTCACCGGCGTGCTGCGCGAGGTGGTGGCCGCCGAGGACGGGCAGCCGCGGCCGGCGCTGTCGACCGTGTTCGGCGGCGAGCGTGCGGTTTTCGGCGCCGACCCGCAGCGGTGGCCCGCAACTCCGGACCCGCTGGCCATCGTGGCGGCACTGCCGGTGCCCATGGTCGATCCGTCCGATCCCGCGGCGGGCTTCCTGGCCACCACCTCGATCGGTGATCCCCGGCAGCTGGTGACCGCGCTGGAGGCCGCACCGGTGTCCTCGCCGGAGGTGGCGCTGGCACTGGTCCGTGCTCGCATCGAGAGCGGCGACTTCGACACGGCCACCGCCGAACTCGCCGCACTCGAGGAGTCGGAGGACGCCGACTGGCGGATCACCTGGTATCGCGGGGCGACCGCCCTGGCCCGCGGCGACTGCACCGCCGCGCGCGAGCATTTCGACACCGTCTACGGCATGCTGCCCGGTGAGGCGGCGGCCAAGCTCGCGCTCGCGGCGGCCCGGGAGTGCGCGGGTGAGTTCGACGCCGCGTCGCGGCTGTACCTGCAGGTGTGGCGGACCGACCACGGATACCCCAGTGCCGCCTTCGGTCTGGCCCGCACCCGGCTGCAGGAGCGCGATATCGACGGCGCCATCGCCGCCGCGGAATCGGTGCCCGCCGGCTCCAGCCATCACACCGCCGCCCAGCTCGCCGCCTTCGGCGCGCAACTCGTGGGCGGGTCGGGCCGGCACGGATATCTCGTCGCCGCCGGCGATCGCCTCAGCGGCCTGCCCCTGGATCCGGAGCACAAGGCGTGGCGGAGCATTGCCGTCCTCGACGCCGCGCGGACCCTGGCGGCCGCACAGCCGGTCGAACCGGGCGCGGCCGTGCTGGGTTGCCGATTCGCCGATCGCGAGCTGCGGACCGCGCTGGAATCCCAGTTCCGGACGCTGGCGCGACTGGCCCCCGACAAGCTGACGCGGCGGGATCTGGTCAACCGCGCCAATGCCATTCGCCCCGTCAGCTGGGTGTGAGCCATGACGACGACACTCGAGGAGACAATTGACGTGTGCCCGGCGTGTGGAGCGCGATGCGCCGACGGCGACCGATTCTGCGAGGACTGCGGCGCATCGCTGACCGGTGAGATCACGCCGGCGGCCGTGCCCGCCCGGTGGCAGCTCGACCTCGGCACCCTCGCCGCGGTCACCGATCGCGGGAAGCGGCACGCGCACAACGAGGATGCGATGGCGCTGCGCGTCCTCGACGGCACCCGGATCCTGGTGGTGTGCGACGGGGTGTCCAGCTCCGAGCACGCCGCCGACGCCGCCCAGCGGGCCGCCGCCACCGCCGCGGACCGGCTGGCGGCCGAGCTCGGCGCGGGTCTCGGCGCGGAGGCGGCGACCCTGCTGGCCATCGGCGCGGCGGCCGAAGCCGTTGCGGCCCTGGGTGATCGGGGCGAGCTGACACCGTCCTGCACCATCGTGACCGCGGCGGTCACGGCGACCGCGGTCACCGTGGGGTCCATCGGCGACAGCCGCGCCTACTGGCTCACCGCCGACGCCGCGGCCACCCCGCCGCGCCGGTTGAGCATCGACGATTCGGTGGCGGCCGGGCTGGCGGATCTGGGCGTGGACGAGGTGACCGCCATGTCCATGCCCGACGCGCACACCCTCACCGCCTGGCTCGGGGCCGACGCGGACGGCGTCGAACCCCATCTGCGCACCTTCGTCCCGGACGGGCCGGGCGCGGTGCTGCTGTGCAGCGACGGACTGTGGAACAACTACCCCGACGCCGCCGCGCTCACCGCGCTCGCCCTGCCGTCCGCCCTGACCGAACCCCGCGCCGCGGCCCACCGGCTGGCCGATCTGGCGCTGGCCGCCGGTGGCGGCGACAACATCACCGTCGCCGTCGCACCGTTTCCCGCCCTTTCGAGGAATGACCGATCATGAACGACCCCTTGGGTTTCCGCATCGACACCTTCCAGAACGAGTACCTGCCCGCCGGTGCGACGCGGGTCGACGCGGTCGTGACAGTAGCCGCGACCGGCGGCGGCGCGATACCGGCCGGCGGCGGGGCGGCCGAGGTGATCATCGTCGACTGCTCGGGCAGCATGGACCACGCCTACGGCAAGCTGGCCGCCGCCAAGAACGCCACCGCCGCCGCCATCTCGGCGGTGCGCGACGGCGTGGACTTCGCCGTGGTGGCGGGCACCGACCAGGCGCGCATCGTGTACCCGGTCACGCCGTCGCTGATCACCGCCTCCCCCGGCAGCAAGGCCAATGCCATTGCGGCCGTGCAGAACCTGCGCGCCGGAGGCGGCACCGCGATCGGCACCTGGCTGCGGCTGGCGCGGCAGCTGTTCGGGGACCGGACCGGGCTGCGCCACGCCATTCTGCTCACCGACGGCCGTGACGAGCACGAGACGCCGCAGCAGCTCGACGCCGAGATCCAGGCCGGCACCGGGGTGTACGTGTGCGACTGCCGGGGCGTCGGCACCGATTGGGAGATCGCGGAACTGCGCAAGATCTCGAGCGCGCTGCTCGGCACCGTCGACATCGTCGCCGACGCCCGGGATCTGGTGGCCGACTTCCAGTCCATGACCACCGCAGCCATGGGCAAGTCGGTCGCCGATGTCGCGCTGCGGCTGTGGACCCCGCGCGGGGCCACCGTGAAATTCGTCAAGCAGGTCGCGCCGGAGCTGCTCGACCTGACCGGGCGGCGCACCGAAACCGGTACGCAGACCGGCGAATACCCGACCGGGTCCTGGGGTGGCGCGGAGAGCCGCGACTACCACATCTGCGTCGAGGTCGCGCCCGGCGGACTCGGCGATGTCATGCTCGCCGGGCGGGTCGCGCTGGTGCGCGGCAGCGGGGATCAGGCCGAGGTGCTCGGGCAGGGGCTGATCAAGGCCGTGTGGACCGACGACGTCGCCCAGTCCAGCAAGATCAGCCCGGAGGTGGCCCACTACACCGGGCAGGCCGAACTCGCCGGGGTCATCCAGGAGGGCCTCGCCGCGCGCCGCGACGGCGATCTCGACACGGCCACCAGGAAACTCGGGCGCGCGGTGCAGATCGCCGCGGTGTCCGGCAATACGGACACCGCCAAACTTCTGGAGGGCGTAGTCGACGTGCTCGATGCGCGGACCGGGACCGTTCGGCTGAAGTCCGCGGTGCGCAAGGCCGACGAGATGACCTTGGACACGCGGTCGACCAAGACCTCCCGCGTGCACAAGCGGTGAGGGGGACGACCATGCTGACCTGTCCGGCCGGACACGCTTCGGCGGCCGGCGACTACTGCGATGTGTGCGGGCTGCTCATGGAGGCGGGCGAGAAACCCGCGCCCGCACCGGAACCCACGGGTGTGCCGTGCCCGGCGTGTGGCGAGCCGCAGACGGGACGGTTCTGCGAGGGGTGCAGTTACGACTTCGTGGCGGGCGGGCCCGTGGTGACGAGGGCCGCGCCCGCCGCCACGGTGGCCGTGCCCGCGCCGGCCGTGGTCGCGCCCGCACCGGCGATGGTCGTGCCGCCGCCCGACTCCGAGGCTTCCATAACCGCCTGGACGGCAACCGTTTTCGCTGACCGCGAGTACTTCGACACCATGCGCAGCGAGGACGACGACGTCGACTTCCCCGCGTACTGCCCCGAACGCGTCTTCGCGCTGCAGGGCGCGCAGGTCCGGGTGGGCCGCTACAGCGCCTCCAAGGGCATCGATCCCGAGATCGATCTCACCGGTCCCCCACAGGATCCGGGCGTCTCGCACCTGCACGTGCTGTTCGTCGCCCAGCCCGGAAACGGCTGGGCCGTCATCGATCTCGGCTCCACCAACGGCACCCGCGTGAACGCGGCCGCCGATCCCATTCCGCGTGGGCAGGCGGTGCCGGTGCGATCCGGTGACCGTATCCACCTGGGCGCGTGGACCACTCTCACCCTGAAGCAGGACACCCCGTCATGACGACGATGCTCACCCGTCCCCGGACTCCGCGCCCCGAGACCGGTCGGGCCGGGGTGCTCACGCAGGTGCGCGGGCTGCTCCCGGGCCGCTCGGACACCCCGGGCTGGATCCGGCTGCTGGCCGTGGCCGCGGTACTGCTCACCGCGGTGACCGCGCTGGTCATCGCCGCCGACGCGCGGGCGACCCGGCACGGCATCGAGGTGATCGGCCGGCACACCGCGCCGACCGTGACCGCCACCGAGGACCTGTACTTCGCACTGGCCGATATGGACGCCCAACTGGCGAATGTGCTGCTCGCCGGGAACGATTCGACGCTGGCCACGGTGCGCGAGAACGCGCTCGCCGGCTACGAGCGACGCCGGGTGCAAGCCGACGCCGATCTGCAGCAGGCCATGACCATCGCCACCAATGACGATGCGTCCCGGCAGATCCGGGAGCTGCTCGACAAGTTCGGGCAGTACGAGGCACTGGCCGCGGACACCTTCCAGCTCGGTGATCTCGACCGCGGCGCCGCGGGACAGCCCGCGGCGCGCACCCTGGAGGCCTACCGGGCGGCGACGGGGATGGTGCCGGATCTGCTGTCGCGCGCCCAGAAGCTGGCCGACACCAACAGCGGTGTGCTGAGCCAGGCCTACCAGGACAGCGAGCACACCACGGTCGCGGCCCGCGTACGCATCGCCGTGCTGGGCCTGCTGCTGCTCGTCGTGCTGGCGGGATTGCAGGTCGTGCTGCGGGTGGTGCTGCATCGGCGGGTCAACCCGGCGCTGGCCGCGACCACCGTGCTGATGCTGGGGGTGCTGAGCGGCGGCTACCTCGCGAATGCCGCGGCGGCGCACCAGCTCACCGTCGCCAAGCGGGACGCCTTCGACTCGCTGCTGGCACTGCGGCAGGCGCGGGCGCTGAGCTATGACGCCAATGCCGACGAGAGCCGGTTACTGCTCGACCCCGCACACGCGGCGACATACCAGCAGAGCTACTTCGAGAAAGCGCAGCGACTGGCCGGCGTCCAGGCGCGCGGCGTCGACGACTACGCGGGTGCGCTCGACCAGGCGATCGGCGCACACGGCGGCGATCTCGCACAGGCCATCAGCGCCGGCTCCTTCCTCGGCGAGGAACTGCGCAACATCACCTTCTCCGGCGAGCGCCAGGCCGCCGAGCAGAGCCTGCTCGCCTATCAGGCCTACCAGCACGACGATCACGCGCTGCGCGGACTGGCGGGCTCGGACCTGCGGGCGGCCATCGCCCTCGACACCGGCGCCTCCAACGACCACTTCGCCGCCTACGACACGGCCCTGGTGTCGACCATCGACATCAACCAGCACGCCTTCGACACCGCGATCACCCAGGGCGAGAACGACTTGTCGGGCTGGAGCACCTGGCTCCCGTACGGCGCGGCCATGGTCGTCGCGGTGCTGGTGCTGCTCGGTGTCCGCCCGCGCCTGGCCGAGTACCGCTGACCGGAGGTGACCGGGCACCAGACCTCGGCCAAGATGGTCTCGTGCCCGATTTCACCGCCATCAGCCCCGACGCCCTGTACGCACTCATCGCCGAGCGGGCCATGACGCTGACGGGGTATGCGGTGATCGCGGTGGACGGCGCGGATGCCGCGGATCCGCTCACCGTCGCGAACGGGGTCGCCGAACTCCTGCGCACCCGGGGCCGTCCCGCCGCGGTGGTGTCGCTGCACGATTTCGTCCGGCCCGCCTCCGTACGCCTGGAATACGATCGCGACAGCGAATTCACCTACCGCACCGGGTGGTTCGACTACGCGGCGCTGAATCGCGAAGTCCTCAAACCGCTCCGGGACACCGGGCGCTACCTGCCTGCCCTCTGGGACGAACGCGCCGATCGCTCCGCCCGCGCTCGCATCCGCACCGCCGACGACACCACGGTGCTGCTCATCGCCGGACCCATGCTGCTCGGGCGCGGCCTGGACTTCGATCTGACTGTCGGCCTGGGCATGTCGGCGGGGGCGCTGCGCCGCCGGACGGACGCCGCGAGCCGGTTCACCGTGGACGGGCTGCTCGAGTTCCAGCGCGAGCACGCCGAGGAACCTGATATCCAGGTCGCCTGGGACCATCCGGACCGGCCGGCGATCCGGGTCGGCTGAACCCGCCCGGCAATCCTGATCGGCCGAGCCGCGGCGCGGAACTCAGCGCGATCCCGCCTGCGCCGCCAGGGCCCCGAACGCCGCCTTGGGCTCCCAGGCCAGCGAACCACCGTCCGGCTGAAGGACTTTCACCAGTCCCGGGCTCGCCAGGTCCAGGTCGAGCGCGGGGTCGTCGTGGTGCGGCAGATCGTAGCGGGCGAAGCAGTAGTAGAAGGCGGCGTCCACGCCCGCGGTATCGAGGATGCCGAGCAGGTCGGTGAGGTGGTCGGCCTGGGCGGGCTCGTCCCGCTCGTAGCGGCCGTCGAGGCGTAGCGGCCGCGCGGTGTCCGGGTCCCATTCGATGATGTCGAAGTCGTGCGGGCCCGCATCGTCCGCGCCCCGGAAGGACGGGCAGCCGAATTCGGTGATGGCCACCGGCTTTCCGAGCTGCTCACCCTGAGCGACGTAGGCGCGCATGGTGTCCCGATAGCCGGGGGCCAGCTCCGCGCCGCGGTATCCGGCGTCGGTGGCGAGGATGTCGAAGAGCTCCCAGTCGACCTGCTCGAACGGCAGGCTGCAATAGGTCAGCCTGCCGCGGAACCGGTCCCGGGCGATCGCGGCGGCGCGGGCCAGGAGATCGTTGACGCGAGCGGGGATTCCGGCGAGCGCGGCCTGGCCCGCCGGGGTGCGCAGGGCGGCGGCCCGCTCGGCCAGGGTTTCGCCGGGTAGATAACCGAGCACGAACATGGCGAGCTCGGACCCGACCGCCAGCACGATCTCCGCGCCGCTCGCACGCAGGCGTTCCGCGTGGTCGGCGCAGTCGGCGACGACGGCGAGGACCTCGTCCTCGGTCACGTCGTTCAGGAACGGGCACACCCAGACTTCCAATCCGGCGGCCGCGGCCTCGGAGGCCGCCAGATTCAGCCGTTCCGGGTACCCGCCGGTGATGCGGACCGCGTCGCAGTGCAGGTCCGCGCGGATGACTCGCATATCCTCGCGCACCCGTGCGATATCGAACGGCTCGTGGGTGCTGCTGCCCAGGTTCACGAAGCCGGTGTCGTAGCAAACGCCGATCGCTCTCATCGGCTACCTCCTCCATTTACGGTACGGTTCGTACCCTAGTTGCGACCATAGCCCGCGTGGAACCGGTCTCGCAAGGTACGCTCAGTACCGTTATGAGCGAATCGACAGAGCGCCCGACCCGCCGCCGCGGCCCGGCACTGGAACAGGCGATCCTGCGCGCGGCCGTGGACGAACTGCTCGAATCCGGATACCCCGGGATGACCATGGATGCCGTCGCCGCCCGGGCGGGCACCAACAAGAACGCCATCTACCGGCGCTGGCCCAAGCGCGCCGCACTGGGCGTCGCGGCGTATCGCCAACTGACCTCGGCCGCGCTCGAACTGCCGGACACGGGGGCCCTGCGCGCGGACGCGCTGGAGTTGTTGCGCCGCGCCAACTCCCATCTGTCCTCGCCGCTCGGCGAGATCCTGCGCAGCCTGCTCTCCCAGCTCGCGAACGAGCCCGAACTGCTCGCGCAATTGCGGGAACAGTCCGGGGACGCGGGGACCCGGCCGTGGCTCACCATCCTCGAGCGGGCGGTCGACCGCGGCGACGCCTCGCCCGCGGCCTGCGTGCCCCGGGTCGCCACCACGCCGATCGACCTGTTGCGCAACGAGTTCGTGACGCGCGGCGTGCCGACGGTGCCCGACGATGTCCTGGTGGACATCGTCGACACCGTGTACTTGCCACTGATCCGCGGCTATTCGGCCGCGGGTCACCACCGGGGCGAGGTCAGGCCGCCCAGGGCGAATCGAGAATGACCTCGACGAAGTCGCCGCGCCGGAATCCTGGCGAGAAGTGTTCCAGGACATCGGCTTTCACATTCCCGAAGGTGGTGTCCGGGCGACGGGCGATCCCGTCGGTGAAGGCGGCCAGGATGCGGCGCTTGAAATCCGGGCGCGGGTGGGCGCGGATCACGGCGGCGCGCTGCTCCTCGGTGACATCGTCGTAGCCGATGCCGAGCACATCGAGCTCGACACCGGCGGTGACCAGGGCGATCTCGGGTGCCATGTGGGCCGGGATCTCCGGGGTGGTGTGCAGAGCGATTGCGGCCCAGGCGATATCGGCGCGCTCGGCGGGGATGCCGTGCCCGCGCAGGAAGGCCCGGGCGTCGTCCGCGCCGTCGATCTCGAAGCGCTGCCGGGAATCCTGGTGCCGGGGTGTCAGACCCAGGTCGTGGAACATAGCCGCCACATAGAGCAGTTCGGGGTCGTAGCCGAGGCCGCGGCGCGCACCCTGCAGCGCACCGAACAGGTAGACCCGGCGGGAGTGATCGAAGAGCAGTTCGCCCGCGGTGTCGCGGACCAGTTCGGTGGCCTCGCGGGCCAGAGTGCTGTCGGGGATGGCGATATCGGCAATGTGTTCCATGGCAACCACACTCGCCGACGCGGCGGGCGCGGCACCGTGTCTTTCCGGACAGGAACCCCACAGATCCAGACATGCCGGAGTGCTAGGTTCGGGTGGTGGGCAGGAAGCGAATGGCGGTGCTGGCCTTCGACGGCGTCCGGCTGCTCGATGTCACCGCCGTACTGGAGGTGCTGAGCACCGCCGCCGGGTCGGGCGCGCGCTATGACGTGACGCTGTGCTCACCGGACGGCGCACCGGTCACCACCGCGGCGGGTACGCGCCTGCTCGTCGACGCGGCCGCGGCCGAGGTGGGCCGCGTGCACACGCTGATCGTGCCGGGCGACGACCGGTTTCCGCACTCCCCCGTCGACAGCGCGATTCTGGACGCCGTTCGCGCCCTGTCGCCGTCCACGCGCCGGACGGCTTCGGTGTGCACGGGCGCGTTCGTCCTGGCGCAGGCCGGATTTCTCGACGGCCGCCGGGCGACCACGCATTGGCGGCATGCCGCCCGGCTGGCCCGCGCCTACCCGTCGATCACGGTCGAACCGGATGCCATCTACATTCGCGACGGCAAATACCTCACCTCGGCCGGAGTCAGCGCGGGCCTCGACCTGACCCTGGCCCTGGTCGAGGAGGACGAGGGCGCCGACCTCGCCCGCGAGGTGGCGCGGGAACTGGTCGTCTTCCTGCGGCGGCCGGGCGGGCAATCGCAGTTCTCGGTGGCGTCCCGCACCGCGGTGCCGCGCCGGGACGATGTGCGCGCCGTCGTCGACGAGGTGTTCGCCGACCCGGCCGCGGATCATTCGCTCACCGCCATGGCGGCCCGTGCCGCCGTGAGCACCCGGCAGCTCACGCGGCTGTTCCGCGACGAACTCGACACCACCCCTGCGGTATTCGTGGAATCGGCGCGCGTCGAGGCCGCACAGGCGATGCTGGAAGCCGGGGCCTCGGTCACCGCCGCCGCCCACCTATCCGGTCTGGGCAGCGAGGAATCCTTGCGCCGCATCTTCTTCCGGCGCTTCGGTATCACCCCGTCCGCCTATCGGGCCCAGTTCCGGACCGCGCGCCGGGCGTGACCGGACGGTCCCGGCGTGGTCAGGCCGTGCCGGACTCGAGCAGGGCCTTGGCGCGATCCAGGCCGGAAACCTCTGCGGTCATGGTCTTCTGGACCGGGCCGTTCATGAGCAGCTTCTTGAGGCCCGACAGTTCCGCGGCCAGCGAGAAGGTCACCGCGGTGCCCTCCGCCACCGGCGCGAAGGCATAGGTGACCGTGGGACGCAGCGGTCCCGCGATGCCCTTCAGGACGACCTTCTCGTTCAGGATGTACTCGGTGATCCGGACGTCGGCGGGGATGCCCCGGCCTCCGGGACCCGAGACCGTCTGACGGTAGATGGTGCCCACGGCGGGCGGGCCTTCGGCGGTGATCTGCTTGACCCCGGTGCGCCAGCGGGCGCTGTTGGTCGAGTCGGCGAAGAAGGCGAACACTTCGTCGATGGGGCGGGCGATGGTCACCGTACGGGACGCGGCGGGCATGGCGGTCCTTTCGCCTCGAGGGTGTTCGGCAGCGATGCTGGTTCATGACACCAGCAAGCAGGCGGCCGGGCCACCACCTGGGCGGCGTGTCCGCGCCGGCTTCGCCGAACCCGGTCGGCTCACCACCGGCGATGGCGAGCGTCGACGGTTTCGGTGGGGTATTCATCCTCGACCGGCGCGCTGCCGGCGCGGCGCGCGGGCCAGAAGCGGCTGGCGTACTGACCGCGGATGCGGCTCAGATCCGGCTGGTCGATCTCGGTGATGCCGACCTGGAACAGCAGGCCGAAATAATTTGCTGGGATTTGCTGAACGGTATGCACGCAGGTAGCCGCCGGTATGGGCGGGCCCGGAGCACCGCGCGTCCCACGTCTGCGGTCCTTGACGCCTAGCACCCATCCCGCAACCCGACTAGGGCCGAAGGTCACTCGTGCACAATGCAATTGCGGAACAGCGCACAAAGCAACCGCGAAATCACCTGAGATCCTCGGTCTGCCGACTTCGGCAAGAATCTCCAATTCCACCCGATACCAACGGATTCCCTGACCGATTGGACGGCCTATCCGTACCCGCTTCGGGCGGTTCTCACGGCGCAATCGCGCTGATACGGTTCCGCTCCGGTCCACAGGAATACAAATCAAGGGGATTCATGACGTACCAAGGCGTTCCGGCTCCGGGATATCCGATGCAGCCGCCACCGCCCAAGAAGCGGAAGATCTGGCCGTGGATCGTGGGGGCACTGCTGCTGTTCATCGTGCTGCCGTTCGCAGCCTGCACAGCAGTGTTCGGCAAGGCCGCGAACGACGTCGCCAAGGAGTCCAAGCGCACCGTGGATGTGCGCTACGAGGTGACGGGGTCCGGCGAAGGCACGTACGTCAAGCCGTCGATCACCTACAGCATCGGCGACACGGGATCGGGGACCAGCACCGCGGCGCAACTGCCGTGGAGCAAGGATGTCACCCTGACCGGCATTCTCAAGATGGCCACCCTCACCGCGACGGCCGCCGACGATGACAGCGCGACCATCAGCTGCCGCATCGTGCAGGGCGACAAGGTGCTGGTGGAGAACACGGCCACCGGTTCGCTGGCCATGGCCACCTGCACCACGGATCTGAGCAATATCACCGGGAGCAAGTGAACGACGATCGCCGGGTGGTTCGAAGACCACCCGGCGATGTCGAATCAGATTGTCGCGGAGCCGTTTACCGGCCGGAGCCGATTACCAGCCGCGCTCGGCGAGGCGGTGGGGCTGGGGGATCTCCTCGACATTGATGCCGACCATGGCCTCGCCCAGGCCGCGCGAGACCTTGGCCAGGACGTCGGGGTCGTCGTGGAAGGTGGTGGCCTTGACGATGGCGGCGGCACGCTCGGCCGGGTTGCCGGACTTGAAGATGCCCGAGCCGACGAACACGCCCTCGGCGCCGAGCTGCATCATCATGGCGGCGTCGGCGGGGGTGGCGATGCCGCCCGCGGTGAACAGCACGACGGGGAGCTTGCCGGTCTCGGCGACCTCGGCGACCAGCTCGTAGGGGGCCTGCAGTTCCTTGGCGGCGACGTAGAGCTCGTCCTTGGGCAGCGAGGTCAGGCGGCGGATCTCGTCGCGGATCTTGCGCATGTGGGTGGTGGCGTTGGAGACGTCGCCGGTGCCCGCCTCACCCTTGGAACGGATCATGGCCGCGCCCTCGGTGATTCGGCGCAGCGCCTCGCCCAGGTTGGTCGCGCCACACACGAACGGGACGGTGAAGGCGAACTTGTCGATGTGGTTGGCGTAGTCGGCGGGGGTCAGCACCTCGGACTCGTCGATGTAGTCGACACCCAGCGACTGCAGGATCTGCGCCTCGACGAAGTGACCGATGCGGGCCTTCGCCATGACGGGGATGGAGACGGCGTTGATGATGCCGTCGATCATGTCCGGATCCGACATGCGGGACACGCCACCCTGGGCGCGAATGTCGGCGGGGACCCGCTCCAGCGCCATGACCGCGACGGCACCGGCATCCTCGGCGATCTTGGCCTGCTCCGGCGTGACGACATCCATGATCACACCGCCCTTCAGCATCTCGGCCATGCCGCGCTTGACGCGGGCGGTACCGATGGTGGGGGTGGTGTCGGGCGTGGTCACGGCAAACTCCTGGGTCATGTGGGCCAATCGGTCGGATCGCTCGGAATCGAACAGGTCGATTCTA
Source organism: Nocardia sp. NPDC004860 (assembly GCF_040609015.1). Classification (NCBI taxonomy): domain Bacteria; kingdom Bacillati; phylum Actinomycetota; class Actinomycetes; order Mycobacteriales; family Nocardiaceae; genus Nocardia; species Nocardia sp. NPDC004860. The sequence continues at coordinate 15,886 of NZ_JBEXJI010000008.1, read as the reverse complement.
GGCGGCGCTTTCAGGCCACTTCATAGCCAGTCCAACACGACTGGACTGCCCGCCCCGCACGGGATGACGGGCGTCACAGCGCCAGGGTTACCGCGTCGCTACTACAGCGGTCCGACGACGAAAATCGTCGCCCAGTACTCGGCCGCGGCCGGACCCATCAACGGCTCCAGGAAGTCATAGAGCAGGTAAGACACGAAGAATTTTCCACCTTCCACACACGGTTCGCCGATTCCGTTGCGCGGCAAACCTTCCCAGGGACCCTAGCGGAGATTGCGCCATAGATCACGGAAGGTCCGGGAAGCCGCCGGTCAGCCCAGGGTATAGACGTACCGGCTCGTGGGCACCAGATCCAGGTTCAGGTGCGCGCCGAAGCGGACGACGCTCTCCATCATGGCCGTCACGCGCCGCTGCAGTTCGGCGTCGTCCCCGCCGCTGCCGTAGAAGGCATGTGCGCTGGTCATGGCCGCCATCGGGAACAGTTCCTCGACGAGGGCATCGACTCGCTTGCCGCCGGTGATCGCCTCGGTGACGGTGTTCTGGACATAGCCGAACGTGTCCTGCGTCTCGATAGCCACTGGCGTGTGCAGGACGTGCCACCGATGCAGCCACTCCTCGCGCGTCAGGTCCTCGGGAATCCGCAGAATCGCGATATTCGCCAGCGCGTCGGTCCGCACCCCGTCCTCGATCACCGGCGGCTCGATGGGCCGGCGCTCGTCCACGACCCAGCCGTTCACGTCGTCCGCCGCCGTCCGCAGCACATTGGTGACCGCCGCGTGCTCGCCCTCGGTCCACACGCTCACGATGGCGTCGATCGGCGCGTCATAGGTGGTGTGCTTCACCTGCGCGGCCTCGACATCGGCATCCCGCACATTCACCTGATAGGCCGTCACCCCCACCCCGGCCAGCTCTTTGCGCAGCTCCTCGCCCCGCAGCCGCTCCCCCAGCCCCGCACCCCACAACACATACATCAACTTCATGCCGTAAGTCCTTGCCACAGATCACCATTGATCGCCCCACCGTAGCCCCGACCGCGGCCCGGAATGCGAGCTTTCAGCCACCGATCCCACCCACCGGACCGAGGCCGGCGGTTGTCAGCGGATGGAGCGGACTTCCGGGTCGATCTCCGAGTCGGCGGCCGCGATGGCCTCGGCGAGGAGGTGGTCGAGGTGGTAGGGGTAGACGGTCTCGCCGGAGTGGTCGATCTGGGCGATGTCGGTGGGGGTGCACCATTTGCTGCCGGTGATGGAGCGGCGTTCGATGTAGTCGAGATTGGTGGGAACCGGGTCGAACGCCTTGGCACGCAGCGCGAAGAAGAGTTCCTCGGAGCGGATGAGTTCGCCGTTGAAGGGGAACACCGCTACCCGGCGCCAGAGCGGGCCGCGCAGGGCCGAGGAGTCGGCGGCGTGGCCGGTTTCCTCGTAGAGCTCGCGGATCGCGGCCTCGCGCAGGGTTTCCCCGGGGTTGACGCCGCCGCCGATGGTGAACCAGAACGGGACGTCGGGGACCTTGGGGTCGACGCCCTGCAGCAGCAGGACCCGGTCGTTCTCGTCGACCAGGACCACGCGGGCCGAGGTGCGGACGGTGTCGACGTCGAGGCCGGTGGAGGCGGCGGGGGTGACCCGTTCGGCGATCTCGAAGTAGGTCGGCAGCGGTGCGGTACCGCCGAGGTGCAGCCAGCGGACCAGGCGGCGGGTCCGCAGGGCGAGGGTGTCGCGGACCGCGTCGTTGTGGAAGCGGCGGGCGATGAGGACCCGGGCCTCGGCATCGGCGAGCTCGGCCACCAGCTGGGGTGGCAGCAGCGCGATGTCGACCGCGGACAGGGCGGCGGCGAGCTGGTTCTCGACGGTTTCGCGGTCGCGCCAGTTGGAGCGTTCGGCGCGGTCGGCCAGGGCGGTCAGCCGGCGGGCCTGCTCGACCAGGGACGGATCGTAGAGCCCGGCCAGGGTGGTGGCCACCGAGCGCCCCACCACCGCGCGCCGGGCCAGCGCCGCGTCGAGCGCGTGGCGGGCCTGGTCGGTGCGCACGTGCAGGCGGTCGAGGCGGTTGGCGGTGGTGTAGGCCCAGACCGCGGCGGTGACGATGAGGGCCGCGACGAGGGCGAGGACCAGGATGGTCGTCGCGGAGAAGGTGATCATCCAGCGGTCCTGACACGCACGTCGCCGACGGTCACGGTCTCGTACACCCGCAGGATCTGCTCGGCCACGACCGGCCAATCATATTCGCCGACAACCTGATTCGCGGTGCGGATGAACTCCTCGCGCCGGGCGTCGTCGGTCAGCATGCCGCTGATCGCCTCGCCCAGCCGGGCCGAGTCCCCGACCGGCACCAGCTGGCCCGCGGTGCCGTCGCGCAGCACGCGGCGGAAGGCGTCCAGATCGCTGGCCACCACGGCGGTCCCGGCGGCCATGGCCTCGACCAGCACGATGCCGAAGCTCTCACCGCCGAGATTGGGCGCGACATAGACATCGGCACTGCGCATGGCCGAGGCCTTCTCGGCATCCGACACCTGACCGAGGAAGCGCAGGTGTCCCGCGTTCTCCCCGGCCTCGCGACGCAGCCGGTCCTCGTCACCGCGGCCGACGATCAGGAGCTCGAGCCCCGGATGCCGGCGCACCAGTTCCGGCAGCGCGCCGAGCAGCACCTCCATGCCCTTGCGCGGCTCGTCGAACCGGCCCAGGAACAGCACCGACTTCCCCGCGCGCGGATACCCGGCCAGCAGCGGCGCGTGCGCGAACGCGGGCACGTCGACGCCGTTGGGGATCTCGACCGCGTCCCCGCCCAGCGCCTCCACCTGCCAGCGCCGCGCCAGCTCGCTCACCGCGATCCGGCCGCTGATCTTCTCGTGGTACGGCCGCAGCACACCCTGAAAAGTGCTCAGCACCAGCGACTTCGTGGTCGAGGTGTGGAAGGTGGCCACGATCGGCCCCTCCGCGATCTTCAGCGCCAGCATGGACAGGCTGGGTGCGTTGGGTTCGTGGATGTGCAGGACGTCGAAGTCGTTCTCGGCGATCCAGCGGCGGATCCGGGTATAGGCGGTGGGCCCGAAGGACAGTCGCGCCACCGAACCGTTGTAGGGGATGGCCACGGCCTTGCCCGCCGACACCACGAAATCGGGCAGCGGCGTGTCGTCGGCGGCGGGCGCGAGCACGCTCACCTTGTGGCCGCGCTCGATGAGCACCTGCGCCAGCTCCACGACATGGGCTTGCACCCCGCCCGGCACATCGAACGAATACGGGCAGACCATGCCGATTCTCATAGCGCCCCTGTTCCCTGCGACCCCTGCGCGTCATAGCCCAGCGCCTGTTGCGCAGCGGCGATACGTTCCAGTCTGGCCTGCGACAGGTCGCTTTCCCACAGGGGTTGCAGCATGTGCCAGTCCGCCGGATGGGCGGCGATATTGGCGGCGAACACGTCGGTCAGCGCCTGGGTGGCGGGTGCCACGCCCCCGGACAGATCCAGCGCCTCGAAGACCTGCATGCCCCAGCCCTCGCGGCCGTCGGCCTCGGTGGTGAACCAGCAGTGCACGGGCAGCAGCGCGGCACCGGTGTCGGCGGCCAGCTTGGCCGCGCCGGCGGGCAGCCAGGTGCGTTCACCGAACATGGTGACCGGCACCCCCTTGCCGGTGAGGTCGCGCTCCCCCATCAGGCAGACCACCTTGTTGTCCCGCAGCCGATCGGCCAGCTGCGGGAACGGCGGCTGCTCGCCGCCGGTCAGCGGGAACACCTCGAAGCCCAGGCTCTCCCGGTACTCGACGAACCGCTCGAACAGCGACTCCGGCTTCAAACGCTCTGCGACCGTGGAGAACTGGCCGTAGTTCTGCACCAGCCAGACCCCGGCCATATCCCAGTTGCCCGAGTGCGGAAGGACCAGCAGCACACCCTTACCCCGGGCCAGCGCCGCGTCCAGGTGTTCGACCCCCTGCACGTGCAGCTGTCCGAGCACGGTGTGGTCCATCGACGGCAGCCGGAACGCCTCGCGCCAATAGCGGGCATAGGACCGCATACTCGCCGCGATCAGGCTGTCCGGCACCGCCTCGGGTGTCGTGCCCAGCACGCGGGCGAGGTTGCGGCGCAGCTGGTTCGGGTGCCCGCGGTGCGCCTTCCGGTTCGATCGCCGGGCGACGGCGTTCGCGCCCGCGTCGAAGCCCTTGCGCGCCATGCCCTCCGGCAGTCCGCGGACAAGCCGCCACCCGGCCGCGTACGCCTTGTCGGTCATCGCGGACGTGAAATCGGTTGTCACCGCTGCGGTTCCTCCGGAGCCTTCGCCGTGGGGGCGATGATGTCACGGGCGCCGGGGGAATTGCGCACCGCCAGCACCCGCTGGAAGACGGTGATGATGCTGAGCACGGCCAGCGCGTACATGGCCGCGTACACCGCGTACGACAGCCAGGTGATGCCGAAATAGCCGCCGATACCGGTGAATCCGGCGCCGACCAGCACGATGACCAGCCGGTCGGGCCGCTCGATCAGGCCGCCGTCGGCCGACAGCCCACTGGCCTCCGCCCGCGCCTTCGCGTACGAGATGACCTGCGAGGTCACCAGCACCACCAGGGTGGCCACGAACAGATGCTTGGAGTTCGCGTGGTACACCGACCACCAGGCCAGCCCCGCGAAGATGGCGCCGTCGGCCACGCGGTCACACGTGGCGTCCAGCACCGCACCGTATTTCGTGCCGCCGCCCCGGGCGCGGGCCATGGCCCCGTCCAGCATGTCGAACATGACGAACAGCCAGATCACCATCGTTCCCCAGAACAGGTGATCGGTCGGGAACAGGGTCACCGCCGCGACGATCGAGGCGGTGGTGCCGATGAGCGTCATCGCATCGGGCGTGAGCCCAGTGCTCACCAGCGCTTTGCCCAGGGGCGCAGTCGCTTTGGCGAACGTCTCGCGACCGAAGAAGCTCAGCACGCTATCCCGCGTCCTTCCATGCGTCGGCTTCCTTCCACGCCTGTGCCAGCAGCGCCCGGGTTTCCCGGAGCAGCTGCGGCATCACCTTCACTCCGCCGACGACGGTAATGAAGTTCGCGTCCCCACTCCAGCGCGGCACGATATGTTGATGCAGGTGATCGGCGAGTGAACCACCGGCAACGCCACCGAGATTCAGGCCGACATTGAAGCCCTCGGGCCGCGACACCTGCTTCATCACCCGGATCGCCTGCTGGGTGAACGCCATCAGCTCGGCGCTCTCCTCGGTGGTCAGGTCCTCGAGGTTGGCGACCCGGCGGTAGGGCACCACCATCATGTGGCCCGGGTTGTACGGGTACAGGTTCAGCACCGCGTACACCCATTCACCACGCGCGACGATCAGGCCGTCCTCGTCCGACATCTCCGGAATGTCGGTGAAGGGGTGCCCGGTCTTCTTGGCCGCGTCGATCTTCGTATCCTCGGCCTCGCCGGTGATGTAGGACATCCGGTACGGGGTCCACAACCGCTGCAGGCGGTCCGGATCCCCGGCACCGGTATCCACGATCTGCTCGGACACGGGGGCAATCCATTCACTCATCGATCCGCCTTGCGGATCTCGAAGCCCTCCGCGGTCGGCGACTCGTTCTCGCGGCGCCCGATCCAGTCCACGATGGTGGCCACCGCGTCGGCCACGGGCACGCCGTTGACCTGGGTGCCGTCGCGGAAGCGGAAGCTGACCGCGCCGCTCTCCACATCGCGCGCGCCGGCCAGCAGCATGAACGGCACCTTCTGCGCGGTCTGGTTGAAGATCTTCTTCTGCATGCGGTCGTCGCTGCGGTCGACCTCGGCGCGAATGCCGTTGTCCTGCAGGCGTTCGATCACGCCGTCCAGGTGCTCGGCGAAGGTCTCGGCGACCGGGATGCCGACCACCTGCACCGGCGCCAGCCAGGCCGGGAACGCGCCCGCGTAGTGCTCGGTGAGCACGCCGAAGAAGCGTTCGATGGAGCCGAAGAGCGCACGGTGGATCATGACGGGGCGGTGCTTGGCGCCGTCGGAGCCGGTGTACTCCAGCTCGAAACGCTCGGGCAGGTTGAAGTCCAGCTGGATGGTGGACATCTGCCAGGTGCGGCCGAGCGCGTCCTTGGCCTGGACCGAGATCTTCGGGCCGTAGAACGCGGCCCCGCCCGGATCCGGCACCAACTCCAGGCCGGAGTCGGTGGCCACCTTGCGCAGGGTCTCGGTGGCCTCCTCCCACAGCTCGTCGGAGCCCACGAACTTCTGCGGGTCCTTGGTGGACAGCTCCAGGTAGAAGTCGTCGAGGCCGTAGTCGCGCAGCAGCGAGAGCACGAACTGCAGGGTGTTGGTCAGCTCCGCGTGCATCTGCTCCTTGGTGCAGTAGATGTGCGCGTCGTCCTGGGTCATGCCGCGCACCCGGGTCAGGCCGTGCACGACGCCGGACTTCTCGTAGCGGTAGACCGAGCCGAATTCGAACATGCGCAACGGCAGTTCACGGTAGGAGCGCCCGCGCGACCGGAAGATCAGGTTGTGCATCGGGCAGTTCATCGGCTTGACGTAGTAGTCCTGGCCGGGCTTGCGTACCGAGCCGTCCTCGTTGAGTTCGGCGTCGAGGTGCATGGCCGGGAACATGCCGTCGCGGTACCAGTCCAGGTGGCCGGAGACCTCGAACAGGTGGCCCTTGGTGATGTGCGGCGTGTTGACGAACTCGTAGCCGGCGGCGATGTGGCGGCGGCGCGAGTAGTCCTCGAGCTCCTTGCGGATGATGCCGCCCTTGGGGTGGAACACAGGCAGACCGGAACCGAGCTCGTCGGGGAAGGAGAACAGGTCCAGTTCCAGGCCGAGCTTGCGGTGGTCGCGCTTCTCGGCCTCCTCGAGCAAGCGCAGATGCTCGTCCAGCGCCTCGCTGGATTCCCAGGCGGTGCCGTAGATGCGCTGCAGGTCCTCGCGGGACTGGTCACCACGCCAGTAGGCGGCCGAGGAGCGGGTCAGCTTGAAGGCCGGAATGTACTTGGTGGTCGGGATGTGCGGGCCGCGGCACAGGTCGCCCCACAGCTTCTCGCCGGTGCGCGGGTCCAGGTTGTCGTAGATGGTCAGCTCTTTGCCGCCGACCTCCATGACCTCCGGATCGTCGATGCCCGACTTGTCGGAGATGAGCTCGAGCTTGAACGGCTCCTTGGCCAGCTCGACGCGGGCCTCGTCGACCTCGACCACCCGGCGCGAAAACCGCTGCGCGCCTTTGATGATCTTCTTCATCCGGGACTCCAGCTTGGCCAGATCCTCGGGGGTGAAGGGGCGGTCGACCTGGAAGTCGTAGTAGAAGCCGTCCTTGATGAACGGGCCGATGCCCAGCTTCGCCTCGGGGAACTCCTGCTGCACCGCCTGGGCCAGCACGTGCGCGGCCGAGTGCCGGATCACATTGCGCCCGTCCGGGGAATCGGCGGTGACGACCTCGACCTCGGTGTCGAGCTCGGGGACCCAGGCCAGGTCCTTGAGCGCGCCCTCGGCGTCCCGCACCACGATGACCGCGGCCGGGCCCTTGCTCGGCAGGTCCGCCTCGCGCACCGCGGCCCCGGCGGTAGTCCCAGCCGTAACCCGGACGCGGGCGACTGGGGTCTGCTGGGGTGAGGTGGTCACGGCTGGACACTCCTTGGCGGTTCACGGCGGGTGGTCGATCCGCCGTACAGGTTGGACTGGATGACCGGGCACCCCCTTCGTGAAGGGCAGAGCCCCGGCGGCACCACTCTATCGGCACGGTTGTCACCGCGCGCCGATGGACCGGCCCCGCCGCGTCGCCCACCACCGCGCGGGTCCCGGCCGGGGGCGATCCCGCCCCGGTGACCAGGTGAAACACCCGATCAGCACGAAGAATCGAGGATCCGGCGGCACCTGTGGAACAAGATCGGCCCGAACCGCGGAGTCCAGCGCTCCCGGGCAGGTCGACGGCATGATTCTCCGGGCGACCGCATCGGCACGGCAAGCGAATTCACCGCGGCGCCGAGGCCGCCACCCGCGTGCGGCGACCTCGGATGTATGCGCTTGTCCTGCGCCGCAGGAGGTTTCGGGCAGCCGGAGTGGCGGCTGCGGGCGGGCACGGTCGCGCCGACGCGCTCGACCGGGCCGTCAGCCCCGCGCGGCGACCTCGGCGAGCAGGGCTTCGCGTTCGGGGGCGGGGCGTTTGGGACAGCTGGTGCACATCTCGCAGCCCGGCACCTCGAAGACCAGGCAGCAGGAGATGCGGCGGACGAAGGTGCGGCCGCCGACGTCCTGGAACCGTGGCACCGGCAGCCGGCCCGCGACGTCGCGGGCCAGGCGAGCACCGGCATCCTCGGCCCCGATGTCGAGCGCGCGGTTGCCGATGGCGTCGGCCACGATCGCCCACAGCGAGGCCGCGCCCGCGCCGGACACCTCGGCCACCACCGGAATCACGCGAGACAGCGTGTGCCGCAACGCATGTCCGACGGACGCCGTCGCACAGCAGCCTCCGGACTCGGCGTCCGCGTCCTCGGCGGGCACCACCGGACCGCCACTCGCCGGGCCCGCGGCCTCCCCGGATCGCGGCGATGGCGCGATCGGAGACCAGGATTCGATGGGCAGCGGACCCGCGCCGACGAGGTAGCCGCGCGGTTCCGGCAGCACCCGTTCCACGCCGCCGTCGGGCCGGATCTCCAGGGCGATGTGCTCGAGCGCGGGGTCGAAGGCGGGCCGCCCGCTCGCGATGGCCGCGACGATCGGATCCACCAGCGACGAGGCCGCCATGCACCACCACAGCGTCCCCGACACTCGCGTGTTGGCAGTCCCCCACGAGATTCCCATGTCGGCGATCCGCTCGGCCAGCCACTGTGGTCGCAGTAGGTCGGTGCCCGGCACCAGCGCCTGTGAAACGGGGGGCTGCGCAACCATTTCCATTCGACTCCGATCCGGCCGATCCACGGTGATTACTACCCACGATGTCACGTTTTCGCGCCGATGTGGGCCGCTCCCCCGCGACCCCCGGCGCACCCGTTCGACTCGCGATGCCGCGAGGCGCGCTCAGCGTATGCCGCGCGGGCTCCCCCACCGCGCCGACGCGCCCGGCGGCGAGTACCGGCCGGATCGCCACCCGGAAAACACAATGGTGCGGGCATTCCCGAACGGGAAGCCCGCACCATCGCAGGGTGGGCGCTATCAGTGGGTGTGGGCCAACGCCGATAGCTCGGGTGCCTCGATTTCCCGGATGCCCGTGGCGGTGACCTCCAGGACTCGGGCGGTCCCGATGTCGAAGAACAGGCCGGAGACCTCGAGGCCACGTTCCAGGATCGCCCGCCGGACCACCGGGTGGGCGCGCAGCGTGTCCAGCTGGACGGCCACATTCACGATGGACAGCTGGTCGTCCACCCCGAATCCGGCACGCGCCGCCGCGGCGGCGACCGGGTCGCCGGAGTGGAAGCGATCCAGGCTGGCCCGGCCGTGGACCAGCCAGTTGCCCAGGCCGGGCCCGGTGGGCCCGCCCGCGACCAGTGCCTTCATCGCCCCGCACGCGGAGTGACCGCAGACCACGACGTTGTCCACGATCAGATCGTCGATGGCGAAGGCGAGCGCCGCCTCGATGGAACTGTCGCGGCCGCCGGGGACCACCAGGTTGCCGACATTGCGGATGGTGAACATGTCACCGGGACCGCTGTTGGTGATCATGTTGGGCACGATCCGCGAATCCGCGCAGGTCAGGAAGAGCGAGTGCGGGTTCTGCCCGTCGCGTAGCTCGTCCAGGTGCGGGCGCACCAGGTGGGCGTTGCGCTGATGGAAGGCGGCCACGCCCTGGGTGATCGGGTTGCCGTCGTCCTCACGCCAGGGGCGCAGCACATCGTCGAGCAGGGTGCGGGCGCGCCCGCGCACCGGCGGGCCCGTCAGGGCGTGCGCCATGCGGGCGGTGCCGAGTTCCACGAATTCGACTGTGCCACCGGTACTTTCGTGCTGGCCCGCCCAGTCGTGGATGGCCTCGTAGGCGGCGTGGTCGAGGAAGTCGACGCTCATCTCGACCAGCACGTCGGTCCCGCCGGGCACCTTGACCAGTTCCGAGGACAGTTTCGGCAGGGCCAGGAACGTGCAGGTGCCGTCGATGCTGACCAGCCAGCGATCGGTGCCGGCCACCTCGCCGGCGGTCACCGAGACGCGCACGACCCGCCACAGCAGCAGGCCGAAGGCCAGCGCCAGGCCGATGATGACGCCCTCGAGCAGGTTCAGGAACACCACGCCGAACACGGTCACCAGGTACACCAGCAGGTCGCCGGTGCGCCGGGCCAGCTTGATGTGGGCGAGCTTGACCAGCTGGATGCCGACCACGATGAGCAGACCGGCCAGGGCCGATTTGGGAATCTGCTGCACCAGGCCGACCAGCGCCACCGAGAACACCAGGATCCAGATGCCGTGCAGGAAGGCCGAGGCGCGCGAGCGGGCGCCGGCCTGCACATTGGTGGCGCTGCGCACGATGACGCCGGTGACGGGCAGGCCGCCGAGGCCGCCGGAGATCACATTGGCCGCGCCCTGCCCGACCAGTTCGCGGTCGAAGTTGGTGCGCGCGCCGGTGTGCATCTTGTCCACGGCGACCGCCGACAGCAGGCTCTCCACGCTGGCGATCAGGGCGATGGTCAGTGCCGCGAGCACCACCTCACCCCACTCGCCGGAGGGCAGGTCGGGCAGGCCGATGGCGTCGAACAGCGAGCCGCTCAACACGATTCGCTCCGGATCACCGGGCAGCACCAGCGACAGCACGGTGCCGGCGACCACGGCGATCAGGGGGCCGGGCAGCACCTTCAGTTTGCCCGGCACGTACTTCCAGCTGAGCATGATGGCGATGACCACCAGGCCGACGACGAAGTCGTCGCCGTGCAGGTTGAGCAGCTGGTTCGGCAGTTCCTTCAGGTTCTCCCACGCGGAACTCTGTGAGGTGCCGCCGAGCAGCACATGGAATTGCTGCAGCGCGATGGTGACGCCGATACCGGCGAGCATGGCGTGCACCACGACCGGCGCGATGGCCAGCGCGGCGCGGGCAATGCGGCTGAGCCCGAACAGGATTTGCAGCATACCGGCCAGCGCGGTGATGAAACAGGCTGTCTTCCAGCCGAATTCGTTGATGGTAGAGGCGACCACCACGGTCAGGCCGGCCGCGGGCCCGCTGACCTGCAGCGGTGAACCGCCGAGCAGGCCGACCACGAGGCCGCCGACCACGGCGGCGATGAGTCCGGCGGCGATGGGTGCGCCGGAGGCGACCGCAATGCCGAGCGAGAGCGGCAGTGCGACGAGAAAGACGACAAGGGATGCAGGAAGATCATGACGCAGCAGGCTGTCGAGCCGGCCGTCGGTTCTGCCTGGCGGTGAATCGGTGTCGCGAGACATTTCGCTCCTCAGCGAGCATGTACAGGGGGCATCGAATAAAAGCTGCGGACAGCTCTGGCCGCAGACTCACCGGACGAGCAGAGCCAAGACTAAAGGTAAAGACTTATCAAAGTCTGAGAAAGATGGGCCCCAACGCGAAAGGGGTATGAACCCTCTCGGGCCCACACCCCTTCTTCCCCGGCCGTCACGCGGGTTGGGCCACCCGCCCGACGTCATCGATCTCGGCGATCCCGTCCACGGTTACCTCCACCACGCGCGCGGTGGCGATATCGAAGAACAGGCCCGAGAGCACCACACCGCGCTCCTGCACGCCGCGGCGCACCACCGGATGCGCGTACAGCGTTTCCAGCTGCACCGCCACATTCACCATGCCGAGCTGATCGACCGGATCGAACCCGGCCGCCGCCGCGGCCACCGCGACCGGATGCCCGAGCCGGAAGCGCTCGAGGCTGGGCCGGGCATGCGCGAGCCAGTCGTCGAGTTGAGACCCGGTGACCAGTTCGCTGTGCAGCGCGCCCATGGCGCCGCACCCGGAGTGCCCGCACACCACCACCGAGCGGACATCCAGCTTGTCGAGGGCGTAGATGAGCGCGGCCTCCATCGACGAGTCCTGGGCGTCACGCGGAATCAGGTTGCCCACATTGCGCACCGTGAACAGGTCGCCCGGACCGCTGTTGGTGATCACGTTCGGCACGATGCGGGAGTCGGCACACGTGACGAAAAGCGAGTCCGGTTCCTGACCGTCGCGCAGCACCCCGAGGTGCGGGCGCACGACGTGCGCGTGGCTACGGTGATAGGCGGCCACGCCGGCGACGATCGGGTCCACGTCGGTGGCGGTGCGCCGCCAAGGCCCGAGGACCTCGTTCAGCAGGTGCCGGGAGTGCCCGCGGGCGGGCGGCCCGTCGGCGACATCGGCCATGCGCACCGCGCCGACCTCCACGAATTCGACTGTGCCGCCTGCACTCCGGTGCTGGTCCACCCAGTCCTGCACCGCGTCGTAGGCGGCGTGGTCCATGAAGTCGACGGTCATCTCGACCACCACCTCGGCGCTGCCGGGCACCTTGGCGAGTTCGGCGGTGAGCCTGGGCAGCGCCAGGAAGGTGAAGCTGCCGTCGACGGTGACCCGCCAGCGCCGCGCGTCCACCTCCTCGGCCGCCACCGACACCCGCACCACTCGCCACAGCAGCAGGCCGAAGGCCAGTGCGAGCCCGACCAGCATGCCCAGCAACAGATTCCAGAACACCACCACGAAGGCGGTAGCGGCGTACACCACGAGGTCGCCGGTGCGCTGGGCGCGCCGGATGTGGGCGAGTTTGATGAGCTGGATGCCGACCACGATGAGCAGTCCGGCCAGCGCCGCCTTGGGAATCGAGCGCACCACGTCGACCAGCGCCACCGAGAAGAGCAGGATCCACAGCCCGTGCAGCATGGTCGAGGCCTTGGTGCGCGCTCCCGCTTTGACATTGGTGATGCTGCGCACGATGACCGCCGCCACCGGCAGGCCGCCGATCAGTCCGGAGACGATGTTGGCCGCGCCCTGACCGAGCAGCTCGCGGTCCAGATCCGTTCGGCGCCTGGAGTTCTGGCGCATCCGGTCCACCGCCACGGCCGATAGCAGGGTCTCCACGCTGGCGATGAGCGCGATGGTCACCGCCATCAGCGCCACCGTGGCCCAGCTGCCGTGCGGCAGCTGGGGCAGATGCAGTTCCGCCGGCAGTGAGCCATTGAGCGTGATGCGCTCGACCCGCACCGGCAGCACGCGCGCCAGCAGGGTCGCGACCACCACCGCGACCAATGGCGCCGGCACCCGGGTAGCCGGTTCGGGCAGCCGCCGCCAGCCGAGCAGGATGGCGATGACGACCAGTCCGATGCACAGGTCACCGGGGTGAACCGAGGCCAGCTGGTGCGGCAGCGCGACGAGGGCGTCCCAGGACGAGGTCAGCGAATCGCCGCCCATGAGCACATGCACCTGTTCGAGCGCGATGACGACGCCGATTCCGGCGAGCATGGCGTGCACCACCACCGGCGCGATGGCCAGCACCCCGCGTGCGATCCGGCTGAGCCCGAACAGAATCTGCAGGCCACCGGCCAGGATGGTGATGAAACAGGTAGCGGCCCAGCCGAATTGGGTGATGGATCCGGCGACCACCACGGTCAGCGAGGCGGTCGGCCCGCTGACCTGGAGGGTCGATCCGCCGAAGAGTCCGGCGACCACGCCGCCCACCACCGCGGCGATGAGTCCAGCGGCGACCGGCGCGCCCATGGCGACGGCGATGCCGATGGACAGCGGCAGGGAGACCAGGAAGACGACGATCGAGGCAGGTAGATCGTGGCGCACCAGGGCGGCGAAGCCGGGAAGCGACGTCCGTGGAGGCTGATCGGTGTCGGTGGACATATCTCTCCTTCGCCGGCACGGCAGGGCCGCCCGGTTCATCGGTCAACATGTACTGGCATCGAATCGAGAGGCAGCGGCGGGCGAGGCTGGAGAACCACGACGCTTGGCAGATCGCCGGTAATCGTAAAGACAGTGCAAAAGAAATGAAAAACGTTTGCGACAGTTGAGGCGAACCGCTATCAAACTGTGACACAGCTCACTGCACCGCGTAAAAGGATTGCCGTGGTCCGAGATGTCACCGGATGTTCACCCGGCGCACCCTGCCGAGTCAGAGACGCTGCCTAATCTCTCGCGCCAGATTGCTGTGGAACCCGAAGTGAGACGGGGTCCTTCGGAAAGGGTTCCGCGGAATGTCGCTCCCCCGCCGCGCTGTCATCGCGGCCGTCGCCGCCGCCACGCTCGCGACCACCGGTTGCGGCACGCATGCCGAACCGGCATCCGTTCCCGCCGTGACCAGTTCGTGGACCCCGCCGCCCGGGCTGTCCGGGCAGCTCACCCTGTACTCGGCGAATCCGCAGGACCTCACCGACGACCTGCTGGCCGGGTTCACCCGGGCGTCAGGGGTGAAGGTGCACGTCGTCAACGGCGAAACCGGCAAGATCACCGCCATCCTCGACAAGGAGGGCCCGCAGCCGCAGGCCGACGTGGTGTACCTGGCGTCGTGGACGCCCGCGGCGGAGTACGACCTGCAGGGCCGCACCCTGCCCTACACCCCGCACGGCGCGGACCGGGTGCACGACGGCTGGATCGGCAAGGATCACGGCTTCATCGGCCGGGACGGGTCGGCGCTCACCATGGTGGTCAACAGCAAGGCGAGCCCGCGCCTGCCCAACGACTGGGCCGATCTGGCCGCCCCCGAATTCCATGGCCGGGTGATCATGCCGGACCCGCGTGAATCCGGCACCGCCCGGGACCTGCTGGCCGCCATGGTCAGCGCGTGGGGCAAGGACCGCACCTGGGCCATGTTCGACGCCCTCTTCGACAATGGCATGGTGGTGCGCGGCGGCAACGGCCCCGCCCTCGACCAGGTGACCGCGGGCGCCTACGCCGTCGTCCTCGGCGGCGTCGACTACGCGGCCTACGACGCGGCCGCCAAAGGCGTTCCGCTGCGGGTCATCTCACCGGCCTCGGGCACCGTCATCACCCCGCGCCCGGTCTTCATCCTGAACACCACCCGCAATCCGGCGGCCGCGAAAGCCCTGGTGGACTACATGTTCACCCCCGAGGCCCAGCAGATCACCGCCGCGCACAAGATGATTCCCGCCCGCACCGACGTCCCGGTCGCACCCGGCACCCGCTCCTACGACGAGGTCAAGCAGCTGCCCTTCTCCTGGGATCAGGTGAAGGGCAACGGCACCGGCATCCTGACCGAGTTCACCCAGCGCTACCTGAGCTGATCCGCCCCGGGTTCAGCCGCGGCCGTGCGCCCGCTCGTAGGCGGCCCGCGCGGCGGCGGCGCGATCGCGTTCGCGCTGGTCGGCCAGGGCCGGATCCAGGCCGTGCTTGGTGAGGCGGGCCCGCCGGAACACGTACATGAGCGCGGCCGTGAAGTAGATCAGCGGCAGGTACAGCAGCGCCATCATGGCCAGCCCGATCCACAGCGGACCGGGAATGAGCAGGAACAGGCACAGCGGCGGGATGATCGGGATGAGGATGCGCAGCATGTAGCGCCGCGCCGCCCCCGGCCCGGTCAGATCGTCGATCACCCACTGCGACATGGCCGGCGGCAGCGTCCCGCCGCAGATGTAGCGCAGGCGCTGCAGCGGATTCGGGCTGGTCTGGTCGCGCACGGTCAGACTTCCTCGGCCAGGCGGAGTTTCAGGGCGGCGAGTTCGGCACGCAGGGCATCGGGCAGACGGTTGCCGCCGATGGTGGCGTACCACTCGTCGATCGATTCGAGTTCGCGCACCCATTCGCCGCGATCGACGGTGAGGGCGGCGTCGATCAGGCCACGGTAGCCGTCGCCGAGTCCGTCGAGATCGAGCGCGGCGGCGGTGGGCACGAAGCCGACCGGGGTGCGCTCGGCCGGAGCGGTGCCGTCCAGCCGTTCGAGTGCCCACTTCAGCACGCGCACGTTGTCGCCGAAGCCGGGCCACAGGAACTTCCCGTCGGCGCTGCGCCGGAACCAGTTGACCTGGAAGATCTTCGGCAGCTGCGCGCCCGCGCGCTCCCCCATCGCCAGCCAGTGCGCGAAGTA
>NZ_JBEXJI010000007.1:187178-272929 GCF_040609015.1 Nocardia sp. NPDC004860 | reverse complement strand
CCGAGGGCCGCGAACTGGGCGACACCTCAACCCTGGTGGACCCCAACGTGTTCGAGTCCATCCGCGCCGGCAAGGCGTAAACGGGCAGACCCCGCCAGCGGCCCCCTGATCGGCGATCGCGGATTACAGGGGTCGTCGCAGCACCGCTGCTGGTTGGTGGTGGACAAGAGCATAGCGAGGCGCTCGGCTGGGGTATCCCAGCCGAGCGATTTGCGTGGTCGGTCGCTGAGTTGCTGGGCGACGCATTCGAGTCTTCGTGGCTGTGGACGACGAGAGATCTGTGCCCTTCGGAAAGTACTGGCGCAGAAGGCCGTTCTCGCAGCCCTGGTCCCAGGTCAGCGCGCCGCGCAGGTGAGCGGGCTCCGAAAACGACACGGCCGCCGCAACCTCTCGAATCGAGACTGTTGCGACGACCGTGTGAACCCGCGACTCCCGTGCGGGGGCGCTTCGGGGTGGAACTGATCGACTAGACGCTCACGCCCACACGCAGCGCGTGCGGCTCGATCGCGCCGCGGACCAGGGCCTGCGCGTCGATGGTCTCGGCCCGGTAGGGCAGGGTCGCCAGGGTGGCGGTCATCTTGGCCACCGGATCCGCGATCGCCTTCGGGGTGCCGAAGATGAAGGTCCACTCGTGCTCGTCGCTGACGTAGGGCACGACGGTCTCGAACAGGTTGTGGAACCGGGTCCACGAGCGCTTCAGGGTCTCGTTGCGCCACATGGTCTGACAGCCGGCCTGCGCGGCGAGCACGCCGCCCTCGGCCAGCAGCGCCTTACAGCGGTTGAGGAAGTCGTCCTCGTAGAGGCGGTTGTGCTGCGCGTCCTCGACCCGCTCGTCCGGCAGGTCGATGCAGATCATGTCGTAGCGCACGCCCGCGGCCTCGGCCTTGGCCAGGAAGTCCCAGCCGTCGGCGTAGTGCATCTTGATCGGGCCGGTCTGTGCGACCGCCTCGGCCAGATCGGCCTGGCTGTAGCCGTAGGGGAGGTGCTCGGCGCACAGCTCCACCTCCAGCTGGTCGATGTCGACGTGGTCGACGAGCGAGGCGCCCGCGGCCACCGACATCTGCGAGGCGACACCCTCACCGGAACCGATGATCAGCACCTTGTCCAGCTTCTCGGCCAGCGCGTAACCCGGGACCAGCATGGCCTCGTGATAGGTGAGCTGCGAGAACTCGGTGGACTGGCGGTCGTCGTCGGAGAACAGGGAGATGCCCTGCTCGGTGCGTGCGATCACCATGTGCTGGAACGGGGTGTTGGTGTCCACGATGGTTTCCGTGGTGTTCCACACCCGGGTCAGGCCCTCGCCGACCGGCTCGTGGATCCGGCGGGCGGTGTGGCCGCGCTGGATGACCTCGATGTTCACCGAACCCGGGGACAGCTCCTGCTGCAGCAGTTCGACCGCCTTGGTGGCGCCGGAACCGATGCTGCCGCAAGTGAACACGTCGACGAAGATGTCGCCGGACTCAGGGTAGGTGTGGATCGAGGCATGCGACTCGGCCAGGAGGGCCAGGATGGTGACACCCTGCGGCTCGAACTTCTTGCTCACGACATCGCAGATGGTCACCCCCGCGGCGACCAACGATTTTCGAAGCGCGGTTTCGAGTCGTTCGAGGTCGTCGCAGAGGCTGGCGTCGACACCACCGAACTCGGCCAGCACGTGCCAGCCGGTGAATTCTGCCGTGATCATGGCTAAAACTCACTCTCGCTCAGCGCCAGTGACATGGACAGTCAAAGGCGGAAAACCGTTGAAGGACACCGACGAATAGCTCGCCGTATAGGCGCCGGTCTCGAGGATCCGAACGGGATCACCGGCTCGCAACGTGGTCGGAAGGAGGACTCGCGTGCGTTGATAGAGTACATCGTCGCCATCACACGTAGGACCGGCCACCACAGCTTCGTCCTTCGGATCCGCGTCCCGATCGGTTTGGAATCGGTAGGCGATGTACTCGTTCTCGGTCTCGGCCATGCCGTTGTAGCGGCCGATGTCGAGGTATACCCAGCGCCGCCCGTCCGGCGCTACGCGAACATTCACCACTTCGGCGTGAATCACACCGGTGTTGCCCACCAGGGCGCGACCGGGTTCCACGACGAGTTCGGTGTGTTCCGGGAGAAAGCGGCTCGCCGCCTCGGCGATGGCCGCGCCCAGCTCCGCGAGTCCGGGAGCCGGATCGGCGTACGAAATCGGAAGTCCCCCACCGATATTCACCGCCGTGACTGGAATGTCCTTGACCGCCAACGCTTCCGCGATGGCGCCTGCCTGCTCGATCCCGATGCCCCAGGCCTTCGGGTCCAGCTGCTGCGAGCCGACGTGGAAGTAGGGGCCGACCACGGTCAGGCCGAGATCGTGTGCCCGCACCAGCAGCCGCTTGGCCTCACCCGGTGCGCAGCCGAACTTGGTCCCGAACGGCGTCTGCGACTGCGGAGCCGACGACAGGAACCGGCACTCGACCTCGGAACCCGGCGCGTGCTCGGCGATGCGTTCCAGGTCGTCCTCGGTGTCGAAGGCGTAGCGCCGCACGCCCGCCGCGTAGGCGGTGGCGATCTGGGAAGCCTTCTTGATCGGGTTGCCGTAGCACATGACGGCCGGATCGACACCTTGCGCCAGGCAGAGCTCGATCTCACCGACGCTGGCGACGTCGAACTCCGCGCCCTCGTCGTTCAGCAGCCGGATGATCTCCGGCACGGGACTCGCCTTGACGGCGAAGCGAATTCGTGCCGCGGGAAGTGCGGCGTGCAGTGCGCGGTAGTTCGCGCGGACCCTGTCGAGGTCGATGACCAGACAGGGTGACTCGGGCAGGTTTCGACCGGGCAATCTAAGGGAACTCTTTTCTGTCGGCCGCAACGGCAGGGACTCAGGCAACCTGCGAGACGATACACGCGTTGGGCCTCGAAAAACGAACCGGTGGATGATCGATTACGTCACTCTAACGCCGGGATTCGTTCGGCTGCCCCGCGCGACGTCTTACGGGAGTGTGACCTCGGACCGCCGGTAGCGGCGCGCCGCTCATCCCGCGGTCACCGAAAGCCGGCCCGCGGCCACCGAAAGTCAGCCCGCGGTGACCGAAAGGTCGTCGAACACCACTTCACCCGCGGCATCGGACTCGGCCAGATCCACGATGGCGTCGATGGACCAGCCGTGGTCGCCGTTGGGGTCGTCGAGTACCTGCCGGACATCCCAGAATCCCGGCCGCTGCTCGACCCGGAACAGCTGTGGTCCACGGGCGTTCGGACCGGTCCCAATGGTCTCGTATTCGTCGAAATAGGGGCCGAGTTCGGCCGCCCAGTCCAGTTCGTCGCCCAGCTCGGCCAGGGCGTCCCAGCGCCGCAGCGCGGCCAGGTCCACGCGCCGGAACATGGCATTGCGCACCAGTACCCGGAACGCGCGCTCATTGGCGGTGATCGGCCGTACGGTCTCGGCCCCGAACGCCACCTGCTGATCGTCGGACTCCGCACCGGGATTGGTGAGCTGCTCCCACTCGTCGAGCAGGCTGGAGTCGACCTGCCGGATGAGTTCGCCGAGCCATTCGGTGATGTCGTCGAGTTCCTCGGTGCGCGCCTGCTCGGGCACGGTCCGCCGCAGCGCGCGATAGGCGTCGGCCAGGTACCGCAGCACCACGCCCTCGGAGCGGGCCAGTTCGTAGCCCGACACCAGTTCGGCGAAGGTCATGGACCGCTCGACCATCTCCCGCACCACGGATTTGGGGGAGGGCTCGAACTCCGACACCCAGGGGTGCCCGGCCTTGTAGGTCTCGAACGCGGGCTCGATGAGTTCGGCGGCCAGGGGCTTGGGCCAGGTGACTTCTTCGAGGAGTTCCATGCGCTCCTCGTATTCGATCCCGTCGGCCTTCATCTCCGCGACCGCCTCGCCGCGCGCCCGGTGCTGCTGGGCCATGAGCAGCTGGCGCGGATCCTCGAGGGTGGACTCGATCAGTGAGATCACATCGAGGGTGTAGGTCGGCGACTCCTTGTCGAGCAGTTCCAGTGCCGCCAACGCGAACGGCGAGAGCGGTTGGTCGAGCGCGAAATCGCGCTGCAGGTCAACCATGAGCCGGGCATGTCGTCCGTACCGGTCGGGTTCGTCGAGCTGCTGGACCACGCCCGCGTCCCGCAGCGCCCGGTACAGCCGGATCGCCTTGAGAATGTGCTTGCGCTGCGCGGCCCGCGGCTCATGGTTCTCCTCCAGCAGGTGCCGCATGGCGTAGAAGCAATTGCCTTTGCGCGCAATCACATTCAGCAGCATGGAGTTGGTCACGTTGAACCGCGACACCATGGGCTCGGGCGAGGCCGCCACCAGCCGGTCGAAGGTGTCCTCCGACCAGGACACGAAACCCTCGGGCGGCTTCTTCTTCTGGACCTTCTTCAGCTTCTTGGGGTCGTCGCCCGCCTTGGCGATGAGTCGCGCGTTCTCGACCTCGTGCTCGGGAGCCTGCACGACGACCGTGCCCAGGGTGTCGTAGCCCGCGCGCCCCGCCCGGCCCGCGATCTGATGGAACTCGCGGGCATTGAGCCGGCGCGTGCGCACGCCGTCGAACTTGGTGAGTCCGGTCAGCATCACGGTGCGGATCGGCACGTTGATTCCGACACCGAGGGTGTCGGTGCCGCACACCACTTTCAGCAGCCCGTCCTGGGCGAGCTTCTCGACCAGTCGCCGGTACTTGGGCAGCATGCCCGCGTGGTGCACGCCGATGCCGTGGCGGATGAACCGCGACAGCGTCTTGCCGAAGCCGGTGGCGAAGCGGAACTCGCCGATGGCCGCGGCGATGGCCTCCTTCTCCGCCTTGGACGAGACATTGACGCTCATCAGCGCCTGCGCCCGCTCCATGGCCGCGGCCTGGGTGAAGTGCACGACATACACCGGCGCGAGGCTGGTGGTCACCAGATCCTCGAGCGTCTCGGTGATGGGTGTGCGCACATACGAAAAGCTCAGCGGCACCGGCCGTTCCGAACCGGACACCACGGCGGTCTCACGGCCGGTGCGCCGGGTCAGATCCTCGGCGAAGAAGTCGACCTCGCCGAGCGTGGCCGACATGAGCAGGAATTGCGCGCCGGGCAGTTCGATCAGCGGCACCTGCCACGCCCAGCCGCGATCGGGGTCGGCGTAGTAGTGGAACTCGTCCATGATCACCTGGCCGATATCGGCGGATGCGCCCTCGCGCAGCGCCAGATTCGCCAGGATCTCCGCGGTGGCGCAGATGATCGGCGCCTCCGGGTTCACCGCGGCGTCGCCGGTCACCATGCCCACCCGGTCGGCCCCGAAGACGTCGCACAGCGCGAAGAACTTCTCGCTCACCAGCGCCTTGATCGGCGCGGTGTAGTAGCTGCGCTGGCCCCGGTTGAGCGCGGCGAAGTGCGCGCCCAGCGCGACCAGCGACTTCCCGGACCCGGTTGGGGTGTTCAGGATGACGTTCGACCCGGTGACCAGCTCCAGCAGCGCTTCTTCCTGCGCCGGATACAGATTCAGGCCGGCCGAGCTCGCCCAGTCGGCGAAGGTCTCGTACAACCAGTCCGGGTCCACGTCGGATACGGCACGGTCGGGAACCAATTCGGACAGCTGCACGCCGCCCAACGTTACCGGTCGCCGCCGCGGCCGCCGGTAGCGACCACTACCGCAGCGGCGGGTTCTCCGGTCCGTCGCCGTCGGCGTAGCCGGCCTGCTCGGCCAGGAAGCGCTCGAACTCCGCGCCCAGCTCGTCACCGGTGGGCAGGTCGTTCTCGCTGGCCAGCAGGCTGGACTGGCGTTCCTGGGCGGTGACGAAGCTGTCGTACTGGCGTTCCAGCGCCGCCACCACGGTCTCCACCTCGGAGTTGCCGGCGATCTGCTCGTTGACCTGTTCGCGCACCCGTGCGGCGGCATCGGTCAGCGCGGCCAGCGGTAGTTCGAGGCCCGCGTTCTCGGCGACGTTCTCCAGCAACGTCTGCGCGGCCTCCGGGTAGGCGGTCTGGGTCAGGTAGTGCGGCACATGGACCGAGAAACCGACCGACTCGTGCCCGTGCTGGGCCATCCGGAACTCCAGCAGCGAGGACGCGCTGCCCGGCACCTGCAGCTCACCCGGCCAGCGCTGGTGATCGCCGATCAGATCGGAGTCGGAGGCGTGCGCGGTGACGCCGAGGGGACGGGTGTGCGGAATCGCCATGGGAATCGCGCTCAGACCGATGGTCCGGCGCACGCCCAGCTGCTCTGCGAGCAGGCGCACCGCGGTGACGAACCGCTCCCAGCGCAGATCCGGTTCCAGCCCGGCCAGCAGCAGGAACGGCGTGCCGGCGGTGTCCTTGAGCGCCCACAGGCTCAGCTCCGGCTCGGTGTAGTCGGAGAAGTGGTCGGTCTTGAAGGTCATCAGCGGCCGCCGCGAGCGGTAGTCGAGCAGCTCGTCCATGTCGAACGAGGCGACCAGTTCGTGCTCGAGGCTTTCCTTCAGGTGCGTGGTGGCGAGGCGTACCGCGTGCCCGGCATCGGTGAAGCCCTCGAGACCGTGCACCAGCACCGGACCCGAGCCGTCGGCGGACGACAGCTGCGGAGCCGGGAACTCCAGCTCGTACATTCGCGACTCGTAGTCCATCGCGTACTCCTTCCTGCGTGGCCTACTTTCGCGACCAACCCACATTGTCCCTCATGCGCATGACAGGTGTGCACCACCCGCATTGGGTATGCAACACGCCGGGCCCGGACACGCATTCCCGGCAGTGTGCCGCGCGGCGTGGCATTCGGTGTGAACAGCCGATTTTCGGCATAGTGGGCGGAGTGATCGCGCCCTCCCGCACCCCCGCACGCAGCAGCCTCAGGACCGCGCGCACCGTGGGGATCATGGCGCTGAGCGGGTTGCTCGCCGCGTGCGGGAGCACGGTTTCCGGTCATCCGATCGCCGCCCGCACTCCGGTGCCGGCGGCCGGCTCCGACGCCGGTCTCACCAAACTGCTACCGGATCCCTCGCAATTCCCGTCGCGGTACCCCGCGATCGTGCTGCCCGCCGAGGCTGCGAGCCAGGCCGCCAATGATCTCGAGGGTTACCTGCCGGGGGCGCACGTGGATCCGAACACCTGCGCACCGGTCGCGCCCACCGCGGGCCCGGCCGTGGCGGTCGGCACCGACGACACCACCCGCGCCACCCTCACCGTGGCGCTCACCCGGTCGGGTCGACCGCTGTCGGCACTGCGAGATCAGTTGCAGCGCTGCGGAACCGTGCGTGTCGGGCACTCCGGCGTCACCTCGGTGGTGACCACGCGGCTGGATCCGCCGCCGCCGGTCGATGCCGACGACTCACTCGCGCTGCGCCGCACGGTCGGCACGGACAAGAGTGCGACCGGTCTCACCAGGACCATGCAGACGTTGGTGGGTCAGATCGGCGATGTGCGAATCGCGGTGACGTACATGACCTCCGGGTCCACCTCCGACACCGAGGCCCTCGACGCCCTGTTCACCACCGCGGTGCGCAAGGTGCGCAAGGGCTGAGACCCGAGGGAGCCGACCTCTGCCCATTCCGGCTCCCGGGCCCGATCAGCAGACGGGAAGCGGAGTGGCCGACCCCGACGCGGAACCGCTACCCGCCGAACCGCTTCCGCCCGAGCCGCTGGCCGAGCCACTGCCCGCGGAACCGCTTCCGCCCGAGCCGCTGGCCGAGCCGCTGCCCGCGGACCCGCTGCTCGACGAGCCCGGGAACAGCGAGGAAACCGGCGGGCAGGAGCCGCCCTTGCCGACGACGTAGACGATGGTCGCCTGGCCCAGGCCCTGCCGGACGCCGACGGTGTAGGTGCCGTCGGAGGTCGGGTGCCAGGGCATGTTCGCGGCGGCGCCGGCGCCGTACGAGGTCGGGGTGAGGGTGCCGATGACCGCGCCGTTCACCAGGAAGTCGACCGGGCCGAGCTGGTCGGAGCCGGACAGCGAGGCCTGGATGGAGCAGCCGTCGGCGACAGAGCACGTCTTGTCGCTGGTGAGCCCGGCGACATTGATGTTGTCGACCGCCGCCCCGGCGGGGGCGGCCAGTACCGACCCGGCCACGACCGCGAGCGCCGCGGTCGCGCAGGCGCCGGCGGCGGACCGTCGCAGATCCGGGGAGAGCTGATTACTCATGGGTGAATCCTTTCGGCGCGTTGAAGGGGTCGCGCCGGGCGGACTGTAACAGTGGCGGGCCGCTCAGTAGAGCGAAATCGCCACTGCTGCAACATGATTCGATTATCGCATAACAGAGAAGCGGTTACTCGCCGGTTCGGTAGCGCTGCACCAGCTCGGCGCCCAGCCGGGCGAGTTCGGCGCGCACCGACTCCGGCTCGACCACCTCCAGGGCCGCGCCCCAGCCCGCCAGCTGCTGGGCGATCATGAGCGGCGTCGGCGCGGTGAGCCGGGCCCGGACCCGCCCGTCGGCGGTCGTGCCGTCCAGAACGCAGTGCCGCCCTTGCTGTTTGCGCAGCACCGGCGCGAGCGCAGCCTGGATCAGCACGGTGGCCGAGAGGGCGGAGCGCTGCCGTTCGACCTCCTCGACCACCTCCGACCAGGCCGTCGGCAGGTCGAAATCCTCCGGCCGGCGGGCGATCTCGTCGGTGATCGCCAGGGTGGCGATCCGGTCCACGCGGAAGGTCCGCTGCCCGTGCTCGGTTCCGGCCACCAGGTACCAGTTGCCGTCCTTGTCCACCAGGCCCCACGGATCGACCACCCGCTCGGTCCGCCGCCCGGCCCGGTCGTAGGCGAACCGGATCCGGCGGCGGCGCACCACCGCTCGCTGCAACTCGTCCACCAGCGCGGGCGGCCGCTGGTCCGATTCGCCCCAGCGGGCCGGGTCCACCACGATCGCGCCCGCAGCCGCCTCGGCCTCGGTGCGGAAGGGTTGCGGCAAGGCGCGCAACAGTTTCCGCAGGGCCGACTTGGTGGCGGGAGTGGCCGCCGCCACCGGGCCCAGCAGCAGGAACAGGGCCTGGGCCTCGGCGGCGGTGAGGCCACTGAGATCCGTGCGCGCGCCGCCCACCAGGGCCCAGCCGCCGCCGCGTCCTGGCTGCGGGTAGATCGGAATCCCGGCCGTGGACAGGGCCTCCAGGTCCCGGCGCGCGGTGGCCACCGACACCTCGAGCTCGGCCGCTACCTCCGCCGCGGTCACCCGGCCCCGGGTCTGCAGGAACAGCAGGGTGGCCACCAGTCGATCCGCGCGCATATCCGGAATTCTGCCCGGTAAAGTGCTCATTCGGTGAGCACTTTGAGCGCGATGATGGATTCAGACCGAGAACCACCTTCGACCCAGGAGAACGACCATGCTGCGTGGAATGGCCACCGTCAACTACTTCGCCGACGATCTGGAGGCGGCCAGGGACTGGTACAGCGAACTGCTCGGTGTCGCACCGTATTTCACCGTGCCGGGCGGGTACTACGAATTCCGCATCGGTGACTACCAGGCCGAGCTCGGGATCATCAACAGGAAGTTCGCACCGTCCCACCCGGATGTTCCGGGCGGTCAGATCGTGAACTGGCACGTCGACGATGTGGCGGCCACCTTCGGGCGGCTGCTCGACATGGGAGCCACCGTCTACGAGCCGATCATCGAACGCGGCGAGGGGACCGGGTTCGTGACGGCCTCGGTGGTGGACCCGTTCGGCAATGTCCTGGGCATCATGTCCAATCCGCACTACCTGGAGATCCTGGGTGAGTCCCGGCCGTGATGAATCATGCTCGGCATGACGCGATACTCCTTCCGGCACTGCGCAGGACACTCCTTCCAGCACTGTGCGGGACCAGTGCCGAGGCGGACTGTAGCAGCGTGACCGCGCCCACTCGGTCAAAATGAAACGAATACATTTCACGTTCGGGTACGGCGGTCCGGGCGCACGGTAGCAGCGGGCACCGACAGCTCGCGGCCGTACCCGCCCGGGGCTCGCCGAGTAGTCCACGGCGCGCCGAAACATCCACAACCACAGCGAAACCCGAGGTCGGCCGCCCGGGTCGGTCTGCGGCGCGGCGCACTCTCGACGGCATGAACGCACCCGATGAATCCACGCCACCCGATCGCCCCGAGCCTGCCGCCGATAATCCCTTCGAAGATCCCGGCGAGCCCGGGGCGCGGCTGCGGGCGCCCGGCGATCTGATCGCGGCCGTCCCGGCCATGCTCGGGTTCATGCCCGCACGGTCGCTGGTGGTGACGGTGCTGCGAGCTGATCAGGCGTCGCCGGATATCGCGGCGGTCGAGGTGGTGACCCGGATGGATCTGGACAATCCCGGGCGGAGTGCGATGGGGATGCTGGTCGAGCGGGTCGCGGGCATCTGCGTGCGGCACCGGGCCGTCGCGGCGCTGGCCCTCGTCGTCGACGACCGGGCTACGGTGCCGACCCGCAAGCATCGGGGCGTGCGGGCGCGCAAGCACCACGATCTCGTTGCGGCGCTGGAACATCGGCTCGATGTCGACGCCGTGCCGCTGGCGGGGGCCTGGGCGGTGCAGGCCATCGGTGCGGAACTGCCGTGGTGGACGCTGTCCGGACCGTGGTCGCGGGGACTGCAACCGGATCCGGCGGCCTCGATGGTGACGCTGCGGCATGTGCTGGAGGGCCGGCCGCTGCGCGGTTCCCGGCGGGAGCTGACCGATATCCTCGCCGTCGACCCGGTGGCACGCGACGCCACCGCCGCCGCTCTGGAGGTGGCGGTGGCCGCCGCGGCACGGCGGCTGGCCCGGGTTGTGCAGCACGGCGATCCGCGCGTGCGGCTGCGGCTCGAGGTGTGCCGGGTGCTGCGCTACCTGGAACGCGTCGAGGCCGGTGCCCGGCTCACGCCGGCCGAGGTGGCGGATGTTGCCGTGGCCCTGCGGGATTCGGCGCTGCGCGACATCATGTTCGGGCTCGCCCCGGGCCCGCGCGCCCCCGGTGCGGAGGCGTTGTGGCTGCAGCTGGCGCGGGCGCTGCCGGATCCGGATCGCGCCGAAGCGGCGGCACTGCTGGGCTATTGCGCCTATACGCGCGGGGACGGCCCGCTCGCGGGCGTGGCGCTGGACGCCGCGCTGGCCGCCGATCCGAAGCACCGCATGGCGATGCTGCTGGACCTCGGCTTACAGACGGGTCTGCGACCGGAGCGGCTGGGCCGCCTCGCGGACTCCGGCCGGGAGGCGGCGGCCGAACTCGGCATCCACCTCGGGCCGGAGCCGCGATGACAATGCGGTCGACGACGAAACCGCGGCCGGCGCCGCGGACTCAGCGTGCGCTGTGCGCGCGGTCACCCAGCGAGCGCAGGAAATCCCAGGCGTCGGAGACGATCTCGTCGAGATCGGTGTGCTCGGGCCGCCAGCCGAGTTCGGCGATGGCCTTGGCGCTGGAGGCGATCAGCACGGCGGGGTCACCGGCGCGGCGCGGCGCGTCCACCGAATTGATCGGCAGGCCCGTCACCCGCGCGCACGCCGAAATGACCTCGCGCACCGAGAAACCGGTGCCGCTGCCCAGATTGAAGATGCGGTGCACGCCCGGCTGCGACTGCGCCAGCGCCCGCAGGTGCGCCTGCGCCAGATCGCGAATGTGGATGTAGTCGCGTACCGCGGTGCCGTCCGGCGTCGGGTAGTCGGTGCCGAACACCGAGATCGACTCACGATGACCCAGTGCGGTCTGCAACACCAGGGGGATGAGATGGGTTTCCACCACACGGTTCTCGCCGAGCCCGGCGTACGCGCCGGCCACATTGAAGTAGCGCAGGCTGGTCGCGGCCAGACCGTGCGCCGCCGCGTACGAGGTGATGGCGTAGTCGATGGACAGCTTCGACGCGCCGTAGGGGTTGGTCGGCTGCTTGGATGCGTCCTCGACGATAGGCACCTGCTCCGGCTCGCCGTACACGGCCGCGGTGGAGGAGAACACCAGCCGCGGGGTGCCCGCGTCGCGCATGGCCTCGAGCAGCGCGAGGGTCTTCACCACATTGCCGTGCCAGTACTTCTCCGGCGCCACCACCGATTCGCCGACCAGCGACTGGGCCGCGAAATGCAGCACGCCGTCGAAGGATTCGGCCGCGATGAGCTCGGCGCCCGCGGTGGCGATATCGCCCTCGACGAACTTGGCCCCGGCCGGGACGCCGTCGGCATTGCCGGTGGACAGATCGTCGACGACCACGACCTCATGGCCGTCCTCGAGCAGAACCTGCGCGCAGACGCCACCGACGTAGCCGGCGCCTCCGGTAACCAGAAGCTTCACGTATCAGACCAACTTCACTTGGACGGCGTGCGCCATCTCGTCGGACAGTTCGAATCCCTCATGGCCGGGCACCGAGATGATCACCGCACCCGGTTTGGTCTCCACGGTCACGCGGGCATCGGGCACCACGCCCGCCTCCCGGAGCTGATTGATGGTCTCCGGATCGGTCTGGATGTGCTCCGAGAGCCGGCGCACCACCACGGCCTGCGCCTGCCCGGTCGGCAGATCGCTGAGCCGGACCAGCTTCTCGTCGGCGGAGGCATTGGCCTGCAGGCCCAGTTCGTCCAGGCCCGGAATCGGATTGCCGTAGGGGGAGGTGGTGGGGTGGTTGAGCACCTCGACCAAGCGGCGCTCGACCTCCTCGCTCATCACGTGCTCCCAGCGGCACGCCTCGGCGTGCACGTTCTCCCACTCCAGCCCGATGATGTCGACCAGCAATCGCTCGGCGAGACGGTGCTTGCGCATCACGGCGACCGCCATGGCGCGGCCCTTCTCGGTCAGTTCGAGGTGGCGATCACCGGCGACGGTCAGCAGGCCGTCGCGCTCCATCCGCGCGACCGTCTGGCTCACCGTCGGGCCGCTCTGCTCGAGACGTTCGGCGATGCGCGCGCGCAGCGGCGTGACGCCC
Organism: Nocardia sp. NPDC004860; assembly: GCF_040609015.1. Lineage (NCBI taxonomy): Bacteria > Bacillati > Actinomycetota > Actinomycetes > Mycobacteriales > Nocardiaceae > Nocardia > Nocardia sp. NPDC004860. The sequence continues at coordinate 260,169 of NZ_JBEXJI010000007.1, read as the reverse complement.
TCCTCCTCGAGGTCGTAGATGGTACGGAGATACATCTCCGTGGTGTCGACCAGATCCTTCACCTGTTAAACCCCTTCGTCGGCACGAATTCTACCCATGCACGGCGGCTGCACCGGGCGACAGCTTATTTCGCGAACTCACTGTCAACACCCAGGACGGGCAGCGTGTTCCCTGCGGGTTCGCCGTGCGCACACAGCGTCGGCGATACCCTGCCATCCCGGTACGACAGCATTGCGGTGTCCAAAGCCTACGAACTCGTGCGACGCATTAGCGTGGCAGGTATGCCTGGCCGAGTTCGTGGTGACGGAACCCCCATTGGCGATGGAACCGTTGCCGGCAAGGGAACCGTCGTCTGGTCCGATCGGTTCCTCGATTACACCTGGACCCCGGAGCATCCCATGCGGCCGGTGCGGCTGCAGTTCACCATGGCGCTCGCCGAGGGGCTCGGATTGCTCGACGGAGTGGAGCGGATCACACCCGGGGCGGCCGCGGAATCGGAACTGCTGCGGGTGCACACCCACGACTACATCGAGGCGGTCAAGCACGCTCAGCAACCTCCCGGACCCGCTCCGACCGCACCGCCCTACGGACTCGGCTCGGCCGACAATCCGGTCTTCCCGCACATGCACGAGGCGGCCTCGGTGATCGTGGGCGGCACCCTGGCCGCGGCGCAGGAGATCGCGGCCGGGCGCACCCGGCGGGCGGTGAGCATCGGTGGTGGTATGCATCACGCCATGCCGGCCTCGGCAGCGGGGTTCTGTGTGTACAACGATGTAGCGGTGGCGATTTCGTGGTTGCTGGACAACGGGTTCGACCGCATCGCCTATGTCGATGTGGATGTGCACCACGGTGACGGTGTGCAGCGGGTGTTCTACGGTGACCCGCGCGTGCTGACCATTTCGGTGCATCAACACCCGGCGACGCTGTGGCCCAACACCGGATGGCCGGAGGAGACGGGCTCGGGTCCGGCCGAGGGGACAGCCATCAATCTGCCCATCATGCCCGGCACCCGGGACCCGTTGTGGCTGCGCGGTTTCCATGCCGTGGTGCCGGGCGCGCTGGCGGCGTTCCGGCCGCAGATCGTGATCAGCCAGTGCGGGGTCGACACCCATCGCGAGGATCCGCTGGCGGATCTGGAACTCACGGTGGACGGTCAGCGGGCGGCCTTCATCGCCATGCGCGATCTGGCCGACCGGTATGCCGAGGGCCGCTGGCTGGCGGTCGGCGGCGGCGGGTACGGGCTGATCCGGGTGGTGCCCCGGGCCTGGACCCATCTGCTGGCAACGGCTCTGGACCGCACCATCGATCCCGCCACCCCGACGCCGCCGCAGTGGCGTGAGCAGGTGGGCGCCTACGCGCCCATGGTCGCCGTGCCCGAGAGCATGGGCGACGGCGGGGATATCGGCTTCGCGCGCTGGGACGGCCCCGGGGGCGGCCGCGAGACCGGCGACGAGCGCGCCGACCGCGCCCGCCGGGCTCTCGACATATCCGTATTGGCTACGCGCCGGGCGAGTTTCGGCCTGCTCGGCCTGGATCCGGAGGATCCCCGTGACTGATTCCGCCGCCCCGCCCCTGCCCTCGGACACGCCCGGCACACCCGTGAATCCGCCTCCGCCGCCGGAGCATTGGTTCGCCGACGTGCTGGCCTCCGACGGTGGCGTGGTGGGATTGCGGCCGATCACCCCCGACGACGCGGAGGCGCTGGAGCGTTTCCACGAGGGGTTGTCGGACCGCACCCGGTATCTGCGGTACTTCGGTCCGTACCCGCGCATGACGCCGAAGGACCTGTACCGGACCACGCACGTCGACTATCGGGACCGGGTCGGGCTGGTGACCGAGCTCGGCGACGAGATCATCGCGGTGGGCCGCTACGAGTACCTGGCCGATCGGCCGGGACCCCGTGCGGCCGAGGTGGCCTTCGTGGTCGCCGACGGCCATCAGGGGCGTGGGCTGGGTTCGATTCTGCTCGAGCATCTGGCGGGCGCGGCGGCCGAGAACGATTTCGAGATCTTCGTGGCCGAGGTGCTGGCCGAGAACAATGCCATGGTGCAGGTGTTCCGGGATGCCGGATATCAGGTGCAGCGCAGCCGCGACGGGTCGGTGCTGCATCTGGAGTTCGCCATCGACCCCACCGAGGCGCTGCTGTCGGTGCGGGATTCGCGGGAACGGGCCTCGGAGGCGCGCAGTGTCGGGAACCTGTTGTCGCCCAAGTCCATCGCGGTGATCGGGGCGACGCCGTCGACCAGCCGGGTGGGTGGCGCGGTGCTGGCCAACCTGCTGTCGGGGGCCTACCAGGGGCCGGTGTTCCCGGTGAACCGCAATCGCACGGCGGTGCGCGGGGTGCGGGCGTATCCGACGGTGCGCGACATTCCCGACGAGGTCGATCTGGCGGTGATCGCGGTGCCCGCCACCGAGATCGGGTCGGTGCTCGACGATTGCATGGCCAAGGGCGTCAAGGGTCTGGTGGTGCTGACCGCCGGATTCTCCGAGACCGGTCCGTACGGCTATCAGGCCGAGCGGGAGCTGGTCGACGCCGCGCGGGCGCACGGTATGCGGGTGGTGGGGCCGAGCGCGCTCGGTATCGCCAATACCGATCCACGGATCGCGCTGAACGCCACCCTCGCACCGGTGCTGCCCGGGCGCGGGCGCATCGGATTCTTCTGTCAGTCCGGACCGTTGGGCGCGGCCATTCTCGGTGAGGCGGCGGCGCGGCAGCTGGGACTGTCCACCTTCGTGTCCGCCGGCAACCGCGCCGACGTCTCCGGCAACGACCTGCTCCAGTACTGGGACAGCGATCCGGACACCGATGTGGTGCTGCTGTACCTGGAGACCTTCGGCAATCCGCGCAAGTTCTCCCGCATCGCGCGGCGGGTCGCGCACACCAAACCCATTGTGGCCGTGAACAGCGGCCGCAATGCCGCGCGGGTGGAGGGGGACCGGGACCTGGACCGGTCGCTGGTGCGCAATCTGTTCGCGCAGGCCGGGATCATCCAGGTCGATTCCATCACCGAGCTTTTCGACTGCGCCATGCTGCTGGCCTATCAGCCGCTGCCCGCCGGGCCGCGCCTGGCGGTGATCGGCAACAGTGCCGCGCTGAGCTGGCTGGCGGTCGACGCGGCGCGCGGCGAGGGACTCGAGGTCGATGAGCCCACCGACCTCGGGCCGCAGGCGAGTCCGGCGGACTACCTGACCGCCGTCGCCGCGGCGGTCACCGACCGTGCCGTGGACGCGGTCATCGTCATCTATTCGCCGCCGGTGCCGGCGGCGGTCGCCTCCTTCGCCGAGGCCATTCGCTCCGGCGCCCAATCCGATCCGGCCACACCGGTTCTCACCACCTTCGTCGCCGATCAGGGCATGCCCAACCTGCTCGCCACGCGCGGGGTGGGCGGAATTCTCGAGCGCGGTTCCATTCCCTCCTACGGGGATCCGGAACGGGCCGCGCGGGCGCTGGCCCGGGCGCGCCGCTATGCCGACTGGCGTACCCGACCGCTGTCGCCGGTGGTCCGTCCGGGCGGCGTCGACACTGCGCGGGCACGGGAACTGGTGGCGGAGTGGATGAACGCGGACTCGGCGCACTGGCTCACCGACCTGCAGGCCGCGGAACTGCTGGGCTGCTACGGAATTCGCGTGGTGGAGTTCCGCGAGGTGCTCGACGCCGACGCCGCGGTGGACGCGGCCGAGGAGCTGGGCTTTCCGGTGGCGGCCAAGGCGACCGGCGAAATGTGGCGCAATCGGCCGGATCTCACCGGGGTGCGGCTGGATCTGTGGCGCCCGGACGCGGTGCGGCGCGCGTTCACGGACCTGAGCGAGATCTCGGGCAATCCGGTGCACATTCAGCGCATGGCGACCAAGGGCGTGGGCTGCACCTTCCGGGTGCAGGACGACCCGTCGTTCGGTTCGGTCATCAGTTTCGGGCTTTCGGGCACCATCATCGATCTGCTCGGCGACCGCGTCTACCGGGCGCTGCCGCTGACCGAGGCGGAGTCGGCCGAACTCATCGACGCGCCCCGCGCCGCCCCGCTGCTGTCGGGCACCGTGGGCGGCCGCGATATCGGCAAACCGGTGGACAAGGGCGCGCTGGCCGAACTGGCGCAACGGATCTCGGCGCTGTGCGACGACCTGCCGGAGGTGCGGGAGCTGCAGTGCGAACCGGTACTGGCCTCGCCGGAGGGCGCGGCCGTGCTGTACGGACGGGTGCGGATCGGGCCGGAACCCAACAGGTTCGACATCGGTCCGCGCCGGATGGGTTGAGCAGCCGCCCCGACCCCCGGCTACGACAAGGACGAGCGGCCAGGGACACCAGAAGCAGTGCTTCGGAGAGGTGAACGTAGTGCAGGCAAACCAGATCGAGACAGCGACCGCGCCACTGCGCGACGACATCCGGTTCCTCGGCGGGATCCTCGGTGACACCATTCGTGACCACGAGGGTGCGGAGATCTTCGACCTGATCGAGCGGGTCCGGGTGGAGGCCTTCCGGATTCGCCGCTCCGAGGTGGAGCGCAGCGCGGTGGCCGACATGCTGCGCGATGTCGACATCCGCACCGCCATTCCGGTGATCCGCGCCTTCAGCCACTTCCTGCTGCTGGCCAATCTGGCCGAGGACCTGCAGCGGGATCGGCGGCGTGCGGTGCACGAGGCGGCGGGGGAGCCACCCCAGGATTCCAGCCTGGCCGCCACCTACCGCAAGCTCGACGCCACCGGACCGGACGGGGACGTGGTGGCCGACCTGCTCGCCGACGCCCTGGTGTCGCCGGTCATCACGGCGCATCCGACCGAGACCCGGCGCCGCACCATCTTCGATGTGCAGGCCCGGATCACCGAACTCATGCGGCAGCGGCAGCGCTACAACAAATACGAGCCGGAGTTCGCGGAGCTAGAGGTCGACATCCGCCGGCAGGTGCTGCAGCTGTGGCGGGCGGCGCTGATCCGGCTGGCGCGCCTGCGGATCCAGGACGAGATCGAGGTCGGGCTGCGCTACTACGACCTGACGCTGTTCGATGTCATCCCGCGCATCAACGATCAGGTGCGGGCCGCGCTGCGATCGCGGTGGCCCGGACACGAACTGCTGGCGCGCCCGATCCTGCGGCCCGGCTCGTGGATCGGCGGCGACCGGGACGGCAATCCCTTCGTCACCGCCGACGTGGTGCACCGGGCCACCCACCGCGCGGGTGCGGTCGCGTTCGACCGGTACCTGAAATCGCTGCTGGAACTGGAGAAGACGCTGTCGCAGTCGGCCCGACTGGTGCCGGTGACCCCGGAGCTGTCGGCTCTCGCCGATGCCGGATTCGACGATTCACCGCAGCGCGCCGACGAGCCGTACCGCCGTGCCGTTCGCGGTATCCGCGCGCGGCTGAGCGCCACCGCGTGCCGGGCGCTGGGGGAGATCCCCACGGACGGTATCGATGTCGGCGCGCAACCGTACGCCGGGCCCGCGGAGCTGCTGGCCGATCTGGGCGTGGTCGACGCGTCCATGCGCGCATCCGGTGACGGGCTGCTGGCCGATGACCAGCTGGCCACGTTGCGGGCCGCGGTGCAGACCTTCGGGTTTCATCTGCAGGGCCTGGACATGCGCCAGAATTCCGAAACCCACGAGCAGGTCGTGGCCGAGCTGTTCGCCTGGGCCGGAGTGCATTCCGACTACGCCTCCCTCGACGAGGCGCGGCGGGTCGAGCTGCTGGCCGCCGAATTGACCACGCGTCGGCCGCTGGTCGGACCGAATGCGAGACTGAGCGAGCTCGCCGCCAAGGAACTCGCAGTGGTGCGCGCCGCCAAGGCCGCGCTCGACGATCTGGGCCCGGACACCGTGCCCAACTACATCATCAGCATGTGCACCTCGGTGAGCGACATGCTCGAAGCCGCCCTGCTCCTGAAGGAGGCGGGCATTCTCGATCCGGGTGACACGGCCACTCCGCCGTCCAGTCCGGTCGGGGTGGTGCCGCTGTTCGAGACCATCGACGACCTGCGCGACGGCGCCGAAATCCTCGGCGCCGCACTGGAGGTGCCCGCCTATCAGCGGCTGGTGGCCGCGCGCGGCATGCAGCAGGAGGTCATGCTCGGCTACTCCGACTCCAACAAGGACGGCGGGTATCTGGCCGCCAACTGGGCGCTGTATCGCGCCGAGCTGAACCTGGTGGAGGTGGCCCGCAAGACCGGAATCCGCCTGCGGCTCTTCCACGGTCGCGGCGGCACCGTCGGCCGCGGCGGTGGCCGCAGCTACGACGCCATCCTGGCCCAGCCCGCCGGTGCGGTGCGCGGTGCGCTGCGCCTGACCGAGCAGGGCGAGGTCATCTCCACCAAGTACGCCGATCCCGGCACCGCCTACCGCAATCTGGAGGCGCTCGTCGCGGGCACCCTGGAGTCCACGCTGCTCGATGTAGAGGGCCTGGGCGCGGATGCCGAACCCGCCTACGAAATGCTGGACGAGCTGGCCGAATCGGCTCGCGCGGCGTACTCGAAGCTGGTCCACGAGACCCCCGGCTTCGTCGACTACTTCCGGGACTCCACCCCGATCGCGGAGGTCGCCGACCTGAACCTGGGCAGCCGCCCCGCCTCCCGCAAGCCCACCAGCTCCGTCTACGACCTGCGCGCCATCCCGTGGGTCATGGCGTGGAGCCAGTCCCGCGTCATGCTCCCCGGCTGGTACGGCACCGGCACCGCGTTCGAACAGTGGATCGGCGACGACCCGGCCCGCCTGGCCGCCCTCTCCGACCTCTACCGCCGCTGGCCCTTCTTCCGCACCGTCCTGTCCAACCTGGCCCAGGTGATGGCCAAGGCGGACATGGACATCGCCGCCTCCTACGCCGGCCTGGTCCCCGATAAAGCCCTGCGCGACACCGTCTTCCACATGATCTGCGACGAGTTCACCCGTACGGCCCGCATGCACGCCGCCATCACCGGCACCGACGAACTCCTCGCCGACAACCCGGCACTGGCCGAGTCCATCCACAACCGTTTCCCGTACCTCGAGCCCCTCAACCAGCTCCAGGTCGAACTGCTGCGTCGCCGCCGGGCCGGCGACACCTCCGAACTCGTCGAACGCGGCATCCTGCTCACCATGAACGGCCTGGCCACCGCACTCCGCAACTCCGGCTAGCCGCACTCTGCCCCGGCTCGGCTGCCCCGAAGGGACTCGGCTGCCCCGGAAAGCTGGGGCAGCCGAGATAAGTGGAATCTAGATATTTCACACTCTACGAACGTTAGTGTTCGTCGACCCCATCGGCGGGGTCGACGAACAGGAGTTTCAAATGAGTACGAGTGGCATGCTCCGTCGCCGAATCGGCTGGGGCGCAACGAGTTTGATGGCCGGGGCCGCTGTGGTCGGAATGACCGCGGCGACTGCTTCGGCGGACGGCCTGCTGCAGATGAAGATCATCCCGCCCTCCGGTGGCTTCGTGGTCGGCGCGACCGCGGGTATCCAGGCGATGGCCGGTGGTTCGCTGTTCCCGACCGCGAGCTCGCGGGTGATCTTCCGCGACAACGGGGTTTGCTTCTATGCCTTCTACCCCGGGATGGACGAGGCCGGGTTCGGCGCCGAGTGGACGCCGACGACCGCGGGCACTCACACGGTCACGCTCTCGCAGGGTTCGGATTCGGTGACGCAGACCGTGGTGGTCGCTCCGGCGCCCGCCGGTACCCCGGTCCCGAGTCCCTCGACCACGGGTTGCGGCGGTGGCGGCGGCAGCATCGGCACCGGCAGTCTCGGGTTCTGAGTTCCGTCCTTTCGTTTCGATGGCCGCGGTGCCCGACTCCGTGGCCATCTTTCGGTCAATTGGGTAGGAGAAATCCTACGGTTGACGGGTAGGTAGTTTCCTACCTATTGTGTGGTCATGCCGTACCGCTTGAAGTCCGGGACCGCCGATCGGGTGTTCGGCGCGCTGGCCAATCCCACCCGGCGCGACATTCTCGAGCTGCTGCTCGAGGGGGAGCAGTCGGTGCAGGTGATCGCGGAGCGCTTCGATATGGCGCGGCCCAGTGTGTCGGAGCATTTGAAGGTGCTGCGGGATGCCGGGCTGGTGGCCGAGGACAAGCGCGGCAGGCAGCGGTTCTACCGGGTGGAACCCGAACCGTTGCACGACTTGCAGTCCTGGCTCGATCCGTTCGAACGGTTCTGGCGGGCGCGGCTGCGCGACCTGGGCGCGGTGCTGGACGCCATGCCCGACGATCCCGAGGAGAAGGACCGATGATGACCGACGACATCACCACGATCGAACTCGATCACTACTACCCGCATCCGCCGGAGAAGGTGTGGCGCGCGCTCACCACGCCGGAACTCATGGGGCAGTGGATGATGCGGCCCATCGGTTTCGAACCGGTGGTGGGCACGGTCTTCGAGATGCGGACCCAGCCGATGCCCGGTCAGAACTTCTCCGGCGAGATTCGCGGCGAGGTGCTGGAAGTCGTTGCGCCACAGCTGCTCAGCGTCAGCTGGAACGACGCGAAGTCCGATCGGGACAGTGGCTGGGTGATCAGCTGGACTCTGCGGCCGGAGGGGCACGGCACTCGAATCCTGTTCAGCCACCGTGGTTTCGATCCGGAGGATCCGGTCGTGCAGCGGGCGCGCAGCATCATGGGCGGCGGCTGGAATGGCATGCTGGACCGGCTGGAGTCCGTCCTCGAGGACGCCGAGCCGGTCCAGCAGACCCCGGAGTAGGCCCGGGAACGGCCGGGGCGGGGACGTCAGGCCGTGAAGGCGTCGGTGTGGTCGCGCACCCAGTCGGCGTAGCCGCGCGGCGCGCGGCCGAGCACCCGCTCGACATCGCCGGTGATGATGGCGTTCGCGCCGGCGGCCACGTAGGCCTGACCGGCCAGCGCGCCGGCCGCGAATTCCTCGGACATGCCCGCCCCCAGCATGAACTCGCGTGCCGCGTCGTGCGGAATATCGGTGACCTCGATCGGGCTGCCGAGCGCGGCGGCGAGGACGTCGGCCTGCTCGCGCGTGGTCAGCCAGGCCGGGCCGGTGAGCGTGAGCACCCGGCCCGAATGCGCGTCGGAGAGCAGCGCTTCCACCGCCACCGCCGCGACGTCACGCGGATCGACCACGCCCTGCGCGCCGGTGCCGGTCATATTCGGCACCGGCTGCCCCGCCTTGATCGCTGCGCTCCAGCTCAGGGTGTTCGACGCGAAACTGCTGGGCCGCAGGATGGTCCACGCCACGCCGCTGTCCCGGACCGCCCGCTCGCCGGGCGCGTGCCAGGTGCCGACCCGGCCCAGATCGGGGTCGCCGGTGCCGATGGCGGACAGCTTCACCAGGCGCTGGACGCCCGCGTCGCGGGCCGCCTCGATCAGCGCGCGATCCAGTTCGACATAGTCGGGTCCGAGCAGCCCGACCAGGAATGCGGCTTCGGCCCCGCTGAAGGCCGCGGCCATCGACGCGGTGTCGGCGTAGTCGCCGCGCACCACCTCGACGCCGTCGGGGACCTGGGCGTTCTCCGGATTCCGGGTCACCGCGCGCACTTTCACCCCGCGCGCCGCCAGCTGCCGGACGACTTCACTTCCGATGGTGCCCGTGGCACCGGTGATAACGATCATGGGAATCACCCTGCCGACCCACCCCCGTCCGGCTATAGGAAAAACCGGCACACCCGTGAGCGCCGAAGCTGCCTAGAGTTGATCGGGTGACCACTGCGCAAACCCTGGCTCCCGTCGTGACCGCCGAGGATCTCGAACGCCGCCTGACCCCGCCTGCAGCGCTGCGTCCGTGGATCACCGAGATCGCCCACATTCCGACCGTCCACCCCGGGTCCGCCGCCTTCACCCACATTCCCCAGGCGGTCACCTCGATTGTGCTGCGCACCGAGGAATCCGGTCGCCGGGACGCGTGGGTGCTGGGCCCGCGCACCCGCGCCACCTACTCCAGCCCGGACACGGCCGCGGGCTGCACCCGAATCCGGCTGGCTCCCGGTGCGTCCCGGTCCCTGCTGGGTATCGCGGCCGCCGAGCTGACCGACCGGATCGCCGTGCTGTCGGACCTGCCCGGCCCGGTCGCCGATCTGGCCGACCGGCTGCTCGAGCTCGATCCAGACGAGGTCGCCCCCTTCCTGGAAGCCGTACTCCCGCACCGCCTCTCGGAGGATTCGGTTCGCCGCGACCACCGCCGGTTGCTGGATTCGGCGGTCGCCGCCATGGACACCGCCGGCCCGGTCACCGCACTGGCCGCGAACCTGGCCGTCTCCGAACGCCAGCTGCGCAATCTGTTCGCCGCCGGAATCGGCGTGTCGCCCAAGCACTATGCCCGCATCGCCCGGGTTCGTCAGGTCCTGGCCGCCGCGGGCAATACGCCGTGGTCACACGTGGCCACGGCCTCCGGCTACTACGACCAATCCCATATGACCGCCGACTTCCGCTCCCTCATGGGCGTTCCGCCCACCGCCTACTTCCGCGGCGACCTTCCGGCCCCCAGCCCCTGCCAATCCCTGACCCGGCTCTGACCCTGAGCCGCAGGGGATGCGGAAGCCGCGGCCCGGCAACCGCATTCGCATCGGAGGACCCGGCACATGGAAACGCCGGCCGACTCTGCCCGCCCGGAGGGGACGTTCGGGCAGCGGAATCGGCCGGCGGAATCGGGCCAGCGCCTCGAAAGTGGCCCGACGATCAGAGGGTGCGGAGCCGGGCAGGGGGACCGGCTCCACGGGTGTGAACTAGCTGGCGTAAGCGCGCAGGCGGTCGGCGCGCTCGCCCTTGCGGAGCTTGGACATGACCTCGCGCTCGATCTGGCGGACGCGCTCGCGGGACAGGCCGAAGAGCTTGCCGATCTGGTCGAGGGTGCGCGGCTGGCCGTCGTCGAGGCCGTAGCGCAGGCGGATGACCTGCTGTTCGCGCTCGTCGAGGGTGGCCAGCACGCTGCGCACGTCGCGGTGCAGCAGACCGGCGATGACGGCGCTCTCGGCGGAGGTGGCCTCGGAGTCCTCGATGAAGTCGCCCAGCGGGGCCTCTTCGTCGTTGCCGACCGGCATGTCCAGGGATACCGGGTCGCGGCTGTGGTCGAGCAGGTCGGCGATCTTGTCGACCGGGATGCCCGACTCGTTGGCCAGTTCCGCGTCGGTGGCCTCCCGCCCGAGCTGCTGGTGCAGTTCCCGCTTGATGCGGGCCAGCTTGTTCACCTGCTCGACCAGGTGGACGGGGAGGCGGATGGTGCGGGACTGGTCGGCCATACCGCGGGTGATGGCCTGACGGATCCACCAGGTGGCGTAGGTCGAGAACTTGAAGCCCTTGGTGTAATCGAACTTCTCCATGGCGCGGATAAGACCCAGGTTGCCCTCCTGGATCAGGTCCAGCAGCGGCATGCCACGACCGGTGTAGCGCTTGGCGAGGGAGACCACGAGGCGGAGGTTCGCTTCCAGCAGGTGCTGGCGGGCGGCCTGACCCTCGCGAACCAGGATCGCCAGATCCTTCTTCTTCGCGGCGGACAGACGCTTGCTCGTCTCCAGCAGGTGCTGAGCGTAGAGGCCCGCCTCGATGCGCTTGGCCAGCTCGACCTCGTCGGCCGCCGTCAGCAGCGCCGTCTTACCGATCCCGTTCAGGTACACACGTACCAGGTCGGCGGCGGGGCTCTGGGCGTCGAGGTCTTGTTCGCTGGTGCGCACGTCAGTGGTGGCGGGGCTTGTCATGACTTGCCTCCTGTCGGTGGTGTCTCGCTCCGTTCAACGGACCCGACTTCAGGAAAGTTCCCCGCCAGACCACCGGTAAACCGCGCCTGATCTGCGGTTTTTACGGCGCACGGCTGAGAAGTTCCTGAGAAGCGCGCATCGCCGGGAACACGCGCCACCGGCGGACGACCCTCGGTGACCGGGTGGTTGCCCACCGCCGCGCCCGAACTTCCTGACGCGACAAGCGAATACGTGTGTACGGGCCTTGCCCGCACGTCGTGATTCGAGCACGTAGTTGAACGAATCGCGGCTCGGGCGCATTCCCGCGGCCGCCCGGATCGGTATCTGGGCGACACGTGATCGTGACGGACCTCACCGCCCGTCAGCGCCGGTTTCCTGCGGAAATACCGACGGCCGCCGGGGCGGGCCCGACGGCCGTCGCGGGGGAGAGCCCACGCTCAGCGCGGGTGTACGAGACCGTGCCGGATCAGTCCGGCCACCACGGTCATCGCCGCGCTCTCGAAGTCGGGGGTCGCGGCGTCGCCGGTTTCGCTGAAGGCCAGCAGTTCGAGGAGTTCGCGCAGGGGGAGACCGTCGGGGCGCATCCCGGCCAGCAGTGCGGCGGTGGTGTCGTCGACCTCGTGCTGCCAGCGCGGGCCGTCGCCGCGGTGCAGCCGCGCCACCGCCTGCGCCCAGCCCGCGTCGCCGGGGAGATAGACGCGTTCGAGCGCGGTGGCCGGATCGACCTGGTAGCGCGAGTCGAGGATGAGGTCGGGATCGGCGGCCGCGGCGCGCAGCCAGGCCGAGCGCTCGAAATAGGCGATGGCCTCGGGGCCGAGCGGGTCGTCGAAGCGGTGGGTCAGGTCCTCGGCGAGCAGTTCGGTCGGGCCGTCGGTGGCGCGCAGGTAGACGAAACCGAAGCCGATGCCCTCGACGTCGGCCTCACGGAAGGCGTCGAGCCAGCGTTCGGCGCGGGCCTGGGCGGCGGCCTCCCGCGGATCCAACCCGGCATCGCGCAGCCAGGTACCGACATAAAGGGCCGGATCGGCGATGTCGCGCTGCACGATCCAGGCGTCGATACCGTGGTCGGGCAGCCAGCTCGCGACGCGGCTGCGCCAGTCCTGGCCGTCGAGGTGCACCCAGGAGGCGAGCAGTGCCGCGGTGCCGCCCGGGGTCAGCAGGTCCGGGAGGCCGGAGATGACGAGTTCGCTCGCGCCGTCGAGAGCGAGGCCGGAGTCGCGGTAGGTGTGCTCGACGCGGGCCGGGCCCACCACGAACGGGGGATTGGCCACCACCTGGTCGAACCGGCGGCCGGCCACCGGTTCGAACCAGGAGCCTTCCAGCAGTTCGATATCGAGGTCGTTGAGCGCGGCGGTGGCCTCGGCCAGCCAGAGGGCGCGCTTGTTCACGTCGGTGCCGGTGACGGTGCGGCCATAGGCGGCGGCGTGCACGGCCTGCACGCCGCAGCCGGTGCCCAGATCCAGGACGGTGCCGACCGGTCGGGTCGGGGTGGCGCGCAGCAGCGACAGCGAGGCGTGGCCGACGCCGAGCACGTGGTCGGCGTCGAGGCTGCGGCGGCGCATGGAGTCGTCGAGGTCGGACAGCACCCAGCGGGTGCCCTCGCCGAGATCGAGGGGACGCAGATCCAGGGCGGCGCGGACCTCGTCGCCGTCGCGCTCCAGCAGCCCCGCCGCGGTGGCGCGGTCGATGCTCACCGGCGAAAGGGCCGCTGCCGCTTCACGTTCGGGGACCGGATCGCCGAGCAGCAGCAGGCGCACCAGGGTGCCGAGCTCGCCGAGATCGGCGGCGGCGCGGCGGACGGGGACCGGTTCGCCGCGGCCGAGGGCGGCGTGGGCGGCGTCGCCCAGCGCCTCGAGCAGGGTGTCCGCGTCGTAGCGGACGCGGGTCAGCGCCGCGCGTAGATCGGGCGCGAGGTCGGCGAGCAGGGACGAGGTGGTCGTCTGATTCGTCGGCATGACATCGAACTCTGCCACCGCTACTGATGGGCATCCGGCAGCGGGCCCGGTTCACCCGATCGGATTGCGGGGAAACCGGTTGGTAACTGGCCGCCGGACGCCATGAACTTCGGCTCACTTATCGATGAATTTGCGATCTCACCTGCGGTTATTCGACCCGCTCGCAAGCCTCTTCGTTGCTACTGTGACCGGGATCACCAGGAGGTATCGCAGTTGACAACTGAATCCCAGACCGAATCCCAGACCGGCAGTCCGGATCCTGACTGGACCGAGGTCTACGACAGCCCCGAGTTCCAGCGCCTGCGGCATCGCTTCCGGCGCTTCGTCTTCCCCATGACCGTTCTGTTCCTGACCTGGTACGCGCTGTATGCGCTGCTCGCCGACTACGCGCACGACTTCATGTCGCACAAGGTGGGCGGGAACATCACCGTCGGGCTGATCTTCGGCCTGCTGCAGTTCCTTTCCACCTTCGTCATCACCGGCCTCTACGTGCGCTACGCCGACCGCACCCTCGACCCGATGGCCGAGCAGATCCGCGCCGAACTGGAAGGACCGACCCGATGACCGTGTATCTGGCAGCGGCCGTGGAGGGCAGCAGGCCCGGGCTCAACATCACCATCTTCGCGATCTTCGTGGTCATCACGCTGGGCATCGTGGTGTGGGCCAGCCGCGACAACCGCACGGCCGCAGACTATTACGCCGCCGGGCGCGCCTTCTCCGGGCCACAGAACGGCATCGCCATCTCCGGCGACTATCTGTCGGCCGCCAGCTTCCTGGGTATCGCCGGGGCCATCGCGGTGTACGGCTACGACGGCTTCCTCTATTCCATCGGTTTCCTGGTGGCCTGGCTGCTGGCGTTGCTGCTGGTGGCCGAATTACTCCGCAATACCGGCAAATTCACCCTCGGTGACGTGCTGGCCTTCCGCATGCGGCAGCGGCCGGTGCGGGCGGCGGCGGCCACCTCCACGCTGGCGGTGAGCCTGTTCTATCTACTCGCGCAGATGGCCGGAGCGGGTGTGCTGATCTCGCTGCTGCTGGGCGTATCCGGTTCGGCGGGGCAGAATCTGGTGATCGCCGTCGTCGGCGCGATCATGATCGTCTACGTGCTCGTCGGCGGTATGAAGGGCACCACCTGGGTGCAGATCGTCAAGGCGGTGCTGCTGATCGGCGCGGCCGCGGCCATGACGGTGTGGGTGCTGGGGCGCTACGACTTCAACTTCTCGAGCCTGCTGCACGACGCGGTGACCCATGGCGGCAAGACCGGCGCGAAGCTGCTCGAACCGGGATTCAAGTACGGCAAGAACGGCACCAGCAAGCTCGACTTCCTTTCCCTGGCACTGGCGCTGGTGCTGGGGACGGCCGGGCTGCCGCACGTGCTGATGCGGTTCTACACGGTGCCGACGGCCAGGGAGGCGCGCCGGTCGGTGGTGTGGGCGATCGGCCTGATCGGGGTCTTCTATCTGTTCACGCTGGTGCTCGGGTACGGCGCGGGCGCGCTGGTGGGGCCGGAGAAGATCGCCAAGGCGCCGGGCAAGGAGAACGCGGCCGCGCCGCTGCTGGCCCTGGAACTGGGCGGGCCGGTGTTGCTGGGATTCGTTGCGGCCGTGGCGTTCGCGACGATTCTGGCGGTGGTCGCGGGCCTGACCATCACCGCGTCGGCGTCCTTCGCCCATGACGTGTACGCCAATGTCATCAAGCGCGGGAACGGCGACAGCCGGGACGGCGAGGTGCGGGTCGCGCGGATCACCGCGGTGGTGATCGGGGCGCTGGCCATCGTCGGCGGCATTCTGGCAAAGAATCAGAATGTGGCGTTCCTGGTGGCGCTGGCCTTCGCGGTGGCGGCCTCGGCAAACCTACCGACCATTCTGTATTCGTTGTTCTGGCGGCGCTTCAACACCGCCGGCGCACTGTGGAGCATCTATGGCGGATTGGCCGTCACGATCGTCTTGATCGTGTTCTCTCCGGCGGTCTCCGGAGCGCCCACCGCGATGATCAAATCCCATGACTTCCACTGGTTCCCGCTCGCCAACCCGGGGCTGGTGTCCATCCCGGTTTCGTTCGCTCTGGGCTGGCTGGGGACCGTGCTGTCGAAGGAACGTGACGACGCCAAGTACGCCGAGATGCAGGTGCGGTCGCTGACCGGCACCGGAGCGGAAAAGGCTGTGCAACACTGATGTCCGAATAAAGTGGCGGAAAGTTCGCTGAAAAGCGTTTCAGAATTTCAAGATCAACAATTTGAAGATCAAAAATACTGCCCCGCAACGAGGTTGGGCTGTGTATGCTATTGATCATGCACGGCCCCACTACGAGGTGGGATGACGGCGAGGCGGTGTCGTATTGGACCTCAACAGGCTACGGATGCGTAGAGCGAGTGCTATCGCAATCGCTTTCGGCGTACTGGCATTGATGGTCACAGGGGCGTTCGATCGATTGTTGCTGGGTGTTTTCATGGCCACCGGTCTGACACTCGGCTGGGTGAACGCCCGGCTTACCTGGATGTCCATCGTGCGCATCACGGATGCGGAAACACCCAGCAAACAGAAATTGGCGCTGTCCTCGGCGTCGCGGCTGCTCATTTTGACCGCTTTGTCGATTGTGGTGGCATTCCTGACCCGGCCCTACGGCGTCGGAATCTTCTTCGGGCTGGCGGTCTTTCAGCTGATTCTGGTACTCCATACCGCTCTGCCCGAGGTGAAAGGGCTTCGACAGCAGTCATGAGCATTCCCGTCGCTTCCCTCGCCCATTCGTCGGCGCCGGCGCTGTTGGCCGCCGAGGATTCCTCGGGGGAGTCCAAGATCCATGTCGGCGACCACGCCCAGGCGCATCTGCTGGGCATGACCTTCAATGTGGACACCATCGTGTCCACGGGGGTGGCTGCGCTGATCGTGCTGGGCCTGGCCTTCTACCTGCGGGTGAAGATCACCTCCGGGGTGCCCAACGGGGTGCAGCTGTTCTTCGAGACCATCACGGTCCAGATGCGCAGCCAGGTGGAGACGGCCATCGGCATGAAGGTCGCGCCGTTCGTGCTGCCGCTGGCGGTCACGCTGTTCACCTTCATCCTGCTCTCGAACTGGTTGTCCGTCTTGCCCGTTCAGTACGGTTCGGGGGAATTGATCGCGCCGCCGGCGTCCGATTTCAATTTCACGCTGTCACTCGCGTTGTTCGTGTTCCTGCTCTATCACGCCGCGGGCGCGTGGCGGCGCGGCCCGGGTGGGCACGTGAAACAGTTGCTGAAGGGCCACACCGGCTGGGGCCCGATGGTTTTCATCAATGTGGTCGAGGAAATCGCCAAACCGCTGTCGCTCTCGTTGCGACTTTTCGGCAACATGTTCGCGGGCGGCGTCATGGTTTCGGTGATCACGTTGTTCCCCTTCTGGATCAGCTGGGGCCCGAATGCCATCTGGAAGCTCTTCGACCTGTTCGTCGGAGCCATTCAGGCATTCATCTTCGCCCTGCTGACCATCCTCTACTTCAGCCAGTCGATGTCGCTGGAGAGTGAAAACCACTGAGCGGCTTCAGCTGTTCAGCGCTATAACCCTTTGTCAAAGGAAGTGAAAAATGGCAGACCCAGCAACCGCGAGTATCGTCCAGGGCGCTCTCATCGGCGGCGGCATCATTCTGGCGGGCGGTGCCATCGGCGCGGGTATCGGTGACGGTCTGGCCGGTGCCGCTCTGATCAACGGCGTCACCCGGCAGCCGGAGGCGGAGGGCCGCCTGCGCGTGAACTTCTTCCTGACCGTGGGTCTGGTCGAAGCGGCATACTTCATCAATCTAGCGTTCATGGCATTGTTCGTATTCGCTACTCCCGGTAAGTAGACGTCATCATGTCTCCCAGAACGGATGTGGAGGCCGCGGGGAACTTCCTGGTTCCCAACGGCACCTTCTTCGCTGAGTTATTGATCTTCCTGATCGTGCTCGGAGTCATCTGGTTCTTCGTGGTTCCGCCCATACGAAAGGTGCTGGCGGAGCGGGAGGCACGTGTCGAGGTCACGACGGCGACCGCCAAGGAAGCCAGCGAAACCTTCGCCGAAGCCGAGGCGCGCTACGAGTCCGCGCTCGAGAAAGCCCGTACGGAAGCGGCCGACATCCGCAACCAGGCCCGGGCCCAAGGGCGCGCGATCCTCGAGGAAATGCGCGGCGAGGCACAGAAAGAGGCCGACCAGATCGTGGCCGAGTCCACGGCGCACCTCCGCGCCGAGGCCGACCAGGTCGCCGCCGAACTACGCGAAGCCGTCGAACCACTCGCTCAGGACCTGGCCGGCCGGGTCCTGGGCGGGAACGATCGTGCCCGGACCAGCGCGGGCCAGCAGAGAGGACGGGGGTCCGCATGATCCTCACCGATACCCATCTCGCCGAGGGTATTTACAACATCACCTTCGATTGGCCCGTCTTCTTCAGCCAGCTGTTCGGCTTCGCTGTCATCGTGTGGTTCTTCGTGAAATACGTTGTGCCACCGGTGAAGAGGATCATGAACAACGCTCAGGACCAGATCCGGCGGCAACTCGAGGAGAGCGAGGCGGCGGCGCAGCGACTGGCCGCCGCCAAGGCTGCCTACGACAATGCCGTCGCCGAGGCGCAGGCCGAACTCGACCGCATGCGCGAAGAGGCCCGGGCCGACGCCGACCGCATCATCCTGCAGATGCGCGAGGCCGCCGCGGCCGAGGTCGAGCGGGTGCGCAAGCAGGGCCGCGATCAGATCCTGCAGTACCGCAGGCAGATGATCCGCGACCTGGAGCAGGATCTGGCCGCCGCCATGCTCGCCCTCACCGAGGAGAAGGTGCGCGAGCAGATCGGTTCGCCCCAGGCTCGGGCCGACAGCATCGAGAAGTTCCTCGAGGATCTCGAGGCGCTGGCCAACTCCGGCGAAGCGGCCCGCCGCCAGCCGCAGACCGAGCGCAAGTAGCCCGACCGGCTACGTCGAAGCCCCTGCGTGCTTCCCGGCTCCGAGGAGCCTCGAAGCACGCGGGGGTTTCGGCGATCCCGCGCCTCAGGCCGGCCGGCGGCCGGTCAGGCAATAGGGCTGGCCGGCGGGGTCCGTCATGACGATCCAGTGCTTGCCGAGTTCGGCGCGGTGTGCGCCCAGCCGCTCGTGCCAGGTCGCCGTCGCCTCGATGTCGGTGCAGGCGATATCCGGGTGCGCCGACGTGGGGCGGTCATCGCCGAGACGTTGCAGCAGCAGGTCGATCGGGAGGCCGGGACGCGCGGAGAGGCGGGCGAATTCCGGCAGGGTGCTGGGCCGCCAGGACCATTCGGTCAGGTCGGTCCAGAAGCGGGCCTCGGTCTCGTAGTCGCTCGCGCCGATGTCGAGGCAGATCTGGTCGAGCCGGCTGCGGTCGCCGGCGGGGCCGGTCACGGTCGGGGTGAGCGGGCCCGCGGAGTCGCGGAAAGGCGTGAAGCAGAAGGGCATTCCGGCGGGGGAGTGCAGGACGGCGTACCCGATGCGCGAGGTGAGGATGTAATCCGCGGCGAGGGTGGCGCCCAGCTGCTGGGCGCGCTCGGTGGCCGCGCCGACATCGTCGACGTCGAGGTCCAGATGCACGCGCGCGGGGCCCGCGATAGCCTGCATCTTGACCGTCGCGGCCCCGGAATCCGGTAGCAGCGTGACGAATTCGTCGCGTTCGCCCCGTGGCGCCGAGAGCTCGGTGCCGGTGACCGTGGTCCAGAACCGGGCGCTGTCGTCGAATTCTGCGGCGGGACGGTCCAGGAAGGCCCACATCCAGCGAATCGTCATGCTGTCTCCAGGGTTTCGCGCTTGCGGAAGGTCTTGCGGTAGGTCAGCGGCGGCACGCCCAGCTCCAGGCGCATGTGGTGGCGCAGCGAGGCGGAGGTTCCCATGCCCGCGCTGCGCGCCACCTCGTCCACGGTCAGGTCGGTGGTCTCCAGCAGGTGCCGGGCGTGCCGGACTCGCTGCTGCAGGATCCACGCGCCCGGCGCCATGCCGGTCTCGGCCTTGAACCGCCGGGTGAAGGTGCGCACGCTCATATGAGCATGCGCGGCAAGGGAGTTCAGGTCCAGCTCCCGGTCCAGGCGGTCCAGCGCCCAGCGGCGGGTGGGCGCGGTGCCCTCGCTGCCCGACTCCGGGACCTGCCGCTCGATGAACTGCGACTGCCCGCCGTCACGCCAGGGCGGCACCACGCAGTAGCGGGCCGCGCCATTGGCGGCGGCGCTGCCGTGATCGGTGCGGATCAGATCCAGGCACAGGTCGATGCCGGCCGCCAATCCCGCTGAGGACCAGATGTTTCCGTCCTGCACGAACAGCAGGTTCTCGTCGAGGAGAACCTTCGGGTAGAGGGCGCGGAACCGGTCGGCGAACTGCCAGTGGGTGGTGGCGCGGCGGCCGTCCAGCAGGCCCGCCGCGCCGAGCACGAACGCGCCGGTGCAGATGGAGACGATGCGGGCGTCCGGCCGGATGGTGGCCAGCGCCTCGGCCACCCGGGGCGGCAGCGTGCCCTCCTGCCGCGGCTGGGTGATGCGGGTGCCGGGCACGATCACGGTGTCGGCCCGGGCCAGCAGCTCGGGGCCGAATTCCGGGATGACGGTGTATCCGCCGGTGGCGGCCACACCGCCGGCCTTGACGCCGCAGGTGTGCACCTCGTAGAGCGGGTTCCCGTCCTCGTCGGCGGCGGCGCCGAGCACCACGGGCGGGATCGACATGTCGAAGCCGACGGTCGGTTCCAGGACGAGGACGGCGACCAGATGGGGTGTCGGCACGATGCTCCTCTCGTGATGGCTGGATCTTGACGCATTGTGGCATTCTGGCCACTCGTGGCGGAAGGGCTTTTCGGTCACCCTCGATCGGGTGAGCGAACTGAAGGACGATCTCGGCCGGGAATCACCCCACGACGCAAGCCCATTGGCCGCCGGCGCGGCCCTGTCCGCGGGTGGTCCGGGATCAGGCCAGGACGGGGGCGATTCGGCATCGCTCGGTTCCGGCGTGATCGGTTCGGCACAGCCCGGCCCGGACGCGGGCAGTCCTGCGCAGCGCGGCACCGTCGCGGTGCAGTCGCCGGCGCGGGCGGGACTGCATCCGGCGTGGATCGTGGCGGTGGTGGGCTTCATCGCGCTGCTGGGCGCGGCCGGCTTCCGCTCGGTGCCCGGTGTGCTCATGGACCCGCTGCACGAGGAGTTCGGCTGGTCGCACGGCACCATCGGCGCGGCGGTGTCGGTGAATGTGCTGCTGTACGGCTTGATCTCGCCGTTCGCGGCGGCGCTCATGGATCGCTTCGGTATTCGCCGGGTGGTGGCGTGCGCGCTGGTGCTGATCGCCGCGGGCAGCGGACTGACGGTGTTCATGACCCGGCCGTGGCAGCTCATGGCGACCTGGGGCCTGCTGGTGGGCGTCGGCGTGGGCTCGATGTCCATGCCGTTCGTGGCCACCATCACCGGGCGCTGGTTCGTGAAGCATCGCGGCCTGGTGACCGGCGTGCTCACCGCCGCGGGCGCGACCGGGCAGCTGGTCTTCCTGCCGCTGATCGCGAGCCTGGCCCGCGATCACGGTTGGCGCACACCATCTCTCGTGGTGTCGGCGACGGCGCTGGCGGTGGTGCCGCTGGTGCTGCTGTTCATCCGCGATTTCCCCAGCGACACCGGGGTGCGGGCCTACGGCGCCGAGCCGGGCAGCGGGGTCGGAGTGCGCACCTCGGCGCCGGGTGGCGCGGCCCGCGCGGTGACGGTGCTGGCGACCATTGTTCGCAAGCCCGTGTTCTGGCTGCTGGCAGGCGGTTTCGCCATCTGCGGGGCATCTACCAACGGCCTGATCGGCACCCACTTCGTGAGTGCCGCCCACGATCACGGCATGCCCGCCACCACCGCGGCCGGATTGCTGGCGACGGTGGGCATCTTCGATGTCGCCGGCACCATCGCCTCCGGCTGGCTCACCGACCGCGTGGACTCCCGCTACCTGCTGGTCGCCTACTACTCGCTGCGCGGCATCTCACTGCTGTTCCTGCCGATCCTCTTCGGACCCGACGTACACCCCAGCATGTGGGCCTTCATCATCTTCTACGGCCTCGACTGGATCGCCACCGTCCCGCCCACGGTCGCCCTGTGCCGCGCCCACTTCGGCGCGGACGGACCCGTCGCCTTCGGCTGGGTCTTCGCCTCCCACCAGATCGGCGCCGCCCTGGCCGCTTTCGGTGCGGGCGTCATCCGCGACGTGCAGGGCAGCTACACCATGGCCTGGTTCATCGCGGGCGGGCTGTGCGGGCTGGCGGCTCTACTCTCCGCGGGAATTCGCCCCTCGGCCCGCTGATTCCGCGAGCCGGTGGTGAAACGGGCGGATCAGCCGTCGATTGCCTTGTGCGGGTTCGACTCCAGCGCGATCTGATCGCGTCGTCCGTCCCAGCGGCTCGGCTCGTCCTTGGTGCGGGGCGGGCGGTCGTTGGCGATGAGGACCGCGATCCAGGGCAGTGGGATGGAAACGCCGATGATGAGGAGCGACAGCCACCAGCTGTGCCACACGCTGTAGGCGACGGCCGCGCCGATCAGGCATGGGATGCGCAACGACATGATGGTGATGTACCGCCGCACCCGGTCGCGATGCTGCTGCTCCAGCGAGGGCGCGGCCTCGGTGATCAGCGCCGGGTGCTGTCGCTCCTCGCCCGGGAAGTAGCCCTGCGACTGGCGCGGTGGCTTCGGGATGGAACCGGCGGGATGGAACTCGACGTCCGGGCGATCCTCACCGCTCATGCCGTCGGCCTGGGATTCGCCGTCACGCTGCATACCCCGAGTCTTCCACTACCGCGCGTCGGATGCACACGCCGCCCGCCCCGCGACAGGCCGACCTGGCATGATTGAACCGTGAGCGCAGACACCCTGGTCCGTCCGGACGAGACTACCGACGAGTCGACCGACAACGACACTCCCAAGGTCTTCCACTACGTCAAGAAGGAAAAGATCGCCGAATCCGCGGTCATGGGCACCCACGTGGTCGCCCTCTGCGGCGAGGTCTTCCCGGTCACCCGTTCCGCCAAGCCCGGCTCCCCGGTCTGCCCGGACTGCAAGCGAATCTACGAAATGATGAAGCGGGACTGACCGGTTCGGTCTACAGGCATCCCGTGAACGGCTGGGCGCGATGACCACGGCACGTGAGGTTCCCGATCCGTGGTCAGGCTCGCGCAGCACTCCGCACTGGGTTCCCGCCCGCGGATTGGCCAATGGGCTGAACTCACATTCGTGGGCCGTCCTCGCCGACTTGGCCGAGGCACAGCTGTACCGAGTGCTCTTCGCGCTGATCGACGCGGGAATCGCAGCCTACGTCCTGCCTGTGCGCACGGCAGTGCTGGAGCGCGGTGATCCGGAGGTCGTGTGGCGGCTCTGGGTCGACATCCCGCGGTATCGCGCGGCGGAGGATTTGTTGATGGAGTTGCTGCGCTACGGCCGCCCTCGCCGGCCGAAACCGGTGCAGGCCCGTCGTCGGCGCCGGCGAGTGCCCCTGGTTCGCAAGCCGCAGTGAGCCCCCGGGGCGGCACGTAAGGCATCCACACACCACTTCGTCGCGTGCGCGGTGTGCGATTCCGACGCGCGGTTCAGGCCGCGGTGTCGGTGTGTGGCAGTGCGTCGAGGGATGGCAGGGGACGCCCGCAGATCTCGTGCGCGTCATCCGCGGAGAGTCCGAACATGCGCAGCAGGTCTTCGGCGACCTGATCGGTCGCCTCGGCGTCGTCGCGTTCGGGCCGCTCGTGCAGGAGCTGGCCGAGGCAGATGGCGGCGCCGGTGACGATGGTCATGGCCAGCTCGGTATCGCGGGCGTCGAATCGTCCGGCGCGGACACCGGCCTCGATATCGCGCCGGGCGCGGGGGGCCAGGCCCTTCTCGGAGCGCGCCAGCTGCAGGCCGTTGTTGATCAGGACCTTGCTGAGCATCGGGTTGCGGCGGTGCAGGCGCCCGGTGAGCCGGAAGCTCTGGGCGAAGACCTGCGCCGGATCGTCGAGGTTTTCGCAGAGCGTGTCGAGCACGACGCCGTACAGATCGAGCGCTTCCTCGACCGCGGCCTCGAACAGTTCTTCGCGGGTTTGGAAATGGTTGTAGAACGACCCCATCCCGACGTCGGCGGCCTGGGTGATCTCCAAGATCGGCACGCTGAGCTTGCCGGCCGCGAGGAACGATTGCGCCGCCCTCACGAGCGCCGCGCGGGTACGCGCCTTCCGGCGCTCCAGGCGATTGGGTTGCCCGGATTGCGTGACCATCACTGTCCACCTCTTCCCTGACACCGTAGGCCGCCCAGCATAGCGCTCGGGGTCAGTTCTGACGAAATTTTCAGAAGGTCTTGACTGACTATCGGTTCGCGAGTGACGATATCGTCAGAACCTGAAGGGAGCGGTCGATGAGCGGACAGCACGACGTGCACAACGGCCTGCACAGTGAGCAGGGCGCAGTGCGGGGTGAGCACCCCGGCCGCGCCCGCAATCCGGTGGTGAAGGTGCTCGATCTGGCCTGGCTGGAATTCCAGAAGCCCGACCTGGAACATGCCGAGATCTTTTCTCGCGCTTTCGGTTTCACCATCGCGGCGCGGACAGCCGAGGAATTGCACCTGCGCGGAACCGACGCCGGGTCGCCCTGTGTGCTGGTGCGGCGCGGTAATCGTTCCCGCTTCGTCGGCCCGGCTTTCCGGGCCGCCGAGACCGGCGATCTGCTGCGCCTGGGCGAGGAAACCGGTCGGCGGCCGCAGCCGCTGCCGGAGTCTATCGGCGGGCTGGGTCTCGATCTGGTGGATCCGAGCGGGCTGCGGGTCCGAGTCGTCGCCGACACCCACGAACTGCCCGGGCTGCCCGCGCAGCAGACGCAGGTGTTCAACAGCGGGCACGAGATACTGCGTGTCAATGCCACCCGGCGGCCGCCCCGGGTTCCGGCGCAGGTGCAGCGCCTCGGCCATGTCGTCGTGCAGACCACCAGGTACCGGGAGACTCTCGACTGGTACCTGCGCTCTCTGGGCCTGATCGTCAGCGACTTCCTCTTCTATCCGGGACAGCGGGAACGCGGGCCGGTGATGAGCTTCATTCGCTGCGATCGCGGCGCGACTCCGGCCGACCATCACACGCTGGCGCTCACCCTCGGGCCGTCCAACCGATATGTGCACTCCGCCTATCAGGTCGCCGATCTGGATGCGCTCGCCGCCGGCGGCGAGTATCTCCTCGACCACGGTTATCAGCGGTCGTGGGGAATCGGTCGCCACATTCAGGGCAGCCAGATCTTCGACTACTGGCGGGATCCCGACGGTTTCATGGTCGAGCATTTCAGTGACGGCGACATGTTCGACTGCACCCTCGAACCGGGCTGGGCGCCGATGAGCGCGTCGGGTCTGGCGCAGTGGGGGCCGCCCGCCACCAAGGATTTCCTGGGTCTCTCCCCTGGGCGGGAATCGCTCAGGGAAGTGCGCTCGATCCTCGTCGCGCTGCGCGAGGACAACGAATTCGATCTCCGCCGCCTGCGCGGCCTGCTGAAAGTAGCCAGCTCATGAGCATTTCCGTTCTCCGTACCGCGGACGCCTGGTGGGTCCGGACACTCGCCGGTGCGGCGCGCGTCGATACCGTCGCGACCACCACGCGCGAACTGCTGGCGGATCGGGCAGCGATCGCCGCGGCCGCCGCGAGCCCGGATCTTGTTCCGGTCGAAGGTCTTTCGCTGATCTCTCCGGTGACCGCACCGTGTCGGGTCGTCGCGCAGATGACGAACTTCGCATCCCACGTGAAGGACTCGGGGATGAACCCCGAGACCGTGCCGCTGACCTTCTTCCGCAAGAGCTCCGGATCGATCAGCGGCCCCTACGACGACGTGATCCGGCCCGCGCACGTGAAGCTGCTGGACTACGAGGTGGAGATCGGCCTGGTGTTCGGCCGCGAGATGCCGGTCGGCGCTCAGATCGACGATGAGTCCCTCGGCGACTACATCGCGGGACTGGTCGTGACGAACGACGTGTCGGCCCGGGACGTGCAGTTGCCGAAAACTCAGTTCTACGAGGCGAAGTCGTATCCGACCTTCACGCCCGCCGGCCCCGCGCTGGTGCTGCTGGACGCCGATGAAATCAAGCGATTCACCGATCTGCGCCTCCGGCTGTGGGTGAACGGAGGTGTGCGCCAGGACATGACGGTCGCCGACATGATCTACCGGCCGGTCGAGACGCTGCGGGCCTTGAGCCGGTTCCAGCGCATGGACGCCGGAGACCTGCTGCTGACCGGAACTCCGATCGGCACCGCGCTCAGCGCTCCGCCGAAGCCGGTCGAGATCATCGCGTCGCTGCTGCCGCCGAAGCTGAAGTGGAAGCTGTTCTTCGAGGGCCAGGCCAAGAATCCGAAGTACCTCCAGGACGGCGATGTGGTCGAGGCGACCATCGGGACCGACGATGGTGTCCTCGATCTGGGCCGCCAGCGCACGGTCGTGAGGTACGCGCGGTGACCGGAAACCCGACCCTCGAGACCGACGCCGAAGCCCTGCTGTGGCCGCGCTACACCGGTCCGGAGGACCTGAGCGTCATCGAATCGGTGGCCCTGGCCGAGCGCGGGCTGCCCGAGTCGACCTACGCACTGCTGGTGCGCGCCGCGAGGCGGTGGCCGGACCGTACGGCCGTCACCGTGCTGTCCGATGCCTCGAGGTGGCGGGAACCGGTGCGGCGCACCTACTCCCAGTTGCTCGCCGATGTGCACCGCTATGCCAATCTGCTGCACACACTCGGCGTGCGCCGCGCCGACGCGGTCGCCCTGATCGCGCCCAACTGCGCCGAATTGATCCCCGCCACGCTGGCCGCGCAGCTGGCGGGCATCGCCGCACCGATCAATGGCGGCCTGTCGCAGGCGCACATCGCGGAGCTCCTGCACCGTTCCGGCGCTCGGGTACTGATCGCCGCCGGCCCCGAACTCGCCGCCGACATCTGGGAGTCGGCACACGAACTCGCGTCCCGGGGTCTGCTGGATGCGGTGCTGATGTTGCGGCCGACCGCTGTCACGGCGGAGACCGTACCGCTGCCTGTCATCGACGGTGTGCGCATCGGCTATCTCGATGCCCTTGCAGCCGAACAGGATTGGGACGCTTTCGCCGGGGAGCCGCCCGCCGCAACGGATCTGGCGGCCCTGTTCCACACCGGCGGCACCACCGGTGTGCCGAAACTGGCCGCGCACCGGCAGTCCGGTGAGGTTGCCAATGCGTGGATGATCGCGGCCAACTCCCTGCTCGACGAGGACGCGGTGATCTTCGCCGCGCTGCCGCTGTTCCATGTCAACGCGCTCGTCGTGACGCTGCTCGCGCCCTTGTTCCGCGGCCAGTCGGTGATCTGGGCCGGGCCGCTCGGATACCGGGACTTCGCTCTCTACGGCGAATTCTGGAATATCGTGGCGCACTACCGGATCGCGGCCATGAGCGCGGTGCCGACGGTGTACGCGGTGCTGGCGCAGTGCCCGATCGGCGCGGACATCTCGAGCCTGCGCTACGCGATGGTCGGCGCGTCCCCGCTGCCGGCCGCCGTGCGCGAGAATTTCCAGGCGCACACCGGGGTCACACTGGTCGAAGGCTATGGCCTCACCGAGGCGACGTGCGCGACCGCCCGCAGCTTCCCGGATCTGCCGCGTCCCGGCTCGGTCGGACAGCGCATGCCCTATCAGCAGGTCAAGGTCGTTCGCACGCCCGAGGACGGCGTCTGGACCGAACTTCCCGCCGGTGAGATCGGCATATTGGTGATCGGCGGGCCCACGGTCTTCGCCGGTTACGTGACCGGCCGCAGCGAGCACGGGCACCTGCTGGACGGGCTCGGTGCCGTGGTCGACGGGTGGCTGAGCACCGGCGATCTCGCGCATGTCGACGCCGACGGATTCGTTCATCTACACGGTCGCGCAAAGGATCTCATCATTCGCGGCGGGCACAATCTCGATCCGGCGGTCATCGAGGACGCGCTCCTGTCCCACCCGCAGGTGACCTCGGCGGGCGCGGTCGGCCGCCCGGACGTGCACGCCGGTGAGGTACCCGTGGCGTATGTGACCCTGGTGCCCGGCGCGGAGGTGAGCGAGGCGGAGCTCGTCGCCTGGGCGGGGGAGCGGGTGCCCGAACGCGCGGCCGCGCCGAAAACCGTGACGGTGCTGGATGTCCTGCCGGTGACCGACGTCGGCAAGCCGTACAAGCTCGGCCTGCGCGCCGACGCCACTCGTCGCGAGGTACTGGATGCGCTGGCCGGAGTCGAGGCGGTACTCGATGTCACCGCGCAGGCCGAGGACGGCGCGATCGTGACCGTCGTCGAGCTCGGCCCCGGGGCCGCCGAGGGGTCCGTCGAGGCGATTCTCGGTCGCTACGCGATCACCTGGAAGGTCGAGGTGCACCAATGACGATCGTGTCGACCGTGCTGGCCGCGATGCTCACCATGGAGTTCCTGTCCTTCGGTGCGGCCAAGACGCTCGCCCTCGGGCCGATGCGGGAACGCGCCGCGCGTCTGGGCTACTCCACCGCCGCCTACCGGGGCATCGGAGCGCTCGAAATCGCCGGCGCGAGTGGGCTGCTGATCGGTCTGGCCCGGCCGCCGATCGGGATCGCCGCGGGAATCGGCCTGGCACTGTTGATGACCGGTGCCGTGGTCGCACATGTCCGCAACGGCGACGCCATGGCGGAGTACGCGCCCGCGGTGGTCACCGGACTGGTCACGCTCGGCTATCTGGCTGCGCTGGCGGGGGTTTCGCCGTGAGCACCGCGATGATCCCGGTGGTGGTCGTCGGCGCGGGCCCGGCCGGTATCACCGCGGCCACATTGCTCGCGCACCAGGGGATCGACACCCTCGTGCTGGAGCGGTGGACCGACGTCTATCCGCAACCGCGGGCAGTGCACCTCGACGGCGAGATCCGCCGGATCCTGGAACGTCTGGGAGTCGGCCGGGAATTCGACGGGATCTCCCGGCCCGCCCTGGGGCTGCGGCTCATCGACCCGAGCGGGCGGGTGCTGGCCCAGTTCGATCGCGACCTGGCCGGTGGGCACAGCGGGTATCCGGAGGCGAACCTGTTCGACCAGCCGGAACTGGAGGCGATCCTGCGGGTCAATCTGAAGCGGTATCCGCGGGTGACCTTGCGTGGTGACGTCGAAGTCACCGCCGTCGCCCAGGAATCAGGCGGTGTCCGAGTTGATTTCACCGATCGCGTGACCGGCGATGCCGAATCTGTGTGTGCGCGTTATGTATTGGGCTGCGACGGTGCCAACGGCGTTGTCCGCGGCGCGATCGGCACACGCATGCGGGATCTGCGATTCGACCAGCGCTGGCTGGTGGTGGACGTCGCCACGCCGCGGGATCTGGGGCAGTGGGAAGGCGTGCACCAGGTGTGCGATCCGGCGCGCGCCGCCACGTTCATGCGGATCGGAAAAACCCGCTACCGCTGGGAATTCCGGCTCCGGCTCGGCGAGACCGTCGCCGACTTCGACGACCCCGTTCGGCTGCGCCCATTGCTCGACCCGTGGCTCGGCGGTGTTCCGGCGGCGGATCTCGAACTGATCCGCGTCGCGGAATACACCTTCCGTGCCCAGTTGGCCGACCGCTGGCGCCGGGGCCGGGTGTTCCTGCTCGGCGATGCCGCGCACCTGACCCCGCCGTTCATCGGCCAGGGCATGGGCGCGGGCCTGCGCGACGCGGCCAACCTCGCGTGGAAACTGGCGGGCGTGCTGCGCGGGGAACTCCCCGAAGACGTGCTCGATACCTACGAGGCGGAGCGGAAACCACACGCACGGGCCATGATCCGGCTGGCCAAGCTCATCGGCGTCACCATGACGGACGGTGGTGAACTGGGCAACCGCCTGCGCGGTCTGCTGGCACCGCGTCTGCACCGGATTCCCGGCCTCACCCACATCATCACCAGCGGCGAATCTCCGCCCCTGCACCTCTCGGGTCCTGGGCGCGGGCCGCGCCTGCGCCGGCGGTTGACGGGCCGGCTGGTTCCCAACGCCCGGCTCGCCGACGGCCGCCGTCTCGACGAGGCCATGAACGGGCGCTACACCGTCATCACCGTGCGCGAGCCCGCGCCGGAGTGCCGACTGGTCGTCGAGCAGCGCGGCGGGTTCATCGTCGTCGCGGAGCCGGGCACCGAACTGCATCGTTGGGTGAGGCAGGGTCGTGCCGTCGCGGCTCTGGTCCGCCCGGACGGCACCGTCCAGTCCTGCGGAGATGTGCCGTCATTGTGCGCGGCGTCGCCTGCTTTCCATCCGGGCGCACCGGCGTGAAGGTGACGAGCCGGTTGCTGACCATTGCAACGTTTATGAGGAAATCATCATCTGACGTGTTACCGTACCGATAGGTCTGTGATTGCTGGTCGGATGGTGTCTCCATGAGAGGACCCGCATGTCCCGCTATCTGTACGCACTCGGCCAGATCGCCGTCCGCCGCCGCTGGTGGGTGCTGGCGATATGGATCGTGCTGCTGGCCGCCGCCATCGGATTCGCCGCCGCGACGGGCGGAAAGACCAACGACAATTTCACGGTTCCGGGCACCGAATCGCAGGACGCGGTCTCCTTGCTGCAGCAGCGGATGCCCGCTTTCTCGGGTGCGCAGATGCAGGTCGTGTTCGCGACGTCGAACCTGGCCAAGGTGACCGATCAACCGGTGGCCGGCGAGATCGAGCAGATGATGGCCCAGTTGAAGGGGCTGCCGCAGGTCGCCGCGGTGGTCGACCCGTTCCAGGCCGAAGCGGTCTCACCGGATCAACACGTCGCCCTGGGCAGCGTGCAGTTCTCCGCCTCGGCCGGCGAGGTCGAGCAGTCCACCCTCGACCAGGTGACCCGGGTCGCCGACCGGGCGCGTGACACCGGTCTGCAGGTCGAGTTCTCCGGTGCGGTCTATCCGGGCTTCACCGCGGAGATCCCGCACACGCCCGAAATGCTCGGTGTCATCGCGGCCTTCGTCATTCTGCTCATCACCTTCGGCGCGGTGGTGGCGGCGGGACTGCCGATCATCACGGCGGCCGTCGGCGTGGGTATCGGTCTCACCGGCATCCTGGGCATCGCGGCCTACACCGACGTGCCGTCGGCGGCGACCTCGCTGGCACTGATGCTGGGCCTGTCCTGCGGGATCGACTACGCGCTGTTCGTCCTTTCCCGGCATCGCCACCAGGTGGTGCTGGGAATGGCTGTGGCGGAGTCGATTCCGCTGGCGGTCGGGACCGCGGGCAGTTCGGTGGTATTCGCGGCGGTGACCGTGATCATCGCGCTGTGCGGGCTGGCGGTCGCGAACATCCCGTTCCTCACCGTCATGGGCCTGACCGCCGCCGGTGCGGTCGTGGTGGCCATGCTCGTCGCGCTGACCCTGCTGCCCGCGCTGCTCAGCCTCGCCGGTGGCACGGTCGCCAAGTTCATCTCGCCGCCGCTGCACCCGGGAAAGCCGGAGGAGGTGGCGCGCATCGCCGCCTACGAGCCCGAGCGCACCGCGGGCCACGCCTGGGGACGGTTCGTCACTCGCTTCCGGATTCCATTGCTGGTGCTGGGCATCGCGGTGCTGGTGGTGATCGCGCTTCCCGCCACCCGTATGGATCTCGGATTACCGAGTGGCGCAACGCAATCGGAGTCCAGCACGGCCCGCAGGGCGTATGACCTGGTGAGCCGGTCGTTCGGTCCCGGGTTCAACGGGGCGCTGCTGGTGGTGACCGACCTCTCGCACGCCACCGGCCCGGACGCGGCGCGGACCGTGATGGGCCGGTTGCAGCAGGAGCCCGACGTCGCGGTGGTGCAGCCCGCGGGCACGGGCGACAACCTGGTCCTGATCCAGGTGGTACCCAAGACCGGTCCCGACGACAGCGCGACCGCCGATCTGGTCACCCGCCTGCGCGATGACCGCGCGACCATCGAGAGCGGCTCCGGGGCAACGTATCTGGTCGGCGGCGCCACTGCGGCGAACATCGATACCTCACGCCGCTTGGGCGAGGCGCTGCCGGTCTTCCTCGTCGTCGTCGTGGGTCTGGCGCTGGTGCTGCTGACCATCGCCTTCCGGACCGTCCTGGTACCGCTGTCCTCGATCGTCGGGTTCATCCTCTCGGTGTTCGCTGCGCTCGGCGCGCAGGTCGCGGTCTTCCAATGGGGATGGGGCGCAAGCCTTTTGCATGTGACCAAGGCGGAAACGCTGAGCTTCCTGCCGATCATCACCCTGGCCATCATCTTCGGGCTGTCGAGCGATTACCAGATCTTCGTGGTGTCCCGCATCAAAGAGGAGCACACCCGTACCGCGGACGCGACCGCCGCGGTGCGCAACGGCATCGCGCACTCGGCGCGCGTCGTCACGGCCGCGGCGCTGATCATGTTCGGCGTCTTCGTCGCCTTCGCCACCGTCGACAACCCGATCGTCAAACCGTTGGCGTTCACGCTCGCGGTCGGTGTGCTGCTGGACGCCTTCATCGTCCGGCTGACCCTGGTGCCCGCGGTCATGGCCCTGATCGGTGATCGCATGTGGTACCACCCGCGCTGGTTCGCCCGCTACGTGCCCGACTTCGACATCGAAGGCGCCGAACTCGAACGCCGCCTCGCGCACGACACCGAAACCGAAGCGCCGCGGGCAGTCACCAACTGATCGCGACGCGGCTAGCCGAGCATGACGTGCTCCGTGGTCAAGAAGTATGAGGAGCGAGCGAGATCGATGAAGTTCTTCTCGTCATCGGCGAGTCGCTGGTTGGCCTGGATTCCGTCCGGGGTCGCGATGCCCGCGAGCATGGCCTGTTCCGAGGGGAACCACACTTCCACGATGCCGTCGTAGGGCTCGCCGGTACCGCGGGTGCTGGCGAGCAGGGCGTTCTGCGGAGAATCCAGGATGTGGCTCTGCACGTAGCGGTAGCCGCCGAGGATCTTGATCTGCTCCGCGGCGAAGGGGCCGTGGTGATTCAGCCAATAGTCGTGGAACTGTTCGGGCGTCAGGTCGGCCCGGCGGCGGAGGGCGCACGTCATCTTGATCGCATCGGTCGAGGTGTCCGCGGCTGCCGTGGGGAGGCCGGAGGCCAGGGCGGCCGCGAGGCCCGCCGCCGCCGCGCCGACCATGAAAGCCCTTCTCGAACCGGCGTTTTCAGGGGTGTTCACTGTCATCTTCTCCGTTGTCGTCGGGGATCTTTCACGCGCCGCGTACGCGGTCGATGACCGCCAGTGGCCCGGCCGGTGCGGCGTTGCCGCGCCAGGCCACGTGCTGGTCGGGACGAATGAGTACGAGGTCGCGCTGGTAGAGGGCGCGGGCGTGCGGGTCGCGGATATCCACGATGTCGAGCGGCACCTTTCGTTCAGCGGCCGCGATCCGAAAGCCGTCGACGTCGTGATCCGCGAAGCGCAGCAGGGTGAAGCCGCGGCCGAACAGGTCGAAGATCGCGGTGCCGTCGGCGAGCCGCAGGCTGGGCGGCCGCGCTCCGGGCCAGGTGCCGGGCAGGTATTCGTCCATCCGCTGCCGCGGGGCCCGGTCCTCGGTGTCTCGGCACACGATGGGGGAGTGGTCGTAGCGGTAGCCGAGTTCGATTCCCAGCGCTTCGTTTTCGAGATTGCCCAGATCGCTGATCTCGCGGCCGATCCGCCGGCGGGTACGCGCGCCGAACCAGCGTTCGCTGTGCATGGTGGCGCGGGACGCGGCCATGATGGCGCCGCGGACGACGGTGTGCCGGGCGGACGCCTCGCGGTTAGGGAGGGCGACGGGGCGGCGTTCCCGCTCGTACGCCTCGAGCAGGCGCGGTCCGCCCCATCCCTGCAACCGGGCGGCCAGCGCCCAGCCCAGCCCGACGGCATCGCCGACGCCGGTGTTCATGCCGTAGCCGCCCGCGGGCGTCACCTGGTGGGCGGCATCACCGGCCAGCCAGACCCGGCCGCGGCCATACGACTCGGCGACGGTGAGCCGGGGCGTCCAGGCATTGGCGACCAGGACGGTCATCTCGAACCGGTATCCGAGACAGCGGAATACGAATTCACGCGGGTCGATGCTGTCCGCGTCGGCGCCCATGCTCAGGGGAGCGTGCAGGGTCCAGGTGTCGCCGTCGTTCTGGGAGATGACGGTCCAGCCCTCGGGTGACTGCAGATGCCACACGGTGCCGAAGCGGGCGGCGATCTCGCGATCGGGAGTCGTGAAATGCACCAGGTAGAACCGGCCGTCCGGGGGCCGCTGCCCGCCGGCCAGGAACGTCCGCGTGAAAGTCCTTGCGAGCCGGGGAATTCCGAGCTCCCGCGCCAGCAGCCGGCGCAGATCGACCTCGTCGAGACCGATCCCGAGGTGCCGCCGGACCCGGCTGCCCGCGCCGTCGCATCCCACCAGGTAGCGGGCGCGCACCGTGCGGCGTTCGCCGGTCCCGGACACCAGCTGGGCCGTGACGCCCTCCGTGTCCTCGGTGAAACTGTCCAGCGCCCAACCGTATTGCACCTCGACGTGCCGGGACCTGGCCCGCAGCTGGTCCCGAAGCGCGGGCTCGAGGATGATCTGGGACACGCGCATGGCCGGTTCCAGTGGGAGAGCGCCGTCGACGCGTCGGCCGATCGCCTCGAAGGACTCCTCGACACTCGGGTACTCGAACTTCGCCAGTTCCCATCCGACCGCATTGCTCGCCCAGACCACGGTGGTCCGATGATCGGGCGGCGTCGCCACCTTGCGCAGGTCGTCGGCAATGCCGAGCCGCCGGTACAACTCCATACTGCGGCTGTTGGTGATGTCCATCTTCGGATGCCGCGTGGTGGTCGAATTGCGCTCTACCAGAAGGGTTTCCACGCCATGGAAGTCGAGCTCCAGGGCCAGTGTCAGGCCTACCGGCCCCGCGCCGACCACGAGCACCGATGTGGTTTCGGTCATAGCCGTAGATTGAACAGTAGTGTTCAATTTGAGTCAAGAGCGTCTCAAGAGTTTCGGGTTTGGCCCGCCTGGGACGGTTCTGTACTGTCGAGCTGGCGAAGGAGGGGTGATGAGTGCGACTCGGCGGCGGATCAACGCGGCGGCACTGCGGCTGTTCGCCGAGCGTGGCAGCGTGGATCTGACCATGAGCGAGCTGGCGACCGAAGCCGGCGTCGCCCGGGGCACGCTCTACCGCAATGTCGAGTCCATCGAGCAGCTCTTCGAGCAGGTCCGCGCCCAGCTCGCCTTCGAACTGCACAGTGCCAACGCGCAGGCGATGGATGCTCACGGTGACCTCGACCCGCCGCTGCGGCTGTCCACCGGTACCCGCATGATCGTGCGGATGGCGCACGAGAACCCCGCGGCGGGCCGCTTCGTCGTGCGGTTCGCGCTGACCGACGAGTCGTTGCGCGAGATGCTGACCGGCCCGCCGATGCGGGACGTGGCCGCTGGAATCGCCTCCGGCCGTTATGTCGTCGCACCCGGAATGGAGCTGAGTATCGCCTCCATGCTGATGGGTACCGTGGTCAGCGCCATGTGGATGGTGCTGGAGGGTCACCAGTCATGGCGCGACGCGGCGGCGGGGGCCGCCGAACTCATGCTGTGCGCCCTGGGGGTTCCGCACGACGAGGCGCGCCGGATCGCCGCGAGTCCGTTGCCGGCCACCGCCTTCGAAGTCTGATCGGGTCCCTCGATGGCTTGTGGCGGACAGGCATGCCACCTCATCTCCTGATCTATTCATTCAAATGTGATGAGACTATCAGTTCGCCGTGCATGATGCCAGGGCACCGGCCGGCAGTGCCGTAACGCTCGTAACGTGTGAGGCATGGGTGAATGCGTGGTGATCATCGGCGGGGATGCTGCGGGAATGGCGGCGGCGTCACAGGCTCGCAGGTTGAAGGGCGTGGGGGAGCTCGAGATCGTCGTTTTCGAGCGGGGGCACTTCACCTCGTACTCGGCGTGCGGGATCCCGTACTGGGTGGGCGGGGACGTCGGCGGCCCGGACGATCTCATCGCGCGGACGCCCGCCGAGCATCGGGCGCGGGACATCGATCTGCGGCTGGGAACCGAGGTCGTGGAGATCGATGTCGCCGGGCGGCGGGTGAGGTCTCGCGAGCTCGGCACCGGCCGGGAGAGCTGGACCGGCTACGACAAACTCGTGATCGCCACCGGTGCGACGCCGATCCGGCCCGCGCTGCCCGGCATCGACGCGGCCGGGGTGCACGGGGTGCAGACACTCGACGATGGACAAGCCCTCATCGCCACCCTCGAGTCGATCGCGGGCCGGCGGGCGGTGGTGGTGGGTGCGGGGTACATCGGTGTGGAGATGGCGGAGGCGTTACTCCAGCGGGGATTCCAGGTCACCATGCTCAATCGCAGCGCCGAGCCCATGTCCACCCTCGATCCGGATATGGGTGTGCTGATCCGGAAGGCCATGCAGGGCATGGGGATTCAGGTCATCGACAACGCGGAGCTGACGGCCGTCCACACCGATGCGCAGGGCCGGGTCACCGGCGTCGCCACGGCTGATGCCCGATACCCCGCCGATGTGGTGGTTCTCGGTATCGGCGTCCGACCCGCCACCGACCTCGCCCGTGCGGCCGGTCTCCCGCTGGGGGAGTCCGGTGGTCTGCTGACCGATCTCGCCATGCGGGTGCGCGGACACGAGAACATCTGGGCCGGAGGCGATTGCGTCGAGGTGCTCGACCTCGTCTCCGGCTCCGAACGCCACATCCCCCTCGGTACGCACGCCAACAAGCACGGCCAGGTCATCGGTTCCGGCGTCGGTGGCGACTACGCCACCTTCCCCGGCGTGGTGGGCACCGCGGTCAGCAAGGTGTGCGACCTGGAGGTCGCCCGCACCGGCCTGCGTGAACGCGACGCCCGCGCGGTCGGCCTGCAATTCGTCACCGTCACCATCGAATCCACCAGCCGCTCCGGCTATTTCCCCGGCACCGCACCCATGACGGTGAAAATGCTCGCCGAACGCCGCACCGGCCGCCTGCTCGGTGTCCAGATCGTCGGCCGCGAAGGGGCGGGCAAGCGCATCGACATCGCCGCCGTGGCCCTCACCGCCCGCCTCACCGTCGACCAGATCGTCGCCCTCGACCTCGGCTACGCCCCACCTTTCTCCCCGGTCTGGGACCCCATCCAGGTCGCCGCCCGCAAAGCCGTCACGGCGGTCCGCCGCGACGCCATGGAGAGCAATCGCACGAAGTGAACCGACCTCCGGATCGAAACAGCCCGATCTTGCGCACCGTGACTTGCGCCGGGGCGCTGCGCGGGCGTCGATGTCCTGGTCGGGTGTTCGCAGCAGAGCGGCTGTGGCGGCCCGCCGCACCGAATCCTGGTGATACGCAAGCGCGGAGCCGACGGTCGAGGTTCCGATGTCCGCGGCGGATGGGTGCGCTGAAGGCCAGGCGGGACCAGCTCTTTCTTCCGGTCACCAGGATTCGATGAGCGGGGCGTCATGCTCCTGCCGATGCCATTCCCCGGTGAGGCGAGCGAGTCGGTCCGGGGCGGCGATGCCACGCACAGTGGCGATCTTGTCGTCACGGATCTCCAGGATCGCGACGCCCACGACCCGGTTGTCGAGCGTGACGAGCATGGCCGGGCAGTGGTTGACCACGGCGGCGTGGATCGAGGGTGAGCCGCCGGCGAGCCTGCGCTTGGCCGCAGACGGTGTGAAGCCGGTCCGCACCGCGCCGGCGATCCGCTCCGGGTTCGCGTACCGGATCAGCTTCCGGGCCAACCCGAGCCCGGCGCCGTCGGAGATGCCGGTCGCGTCATCGGTCAGCAGCGCGACCAGCTGTTCGGTCCGGCCCGAGGCGGCGGCATCGACGAACGCCTCGACGACTCGACGCGCGGTGGCATGGTCGAGGTGAGTTCCATTGCCGGCGGCGGTGATTCGCCGCCGGGCTCGGCGGGCGTGTTGCTGACTCCCGGACTCGGTGATGCCGAGGATCTCGGCGATCTCGGCGTGGCTGTATGAAAACGCCTCGCGCAGAACGTACACGGCGCGTTCGACCGGCGACAGCCGCTCCATGAGCGTAAGCACCGCCAGCGTCACCGATTCGCGCTGCTCGACGGTGTCGGCGGGGCCCAGCATCGGGTCGCTGTCCAGGAGCGGTTCGGGCATCCAGGCGCCGACCGCGCGTTCGCGCCGCACCTGCGCCGAACGGAGCCGGTCGAGGGCGAGGTTGGTGACGATCTTGGTCAGCCAGGCCTCGGGCACCTCGACGTACTCCCGGTCGGCGGCCTGCCACCGCAGGAACGCGTCCTGCACCGTGTCCTCGGCGTCGGCGGCCGAGCCGAGCAGACGGTAGGCGATCGAGGCCAGTCGATTCCGGCTGGCCTCGAATCGCGCCACGGTGGCGGTGTCCATGGGCGCGACTTTATCGAGCGACCAGCTCGGGCAAGAGCTCCCGGGCGGCGGCCGAACGGTAGGTGTGACTCGGCTTTCCGAGGGCCGGGTGGCTGATGGCCCAGCCGCTGGCCGCAACGATCGCCGACTTGACCCGCGCCGCCGGCCGGCCGCGCAGGGCTCCGGGCTTGGAGCGGGCCTCACCGTCGACCAGTTGGTAGATCGCGTCTTTGCGTCCGAGGCTGATGTGGTTGCCGTAGTAGGTCAGCGCGGTCGCCTTGATCTTGCGCCCTGTCCGGTCCCCGATGATCGCGGCCGTCGCCTGTATGGCCGTGTATCCCGCGGAGGCACAGGACATCGGCAGGGGATGACCGTTCTCGCCGATGGCGAAGGCGCTGTCGCCGGCGGCGTAGACATCCGGGTGCGAGACCGACCGCATCTGACGGTCGACCGTGATCTGGCCATTGGCTTCCACCGTGAGTCCGCTGTCGGCGGCGATCGGGTGGACGGCGAAGCCGGCGGCCCACACGGTCGCGTCGGAGGCGAGAACGGTGCCGTCCGCGGCGACCACCGCGGTCTGCTCGACGCGCTCGATAGTGGTGTGCTCATGGATCGTGATGCCGAACCGGTCGAAGGCGCGCAGCAGATGGCGACGGGCCTTCGGGCCCAGCCGGCCGCCCAGTTCGCTGCTGGTTGCGAGGCCGACCCGAAGTCCCGGACGGGCTTCCGCGATCTCGGTGGCGGCCTCGATCGCGGTCAAGTTGCCGCCGACGACCAGCACCCTTCCGTCCTCGCCCAGCTCATCCAGCCGTACCCGCAGGCGCAGTGCGGATGGCCGCGCGGCCACGTGGAAGGCGTACTGATCGACGCCGGGAACGCCGTGGTCGGCGGCCGTGCTGCCGAGCGTGTAGAGCAGGGTGTCGTATTCGAGCCGATCGATGCGCTCGCCGTCGGCGACCGTGACGGTCCGGTGCGCCGCGTCGACGTCGGTCACCCGTGCCACTCGCAGCCGGATGCCGGTGCCCGCGAACACTTCCGCCAGCGGCCGGTGGCGGAGATCGTGCCCGGCGGCGAGCTGATGCAGGCGCAGCCGCTCGACGAAATCGGGTTCGGCATTGACGACGGTGATGTCGAAGTCGTCGGAATGGAGTTGGCGGGCGAGATATCCGGCGGAGAAAGCCCCGGCGTATCCGGCCCCGAGGACGACGATTCGGTGCTGCATGGTTCGCTCCTGTCTGGTTCGCGTGCCCCCTGAACGAGACAGCTCTCGAATTCCTGACAGCATCGATCGGTGACGTGGATCACCTCGCCGGCCGCGTCAGCCACTCTCGGGCGCGGGCACCGCCGCCATGGCGCAATTGCCGGCCGCCGAGTTCCCGTTGCTCGCTGAGACTGCTGTGCGGGCTCGGGCGCTGTCGGCGGCGACGAGTTTCGCTGTGGTGTCGAACTTCTCGTAATCGGACTCGCCGCGCAGGCGGGTCAGCCGTAGAGCTGGACGAAGCGGTCGAGGGAGCGTTCGACATCGCCGCGGAGGGCGCGGGCCACGACCGAGCCGATG
Organism: Nocardia sp. NPDC004860; assembly: GCF_040609015.1. Taxonomy (NCBI): domain Bacteria; kingdom Bacillati; phylum Actinomycetota; class Actinomycetes; order Mycobacteriales; family Nocardiaceae; genus Nocardia; species Nocardia sp. NPDC004860. The sequence continues at coordinate 220,904 of NZ_JBEXJI010000007.1, read as the reverse complement.
GGACCGAAGAGGGGTGCGCCGCCGAGGGTGAAGTCAACGGTGACCTTGGAGCCGGTAGGGCTGGCGGAGACGCGGAGTTCGATGCCGAATGTGGTGCCGCCGATGCCGGAACCGTTGAGGACCAGGCGGTTCGGGGGTTCGGCGGTTTCGACGGTCCAGGTGACGCGATTGCGGAAGCCTTTGACGGTGGCTACGCCGATCAGGCGGGTCCCGGGGGTGAGCGCGTCGGGGACAGGGCCGCGCCAGCCCTCGTGGAGGGTGAGCCACTTGTCGAGTTCGGGCAGGTCGGAGGCGTGCGACCAGGCCTTCTCGGGCGGGATCGGGACGTCTACGGAGACCTTCAGCTTAGCCACGAAGCAGATGGTATCTGTTACATGATGTAGCTCTAACGGTGGCGCGCTGTGAAGCCTGTGGATTGGACGGGCGAGGTCGGGCGGGCGTGGAAGCTGCCAGGCGTTGCCCGTGTCGCTACCCCTGCCAGTGGCACCGCCGGCCGACGGGGACCAGCCCGGTGGAGAAGACGGTGCGGGCGCAGCGGTCACAGCGATCGAGGCGCATGTCGGCACACGGTGATGTCGCCGATGACGAAGAACTAGCCCCCGGCCGCCTCGTTCTCGCCGGACCCGCCGGGCTCTTCGCCGCCCAGCAGCTCGTCCTGGATCGCCTCGAGCATGCAGGTGTTGTTGTCGAGCAGCCCCAGGATCTCGTCCAACCGGTCGTTCTTCATACAGCGATCGTCACCCGTGCCTGCCCCGGAGGCAATGTCGAGTCGGCGTCCTTGCTCGCTGGTGCTGGCCGACCGGCCCGACAATCCCGCTATCGCCTTCGCGCCCGTCCTGGTCGCGATCGCGATCACGGCTGCCGCGTACTGCTCGGCGCGTCGCACCGGGGGGTGAGTCGGCCGAACCGGGCCTACGGGCTGGATCGCAGTGACCGCGACTCGGGCGGCGGGTCCTGCGGTTTCGGTGCGGTGGGCGCCGGGTCCGTGAGCCGGGGCTGCTTGCGGACGTTCCACCAGTGGCGGAACTGCGCCAGCCGGGTGGCGCGGGCGGGCCAGAATTCCTCGACGCTGGCATTGAATTCGGCGCCGAGGATGATGGCGAAACCCAGGAAGAACGTGAACAGCAGGAAGGCGATGGGAGTGGCCAGCGCGCCGTAGGAGATGCCGGTCCGGGTCACCCATGCCAGGTAGCGGCGCAGGCCCTCGCTGGCGGCCATGAAGAACACACCGGCGACCAGCGCGCCGCCGAAGAGCCGATGCCAGGGGAGGGTGCGGTGGAGGGCGGTCTTGTAGAGGAAGGTGAGGCCGACGATCAGCAGCAGGCCGGTGCCCGGGTAATAGAAGGCGTCGATGAGCCGCAGGCCCGGCTCGCGCCAGCTGTGCGGGAGGACCCGTCCGATGAGGGTGGGCCCCAGGGCGATCAGCGGCAGGATGAGCACCGCGATCACGAGGAAGCCGACGTAGAGCAGCAGCGCGAAGATTCGCTGCCAGACCGGATGGCGCGCGGTGGCCTGGCCGTGCGCGGCGGTGATGGCATCGACGAAGGTGGCCATGGCCGAGGAGCCGGCCCACAGCGACAGCACGAAGCCGACGGACACCACCCCGCCGTGGCCGCGCTGCAGCACGTCGTTGACGGTCGGCTGCACCAGACTGTCGACCACGCTGGGGCTGAACGCCTTCCGCGCGAAGCTGACGATCTTGGACTGCACGATGTTCAGCGTGTTCGGGCCGAACCAGTGCCCGACATAGCCGAGGCTGCCGAGCAGTCCCAGTAGCAGCGGGGCCAGCGAGAGTGTCTGCCAGAAGGCGGCCGCCGCGGATTTGGCGAAGATCGCGTCGTTCCACGCCTTCGTCGCGACGTGCACGACGAGTTGCCGGATACGGCCCCAGCGGGTGGCGGCGAGCACAACGGAACCCGTCGGCGCCGACGCGTCGGCGTGTTGCGGAGATTCGTCGTGCGCGTTCATCGTGGCCTAAGCATCGCCTACCAGCGCTTCGAATGGGACTGGACCCGCGATGTGGCGTGCGGCACTCCGCGGGGCTGTGTCGGATTGGAAAGCTGTCGGGTTCGATCGCTAATCTCTACCGAGTGACTTCGGGTGGTGGCGGTTCGTTACGTGCATGGCAGCGCAGGGCACTCACGAAGTATCTGACGACCAAGCCACGCGACTTCCTTGCCGTCGCCACCCCCGGCGCGGGTAAGACCACGTTCGCGCTGCGCGTGGCGGCCGAGCTGCTCAACGACCGCACGGTCGACCAGGTGACGGTGGTCGCACCCACCGAGCACCTCAAGCATCAGTGGGCTGCGTCGGCCGCGCGCAACGGGATTCAGCTGGATTCGAACTTCTCCAACTCGACCGGTTCCACCTCCTCCGACTACCACGGCGTAGTGGTCACCTACGCGCAGATCGCGTCGCATCCGTTCAAGCACCGGGTGCGCACCGAGAACCGCCGCACGCTGGTGATCATGGACGAGATCCATCACGCCGGCGACGCCAAGAGCTGGGGCGATGCGGTCGAGGAGGCGTTCGGGGACGCCACCCGCCGGCTGGCGCTGACCGGTACCCCGTTCCGCAGCGACGACTCCAAGATCCCGTTCATCACCTACGAAGCCGACGAGTCCGGTTTCGAGAAGTCGCGCGCCGACCACACCTACGGCTATTCCGAGGCGCTCGCCGACGGCGTGGTCAGACCCGTGGTCTTTCTCGCCTACTCCGGTGAGGCGCACTGGCGGGACAGCGCGGGCGAGGAGTACTCGGCCCGCCTGGGCGAGCCCCTCAATGCCGAGCAGACCGCCCGCGCCTGGCGCACCGCCCTCGATCCGGCCGGCGACTGGATGTCGAAGGTGCTCACCGCCGCCGACACCCGCCTGCGCCAGCTGCGTGCCACCGGCATGCCCGACGCGGGCGGCCTGGTGATCGCCACCGACCAGGAGAAGGCGCGCGACTACGCCGAACTGCTGGAACACATTTCGGGCACCAAGCCGACCATCGTGCTGTCCGACGATCCGGACTCCTCCGATCGCATCGGCGAGTTCAGCGAGAACACCGACCCGTGGATGGTCGCGGTGCGCATGGTGTCCGAGGGCGTCGACGTGCCGCGCCTCGCGGTCGGCGTGTATGCCACCAGCGCCTCGACCCCGCTGTACTTCGCGCAGGCCATCGGCCGCTTCGTGCGTGCCCGCAAGACCGGTGAGACCGCCAGCGTCTTCCTGCCCTCGGTACCGGTGCTGCTGGATCTGGCCGCCCAGCTGGAACTGCAGCGCGACCATGTCATCGGCAAGCCGCACCGCGAGGCGAACGCGCTCGAGGACGAACTGCTCATCGACGCCAACCGGCAGAAGGACGAGCCGGGCGAGGAGGAGAAGAAGTTCGTCGCCCTGGCCGCCGACGCCGAGCTCGACCAGGTCATCTACGACGGTGACTCCTTCGGCACCGCGACCTTCTCCGGCAGCGACGAGGAGGCCGACTACCTCGGCATCCCCGGCCTGCTCGACGCCGACCAGATGCGCGCCCTGCTGCGCGAACGCCAGTCCCGTCAGCTCCAGGAACGCAGCGCCGCCGCCGAGGCTCGCCCCTCGGGCTCCGGCGTGGAGGCCGCCGTCGAACGCGCCGCCACCTCGGACCGCCTGTCCGAGCTGCGCCGCGAACTGAACAGCCTGGTCGCCATGCACCACCACCGCACCGGTAAACCGCACGGCGTCATCCACGGCGACCTGCGCCGCGAATGCGGCGGCCCCCCAACCGCTCTCGCCACCGCCGACCAGCTCTCCCAGCGCATCGCGGCCCTGCGCCGGATCTGACCGGCGCGGACTTACACCACCTGCAGCTCGACCTCGACCGGGTCGCCGGCGTTCAACCCCTCGGCGACGCGGACGGCCTTCTTCACCGGCAGCACATAGGTTCCGCGTTTGCCGTCGGGAAAGATCGAGGTCGACCACCGGCTGCCGCCGACCGCGACTTTCACCTTCACCGAGCCGAATCCGGAGGCGGTGTGCCCGAAGCGCTCCTCGATCTCGTCGGCGACCGACTCGGGCAGACTCACGAAATGCCAGGAGGCCTGTGCTTCCCATTCCCAGAGTTCGGCGGTGAACGCGTACGTGGAGATCGCCATGGGCCGACGGTAGCCGCCGGGTCCGACAAGGCCGGGGTCAGCGGGTGAAATAGCGGGCGGGGGAGACACCCACCTCGCGGTGGAAGGCGGCGATATAGGCGCTCGGGGTGGCATAGCCGACGCGGGTGGCGATGCGGGCGACCGGCAGGCCGGAAGCGAGCAGTGGGAGCGAGGCGGCCAGGCGGACCTGGGTTCGCCACTGGCCGAAGGTGATTCCCGTCTCGGCGAGGAATCCGCGGGCCAGGGTGCGCGGACTGATGGCGACCGCGGCGGCCAGCTCGGCGAGAGTGCGCTGGTCGGACGGGTCGGCCCGCAGTATGTCCGCGACGCGGCGGGTGCGTGGCTCGCCGGGGGCCGGCGCGCCGATGGGGATGACGTCGACCGGGTCGAGCAGGTCGAAGACGACCGCCTCCGCCCGCTCCCGTTGTGCGCCGGTGGTGGTGTCGGCGGTCAGGTGCAGGAACAGTTCGTGCATGAGCCGGTCCACCCGCAGCATGGTCGGAGCCGGATACGTGACCGGTGTCCGCTCCGGAGCCAGGTAGATGCCGTGCATGAGCGCGCCGTCGAGGGTGCCGGTGCGATGCGTCGTCCCGCCCGGAATCCACAGCGCGCGGGTCGGCGGCAGCACCCAGTGGCCGCCCACGGTCTCGACGGTGAGGACTCCTCGTGCCGCCCAGGCGATTTGATGCTGCGGATGCTCGTGCTCGTCGAACCAGTGCCCGGCCGGCAGCGTGCCCGCGCCGAACACCATGGCCGTCGGACCGGATGGCGCGGTAAGTACCGGAGATTGACCGTCTGGCGACACAATCTGTCACTGTAGTCTCTCGCGGTCACTACCGTGGCGGCCTAGCGTTCCAGGCATGGGGATGAACTACTTTCACCAGCTGCTCTGCCGCTCGAGCATGTGGGAGCGCACCAGCGCCACCCGCATCGTCCCGTGGGCACTGCACGGACTCGACCTCGGCGATCAGGCGCTGGAGGTCGGCCCCGGCTACGGCGCGAACGTCCGCACCCTGCGCGCCCGCGTCCCGGCGCTCACCGGCCTGGAGATCGATGCTGCGCTCGCCGCTCGCCTGCGCGACCGCCAATCCGGTCGACTGCGCGTCATCGAGGGGGACGGCACCGCGATGCCCTTGCCCGGCAACGAGTTCAGCTCGGTTGTCTGTTTCACCATGCTGCATCACGTCCCGTCGCCCGCCCAGCAGGACGACCTGTTCGCCGAGGCGTTCCGCGTCCTGCGCCCCGGCGGCGTCTTCGCCGGCAGCGACGGCCTGGACCGCCTCGCCTTCCGCCTCATGCACCTCGGCGACACCTGCGTCCCCGTCCCGCCCGGCACCTTGACGGACCGCCTCACCCGCGTCGGTTTCGCCGACATCGAGATCGACACCGGCGCAACCATGTTCCGCTTCCGAGCCCGGCGCCCGAGCTGAGGTGGGCGTGCGGGCCCGATCGAACCCGGGCAAGCACGTCTCGACATCCACAACCTTCAACCGGACCGGGTCCGCCCGCGCGAGCGCGTCGAGGTAGCTCGCGCCGACGCGCTCGGAACCAACGCAACCGTATCCGCATCGGTCGCAGCGGCTGTCAGCCGAAGTAGACCGCCGGATCGAGTGCGTCGATAGGCGTCCAGCGGGGGACCGACACCGGGGCGTCGGTGTCCGTGGCGGGCGGAGCGCTCCGATAGCCCTGGAGATCCAAGGCGAGCCAGGGGTTTTCGTCGATCAGGCGGACCACCGCGTAGCAGGTGGCGAGCATGTGGAGGCAGCGGGCGCTGCGGGCGCGGCAGGAGCAGTCGGTGCTCGCGAGGATGGGCGTCACCGAGATCCCGGCGGCGATGACCGCGGCGTGCAGCTCGTCGCCGAGCGTGAGCGTGTCGGCGGGCACCACGGCGGCGATGGCGTCGATGGTGGCGCGCGGGAACGACGTCAGCTCCAGGTGCGTCACCGATGCCTCCGACCCGCGATGAATGTGCGCCCGCACCACGGTGCCCTCGACCTCGGTCCGGACGCCGTTGTTCCGGGCGATGCTGCGCGCGCGGGGGAGCAGCGGCTCGGGTTTGGTGAGGCTGAGCGGTTCCGCCAGCCGCACCCAGTCCTTGCCCCACGCCGTGTACCCGAATTCGTTGTCCGCCATCTCAGTTCCCCCGCTTCCGGCGCAGCAGCTCCAGCAGTCGTTCGTCGTCCAGTCGCGCCAGCTCCGCGACTCCGGCCGCATCGCTGAGGTCGGTGAGCGCCGACTTGCGGTCGTGCATGCCCGCGATGTGCTCCTCGATGGTGGTACCCGAGGTCAGCGTGGTGACGGTGACGGTGCGGGTCTGCCCGATGCGATGCGCGCGATCCGACGCCTGCGCCTCCACCGCCGGATTCCACCAGCGGTCGAAATGGATGACATCGGCGGCCCGCGTGAGCGTCAGCCCGGTACCCGCTGCCCGCAGGCTGAGCACCAATACGGGTGGGCCGTCCGGTGATTGGAAGTCCGCGACGATCTCCCCGCGCTGCTGCTGGTTCAGCCCGCCGTGGAAGAACGGCGCCCGCACCCCGAACTCCTCGGCGCAGTGCCGGACCAGCAGCTCACCGGTCTTGCGGTACTGGGTGAACACCAGGGTGGGCGCGTCCACGTCGAGGTTGTTGGCCAGAATGTCGGAGCAGACGTCGAATTTCCCGGAGCGCCCGGCCAATTCGTCCAGCTCCCCGGTGATCAGCCCCGGGTGGTTGCACACCTGTTTGAGCTCGGTCAGCACCGCCAGCACCCGCGTGTGCCGCTTCGCCCCGGTCCCGAACCCGGCCGCCTCGGCCCGATCGAGCAGCCGGTCGTAGAGCTGCTCCTGCTCCGCGCTCAGATCGCACACCAGATCGCAGTGGATCTTGGCCGGCAACGCGGCGGCAACCTGGGATTTGCGGCGGCCCAGCACGATCGGTTCGACGGCGTCCCGCAGCCGCAGCACCGCGCTCGCCGATCCCTCGCTGATCGGCCGCACGAACCGCCGCCGGAACTGCGCTCGGTGCGTGAACTCCTGTGGCGCGATCAGATTCAGCAGCGCCCACAGTTCGTCGAGGTGATTCTCCACCGGCGTACCGGTCAGCGCGATCCGCGCCTCGGCCGGAATCGCCCGCGCCGCCTTCGCCACCTGCGTGTGCGGATTCTTCAGCACCTGCGCCTCGTCGAAAATCACGGTGGCCCACCGCTGCCCGGCCAGCGCGGCACCGTGTCCGCGCAGGGTCGGATACCCGGTCACCACAATCGTTTCCGGCTCGGCCTCCGGCGCCGGCCCGCCCCGCCAGGCCACCGCGCGCAGTCCGGGCGCGAATCGCTCGATCTCGTGCGCCCAGTTGCCCACGAGTGATGTTGGACACACTACGAGTTGCGGCCCCTCCCCGGCCTTCCCGAGCAGGTACCCGATGGCCTGCACCGTCTTGCCCAGGCCCATCTCGTCGGCCAGCACCGCGCCGCCGTGCGCGGCGGTGGTCTCGCGCAGCCAGGTGATGCCGCGCGCCTGATAGGGCCGCAGCTCGGCCTTCAGCCCGGACCGCAGTTCGGCGCCGAGTGCCACGGTGTCCCGCAGCGCCCGCAGGGTCCGCCCCGCCGAGACGACGGCGGTCCCGGTGGCATTCGGGACGGCGTGCGCGGCCGCGGGCAGCCACCGCGCCTCGACCTCCGTCTCGACGGCCTCGCGCAGCAGGCATATCGATTCCCCGGGGTTTTCAATAGCAAGAGTGCATAACCGTTCCGGTTCCACCAGAGCGCATTCCACGTCCGTGACACCGATGCCGTCCCGGCCCGGAACGGCGAGGGCGAGGTTCTCCACCTCGCCCAGGTCTCGCGGCGCGCTTCCGGTGGTGTGGCCGTTCCACGTCCAGAGCGCGACCATATGTCGATCCTGCAGGTAGGTGGCTTGTGAGGTCTGCGGCACCCATCCGTTGTACCCGCCCGCTCTCGCCGTGCGCACATGACGAATCTCGCGTTGCGCGCAACGGAATTCATGTGTCCCCGGCCACAGCTCAATTGGTGTGTCGCTGGTCACATTCCGCGCCGACCGGTCCCGTACACAGCAGCAGCGGGCGACCTGCTGGTCGCCCGCTGCCGGGTTTTCTGTTGGGAAGATTCAATTGTCGAGCGGGCTCTCGGAGAACGGTGACTCCCGATCGAGTCTCTCCGAGGTGGAGGAGCTGTTACAGCGCCGGTGCCGACTCCGTGTCGATCACGGCCTCGAGCTCACGAAGGCGATCCATGTGCTCGTTGGCGTGATGCTGGCAGAAGAGCAACTCTCCACCGGCAGGAAGGGTTGCGCGCACGCGCGCAGCCGCCCCGCAGCGGTCGCAACGATCGACCGCGGTCAGTGGGGTGCTTGTCAGGGTTCCTGGCATGACTCCTCCGTCCTGGCTCTGGGTGCCTCACGCACCGTTCGCCTGGTGTGGGGCCCGCGGTCCAATCCGCGAACCTCGCTACCGCTACTTCCCAGCAGTGGTTGTTGACTACTCTGTCAGACGTTCGGCGCGAGCACTTTGTTCCCGTGCAGTTTCCCGTGTGTTTTCTGTAACACGACCTGCGATTTCGCTGAAAGCGAACAGGTCCTGAGGACTGCCCGTGGGGACGTCGCAACCTCCCGTTCGAACACGCTGATCGAGTTGTCTACCCGGAGACTACCCGGGCACACCGACACTCACACTCCGATTGGTCTCTGTGGCTGGGACGCCAGCAAACCGTAATCAAGGCGGCTGGATTGGAGACCGGTCCGCGACCGGCCTGACCTCGGCCCATGGCTGCGCGGTGGCGCCTCGGGTCACGGAGCCGTTCGCACAGCGCGAACGGCGGATTCGCGCCCCGGGGCTCAGAACCAGGACTCGTCGAGTTCCAGGGTGGTGCGGTCGCCGGAGTCGAGCAGGTCGAATTGCGGTGTGGTGCACGGAAGTTCCCAGCGGAAGAAGTACCGGGCGGCCAGCCGCTTCCCCTGCCGGAAGGTCTCCCACTCGGCCACGTGCGGACGGTCCTGGGCGGACAGCGCGGTGGCGGTGATCGCCTGCTCGAGCCAGATCCAGGCCAGCACCACGTGGCCGAACGCCTCCAGATAGACCGCCGAATTGGCCAGGGCCGCCTCAGGATTGCCCGCGCGCCACAGGCCCGCCGTGGTGGCGGCCAGGCGGCCGGTGGCGGCCTCCAGGGCGGCGGCGTACTCGGCGAGCTCGGCGTCACCGGTCGCGCGGGCGGCGGCGCTGGTGGCGGCCATGGTCTCCAGCAGCGCGGCCAGGGCCGCGCCATCGTCCAGGGTGACCTGGCGGCCGAGCAGGTCCATGCTCTGAATGCCGTGGGTGCCTTCGTGAATCGGGTTGAGGCGGTTGTCGCGGTAGTGCTGTTCGACGTCGTAGTCGCGGGTGTAGCCGGCGCCGCCGTGGATCTGGATGGCCAGATCGTTGGCGGCCAGGCACCACTGGCTGGGCCAGGACTTGGCGATGGGGGTGAGGATGCGCAGCAGGGTGGCGGCGCGCGCCCGGTCGGATTCGCCTGTCGCGGTGCGGTGTTCGTCGATCAGTTTGCCGCAGTACAGCTGCAGCGCGAGTGCGCCTTCGGCATAGGACTTCTGGGCCAGCAGCATGCGCCGCACATCCGGGTGGTCGATGATCGGCACCTGCGCGCCGCCGCGGGCGCTGACCGGGCGGCCCTGCGGGCGGGTGCGGGCATAGTCGAGGGACTTGAGGTAGCCGGTGTAGCCCAGCGCGGTGGAGGCCAGGCCGACGCCGATGCGGGCCTCGTTCATCATCGTGAACATCTGGGCCAGACCGTGATTCGGCGTGCCCACCAGATAGCCGATCGCGCCCGGCTCCCCGCCGGGGGTGAAGTTGCCGTCGCCGAAGACGGGGGCGGTGTTGACGGTGCCGCGCCAGCCCATCTTGTGGTTGATGCCCGAGAGCACGACATCGTTGTGGACGGTCGGGTTGCCCTCGGCGTCGGGCAGGAACTTGGGGACCACGAACAGCGAGATGCCGCGGGTGCCCTCCGGTGCGCCCGGAATGCGGGCCAGCACCAGGTGCACGATGTTCTCCGAGAGGTCGTGGTCGCCGCCGGAGATCCACATCTTGTGCCCGAACAGACGGTAGGAGCCGTCGGCGGCGGGCACGGCGCGGGTGGTGATGTCGGCCAGGCTGGATCCGGCCTGCGGCTCCGACAGGGCCATGGTGCCGAAGCTGCGGCCCTCCAGCATCGGGCGCACGTAGGCGTCGATCTGCTCCGGGCTGCCGTGCGCGGCAAGCAGATTCGCATTGCCGGTGGTGAGCAGTACGTAGGCGGCGGTGCCGACATTGGCGGCGTGGAACCACGACATGCACGCGGTGTAGACCGAGTGCGGCAGCTGCATGCCGCCGATCTCGTAATCCATTGCCGCGCCGATCATTCCGGCGTCGGCGAAGGCCTGCAGCGCCTTGCCGACCGCGGGGATGATGTGCACGCGCTCGCCGTCGAAGGTGGGCTCGTGCAGATCGTTCTCGCGATTGTGCGGCGCGAAGTAGCTGGTGGCCAGATCCTGGCACAGCCGCAGCACCTGGTCGAAGGTGTCGCGGGAGTGGTCGGCGAAGCGGTCGCGCGCCGTCAGCGACTCCACCCGCAGCCAGTCGTAGAGCAGGAACTCGAGGTCGCGGGCGGACATGATGCTGGACGGATTCATGGTTCCTCGAGCGGTCGGGTACGGGGAGTCGTACCTGCCGGTCTACCAGATGGCGCGGGACCGTCCGTGGCCCGGCCCGAGCCGTTCTGAACCCCGGGGCACTCACCTAGATTGGACGGGTGGGAACCGAACAGGACACGACGCCGCCGACGCTGCTGCACATCTGCTCCCGGGTGGAATGGGAAAACGCCCGCGCCGCAGGCGAATACCGCGCCCCCTCGCTGGCCGAGGCCGGATTCATCCACCTCTCCGCGCCCTACCAGGCCCACCTGCCGGCCAATCGGCTCTTCGCCGGCCGCACCGATCTCGTGCTGCTGCACCTGGATCCGGCCCGGCTCGGTTCCCCGGTGAAGTGGGAGCCGGGCGTGCCCGCCGACCCGGACTCCATGACCTTCCCGCACCTGTACGGCCCGCTGCCGCTGACCGCGGTCGTCGAGGTCACCGATTTCCTGCCGGGCCCCGACGGATCGTTCGCGCCGCTCACCGCGGAGTGACCCGGCGCGCCCGCACCGTGTGACTCGTGCAGGCGGGGTGCGCCGCAACGTAGCTCCCCGGGATTCGCACGGGTTGTCCTAATCTGGACTGCGTGAACGTCGATGTGACAGCGCTGCCCGGTATCGGTGTGCGGAAGGATTTCGAGGTCAGATCGGGACGGCGGATCGGGGTGGTGGCGCACCGGGACGGCGGCATCGATCTGATCGTGTCGCAGCGGGACGACCCGGACGCGTGCCTGGCCCAGGTGCCCCTGACGACCGACGAGGCGGCGGTCCTGGCCAATCTGCTGGGCGCGCCCCAGCTGGTGCAGCAGCTCAAGGAAGAACACTCGGACCTACCCGGGATCACCACCAGACAGCTCACCATCGGCGGCAATTCGCCCTACCGGGGACGCATGCTCGGCGAGACCGCCATGCGGACCCGGACCAAGGCCTCCATCGTGGCCATCATGCGGGCGGGGCAACTGCACCCGTCACCGGGACCTGATCAGGTGCTCGACTCCGGGGACGTGCTCGTCGTCGTCGGCACGCCGCACGGGCTGGACGCGGCCGCTCGCATTCTGGCCGACGGCTGACCCTGTGGATTCGACCGGTCTAGCCCTGTTCGAACTCGGCGCGATCTTGTTCGCGCTCGGCATGCTGGGGCGACTGGCCGCCCGCTTCGGCATGTCGCCGATTCCCCTCTACCTGCTCGGCGGCCTGGCCTTCGGCGAGGGCGGCATCGTGAAGATGCGCGCCGCCACCGAATTCGGGCACACGGCCGGCGAGATCGGCGTGGTGCTGCTGCTCCTGCTGCTCGGATTGGAGTACACCGCAGCCGAATTGGTGACCGGACTGCGCCGCTCCTGGATGGCCGGCCTGGTCGACATCGTCGTCAATGCCACGCCGGGCGTGGTGGTGGCGCTGATCCTGGACTGGGGCCCGATCGGCGCGGTCACCATGGGCGGCGTCACCTATATCTCGTCCTCCGGCATCGTCGCCAAGGTGCTCAACGACCTGGGCCGCCTCGGTAACCGCGAGACGCCGGTGGTGCTGTCCATCCTGGTGTTCGAGGATCTGGCCATGGCGGTGTATCTGCCGATCCTCACCATGATGCTGGCCGGCCTGAGCTTCGCCAGCGGGCTGCGTTCGCTGGCCATCGCGCTGGTGGCGATCACGGTGGTGCTCATCGTGGCGCTGCGCTACGGCCGCTACGTGTCGGCCATCGTGGACAGCAACGATCGGGAGGTGTTCCTGCTCAAGCTGCTCGGCGCGGCGCTGCTGGTGTCGGGCGCGGCCTCGGAGCTGAACGTGTCGGCGGCGGTGGGCGCGTTCCTGCTCGGCATCGCCATCTCCGGGTCCACCGCGCAGGAGGCGGCGAAACTCCTCGAACCGCTGCGGGATCTGTTCGCGGCCCTCTTCTTCGTGGCCTTCGGGCTCAGCACCGATCCCCATGCGATCCCGCCGGTGCTGGGCTGGGCGATCCTGCTGGCCTTCGTGACCACGCTGACCAAGCTCGGCACCGGCTGGTGGGCGGCGTCGCGGCAGGGCATCCGCCGGATGGGCCGGGCGCGCGCGGGCGCGGCGCTGGTGGCGCACGGCGAATTCTCCATCGTCATTGCCGGTCTGGCGGTTTCGCTGGGTGGCGTGAGCGGCCGGCTGGCCGCGCTGGCCTCGGCCTACGTGCTAATGATGGCCGTGCTCGGCCCGATCGCGGCGCGCCTCGTCGAGCCGGTCGTCCGGTTCGCCCAGCGCGGGCGCGGCCGCGTCGATCCCGTCCCCGGCTGAATCCCCGGTCGCGGCCGGATTCGCGGCCGCCCGGACCGGCTTCGCCGCGGCCCTGCGCGCTTGCACCGCGACCAGGCGGTGGGAGAGCGCCACCGCGATCGCGCCCACCGTGAAACCGATGAGCAGCGCGAAGAAATGGCCGTAGTCGGTGAAGGTGCGGCCGTGCCAGACGCCGTAGGCGTACCAGACCACCATGGCCAGCGCCCACAGCCAGCGGGCCGGGCCGCGCAGCCGGAAGGTCAGCGCGGCCATCATGGCCGAGATGCCGTAGCTGGGGCCGACATCCGAGGCGAAGGCCACCCGGGTCGGGATCAGCTGCTTGTCGAGCTTGTGGGCGATGCCGAGCACCGTGATCAGGGTGGCGCCGACGTGACCGGTGGCCACCACCAGGATCCAGCGCAGCGACCCCAGCCAGCGCTCGGCCAGCGCCATCAGGGTGATGAGGATGAGAATGTCGCCCCACGGGAAGCCGCCGTCGGTCCAGAAGGCCGAGGCCACCAGCACCTGGATCGGATCCTTCTGCATATTGCGCAGATTCGTGGAGGCGGAGAAGATCAGCCGCCGGCCCACGATGTCACTGGCTCCGCGCAGCGTCCACCAGGTGATGAACAGGGTGAAGGCGTAGGCGATGCATGCCGGGGTGACCGCCAGCAGATTCCGATAGGCCCGGACCGCGCGCCGCAACCGGTGCGGCTGCCGCCACCAGACACCGAGGGTGCGGAACCGCTCGCCGAGATCGACGGTGCGCAGCCAGGGCGACTGATAGGTGCCTGCCATGGCGCCATGGTATCCCGGGGCCACCGGCCGACCTCCGTGCCGCGGGGAGGAGGCCGGTCCCGCGGCAGTCCGCCACGCGTAACGCGCAGTAATGCCGGGGGAAAGCGGTGGTTACCGACCGGCAATATGGGCCCGGACCATCGGCAGGGTGATCTTCCATCAGCGCCTGGGCGGCAGCACCTACACCTTCGACGGGCTGGTCGAACTGCTGGCCAAGGCCACACCGCGGCGCAGCGGGGACGAACTGGCGGGCTGCGCGGCGCACTCCGACGCCGAGCGGGCGGCAGCGCAGTGGGCGCTGGCCGAGGTGTCGCTGGGCGTCTTCCTGGAGGAGCCGGTGGTGCCGTACGAGACCGACGAGGTCACGCGGTTGATCATCGACGGGCACGATCGCGGTGCGTTCCAGGCGATTTCGCATCTGACGGTAGGCGGGCTGCGGGACTGGCTGCTCGCGGTGGCCGCCCGGCCCGATGCCGCGGTCACCCTGCGGGCCGTCGCACCCGGGCTCACGCCCGAGATGGTCGCGGCCGTCAGCAAACTCATGCGCAATCAGGACCTGATCGCGGTCGCGCGGGCGGCCGAGGTGCGCTCCGGATTCCGGACCAGCATCGGGGTGCCGGGCACGCTCGCCACGCGATTGCAGCCCAACCATCCGACCGATGATCCACGCGGGATCGCCGCGGCGGTGCTGGACGGGCTGCTGCTGGGGTGCGGGGACGCGGTGATCGGCATCAATCCGGCCACCGATTCGCCGCAGGCCACGGCGGATCTGCTGTACCTGCTCGAGGAGGTGCGGCAGCGCTTCGAGATTCCGACGCAGTCGTGTGTGCTGTCGCACGTCACCACCACGCTCGGGCTCATCGAGGCGGGAGCGCCGGTGGATCTGGTGTTCCAGTCCATCGCGGGCACCCAGGGCGCGAATTCGGGCTTCGGCGTGACCATCTCGCTGCTGCGCGAGGCCAACGAGTCGGGCCGGTCGCTGCGTCGCGGGACCGTGGGCGACAACGTCATGTACCTGGAAACCGGTCAGGGCTCGGCGCTTTCGGCGGGCGCGCACCTGGGCGCCGGCGGCAAGCCGGTCGACCAGCAGACCCTCGAGGTCCGCGCCTACGCCATCGCCCGCGACCTGGACCCATTCCTGATCAATACGGTGGTCGGTTTCATCGGCCCCGAATACCTCTACGACGGCAAGCAGATCATCCGCGCCGGCCTCGAGGACCACTTCTGCGGCAAGCTTCTCGGCCTCCCCATGGGCGTCGACGTCTGCTACACCAATCACGCCGAAGCCGACCAGGACGACATGGACACCCTGCTCACCCTGCTGGCCGCCGCGGGCTGCCCCTTCGTCATCGCGGTCCCCGGCGCCGACGACGTCATGCTCGGCTACCAGAGCCTCGCCTACCACGACGCCCTCTATGCCCGGCAGATCCTCGATCTCCGCCCCGCCCCCGAATTCGCCGCCTGGCTCGACGGTCTCGGCATGATGGACTCGACCGGCCGCATTCTGCCCGCCGAGCCCCTGTCCTCCCCGCTGCGGGCGCTGGCTGCCAAGGGGGCGGCGTGAGCCTCGGCGCCACCTCGCGGGTTACCCCTACGAGAAAGCGATTCTGCGCGAACAGGATTGGAACTCGGATCGCCGAGGCTCGTCCGGTGGCGCCGATCGGAGTCGCCGACAACGCCGGCCCGTACCCGGAGGGAGACCAGTGAGCCCGATCGAACCCGTGCGCCCGATCCGCCGCACCGAGGATATTGCCGCGCAAGCGTTCTGGGACGGACTGCGGCGCAGCACACAGGCGCGGATCGGGCTCGGGCGTACCGGGGACGCGCTGTCCACCGCGGAGGTGCTCGAGTTCCGGGCGGCCCATGCCGCGGCCCGCGATGCCGTGCACAGTCCGCTCGATATCGCGGCCCTGGCCGCCGAGGTGAGGGGTCTCGGGATCGGCGAGCCGGTGCACGTGCGCAGCAGGGCGAGTGATCGCTCGGAATACCTGCGGCGTCCGGATCTCGGGCGGCTGCCCGAAACCGATGACCCGGCGGTGCCGCACAGCGGGGCGGACGTGGGTTTCGTTCTGGCGGACGGACTTTCGTCGAAGGCGCTCGCCGATCACGGGGTTCCGATGCTCGCGGCGTTGCTCGCGGCGTTCGAGGGGCGATACACGCTCGCTCCGCCGGTGATCGCCACGCAGGCCCGGGTGGCGCTGGGAGATCACATCGGTGCGGCGCTCGATGTGCGGACGGTGCTGGTGTTGATCGGGGAGCGGCCCGGGCTGTCGGTCGCCGACAGTCTCGGGATCTATCTCACCCATTGCCCGCGACCCGGACGATTCGATTCCGAGCGTAACTGCATCTCGAATATTCATCCCCCCGAAGGGCTCTCGTACGCGCGTGCGGCTCAGGTCGTCGCGGGGTTGGTCGATGGTGCTCGTCGGCTCGGCCGGTCGGGGGTCGAGCTCAAGGACACATCGGCCGACCGCGCGCTCGCCGATGCGGGTGCGATCTCGGTGGAAGCCCCACGGCTCGTCGCGGGAACGGAGCGTGACCACGCGAAACACTGAGCGGTGCGCGACCTGCCTACGTCTTCGCTTTCTGGCCGAATCCGCTGCCGCCCGGCCTCGCCGCCGGCGCGGGAAGTACTGTTCACCCGGGCTTGTGGCAGGCCGCTCGAACAGTGCCGACTCGGCGCGGAGCAGGAGGTACAGGCGGGATGCGACGATGGCGAGTGGTGCTGGCGCTGGCGGGAACCGTGGTGCTGGTGCCGTTTCTCGGGTTCACCGGCTATACGGTCGGTCGTGCGCGGCTTTCCCCGCGGCCTGGCGCGGACGTGGTGGTCGTGCTCGGTTGCCGGCTGCGCCACGATCGGGTTGCACCGATGCTTGCCAGACGGCTGAACCGGACGCTCGAGGTGGTGGGAGAGGAACGCCGCCGGGGGCGTACACCGCTGCTGGTGGTGTCGGGCGGGCAGAGCGGGCCCGAAACCGTGGCCGAGGCCGAGGCGATGGCTGATTATCTTGTGGCGCAGGGCATTCCGGACGACCGCATCATGCGCGAGAACCGGTCCCGCAATACCGAGGAGAATCTGCGGTTCACCGTCCGGGAGCTACGCGGGCGCGGCATGGATCCGGAGCAGGTGCGAATAACCGTGGTCACCAGTGACTTTCACGTGTTGCGGACGGCCGGGCTGGCCCGGCGGCTGGGGCTGCGCGCTCAGGTCACCGGGGCGCGTACCTCCCGGCTGCTGACCCGGAAATCCTTCCTGCGGGAATTCGTCGCCGTCCTGGTGAAGCTGGGCCGGACCGGGCAGCGGTCGGTTACCGGCGCAGATCGAGCCGGCGCATGACG
This sequence comes from Nocardia sp. NPDC004860, assembly GCF_040609015.1. Lineage (NCBI taxonomy): Bacteria > Bacillati > Actinomycetota > Actinomycetes > Mycobacteriales > Nocardiaceae > Nocardia > Nocardia sp. NPDC004860. Next base: position 203,758 of record NZ_JBEXJI010000007.1, on the reverse strand, counting down.
CGGTCCACCACATCGGGCGGTATCCCCGGTTCGCGGCGCGCTGCCAGCGCCTCGGCCCGGCCCGCCTCCAGCACCTCATTGGTGATGGAGCGCATCTTCGTGGTGAAGGCCAGCGTGCGATCGGTGTGGGTCCGGGGATTGTCCCCGGCGGCCTCCGGATCCGCCTGGGCCAGACGGCGTTCGAATCCCGTGCGCAGCCGGTCGTAGACCTCCGCGGGGAGGTGCTCGGTCTCCGAGATCTCCTCGAGCCGGGCCAGTTCGGCCTCCAGCACCCGGGTCCAGAGCTGGCGTTCGAAGGCACGCTCGGTGCCGGTGTCGGCGTGCACGCCGGTCGCCCGCACCACGGCGGGCAGGGTCGGGCCCTGTAGCAGCAGCGTGAACAGCACGACCGCGATGGCGGTGAACAGGATTTCGGTGCGGCCCGGGAACGGTTGTCCGCTGTCGGTGGTGAACGGTACGGCCAGGGCCAGCGCCACCGTGGCGACCCCGCGCATGCCCGCCCACCAGGTCACCACGGTCTCGCGCCAGGTGTGGGGCTCGTCCTTGTCGCGGGTGCGCCACCAGGATCGGAAGATCACGGTCGTGGTCAGCAGCCAGATCAGCCGCAACCCCACCACCACCGCGATGATCACCACCGCCCCGCCGATGAAGCGCGGCCAGTCGGGTCCGGCGTCGCGCAGTACCGTGCTCAGCTCGAGTCCGATCAGGCCGAAAGCGAAACCGGTGACCAGCATCTCGGTGATCTCCCAGAAGGAGTCGCCGACCAGCCGGTAGTCGCTGTCACTGAAATCGGTTGCGGCATGGGTGAGATACATCGAGCAGACCAGCACCGCCAGCACCGCCGACCCGCCCCGTGACTCCGAGAGCCCGTAGGCGGCGAACGGCAGCAGCAGCCCCAGCGCCACCCGCCACGGGGCCTCGTCCAGCCGCTGCATGAGTTTGCTTCCGGCCCAGCCGAACAGCAGCCCGACCAACGCCCCGACCAGCGCCGACACCAGGAAATCGCGGAATGCGCCCCAGGCCGAGAAGGAACCGGTCACCACGGCCTGAATCGCCGCCGTGTAGAGGACGATCGCGGTCACGTCGTTGAACAGCCCCTCGCCCTCGAGCACCGCGACCAGACGCCGGGGCAAGCCCAGCTTGCCGGCCAGCGCCGAGACCGCCACCGGATCCGGTGGCGCGACCAGGGCGCCGAGCGCCACCGCGGCACCGATCGGCACGGCCGGATACCAGAGGTGAAAGGCCCAGGCCACGGCCGCCGTGGTCACGATGACCAGCACCACCGCGCGCAGGCTGATGGCCACCCAGTTCTCGGCGAACTGCCGCCAGGAGGTGCGCCGCGCGGCCGCATACAGCAGGGGAGGCAGCACCAGCGGCAGGATGAGTTCGGGATCGATCTCGATATTCGGCACCTGCGGAATCAGGGCCAGCACCACGCCGAAGGCGGTCATGAGGACCGCCGGGGCCTGGCCCAGCCGCCGTCCGAGCGGCTGGGCCAGGATGGTCGCGAACAGGACCGCGAAGATCAACTCCAGCTGGTGGTGCTCCACGGCAGTCAGTTTGCTGCCGATGTGCCCCAAAGTCGAACACCGGAACCGGATTCTCAGCGAACCGGGTCGGCAATTCTCAGCCTGCCCGGCTGAGAATGGAGATTGCCCACAGTCGGGCGGGTTCGGCTATGAGTAGCGGGTACTGCGCTGCGGCGGAACCGGATTCCGATCGGGGCGCGCCGCCGGGCCGCCGGCCGCCGGGTAGAACTGGTCCGAACGCCAGTCGCCGGGCGGGGGCATCTCGTGGCGGCCGGGCGCCTGATAGTCGGTGGCCGGTGCGTACAGGCCCGCGGTCCGGTAGTCGCGGGGACCGGGCTCATCCTGGCCGGAGCCGCGGGTGTCGGCCACCGCCGAGACCGCTCGCAGCGACCAGCCCGCGCGCGCCGGCTCGGGCCGTTCCGGTTCGGGCATCATGGAGCGTTCGTCCACCTCGGTGAGGCCGACGTGAATGAGCAGGACGAGCGTCACCATGCTGACGCTGATCATCAGCGGGGCCAGCAATTCCATCGGGCCCGCGCCCCGCGGGGTGGCCGGATTGTCCATGTGGTGCGCGCTCATCGAGGCCATGCCCGTGTAGTGCATGCCGCAGACCGCGACACCCATGATCAGGGCCGCGCCGATGGTGGCCCAGATGCCGGTGATGACCAGCGTGAACCACAGCGCCACGGTGGCCGCGACCACCGCGATCACCATGGACAGCGTGACGATGCCCGCGTTGTAGTCGATCATGGCGTCGGACCGCATGGCGTACATGCCCGAGTAGTGCATGGCGCCGACGCCGAGCCCGGTGACCGCGCCGCCCGCGAACAGCGACAAGCGGCCGAATGGCTCGCGGGCCACGATGAACAGGCCCATCCACACCACGGTGACCGAGATGACGGCGCTGAGCAGGGTGAGCGGCACGTTGTACTTGACCACCGCACCGCGGATGGTGAAGCCCAGCATGGCGACAAAGTGCATCACCCAGATGCCGGTGCCGCCGATGGCCACGGCCGCCGAGATGAGCCAGCCGCTGCGTCCGTCCCCGGACCGGGCCCGTGCCGTACACCGCAGACCGAGCAGGGATCCGGTCACGGACATGATGTACGCCAGTACGGGGGTGATCCAACCGTAGCTGAAGTGGTGAATTTCCAGCACTCGAACTCCATTGCCAGAACAGGGGTTTCGCGATCGCGGAGGCGACGACGGCACACTACCGGGCAAGGTTCGGATTGGGAAATTGAAAGGGAATGTTTCATTCAAATTACTTCCGGCTGGGACGTCTCCGCTGGTTCAGCAATCTGCGAGCCTTCTGAATGTCATGTGCGCGTTGGACTTTGGACATTAGAGGGTGGTGATCCGCATGTGCCACCCGCTCGGCAGGCGGGCGGCACATGCACGGCAGCTATCACTCGGCACCCAAGTCGGCGAACATCTTTCGCTTCATGGCGGGCACCGCGTTGGCGGTGCGGAAGACGAGTTTGCCTGCGCCGCGCGCGAACCGGCTGTCGGACACCGACTGGGTGGCCGCGGTCAGCGAGGTCCGCACCGCCGCGAAGCCGTAGTCGATCATGTCTGATTCGTAGCGGTGGATGCCCTCGAGCAGTCCGAGCTCACGACGTTCGGCGGCCACCAGTGCGCGGCACAGCCCCCGGGCGTCGCGCAGTGCGGTATTCGCGCCGATACCGGCGAACGGGGTCATGCTGTGCACCGCATCGCCGAGCAGCGTGACATTCGTGGTCTGCCAGGCCGGGATCGGGACCGAGGTCTTGATCGGCAGCAGGGTGGCGGTCTCCGGATCGGAATCGGCTACCAGCGACCGCAATTCGGGTGCCCACCCCGTGGTCATGCGCACGGCTAGATCGTGCAGGCCGACAGGCGAGAGCGCCTCCACGTCGGCGCCGTAGCGTTCGCGTTTGGCGGCGAAGGCCCAGAACACGTACGGCTGGGTGTTGTCGAGGAGCAGCCCGGGCTCGAGGCCGGGCTGGTTCCCGGCGATGAATTCGGCACCGGCGGGGATGTCGAATTCGTGTGGGGCGAGGAACATTCCGCAGCCGCTGGGCGGGATGACGCTGAGCGGATTGCGCAGCAGCCGGGCGTCCAGGCGGGCCCGCGATTCCGGTGTCAGGCCGTATTTGCCTGCGATGGTGACGATTCCGGTGTCCACGCGCTCGGCCTGTGGGAGGTATTGCGCCCGTACCCGGGAGGTGCCGCCGTCCGCGCCGACCAGGACATCACCGATCTCGGAGTCGCCGTGGCCGAAATGGGCGCGGATCCGGCCGTCGGGCAGCCGCTCATAGCGGTCGAACATGCTGCCGTAGTGGACGACGTCGCCCAGCTCGGCGAGCAGCAGCTGCCGCAGGGTGATCCGGCTGATGCCGTAGTGCCCGCCGGCGGTGTGCGCACCCTCCTCCGGATCGATCTGGAGCAGTTCCCGCAATTGTTCCGTGACGAAACCGAACCCGTTGCCGCCCTTGCCCGCACATGCGGTGAAGGTCGAATACAGCTCCGGCGACAGCAGTTCCGCCAGGGCATTGCTGCCGTGCGGGTTGATGTGGATACGGAAGCCCTGCAGCCGGTCGGTGCGCTGGGTTTCGCGTTCGTGCACGCTGACGCTCACGCCGGCGCGGCGCAGGCCGTTGGCGAGCGCCAGCCCGCCGATGCCGCCGCCGGCGATGATCACGTGCAGGGGTGTGTTGGTGGCCATGGCAATGGGTCCTCTCCTGAGGTCAGATCCGGCTCCAGCCGAATCGGCCCGGGCGTTTGCGGCTCGCCCGCTGCTGCTGGTGTGCACCCGCCGCGGCCCAGGCCTCGATCATGCGATCGAGCAGCCGGGTGAGCGTGTCGACATCCTCGGCGGACCAGTCGGCGATCACCTCGCCGAAGACCTGGTCGCCGATCTCCAGGAACTGCGCGAGCTCGGCCCGCCCCGCCTCGGTGGCCTCGACCAGCACCGCCCGCCGATCCGCCGGATCGGGGGAGGTGCTGACCAGCCCGGAGTCGGTCAGCGCCTGGACATGCCGGGTGATGGAAGACGGCAACGCGTCCAGGCATTCGGCGATCTCCCCGGCCCGCAGCGGCCCGGACTCGGCCGCGCACTGCAGCACGCCGACCCGGACCGGGTCGTAGGCGCGAGAAGTGCCCTGCCGCATGGCTTCCGCGAATCGTGCGGTGCTGCGGGCCAATCGCGAAACCTGATCTTTGTTTGCTTCCATGAATCAACTATAAAAGTTGATTTCGTGAAACAAAAGAGCATGGCGGAAATTGGACATTTGCCACGTCTGTGGCAGCGAGGTACGAGGCCCACTCAGTGGGCGGCGGCGTGTATTGGCGATCTCCGGCGGCGCGGAGCAGCCATCATGGTGGGCGACCGAACCCGGGCATTCCGGGCGCGCCACCACCTCGCCCACAGGAGGCAGCCATGAGCGATCACGAAGTCAAGATGATCATCCTGTCCACCGACAACCTCGATGAATCCATCGATTTCTACACCGAAACCCTCGGCATGCCGCTGAAGTTCCGCGACGGCGCCCACTTCGCCGCCCTCAACGGCGGCCCCGTCACCCTCGCCCTCGCCAGCGCGGTCGACCACCCTATCCACGGCCAGGTAGTCGTCGGCATCAAAACCGCGGACGTGGACGCGGCCGCCAAGGCCATCGAGGCCAGCGGCGGCGGCATCGTCAAGGGGCCCTACGACGATGCCCACGAACGCCGCGCCGTCGTCTACGACAACAAGGGCAACGGCTTGGTTTTCTATAGCCCCCTGTCCCGATGACCAACCCCCGAATCACCGTCGAACCCGTCGTCGACCACGAGTACCGAGTCCTGGTCGACGACGGCACCGACTCGGCCGAATCCCAATTCATAGTCGCCCCAGACGTTCTCGCCGACCTTCGGGCGCGGGTACCACTGCGAGGAGTGCGCTACGGGCGAGGCGGCGGTAGGCAGCGGTCGCGGCGCGGAATCCGTTGAACGCCACGCACGTTGGATGGCATGGCGAAGGTAGGGCCGCGTCGGGTAGGGCTGCTGCCGAGGCGGCCAAGGCCCCTGCCGCTATGGTGAACCGATGGCGTCGGTCAAACAGATCCAGGTCACCTTCGACTGCGCAGAGCCTGAGCGTGTCGCTCGTTTCTGGTGCGATGTGCTGGGGTATGTCATTCCGCCGCCACCGGAGGGGTTTGCCAGTTGGGCCGATTTCAATTCCTCCCTGCCGCCCGAGCATCAGGGTTCAGCGTTCGCATGTGTTGATCCCTCAGGTGTGGGCCCGCGACTGTTCTTTCAGCGTGTGCCCGAAGGGAAGATCACCAAGAATCGGGTGCATCTCGACGTGCGAGTCGGCACTGGGCTCGTGGGTGAAGAGCGCTTGGCCGCACTCGAGGCCGAGTGCGCACGGCTGGTCACGCTCGGCGCGGTACGCCTGCGACTACTGCGCGCCGATGGCGTCAACGAGTCGTGCCTCGTGATGCAGGACATCGAGGGCAACGAATTCTGTCTCGACTGAGTTGCCACGAACGCTGTTGCTCGGCAGCCGAATTCGGATGCTGGTTGGGGCAGTCCCTATCGGGGTGACGTCTCTGTGCTGGGGGGCATATGTCAGCTCCCACACAGTGGAGTCGACGCGCGCACGAGCGCCGCCGCGTGGAGAGCGTCGAGATTGTCGTGCCCGGCGACAGCGAGCATCCCGGCGGCGACTCGCGCCGGACAGTCGGAGCGCGTCAATTCGGTCCGCTCTCTATCCAATTCGTCGATGATCGCGACATTGAGGCCATCGATCACCGGCCGTACCCCGGCCAGATCCGTCGCGGGCGCCGGCGCCGTCGCCAGCCCATACCGCCACTCGGTCACCAGCCCACGCTGGACGATCTTGCTAGCCTCGATCTGACCTTCGAACACCTGCCGGACCAGCCCCGCAGGCAGCTTCCGCTCCGCCCCCAGCTGAGTCATCGCATCATAGATCGCCTGTTCACGACCCGGATCGTCGATCATCGGCTCGCCCCCATCCCGCACCGCCCCCGCCCATTTGACCGCCGCGACGGTATCCGCGGTACCGAGCCGCTCGCTCATCAACTCCACCAGCCGATCCAAGGCTCCGGAATCGTCCTGCGCCGCACTCACCCCGAACTGCCCCGCGGCCACCACCATCGCCGCCCCCACCGCAACCGCCAGTCGTCTCATCGATGTCATCCCTTCCACCGCCCGAACCCTACCGCCCCTCGGGCAACGACCATCCCCGACGCGCAGCGAGTATGAAACGTGTTGCGCGATACAGGGATTGGCGTCGATGGCCTATGCTCGAGCATTCATGCCACAACGCTTCCCTCTGAATGCGAAAGCGGCGGGCCGGCCGTAGCGAAGGATGCGTGAGCTGCTGTCTCGGACTGACAGTGTTGTGCGCTGGGGACAGAAACAGGGTTTGAAGCTCAGAACCCAATTCGGGAGTTGGGTGATGCCGGCCCGCTGACGTACCGAAGCTATGCGGTCGAGTGACGTCGTGTGCAAGACTCGCTGGATGGGTTTTGCTGTGCCGCACAGCAACCGGGATCGGACAGAACGCGAGGAGTCAGGTGTCCTTCGAACAGTGGTGCACACGTTGGGAATCAGTACCGCTGTCCGAGGCGGCAGAGCGTTACGACATCTGCAAAGCCAGCGACAACCACGTGGAGGACCTGGAAGAACTCTTCGAGGACGAACCAGGGTGCTTCTTCGTTCACCAGGGTGACCTCACCATCGACGGGCCTTTGTCGATAGGGAACGACCCTGGTCTGGCGCCGGACACCGTTTACGTCATCGATGGCGACCTGACGGTCGACGGGCCGATGCGCTTCTTGAACGCAGATGTGTACACGCCGCTGTTTGTCACCGGCTCGGTGACCGCGCAGCACCTGATGTGCCTCATGGACAGCAATCTGTTCATCGGCGGCTCGCTCACCGTCGGGGGCCTGCTGATGACGGAACTCTCCGACATGGGAGTGGTCGTCGTAAACGGTGCTGCCTCTGCGCGCGCGTGGCTCGAAACATGGGACAGGGGCGAAGTCATCTTCGTCGATGATCTGAAGGCCCGTCGGCTGCGCTTGTCCGGGGGCGACTACCTCGAACACTCCGACGCGGATGATGCGGCTGACACCCTATTGCCCGAGTTCCTGGACGGCGACGCCGAAAATGCCTCGGAAAACCTCTGGAAGGCCGCGCTCGAAGGACGTCCCCTGCTCCGCCCCTGATTTCCTGCAGGTTCGATCGGCGCCAACGATCAGGACTACCAGCCTTACGGTCAGGTTCCGCCGTATCCGACGACGATGCCCGGATCGGTGCGGGCGGCACAGATCATCTCCTGGGTGTTTGCTGGACTCAGCATTGCCTCGTCGGCGCTCGCGGCTGTCGTGGTGGCATTACGAGGACGGCTGTGTCGCTGAGGAATGGCATGCGGCGGGCTGAAGAGTCCCTGATCGTCTTGTCCTTGGTTCTTGGTGAGATGCGATGACTACCGATGAGTTTCGAGCGCGCAGGAGGTCTAACCCTTCATGAGGAAACTGATCTATGGGTTCGGCGTGTCCGTGGACGGCTACGTCAACGACCGCGACGGCAGCATCGACTGGACCGACCCGGACGAGGAGTTGCACCAGTTCCACAACGACAGGTACCGAGAGATCGAGGTCTCGCTGCACGGTCGTCGGCTGTACGAGGTGATGGCCGCGTACTGGCCGCACCTGCCAGAGGACGCGCCACGCATCGAGCGCGAATTCGGCGGGCTGTGGCGGGAGAAGCCCAAGGTCGTCTTCTCCCGGACGCTCACCGAAGTCCATTGGAACAGCACCCTGGTCAGTGCCAACGCGGTCGAGGAGGTGCGCAGGCTCAAGGCCGCGGGAGACGGCGTCATGGAGGTCGGTGGTGCGAGCCTCGCGGCCGCGCTGATGCCGCACGGGCTCATCGACGAGTACCAGCTGTTCGTCTCGCCCGTCGTGCTCGGCGGCGGCACACCGCTCTTCCCGTCACTGGACAAGCGCATTCAGCTTCGATTGGCCGAGACGCGGCACTTCAACACAGTGATGATGCTGCGCTACCGCGTCGAGTGAAGTCCGTTCAACCGCAGCGGCCTTCGTACTGCTACTGATCGTCTCGTCGACCGCCGAAAAGGCTCGAGGCGGGGTTCGCATCAATACACTGTGGGATGAACTCCTAGGCAGGAGGGGGCTTCTGGGCACGCTCTGGAATTTCGTCGTCGATCATCGCAGGCAGCTGCTCACCGACTCGTATCTGCATGTATCCGCGGTGGTGCAATCGATGCTGATCGCGACCGCGTTGGCGGTGCTGATCGGGATCGCGGTGCATCGCAGCCCGTGGGGGTCGGCGCTGGCGACCGCGCTGGCCAGCATCATTCTCACCGTGCCGTCGTTCGCGTTGCTGGGCTTGCTGATTCCGGTACTGGGGCTGGGCGTGCGGCCGACTGTGGTCGCGCTGGTGCTGTACGCGCTGCTGCCGATCCTGCGCAATACGATCATCGGGCTGGGCGGGGTGGATCCGGCGGTGTCGGACGCGGCGCGCGGGGTCGGAATGAACCGGCTGCGGGTACTGGTCGGCATCGAACTGCCGCTGGCGTGGCCGTCGATCCTCACCGGGATGCGGGTCAGCACCCAGATGATCATGGGGATTCTGGCCATGGCCGCCTACGCGAAGGGGCCCGGACTGGGGAACCTGATCTTCTCCGGGCTGGCCCGGCTGGGCAGCCCGACCGCGGTGCCGCAGGCCCTCACCGGCACGGTGCTGATCATCGTGCTGGCGTTGCTGCTCGACGCCCTGCTGGCCGGCGTCGGCCGGTTCACTACCCCGAGGGGAATTCGTGACTGAAACCGTCACTGCGGCAAAAGATTCCGCACACGTGCCACATGGCGCGCGGATCGTGGTCGACGCGGTCACCAAACGCTATCCGGGGCAACGGGATCCGGCGGTCGACGAATTCTCGATCACCATTCCGGCCGGGGAGATCGTGGTGTTCGTCGGCCCGTCGGGGTGCGGCAAGACCACCATCATGCGCATGATCAACCGGCTCATCGAACCGAGCTCGGGCACCATTACCATCGACGGGCGTGATATCGGTCGTCAGGATCCGGACCAGCTGCGCAGACAGATCGGGTACTCGATCCAGCAGGCCGGGCTGTTCCCGCATCAGACGGTGGCGCGCAACGTGGCTACGGTGCCCGCGCTGCTCGGCTGGAAGCGCGCGAAGATCAACGCCCGCGTGGACGAGATGCTCGACCTGGTCGGCCTGGATCCGGGCACCTTCCGCCGCCGCTACCCGCGCCAGCTGTCGGGCGGTCAGCAGCAGCGCGTCGGCGTCGCACGCGCACTCGCCGCGGACCCGCCCGTCCTGTTGATGGACGAGCCGTTCGGCGCGGTCGACCCGATCACCCGCGGGCTCCTCCAGGACGAACTGCTGCGCCTGCAGGCCGAACTGCACAAGACGATCGTCTTCGTCACCCACGATTTCAACGAAGCCGTCAAACTCGGCGATCGAATCGCGGTGCTGGGCAACGGCTCCCGACTGTTGCAATACGACACCCCGGCCGCCGTCCTGGCCGCACCCGCCGACGACACCGTCGCCGGATTCGTCGGAGCGGACGCCGGGCTCAAACAGCTCACGCTCACCCGCGTCGAGGACGTCGAACTCGGGCAGTGCCCGACGGCCACCGAGACCGATGAGATGCAACCCCTGCGCAACGCCCTCGCCGAGCGGGAATGGCACTGGGGCCTGGTGCTGGACGCGGAACACCGCCCCCTGCGCTGGGTTTCGGCCGAGGAGCTGGCCCACGCCCCCTCACTGCGCGAAGCCGGACACCCGGTCACCGGCACGGTCGCCCTGCGCTCGTCCCTGCAGGAGGCGCTGGAAATGCTGCTCACCGAGAGCACCGCCCACGCCGTGGTCACTGGCGATCACGGCGAATACGCAGGCTTGATCGCGATCGACACCCTCGTCACCCACCTCTCCATCACCCGCGCCGAGAGCGGCCGGGCCACCGCGAAACCCGCTGATGCGGTACAGGATTCCAGCGTGGCGGAATCGGGCGAGCGGGCATGAGGGGGCCGAGTACCGAGCGGCGGTCGGAGCTGATTCGGCTGGTGGCGCAGCCGGCGTTGGCGGTGGGACTCGGGGTGGCGGTGCTGGTGTGGGCGTTCGATCGGGATCTGACGGCCACACAGCAGGCGAGTATGAATGCGGCGAATATCGTGACCGTCACCCGACAGCATGTCGTGATCACGGCGACGGTGGTGGCCATCGTCGTCGCTGTCGCGGTTCCATTGGGGACCTTGCTCACCCGGCCCGGATTTCGCAGGCTGGCACCGCTTTTCGTGGGGATGGCCAATATCGGTGCGGCCGCACCGGCCATCGGGCTCATCGTGCTGTACTACCTGCTGACCCAGCGGACGGGGTTCTGGGTCGGGGTGGCGCCGATCGCGTTCTACGGGTTGCTGCCGGTATTGCGGAACACCATTCTCGGGTATCAGCAGGTTGATCCCACGCTGGTGGATGCCGGGCGGGGACAGGGGATGTCCGCGGCTATGGTGTTGCGGCGCATCGAGTTTCCGCTTGCCGTGCCGTACATCCTCGCGGGTCTGCGGACCTCGCTGGTGCTGGCGGTGGGGACGGCGACGCTGTCGTTCCTGGTCAGCGCGGGTGGGCTGGGAATTCTCATCGATACCGGATACAAGTTGCGGGACAACGTGACGCTGTGGGTGGGGGCGATGCTGGCGGTGGCGCTCGCGCTGCTGGTGGATTGGCTGGGAGCGCTCGCCGAACAGTTCCTCGGCCCACGGGGCCTGCGATGAGGAGGCGATGGACGGCGGTGCTGGCCGCGCTCGGGCTGATGCTGGTGGCGGGATGCGGGCTCGAATCCGGCGGGGCGGTGCCATTGCAGGTCGGAGCGGGCAGCATCCGGCCGGATCCGGGGTTGCAGGGCGTGGCGATCACGGTGGGGTCCAAGGATTTCACCGAGCAGAACATTCTCGGCTATGTCATCGAATTCGCGCTCACCGCGGCAGGTGCTCGAGTGCGTGACCTCACCAACATCACCGGGTCCAACAGTTTGCGCGATGCCCAGCTGCACGGGCAGGTCGACATCGCCTACGACTACACCGGCACCGGCTGGATCAACTATCTGGGCAACGAGACGCCGATTCCGGACTCGCAGCAGCAGTTCGAGGCGGTACGCGACGCCGACTTGGCCGCGCACGGCATGCTGTGGGCGGACGTCGCCCCGATGAACAACACCTACGCGCTGGTCACCAACGCGGCAAGCGCACAGCGGACCGGGACGAAGACGCTCTCCGACTACGCGCGGGCCGTGAACACCGACCCCGGCACCGGACCCACCTGTCTGGGCACCGAATTCAGTGTCCGCCAGGACGGATTCCCCGGCATGGCCCGCAAGTACGGCATCGACACCGCCAAGGTGCACAAACAGATCATGCAGGACGCACTGGTCTACACCTCCACCGCGAACGGCGGCTGCCAGTTCGGCTCGGTCGCCACCACCGACGGCCGCATCAAAGCCCTCGACCTCCGCATTCTGGACGACGATCTCGGCTTCTTCCCCAAATACAATGCGGCCCTGGTGATGCGAAAATCCTTCGCCGACGCACACCCCCAGGTGGCCACGGTAATGGAGCCGATCTCACGCTTGCTGACCAATGAGACGATCACCGAACTCAACCGCAAGGTCGACCTCGAAGGCGCCGAACCCGCCACCGTCGCCCGCGACTGGCTGGTCTCCCAGGGGTTCGTCACGGCTCGATAAGCCCGCCGAGCCACCTCGGGTTGCGGAAGTACCGTCCATCCAGCTCGGTGGGTAAAGCGCCGCTCACTTCCAGTGCGATCGAATTGATCTCGTCAGCAACCGGCGCGTAGGGACCGGCCATGTAGCTCGGCGGGGAGTTTCGTTTTGTCCATCACTGTTCCTGCGATGCTTCAGCGTCTATCAGTCGGCGAACCGCGGCAGCGACTTGCTCGGGTCGCTCGGCGGGGATGATGTGCTCGGAGACGGCGTCCTCGTATTGCGCGCCGACCTGTGCGGCATATCGGCGCTGGTATTCGCGCATGAGGTCGAGATTGCGAGCCTGGTAGCGGGCGGCGTGGATCGCGGAGATCACGATGACGCCGGATTTCGGCGGTTCTGGTGGGCGGCGGCGGAATTCGTCGATCGCCGCCGCGACGGCTGTTATCTCATGGCGGGTTGTGGTGAGCCCGGCGGACGTGAAGTCCTCGGCCAGCATGGTCGCGTAGCTGTCGGCGGGGAACTTGCGGCCGTAGGAACTGGTCAAAAGCCGCATGAGCGGCGGGAAGTGGCTCAATGCCTGCTGCACAGCGAGGATACGGTCGGTCTTTCGGACAGTCGGCGCCCAATTGTCGTAGTTCGGAGCGTTTTCCGGTGTCGGGTCGATGAGGACGAGCCCGGCCGGCGCCAGCGTTTCCGCGGCGCGGCGCACGATCAGCCCACCCATGCTGTGGCCCACCAGGATCACCCGCTCCGGCGCGAGCGCCTGGACCAACGCCACCAGGGTCGCCGCCATGTCGTCGATGGTCTGCGGTTCCGCGGGACGGCCACTACGGCCACGACCGGCTCGGTCGTAGGCGACGGTGCGCGCGGTGTCGCCCAGGAGCGGCACCACCGGATCCCAGAGCGTTCGCCCGGCGCCCGAACCGGATTCGAACACCACCCAGGTGCTCCCGGTGCCGGACTCTTCGAAGTAGATCTCGTTGCCGTTCAATGTCATTCGACGCCCAAGAACATCCCGCATCAGGGTCACCCTTCCTGCCGGTACCAACTTTGGGAACGGTACCAGATATGGGATAGTTGAGGAATGGACCCGACCGAGTTGCTGCTCCACCCGGTGCGATTGCGCATCATCCACGCACTGTCCGGCGGCCGATTGCGCACCGCCGGAGAGTTGTGCGACCGCATGCCCGATGTGCCCCGGACCAGCGTCTACCGGCAGATCGGCCTGCTCACCGAGGGGGGAATGCTCGAGATCGGCGATGAGCGACGCGTGCGCGGCGCGGTGGAACGCTCCTACCGACTGCGATCCGATCGCCCGACCGTCTCCCCGGAGGCGAGCAGCGCGATGACCGCGGACGATCACCGCCAAGGGTTCGCGGCCGCCATGGCCGTCCTGATCGCGGAGTTCAACGCCTACCTCGATCACCCCGATGCCGACCCCGTCGCCGACTCGGTCGGCTACCGCCAAGCCACGCTGTGGCTCAGCCCCGAGGAACTCGGCCGCATGCTCACCGGCTTTCGCGACCTCGTCGCACCGCTCGCGGCAAACCAGCCCGGCCCGGGCCGCAGACCGTACTTGATCGGCCCGATCCTTTTCCCGGGCGAGCAACCAGCGTCGTCGAGCTGACAGCGCTGCCCCACGTTCGCCGCACCCGGAATGGTCAGCAGGGAAACGGACCTCCGATCGATGCAGCTCAATTCTGTTGCTACTATCCAGGATCGAGAGCGGTGGACTCGGGTGACGTCAGTCCAAAGGCTCGCGCACCAGTACCAGCTGGGCGGTGTGCTGGTCCGAGGTCATCGAGGTGACCCATGAGCGTATCCGTACCCAATATCCTTGACTGACAACTGAAGACGGACCCGTGCGTGTTGATTGCGCGCTCGTGCACGGTCGGCCGGATCGGGCTGTCGCCCCGGCGGTCGAGTCCTATGGCCACCGCACGCCGCAGGTCAACTGGATGCGGGCCGCAGATTGTTCATGAGCAGGCCGAGGGTGAACTCGAAGCGGTCGTGCCCGGTGCCGGAGATCAGCTCGGCGGCGTGGCGTCGAGTGTGTGGGAATTTCTCGGCGGGCAGTGCGGTGAAGCGGTCCAGCAACTCCTCGTGGCTGAGTACCCATTCCTGATCCTGGTGCCGGCGCCGTTGCTGGACCAGCGACTGTTCCAGTGCGTAGGCGCTGACGTAGAGCGACAGCGCGTCGCGGGCCCATCCGGCCGTCCTCGGTTCGATGCCACCCGCGAGCAGGATCGCCAGGATTCCTTCGCCGACCCGCAGCGTTTCCAGGTTGGTCGACACCATGGCCAGCGCGGCCCGCGAGATTCCGGGGTATTTCAGGTACAGGTCGCGGATCTGCGTGTACACCTCGAGCAGCTGTTCGCGCCAGGCGTCCGAATTCGGTTCGGGGAGTGCGACTTCGGCGTAGAGCCTGCCGATCAGCAGATCATCGATGTCGTCCTTGTTGACGATGTGCGCGTACAGCGACGACGGACCGGTGCCCAGCGCGGTGGCGACGCGGCGGATGGTCAACGCGTCGTAGCCCTCGGTGGCGACGACCTCCAGGGCGGCGTCGGTGATCCGTTCGACGGTGATGGGCTTCTTGCGTGGTGCCGGCGCGGCAGTCTCCGCTGCGGGTTGGGCGTGGCGGGCTGCGCGGCGTTGGCGGGGATCGGCGGGCATACCGGCCACTATAGCTTGACACGAACTTAGTTCGTTGCGTAGAACTTAGATCGTCAAAGCGAACTAAGTTCGTGTAGATGTCCAGGAGGTGCGTGATGCGAGTTTCCGTTGTCGGAGCCGGTCTGGGAGGTCTGGCTCTCGCGCAGGGTCTGCGTGATGCCGGGATCGAGGCCGACGTGTTCGAGCGCGACCCGGGGATCGTCGCGCGGTTCCAGGGCTACCGGCTCGTGCTGAATCCGATCGGTTTCCAGGCGGTGCGAAACTGCCTGCCGACGCGCTGGCATCCGCTGCTCGACGAGATCGTCATGGACGCCTCCGCCGAACAACTGATTCTGGACCCGTGGCTGAACGAGATCGGCAGGCTCGGCGCGGGCCGGACCGGCATCGTCGTCGACCGGCAGGTGCTGCGACACCTGTTTCTGACCGGTCTCACCGTGCACACCGATGCC
Organism: Nocardia sp. NPDC004860; assembly: GCF_040609015.1. Lineage (NCBI taxonomy): Bacteria > Bacillati > Actinomycetota > Actinomycetes > Mycobacteriales > Nocardiaceae > Nocardia > Nocardia sp. NPDC004860. Next base: position 188,338 of record NZ_JBEXJI010000007.1, on the reverse strand, counting down.
GCGCTGACCGGCTACGACGTGCTGGCCGACGGCAAGGTCCGAGCCCGGTTCGCCGGCCGCGACCCGGCCACCGCCGACCTGCTCGTCGGCGCGGACGGCGTCACCTCCGCGGTCCGCGGGGTGTTGTCGCCGCAGACCGCCCCGACCGACACCGGCGTCCGGTTCGTCATCGGCCGCACCCCGCTGACCGACGAATTCGCCGGCCTGTCCGAGGCTTTCGGCTCGAAGATCGCCGGTGACGGCGTCAGCCTGCTGCTCGGCGCGATGCGCTTCCGTACCCCGCCGAAGCAGGCCGCCGAGCAATTGGCCCCCGAAGTCACGCTGCCCGACATCGGCGACTACGTGCGCTGGGCGATGATCCTGCCGCCGAACAGTCCGCTGGAGGACCTGACCGCGCAGGACGTCGTGCTGTCCAGGATGGAGGGCTGGCACCCGGCGCTGCGCGCGCTGATCGAGCAGGCCGACCCGGACAACAGCACACTGCTTTCGATCCGAGTGGTCAAGCCCGGTGACCGCTGGGCGTCCGGCCCGGTCACGCTGCTCGGCGACGCGATCCACGCCACCTCCCCGACCGGCGGCAACGGCGCGAACACCGCGCTGCGCGATGCGGACCTGCTGCGCCGCTGCCTGATCGAGGCCGACGAAGGCCACCGCGATCTGCGTAACGCGGTCGACGACTACGAGCGGCAGATGTTCGAGTACGGCTCTGAGGCCGTCCGCAGCAGCCTCGAGAAACTGCCCGCCTTCGCCCCCGAAGCGAAACTGTCCTGAGGCCGGTGCGCGGAAAGCTCATCTGGCACGGGATCAGTTGCCGCGCAGTTCATTCCGTGGTTTGGAACACTCGACACCCGACCAGGCGAGACAACAATTCGTTCGGCGCGAATGCCAAAGCTCGTCCTGACCTCGAGTCGGACCGGAAACGGTCTGCCGACCCGGCCATCTGCGCAATGCGGCGCAATTCTTGCAACACAACTTGTTTCGATACCCGACGGGCTCGGGCTGTGGACGCCGCAGGGCTGTCGAAGGTAATTCTGTTGCTGATGTCTGGGACTGAGAGCGCTGCGCTCGGGTTCGGATACGAGTTTGGGGGGGGGGGGGGGGGGGCAACGCGCCCCACAAGCGGGGGGGGGGAAACAAAAATTAGGGCGGGGGCGGGGGGC